>NZ_CP061177.1:0-600000 GCF_017355405.1 Roseomonas haemaphysalidis
GAAGAATCGCGGATCGCGGAACTGTGCCCGGACGACGGATCACGCTCGGTGATTCGCATTTCATGTCGTGCCACCCGGTTTGTGCCCTTCACGGGGTCGGGCCGTGGAGGCCCCGTGCAATCTGCCCGGCGTGCCGGGCGGTGCCGGTTACGTGTCAAAGGATGGCAGGTGCTTCGCATGGAGAATGAGCTGGGCATGCCGTCCCACCCCGCGCAGCACGGCCTGGAAGCCCTGTCCGACCCGGCGGCCGAGGCCTGGGCCCGCATCCGCGCCCGGCTGCGCGAGGATGTCGGCGAGGTCGAGTACCGCTCCTGGTTGCGCCAGATGACCCTGTCCGCCATCGAGGGCGAGGAGGTCGTCATCCTCCTGCCCACGCGCTTTCTGCGCGACTGGGTGCGCACCCATTACGGCGACCGCCTGCGCACCCTGTGGCAGGCCGAGCACCCCGGCATCCGCCGCGTGGACGTGCGCGTGGCCGCCGAGCCGCGCCCCGACGCGCTGCCCGATGCCCCCGCCGCGCGCGCCGGCGGCCTGGCCGAGTCGTTGTCCGCCCCGCCCCTGGCCCCCGCCGCCCTGACCCCTGCCACCCTGGCCCCGCCACCCGCCGCCCTGCGCGCCGAGCCCGCCAAGGCCGCGGATGCCCGCAGCAACGACTGGTCGGCCAAGCTGGACGCCCGCTTCACCTTCGACAGCTTCGTGGTGGGCAAGCCCAACGAGTTCGCCCATGCCTGCGCCCGGCGCGTGGCCGAGAAGCCGGCCTCGCCCGGCTTCAACCCGCTGTTCCTGTATGGCGGCGTGGGCCTGGGCAAGACGCACCTGATGCACGCCATCGCCTGGGCCATCCAGAACGGCGAGGGCGGCGTGGAGCGGCACGTCACCTACATGTCGGCCGAGACCTTCATGTACCGCTTCATCAACGCGCTGCGGAACCAGTCCACCATGCAGTTCAAGGAGAGCCTGCGCTCCGTGGACGTGCTGATGATCGACGACCTGCAGTTCCTGATCGGCAAGGACAACACGCAGGAAGAATTCTTCCACACCTTCAATGCGCTGGTGGATGCCGGCAAGCAGATCGTGGTGTCCGCCGACAAGTCGCCCTCCGACCTGTCGGGGCTGGAGGACCGCCTGCGCACGCGCCTCGGCTGCGGCATGGTGGCCGACATCCACGCCACCACCTACGAATTGCGCATTTCTATTCTTCAGGCCAAGGCGCAAACGGCGGAGGTCGAGGTTCCGTCCAGGGTTCTGGAATTCCTCGCCCACAAGATTACGTCGAACATCCGCGAGCTGGAAGGCGCGCTGAACCGGCTGATCGCCCACGCCAACCTGTTTGGCCGCCCCGTGACGCTGGAGTCGGCGCAGGAGGTGCTACACGACATCCTGCGCGCCCACGACCGCCGCGTGACGATCGAGGAGATCCAGCGCAAGGTCGCCGAGCACTACAACATCCGCCTGACCGACATGAGCTCCGCCCGCCGCGCCCGCAACGTGGCGCGGCCGCGGCAGGTGGCCATGTACCTGGCCAAGCAGCTCACCTCCCGCTCCCTGCCCGAGATCGGCCGCCGCTTCGGCAACCGCGACCACACCACCGTGATGCACGCCGTGTCCCGCGTGGCGGAGCTGATGCAGGCGGACGTGTCCTTCGCGGAAGACGTCGAGCTGCTGCGGCGGATGCTGGAAACCTGACAGGCTAGGCCAGGGGGCGCCGCCCCCTGGACCCCCGCCGGGGTGGCTGAGCCACCCCGGACCCCGGCACCAGCCGCGATTGGAACGGCCGCCGCCCGAGCCTGACGGATCATCCCGCGTGGCTTGCCTCAAAGATCCTGCGCTCCCGCCCCGTCTGGCACTCGTTCCCCGGACCGCCCCGGACGCTTTCTGATGCCGGGGTCCGGGGTGGCTCAGCCACCCCCCCCGGCGGGTGTGTCCGGAAAGGGCGGAGCCCTCTTTGGCCCCCCTCCCCCCATGCTATAACGCCACAGTCCAGGCCCACCCCCGGGGGCCCGCCACGTCCAGCATCGGGCCGATCCATGCCGCCGTTCCGGGGTTTCCTTGCCATCCTCGCCCTCTTGTTGCTGGCCGCCTGCGGTGGCGGCGGGCGCGGCGTCAGCAGCGGCTTCATGTGGTGCGTGCCCTATGCGCGGGCGGAATCCGGCATCCAGCTCAGCGGCGACGCCTGGCAGTGGTGGGACGCCGCCGCCGGGCGCTACGAGCGCGGGCCAACGCCGCGCGATGGCGCCGTGCTGGTGTTGCGGCGTACGTCCCGGTTGAATGACGGGCACCTGTCCGTGGTCAGCCGCGTGGTGTCGGCGCGGGAAATCCGGGTGGACCACGCCAACTGGGCCAATGGCAGCGCCAAGGGGCGGGTGACGCTGGACCAGCCGGTGGTGGATGTGTCGCCGCGCAACGACTGGTCGCTGGTGCGGGTGTGGTATCCGCCGGCGAACGGGCTGGGCAACACCAGCTATCCGGCGGCGGGCTTCATCTACAACCGCCGCGCCCTGGCCGCCAACTAGCGGCGCTGGACGGGGCGGCGCGCTCATGCTCAATCGCCGGCAAAGCCAGCGCAACGAGCGTCGCAGGACGCCGCCACGGAGTTCCCCCATGCTGTCACGCCGCACCCTCCTGGCGCTCGGCGCCACCCTGCCGGCCGTGCCCGCCCTCGCGCAGCCGCATTGGCCGGACCGGCCGGTGCGGCTGGTGGTGCCGTTCCCGGCCGGCTCCACGCCCGACATCATTTCCCGCGTGGTGGCGCAGCACCTGGCCGGCGTGCTGGGGCAGCCGGTGGTGGCGGACAACCGCGTGGGCGCCGGCGGCAACCTCGGCACGGACATGGTGGCCAAGGCGACGGACGGCCACACCTTCGGCGTGTCCATCAACGGCCCGCTGACCACGGCCCCCGCGCTGTACCCCAACCTGCCCTACCAGCCGGAACGCGACCTCGTGCCCATCTCGCTGCTGGCCCGCGCCGGGCAGGTGCTGGTGGTGCACCCTTCCCTGCCCTGCCGCACGCTGGAGGAATTCGTGGCCTATGGCCGCGCCAACCCCACGGCGCTGACCTACGGCTCCGTCGGCGCCGGCTCCGGCGGCCACCTGGCGATGGAGGAGATCAAGGCGCGTGGCGGCTTCCAGGCCGAGCACGTGCCGTATCGCGGCTTTCCGCAGGCGGTGCTGGACCTGGTGGCCGGGCGCATCAACGCCATGGTGCTGACGGTGGCCGGCATCCTGCCGCAGCTGCGCGAGAACCAGGCCCGCGCCCTGGCCGTCACCTCCGACGCCCGGCTGCCGCAGTTGGCCGAGATCCCGACGCTGGCGGAATCCGGCATGGCGAATGCCACCTCCTATGGCTGGAACGGCTTTGTCGGCCCCGCCGCCACGCCGCCCGAGCGCGTGGCGCTGCTGGCGCGCGAGGCCCGGGCGGCGCTGCTGGCCCCGCAGGCGCGGCAAACCCTGACCACCCTGGGCTTCGAGGTGGTGGCCAGCTCGCCCGAGGAATTCGCCGCCTTCATGCGGCAGGAAACCAGCCGCTGGGGGGCGCTGATCCGGACGCTGGGCATCACGGCGGAATGACCCGGCGGCCCCGCCGCGCCGCCATCGGGTTTCCCCCGGACAAAAAAGAACCTTCCGCGAAGGTTGTTTCCGCCCCCCCGTCTCGCCATGTGCCTGTTTGCACGGGGGCCACCGGGACAGTAGTGTGGACCACGTAGAACGAATGCGCGGGCGGGACGCCGGGGGACAAGCCCCCCACCCCGCCTTGCCCAACAGGATCGAGGCTTGGCATGGGTTCCTTCAGCATCTGGCACTGGATGATCGTGCTGGTCGTCGTTCTTCTGCTGTTCGGCAGCGGCAAGATCAGCGGCCTGATGGGTGACTTCGCGAAGGGCATCAAGTCCTTCAAGAAGAACATGGCCGACGACGACACCGCGGACGCCTCGATGGCCGACCCGGTCGTGCCGCCGGCCGGCAACCTGCAGGGCCCCGCCACGGTGCAGCCGACCCAGGCCGCGCCGCAGCACACCACCAACCGCCCCGCCGCCTGATCCAGGTGGCGCCGGCCGCCCTCGGGCGGCCGTGCCGGCCAGCGATGGCCCTTCCGCCCACCGCCCCCTCGCCGGGGCGCGTGGGCGTTTGCTTGTGTTCCGCCCCTGGCCGCGGGAGCTTCGCGCATGACCACCCCCATCCCCGAACCCGCATCCGCCGCCATCGTCGCCGCCGGGCGGCGCCTGGACGAGCGTGGCTGGGTGCCCGCCACCGCCGGCAACCTGTCCGTGCGGCTGGATGGCGGCCGCGTCGCCATCACCCGCTCCGGCTTCCACAAGGCCCGGCTGGACGCGGCCGCGCTGATGGTGGTGGACGCGGACGGGCGGCCGGAGCGGCCGGAGCTGAAGCCCTCGGCCGAGACGCTGCTGCATTGCGGCATCTACCGCCGCTTTCCCGGGGCGGGGGCGGTGCTGCACGGGCATTCGGTCGCCAACACCGTGCTGTCCCGCGCCGCCGGGCAGCGCATCATCCTGGCGGGCTACGAGCTGCTGAAGGCCTTTCCCGGCCTCGCCACCCATGACGGCTCCGTGGAGGTGCCGGTGTTCGACAACGACCAGGACATCGCCCGGCTGCAGGGCGTGGTGGAAGCCCGCTGGGGCAACATGGATGTCATACCGCCCGGCTATGTGCTGCGCGGCCACGGCGCCTATGTATGGGGCCCCGACATGGACACGGCGCTGAACCGCATGGAAGCGCTGGAGTTCATGCTCGATTGTCATCTGCAGGAAAGCCAGGCCTGACGGCCTGAGGAGGATCCGATGAGCCTTCTGACCGTTCGCGACGCCGCCACCGGCGAGGAACTGCTGCGCGCCACCGAGGAGGCGGATATCGCCGCCGCCCTGGCACCCATCAACGTGCGCTTCGAGCGCTGGCCGGTGGCCGGACTGCCCGAGGGCGCGGAGGCCGAGGCGGTGCTGGCCGCCTACCGCCCGCAGCTTGACGCCTTCATGGGCGACACCGGCGCCGGCACCGCCGACGTCATCAAGCTGGACGGCACGCACCCGCAAAAGGACGCGCTGCGCGCCAAGTTCCTGTCCGAGCACATCCACACGGAAGACGAGGTCCGCTTCTTTCACGAAGGCAGCGGCAACTTCATCATGCATGTGGACGGCAGGGTGTATGACGCCCATTGCACGCAGGGCGACCTGATCTCCGTGCCCGCCAACACCCAGCACTGGTTCGACGCGGGCGTGGAGCCGCGCGTCACGGCGCTGCGCATCTTCACCGAGACCACCGGCTGGACGCCGCATTACAGCGGCTCCGACATCAGCGAGCGCTTTCCGGCGGTGGTGGGCTGATGGCGCCGGTCAGCGCCGTCCTGACCGATATCGAAGGCACCACCAGCGCCATCGCCTTCGTGAAGGACACGCTGTTCCCCTTCGCGCGCCGGGCGCTGGAGGGCTTTCTGGCCGACCACGGCGACACGCCCGAGGTGGCGGCCATCCTGGCCGACGCCCGCCGCCTCGCCGAGCCGGGCGAGGACGCCCCCGCCGCGCTGCGCCGCTGGATGGACGAGGACGCCAAGGTCACGCCGCTCAAGGCCCTGCAGGGGCTGATCTGGCGACAGGGCTACCTGGACGGCCGGCTGCGCGGCCACCTGTGGCCGGACGTGGCGCCCAGCCTGCGCGCCTGGTCGCGCGCCGGCATCGGGCTGCACGTGTATTCCTCCGGCTCCGTGGACGCGCAGAAGCTCCTGTTCGGCCATTCCGAGGCGGGCGACCTGTCGCCGCTGTTCGGCGGCTTCTTTGACACCCGCGTCGGCGGCAAGCGCGAGGCCGCCAGCTACAGCGCCATCGCGCGCGGCCTGCACCTGTCGCCGTCCGAGATCCTGTTCCTGTCCGACGTGGCGGAGGAGCTGGACGCCGCCGCGACCGCCGGCCTCGCCACCTGCCAGCTGGTGCGCGGGGCGGATGGCACCCGGCCCTGCGACCGCCACCGGCAGGCGGCGGACTTTCCCGGCGTCGCCACGCTGTTCGGCCTGCCGCAGCCGAGGCCGGCGGCCGCGTGAAGCCGGGCCGGGGGAACGGATTTCCCCCGGAACCCTGGCTTTTTCCGACCCGCTTTCAGCGCGGGCGGCGACGGGTCCCGCCGGCCACGCGGCTTTCACAACAGAAGCAAAAGAAGGGCCTCGGGGAATTCTTTCCCCGGCCTTCGGCTTCCGCCCCCCAAGGCCCGGCGTTACAACACCGCCCTCCGCGAACCTCCTGCCGGAACCCGCCACCCATGATGACCACCTACACCGTGGCCGATGGCCGGCTGGACCTCGGCGACGGCATCCAGCCCGCCTCCATCCTGCGTGCCGCCACCTGGATCGACCTGCTGAACGCCTCGCGCGAGGAGGTGCAGGCCGTGGAGCAGGCCCTGGCGCTGGAGCTGCCGACCCGCGAGGAGATGCAGGAGATCGAAAGCTCGTCCCGCCTGTACCGCGAGGGTGAGGCGCTGTTCCTCACCGCCAACTTCCTGTACGGCGCCGACCAGGGCGAATACGGCTCCACCCCCATCACCTTCGTGCTGGCCGGCCACACGCTGCTGACCGTGCGCCACGCGACGCCCAAGGCCTTCGCCGCCTTCGGCAACCGCGCGCGCCGCACGCCGTCCCTGCTCAGCTCGGCCGATGCCGTGATGCTGCACCTGTTCGAGCAGGTGGTGGACCGCCTGGCCGACATCCTGGAGCGCATCGGCGCCGACATGGACCGCGCCAGCCAGTCCGCCTTCCGCACCGCGCGCGGCACCACCCACAAAAAGGCCAATGCCCGCGACGCCGACCTGAAGTCCGTGCTGATCGCGCTGGGCGAGGTGGGCGAGGTCACGTCCCGCGCGCGGGAGACGCTGCTGGGCCTGACCCGCATCCTGACCTTCATCAATGCCGAGAAGGGCCAGGCGCTGCGCAAGGAGAACAAGGCCACCATCAAGGTGCTGGAACGCGACGTCCGCTCCCTGGTGGAGCACGCCTCGTTCCTGTCCAACAAGGCCAACTTCCTGCTGGACGCGGTGCTGGGCATCATCAACATCGACCAGAACGGCATCATCAAGACCTTCACCGTCGCCAGCGTGGCGCTGATGCCGCCGACGCTGGTGGCCAGCATCTACGGCATGAACTTCTCCTCCATGCCGGAGCTGAGCTGGCGGTTCGGCTACCCCGCCGCGCTGCTGCTGATGATCTGCAGCGCCGTGCTGCCGATCCTGTACTTCAAGCGCAAGGGCTGGCTGTGACGCCCGCCCCCTTCAGGCCACCGTTCCAGGATCGCCGCATGCCCGCTGAAACGCTGTCCCCCGCCCGCGTCGTCCGGCTGGCCGCGGAGATGGTCCGCCGCGACGCCGAGGTGTTCCTTCTGCTGGGGCTGCTGCTGGCCGGGCTGCCGAGCTGGATGGCCGGGCTGGTGGCCCCGGTGCCCGCCGACCCCGATGCGATGCTGACCGATGGCGAGCTGCTGCGCGTCATGCTGGCCAACCTGGTGGTGGTGGTGCTCAGCGGCGTGCTGCAAGTGATCCTGGTCCACCGGGCCTGGACCCAGGCGGAAGGCCAGCCGCTGCCGCTGCGCGCCGGCATCGACCGCGCCCTGCGCCTGTTGCCCGCGCTGGTGGGGCTGATGCTGCTGGAAGGGCTGGCGGTGGGGCTGGGGCTGGTGTTCCTGGTGGTGCCGGGCATCATCCTGCTGTGCTGCTGGGCGGTGTCGCTGCCCGTGCTGGCGCTGCAGCCCCCCGCCGGCCCGGTGGAGGCGCTGCGCCGCAGCACGGAGATGACGCGCGGCCACCGCTGGGCGGTGCTGACGCTGGGCGTGATATTCGTGGGCCTCAACGCGGCGGTGCTGATCGTGGCGTGGTTCGCCGCCGCGCTGCTGCTGATGGCCGGCCCGCTGTCGGTCTTCGCGGGGCTGGCGGGGGTGGTGGCCAACGCGGCCGTGTCGGTGGCCACCGCCGCCGGCATGGCGGCGCTGTACCGCGAGCTGCTGCGGATCGGCCCCGCCACCGCCTGAGCCCGATGCTATTCGCGTGAAGGTGGCTGGCGCGGCTTGACGCCGGGCCGCCAGGGGTTCCCCCTGGCCGCATGCCCTTGCCGTTCGAGACCCTCGTCGATCCCGTCGCCCCCGTCGGGCAGCCGGCCAGCCGCCGGCTGGGCGTTCCGGTGCCGGCGCAGCCGCCGCCCGCCAGCCTGCCCGGCTTCTACTGGTACTTCATCCGCCAGGCGCGGCTGCTGTTCCTGCTGCTCTTTGTCATCGGGCTGGTGGTGGCGCTGCTGGACGCGCTGATCCCGGTGTTCATCGGCCGCGTCGTCGGCCTGCTGCAGCAATACGCCCCCGGCACGCTGTTCACCGAGGCCGGCGGCGCGCTGGCCACCATGGCCTTCGTGCTGCTGGTGTGCCGCCCGCTGGCGATCCTGACGCAGAACGTGGTGGGCCAGCAGGCCATCAACGCCACCGTCACCAGCATGATCCGCTGGCAAAGCCACTACCATGTGGTGCGCCAGGGCTGGGCCTTCTTCCAGGAGGACTTCGCGGGGCGCATCGCCAACCGCGTCATGCAGGCAGGCCCTGCGCTGCGCGAAAGCGTGGTGCAGTCGGTCAACGCCGTCTGGTACATCCTGGTCTATGGCTCGGGCGCCGTGCTGTTCCTGGCCAGCGCCGACCTGTGGCTGGCCCTGCCCATCCTCGGCTGGTTCGCCGTCTACGGCCTGCTGCTGCGCTTCATCGTGCCCCGGCTGCGCGACCGGTCGCGCGCCGCGTCCGAGGCGCGCTCGCTGCTCACCGGCCGCATCGTCGACAGCTACACCAACATCCTCACCCTCAAGCTCTTTGCCCGCGCCGAGCAGGAAGACCAGTTCGTGCGGGAAGGCATCCTCGGCCTCACTGCCGCCTTTCAGCGCCAGATGCGGATGATCACGCTGAACGGCCTGCTGCTGTCCTGCCTGAACGCCATCATGCTCACCGGCATGGCGGCGCTGTCGCTCTCGCTGTGGAACCAGGGGCGCATCCCGCTGGCCACCGTCGCCGCGGCGCTGCCCATGGCCTGGCAGATCGCCAACATCTCCGGCTGGGTGGCCTTCAACGTCGCCGCCATCTTCGAGAACATCGGCGTGGTGCAGGAAGCCACCGGCTCCATCGCCGTGCCCCCCACCGCCCCGGACCCGGAGGGCGCGGCGGTGCTGGCCGTCCCGCGCGGAGAAATCCGCTTCGAGCATGTCCGCTTCGGCTACGGCTCCGCGCGCGGCGTGCTCAACGACTTCGACCTGCGCATCGCACCGGGCGAGCGCGTCGGCCTGGTCGGGCATTCCGGCGCCGGCAAGACCACGGCGGTCAACCTGCTGCTGCGCTTCTTCCACCCCGAGCAGGGGCGCATCCTGATCGATGGCCAGGATATCGCGGCCGTGACGCAGGAAAGCCTGCGCGCCGCCATCGGCATGGTGACGCAGGACACCGCCCTCTTGCACCGCTCCATCCGCGACAACATCCGCTACGGCCGCCAGGACGCCACCGCCGCGGAAATCGCGGACGCAGCGCGCGATGCCGAGGCCGAAAGCTTCATCCACGACCTGTCCGACTGGCGCGGCCGCACCGGCTACGACGCCCATGTGGGCGAGCGCGGCGTGAAGCTCTCCGGCGGCCAGCGCCAGCGCGTCGCCATCGCCCGCGTGCTGCTGAAGAACGCCCCCATCCTGGTGCTGGACGAAGCCACCTCCGCCCTCGACTCGGAAGTCGAAGCCGCCATCCAGCAATCGCTCGACCGGCTGATGGCGGGCAAGACCGTGATCGCCATCGCCCACCGGCTGTCGACCCTGGCCACCATGGACCGCGTTGTGGTGCTGGAACACGGGCGCATCGTGGAACAAGGGACCCACGCGGAACTGCTGGAACACGACGGGCCCTATGCGCGGCTTTGGGCGCGGCAGTCGGGCGGGTTTATCGGGGTTTAAGCAAGCAAGGCCGGGGAAAGAATTCCCCGGGCCCCTTCTTTTGTTTTTATCCGGAAGCAGGCCGTGCCTTCGGAACCCGCAGTCGCCGGAGGTCATAGACCTCCAGCGCACTCCGCCCGCCCCCCGTGCTGCAAACAGACAGAAAAAAGATGGGGGCCTGGGGGAATTCTTTCCCCCAGCCTTTACTTCCCGAACAGCGCGAGCAGCGGCACCAGTGCCGCGATCGCCACCGGGATCGACCAGTACTGCATCGGGATCCAGAACAGCTTGTGCCGCCGATAGAGCAGCACGCGCTCGTTGGTGCGCGGGTCCAGCAGTTCGCGCGGGGGTGCGCTGTTCAGGCGCCGGCCGATGAACCAATTGGCCGCCGCCGCCGCCATGCCGCCCGCGAAGAACGCCAGGAAGGCCAGGTCCGGCCGCCCGGCGGCGGTCAGCGCCGCCTGCAGCAGGCCGCCCACCACCACGGAGGTCACGAGCACGATGGGCACCACCAGGATGCCCCATCCCGACCAGATCAGAAACATGCCGCGGCAATCCTTGATGACCGGCGCAGTGTGGCCGGGCCGCCGCGGGCTGTCGATGCCCCGCCGGGTTGACCCGCGTGCCGCCACGCCCGAACCTTGCCGCCCCCGCTGAGGATCGCCCGCATGAGCCAGACCCACACGCTGCACGCCAGCCCAGAGACGGTGCGCTTCGGCGCCTTCGACGCCTCCTTCCCGCCGGTGCTGACGGTGCGGTCGGGCGACGTGGTGGAGATGCAGTGCGTGTCCGGCCCGGCGGAGATCATGCCCCCCGCCGGCTCCGGCATGGCGGTGCCGCCGGCGCTGGCCGCGATCCACGCCGCCGGCATCCCGCGCCTTGGCCCGCACCTGGTCACCGGCCCCGTGGCCATCAGCGGCGCCGAGCCGGGCGACGCGCTGGAAGTGGCGGTGGAAGCCATCGAGCTGGGCGCCGACTGGGGCTACAACCATTTCCGCCCGCTGGTCGGCACCTTGCCGGAAGACTTTCCGTATCGCCGGCTGCTGCACATCCCGGTGGACCGCGCCGCCAACACCTGCCGCCTGCCCTTCGGGCCGCGGGGGCATCTGGACCTGCCGCTGTCGCCGTTCTTCGGCGTGATGGGCGTGGCGCCGCCCATGGAATGGGGGCAGATCTCCACCAAGGAGCCGCGCGCGCATGGCGGCAACCTGGACAACAAGGAGCTGGTGGCCGGCACCACGCTGTTTCTGCCGGTGCACGCGCCGGGCGCGCTGTTCTCGGCCGGCGACGGCCACGGCGTGCAGGGCGACGGCGAGGTCTGCGTCACGGCGCTGGAGATGTGCCTGACCGGGCGCTTCCGCTTCACGCTGCACAAGGGCGGCGGCGCCAAGGCGCCGAAGCTGCGCTTTCCGCGTGCCGAAACGCCGACGCACTATATCTCCATGGGAATCCACGAGGATCTCGACCTCGCCATGAAGCAGGCGCTGCGCGAGATGATCGCCTTTATCGTCGAGCGCGCGGGCGTGTCCGCCGCGGATGCCTACCAGTTCTGCTCCATGGCCGTGGATTTCCGTGTGACGCAGACCGTGAACGGCGAGAAGGGCGTGCACGGCATGCTGCGCAAGGGCCTGATGTTCTGACCCGCCGCGCCGGGGTTATCCCCCGGCATGAGTGGTTTTCCACAGCTTTCAGCAATCGCGGGTTGCAGCGCATCTTGTGTTCGGCCCGCGGCTGCAACTACCGTATTTGGTAGAAGCGACAGCGGGAGCGGGCCATGGACTGGACACCGGAGGCGATCGAGGCCCTGCGGGGCTACTGGGCCGAGGGCCATTCCACGGCGGAGATCGGCCGCCGCATGGGCATCTCCAAGAACGCCGTGGTGGGCAAGGCCCACCGCCTGGTGCTGCCGCCCCGCCCCAGCCCGATCCGCCGCGAGCCCGCGTCCGGCACCGCGCCGGCCGCCGCCGCCGTGGCCCCGGTGGCGCAGCCCGCGCCGCAACCGGCATCGCCCGCCACCGCCACCCCGCCGGCCCCGCGCCCGCAGCCTGCCCCGGCGCCGCAGCCCGTGGCCGCGCAGCCGCCGCCCGCCCCGCGCCCGGCACCGGCCCCCGTGGCGCCCCGCCCGGCGCCGCCACCGGTGGCCGCCGCCCCCGCCCGCAAGCCCGCGCCGCCGCCGCCCGCGCGCGCCATGCCCGCCGTGGTGCGCCCGTTTCCGCGCAGCACCAGCCGGTCCTGCTGCTGGCCGATCGGCGAGCCGGGCACGCCGGGCTTTCGCTTCTGCACGGCGGAAGCCATGGGCACCAAGCCGTATTGCGCCGAGCACGCCGCCATCGCCTACGTGAAGGTGCGCGACCGGCGCGAGGACGCGGCCTGAACCTTTCAGGATTTTCCTGAAGGCTTCGGAACCGGGAAAGAAGGCATTCTTTCCCGCCCCCCCACGTTTCTGGTTTTTGCCTGGAAGCGTTCGCCCGCTGACAGTGGCCGCACGTCGAAAACAAACAGAAGAAAGATGAGGCCGGGGGGCGTTCATTCCCCCTGGCCTTCCCTCACCCCATCGGCGTTTCGCGAACCCCGATCAGCCGCCGCCGCACCCGCGCCGAGATGAAGTCGATCACGCCCACCGTCACCACCATCAGGATGATGATGAAGGCGACCTCATCCCAGTGGCGCACCTTGATGCGCTCGGCGATCTGCAGCCCGATGCCGCCGGCGCCGACCACGCCCAGGATGGCGGCGGAGCGCGTGTTGCTTTCAAAGAAATACAGTGCCTGCGCCAGCATGATCGGCAGCACCTGCGGCAGCACGCCGAAGCGCAGCGCCTGCAGCGTGTTGCCGCCGGCGGCGACCACGCCCTCGCTTTGCTTCTTCTCGGCGTTCTCGATGGCCTCGGCATACAACTTGGCCAGCACGGCGAGGTCGCTGGTGAAGATCGCCAGCACGCCGGCCAGCGGGCCGAGGCCCACCGCGCGCACATAGGCCAGCGCCCAGATCAGCTGGTCCACGCCGCGGATGCCATCGAAGAAGCGGCGCACGGAAAAGCGCAGCAGCGTCACGGTCACCACGTTGCGCGCGCCCAGAAAGCCCAGCGGCACCGCCACCACGGCCGCCATGACGGTGCCGAGAAAGGCCATCGCCACGCTTTCCGCCATGCCGCGCAGGATATCCATCCACAGCTCGCCGGGGCTCGGCGGCACCATCAGCTTCAGGATCACGAACAGGCCGGACAGGCCGTTCCACAGCCGCGCGGGGGTGATGTCGAACCACCACAGCAGCGTGGCCAGCCAGACCACGAAGGCCGCGCCACCCGCCCAGCGCAGCGCGCGGGTGGCGGGGGTGGCGCCGAAGGCGCGCGGCAGGCGCTGCTGCCACAGGGCGATGTCGGCGTCGGTCATCAATGGGCCTCCGCGCCGATGACGCGGTGGCGCAGCCGCTCCGACACCATGTCGATGACAAACACCGTCAGGATGATCAGCACGATGATGGCGCTGATCTCCTCGTAGTAGTTGGACGAGATCACCAGGTTCAGCTCCTGCCCGATGCCGCCGGCCCCCACGAAGCCGATGACGCTGGCGCCGCGCACGTTGATCTCGAAACGCAGCAGCGCGTAGCTGATGAGATTGGGCGCGACCTGCGGCAGGATGGCGTAGCGGCACGCCTGCACCCAGTTGGCGCCGGACGCGCGCAGCCCTTCCCAGGCGCGCAGCTCGGTGTTCTCGATCACCTCGGAAAACAGCTTCCCCAGCGCGCCCACGGTGTGAAAGAAGATCGCCAGGATGCCGGCCAGCGGGCCGATGCCGAAGGCCCACACGAAGATCAGCGCGTAGACGATCTCGGGCACTGTGCGCATCGCCTCCAGCCCGCGGCGCGTCAGCAGGTTCAGCCCGCGCGTGGGGGCGATGTTGCGCGCGGCGGGAAAGGCTAGCAGCAGCGCCACGACGGCGCCCCCCAGCGTCGCCAGCGCCGCCATCTGCGAGGTCTGCAACAGCAGCCAGGCCCAGTCGTCCAGCCGGTAGAACCAGAAGGCGATGCTGCCTTCCGTCCCCGGCCCGCTCAGCAGCGCGTCCCAGCGCAGCGCGGGCACCAGCTTGTGGAAATACTCGCCCACGCGCGGCAGCCCGGCCGCCAGCGTGGAAGGATAGAATTCGCTGACCCGGGCCGCGGCCCAAAGGCAGATGGCCAGCAGCGCCAGGCTGACCAGCGTGGCTAGCCGCCGTTGCCGGCGGGCGGCCCGGAAGGCGGCCTCGCCGCGCGCCAGCAGCGCGCTGTCGGCGGTGGTGGCGCTCATCGCAACACTCTCATGGGCTATTCACGGCGGCGTCGCGCCGCCGCCTCCTCGCGTCGCATCTCGATGAAGATCTCGAAGTCCTGTTGCCGGCCCTCGCGGTATCCGGTGCCCGGCCCGCGCGTGATCTGCTGGTAGATGTCGGCATGCGCCTTGGGCAGGCCGAGGTAGAACTGCTTCAGGTCCTCCTTGGCCGCCGCCGGCAGGTCCGCCCGCACCGTGATGGGCCCGGTGACGATCGGCTCGCTGGTCCAGACGATGCGGATGTCGCGCATGTCCAGCATGCCCTTCTGCACCATCGCGCGCAGGTTGCCGCGGGAAAAGCCTTCCGCCGGGTCGCCGAGCCCGGAGGCCCAGGTCATGCAGGCGTCGTACTGCTTCTGCAGCACCGCCACCACGCCCTGCTCGTGCCCGCCCGCGAAGCCGGTGCGGCTGAAATAGGTGGCGACATCCACCCCCTGCCGCCGCAGCGCCACGCGCGGCACCAGATAGCCGGACGAGGAATTGACGTCCGCCCAGGCGAGCGAGCGCCCCTTCATGCCCGCGAAGTCCATGATGCCGCTGTCGGCGCGCACCACCATCACGGCACGGTAGTCGATGGAGCCGTCGGCCTCCTCCGGGATCACCAGCGGCTCCACGCCACCATTGGTGTCCATCCAGGCCGCCGCATAAGCAGTGGAGCCGAGCGAGGCCACCTCCACCTGCCGCGCCCCGAAGGCCTGCACCGCGCCCGCGTAGTCGCTGGCCGGCATCACCCGCACCGGCACGCCAAAGGTCGCCTCCAGCAGGGCGCGATAGTTCTCGAACCGCACCAGCCGGTCCGCCTCGTTCTCGCCGCCCAGCAGCGCGATGCGGATCTGCGGCACCTCGGCCGCCCAGTCCCGGCGCCCCGCCTGCGGAAAGGCGACGTCGGCATCCGCCGTCCGCCGCACGCGCGGCGCCTGCGCGCGCGCAACGGCCGGGGCCAGCGCGGCAGCGGCGGCAAGGGACAGGAACGGACGGCGGGCGATCAGCGGCATGACACTCGGCACTTCCTCAGGCGCGCCCCATGCGCGCGAGGGATCAGGTTAGGCACGCCCCCGGGCCGCAACCAGCAGGGGCTGCGGGCGGCTGGGTTGCGCTGGTCGCGACAAGGGACAGGCCAGGGGGCGCCGCCCCCTGGACCCCCGCCGGGGTGGTTGAAGCACCCCGGACCCCGACAGCTGTTTTGTATCCTGCCCCGGGGGTCGGTGACCCCCGGGGACTGCCTGCTCGGCGCGGGTGGCCTTTATTCTTGAAAAAGTCAGCAAGCGCCGCTGTTCATCCTGAAAGCCCGAAACTGCTTCCAGAAGCCGAGGTCCGGGGTGGCTCGGCCACCCCGGCGGGGCTTCAGGGGCAGCGCCCCTGGCCCACCCCCCAGGCCTCAGGTCCGCCGGCGGCGCTCGGCGGCTTCCTCGCGGCGCAGCTGCACGATCGGCTCGAACTGCGCGTGGGTGACGCGGGCGTAGCCCAGCCCGCCGCCGCGCTCGATCGCCTCGTAGATCGCCGGGTGGGCGGAGGGCAGCGCCAGGTGGAAGTCGGTGAAGTCGGTCTTGAACGCCGCCGGCAGGTCGGTGCGCACCACCAGCGGGCCGTTCAGGATGGGGCGCGACGTCCAGATGATGCGCATGTCGTTCATGTTCAGCATGCCCTTCTCCACCATCGCGCGCAGGTTGCCGCGGGTGAAGCCCTGGGCCTCGTCGCCCTGGCCCGAGGCCCAGGTGACGGCGGCGTCGTACTGCTTCTGCTGCACCGCCACCACCGCCTGCTCGTGCCCGCCGGCGAAGCCGGTGCGGGAGAAGAAGCTGTTGATGTCGATGCCGTTGCCGCGCAGCTCGGAGCGCGGCACCAGGTAGCCGGAGGTGGAGTTGGGGTCGGCCCAGGCCAGGGAATGGCCCTTCATCTGGTCCAGGCTGGCGATGCCGCTGTCCTTGCGGGTGATCATCACCGAGACGTAGGAGATCGAGCCGTCCTTTTCGCGCGGCACCACCAGCGGCTCCACGCCGCCGTTGGTGTCGAGCCAGGTGCCGGCATAGCCCGAGGCGCCCATGGAGGAGGCCTCGATCTGCTTGGCCGCGAAGGCCTGCATCACGCCGGAATAATCGGCCGCCGGATACAGGCGGGTGGGCACCTGAAAGGTGTCCTCGATCAGCTTGCGGTAGGCGTCGAAGCGCCCCAGCCGGTCGCCCTCGTTCTCGCCGCCCAGCAGGCCGAGGCGGATCTGCGGCACCTGCTCGGCCCAGGCGCGCTTGCCGGCGGCGGGCATGGCGGTCGTGTTCTGGGGAGCGGCGCCCTGGGCGCGCAGGGCGGCGGGCAGCATCAGGGAGCCGGCCGCGAGCGCGGCCAGGGAACGGCGGGTGATCATGGGGTCTGTCTCCAGCGAAAGCGTGGGTTCAGGCGGGCAATGGCGCGGCGAGCGGTGCCGTCGGGGTGAGGCGCGCGCCCATCTCGGGCGAGGCTTCGAACTCGTCCTCGGACACGCCGTAGATGTCGCGCACCCGCGCCGCCGTCAGGCCGGCGGGCGGGCCGTCGAACATCACGCGCCCGGCCTGCATCGCGACAATGCGGTCGCAGTAATGCCGGGCGGTGTCCAGGTGGTGCAGGTTGCACAGCACGGTGATGCCGTCGCGCTGGTTCACGTCGCGCAGCGCCTCCATCACCACCTGCGCGTTGCGCGGGTCCAGGCTGGCGATCGGCTCGTCGGCCAGGATGATCTTGGGCTGCTGCAACAGCGCGCGGGCGATGGCCACGCGCTGCTGCTGGCCGCCGGACAGCGTGTCCGCCCGCTGCAGCGCCTGCCCGTCCAGGTCAAAGCGCGCCAGCGCGGACAGCGCCATGGCCCGCTCGGCGGCCGAGAAATGCTTGAACAGCGTGGCCAGCGTGCCGCCCCAGCCGCGCCGGTGGTTCAGCCGGCCCACCAGCACGTTGGTCAGCACGTCCAGCCGCTGCACCAGGTTGAACTGCTGGAAGATCATGGCGCAGTCGGTGCGCCAGTCGCGCAGCGCCTGCCCGCTCAGCGCCGAGACCTCGGTGCCGTCGTGCAGGATGCGGCCCTCGCTCGGCTCCGCCAGCCGGTTGACCATGCGCAGCAGGGTGGACTTGCCGGCACCCGAGCGACCGATGACACCGACCATCTGGCCGGCCGGAACGGACAGGCTGACCCCGTCCACCGCCACCTTGTCGCCGAACCGGCGCGTGAGACCCTCAAGCTGCAGCATCGACCGCCCTTCGTGTTGGCCCGGCATATAGAGGCCCCCCGTGACAGACGGATGACCGGCGCATGACATCCTGATGTGCGGCACCGGCCAGGGAAACCAAATCCCGCCACGCCCCGGCCCCAGCCTGCCGCGGCCGTGGCTCGCGGCGGCGGCCGGCGCCACAGGCCACCCGCCGGAATCCGGCGGCGCCGGAGCAGGCAGTGCCGGGCCGGGCCGCTAGCGCACCGTGCCCAGCAGCAGCAGCACCACACCGCCGACGATCGCCAGCGCGCCCGCCACCTCCTGCCGCTTCAGCGTTTCCTTCAGGTAGAAGCGGCTGAACAACAGCGTGAACACGATCTCCACCTGCCCCAGCGCGCGCACCATGGCGACCGGCGCCAGCGCGAAGCCGGAAAACCAACAGGCCGAGCCGCAGGCGGACAGCGCCCCCACCGGCAGGCTGCTGCGCCAGCTGCGGAACACGGCGCGGAACTGCTCGGGCTCGCGCCACGCCAGCCAGGCACCTTGCATCACGGTCTGCATGGCATTGGCCACGCACAGCGTCACCAGCGCCCGCAGCACCGGGTCGGGGTGGTCCAGCGCCAGGTTGGCGGACTTGATGAAGATGGAAGTGAGCGCGAAGCCCGTGCCGGCGCCGAAGCCGCACAGCGCCGCCGGCTGCACCGTGGCGCGCAGCAGCGCCATGCCGCTGAGGTTGCGCCCGGCGAGCGAGAGATACAGCACGCCCCCCACCCCCACCGCGATGCCGAGCGCCGACAGCCACGACACCCGCTCCCCCAGCAGGATCAGCGCCAGCACCGCGCCCTGCACCGCCTCCGTCTTGGAATAGGCGGTGCCGACCGCGAAGCCGCGCGGCCCGAAGGACATGATCAGCAGGTTGGTGCCGATGATCTGCCCCAGCCCGCCCAGCGCCGCCCAGCCCAGAAACGCCCCGCCGCCGATGGCCGGCAGCCCCTGCCCCGTGCCCAGCGCGTAGCCGCCCAGCAGCAGCAGCCCGAAGGGCACGCCGTAGAGATAGCGCACCACCCCCGCGCCATTGACCGACAGCGTGCCCCGCAGCCGCTGCTGCAAGGCGGTGCGCCAGCACTGGAACAGGGCGGCGGACAGGGTGGCGGCAATCCAAAGCGGCATGGGCGGGTCCGGGCAAACGCGTGCGCAGGCTGGCCGCTGCGCCGGCCGGTGTCGAGGGGGGTTCCCTTGGCACGCGGCGGCGTGCAGCCTGTGCGGGCTTCGCCCCGACAGGACCCCTTTCCATGCTGCTGCTCATTCCCGGCCCCGTGCAAACCCGCCCCGACGTGCGGGCCGCCATGGCCGTGGACATCGCCCCCTGGGACAACGACTTCAAAGCCCGCTACGCCGCCATCCGCGACACGGTGCGCGACATCGCCGGCGGCGTCGCGGGGGAGCACGCCTGCCTGCCGCTGCAGGGCGCCGGCCACTTCATCACGGAAGCCGCCATCCGCACCTTCGTGCCGGCGGGGCGCAAGCTGCTGGTGGTGATGAACGGCTCCTACGCCGAGCGCATGGCCCGCCTGGCGCGCGAGGCGGGGCGCGAGGTGGTGGCGCTCGCCGTGCCCGACTTCCGCAGCGTCACGCCGGGGGAAGTCGCCGACGCCCTGGCCGCCGACCCGGCCATCGGCCATGTGGGCGTGGTGTATTCGGAAACCGGCAGCGGCATCGTCAACGACGTGGTGGCGCTGGGTGCTGCGGTGCGCGCGGCCGGCCGGCGCATGATCGTGGACGCCGTTTCCGCCTTCGGCGCCCTGCCCTTCGACCTCAAGGCGCAGCCGGAGGTGGACGCGGTGGTCTTCACCTCCAACAAATGCATCGAGGGCCTGCCCGGCATCGCCTTCGCGGTGTCGCCCATCGCGCGCGTGCTGGAATGCGCCGGCAATGCCGGCTCCTGGTCCTTTGACCTGTCGGACGTCTATGCCACGGCCATGAAGGCGGGCTGGGGCTCCTTCCGCTTCACGCCGCCGGTGCAGGCGCTGCACGCCTTCGGCGTGGCGCTGGACATCTTTCAAAAGGAAGGCGGCCAGCCCGCGCGCCTGGCCCGCTACCGCGAAAACGCCCGGCTGCTGCATGAGGGCGTGCAGGCGCTGGGCATGCGCCCCTACCTCGACTGGGCGCACCAGGGGCCCATCATCGTCACGGTGCACCAGCCCGCCGACCCCGCCTTCACGCTGCTCGACTTCGTCGAGCGGCTGAAGAAGCATGGCGTGCTGATCAGCAACTTCCACAACACCCCCGTGCCCAGCCTGCGCATCGGCTGCATCGGCGACGTGCATGCCGACGACATCCGCTTCGCGCTCTGCGCCATCGGCACGGTGCTGGACGAGATGGGCGTGGCGCGGCGGCAAGCGGCGTAAGGCAGGGCCGGGGCGCGAATTCCCCGGCCCCCCCCCCGACCTTCTCCTCCGCCCACACGACACCGTGAACGGTCCCGGTCCCGCGCTGCCACGTTAGGGTTTCTGGACGCCGCCGTGCCTGCCCCCGCGCCGCGTCCCAGAGCCGAGGAACGACGCAGCATGGCTGACCAGCGCCCCCCCATCCGCTACAGCGACAGCATCGAAACCCGGCCGGAAGGCGAGGACAGGGCGATCGAGGGCATCATCGCCTCCATGACGCAGGAAACGCGCACGGTGGCGGAGCGCGAAAAGCACGCCGTGCGCGCCTCGCACGCCAAGGCCAGCGCCGTGCTGAAGGGGACGCTGACCGTGCTGGACGGCCTGCCGCCGGAGCTGCGCCAGGGCCTGTTCGCCAACCCCGGCCGCCACGACGTCGCGGTGCGGCTGGCGCAGGGGCCGGGCGAGGACCTGGACGACAGCGTTTCCACCCACCGCGGCATGGCCATCAAGGTCTTCGGCGTCGAGGGCGAGAAGCTGCCCGGCCATGAGAACGGCCAAACGCAGGACTTCGTGCTGGCCACCGGCCCGGTGTTCCCCAATGCCGACGCCGCCGGCTTTCTGACCGCCATCAAGGGGCTGGAAAAGGGCGCCGGCATGCCGCAGGGCGTCAAGGCCGCCGTTTCCACGGTGGCTGGCGCCGTCAACAAGGTCGTCAAGGCGGTGACGGGCGGCGACAGCCCGCTGCTGGACTTCTTCGGCCATTCGCCGCGCCACCCGCTGGTGGACAGCTACTACAGCCAGGCGGCGCTGCGCTACGGCGACCACGTCGCCAAGATCGCCGCCGTGCCGGTGTCCGCCGGGCAAGCGGCGCTGGGCGACGATCCGCTCGACACCTCCAAGAATCCCAACACCTTCCGCGACGCGACGGTCGACTACTTCACGCGCGAGGATGCGGAATTCGAGATCCGCGTGCAGCTCTGCACCGACCTGGACAGCATGCCGGTGGAGGACGCCTCGGTGGAATGGCCCGAGGAGCAGAGCCCCTACCGCGCCGTCGCGCGGCTACGGCTGCCGCGCCAGCCGGCGATGAGCCCGGCCCGGCACGCCTACATGAACGAGCGCATGTCCTTCCGCCCCGCGCACAGCCTGGCCGCGCACCGGCCGCTCGGCTCGCTGATGCGGGCCCGGCTGCGCACCTATGCCGCGCTGGCCGCGACGCGCCAGCGGATGAACGGCACGCAGCCGGCCGAGCCGCGCGACATCAGCCAGATCCCGGACTAAGGGCCCCAGGGCAGCGGCGCGCGGTCGGGCGCCACCCAGGCCCGCCGCGCCGCCACGCTCCACAACAGCGCGTCCGACCAATGCGCCGCCATCCAGCCGCGCCGCCCCACCGCCGAAGCCAGCAGCGCGTTGCAGGCCTCGGGCAGCGGCACCGCCGGCCGCGCCGCCAGAAACCACGCGGTGGCGCGCAGGGCGGCCAGGGTGATGGTGGCGTGGTAGCCACCCGAGTCGCTGTTCGCCACGCCGGTCGCGGTGTTGAAGGCGCGGATGAAGCCGGGCATGTCGCGTTCCGGCACCACGCCCGGGCAGCGGGCGGTGATCCAGACGGCGGCGGCGACATGCGCCGCGTGCGTCCAGGCCGGCTTCGGCAGCGTGCGGCGCATCAGCCCCTCGGCCACCAGGCGCAACTCATCCTCGGTCGCGAACATCATGTCTCGGGCTCCTGAACGTGGCAGGCGGGAGGCCGGGACTTGCGCAGCACTTCCGCCGGGAAAGGGCGGGCTGCGAAACGCGCGGCGGCGGGGCTAGCGGTGCCCCATCCCCCACGCGCGCGCCGTCGCGCCCGCGGTGCGGGGGCGTTGCTGCGGGCTGCGATGGCGGGCGGCTGCGGTCATGACGGCCCCATCAATCCCGGCCGCGCGCCCCGCGTCAAGCGCCGTCTGGACAGGCCGCGCCACCGGGCGCGACACTGCCCGCCAAACGGAGGACCCGCCGCATGGCCCGCAGCATCGACTACTATTTCTCCATGGCCTCGCCCTGGGCCTATCTCGGCCACGCGCGCTTCATGGAGATGGCCGCCGCGCACGGCGCGACCGTGGACCCGCGGCCCGTGCCGCTGCGCGAGCTGTTTCCGCAAACCGGCGGGCTGATGCTGCCGCAGCGCCACCCGGTGCGCCAGCGCTACCGTTTGGTGGAACTGCAGCGCTGGAGCGCGCGGCGCGGCCTGCCGCTGGTGCCGCAGCCCCGCCCCACGCGCTTCGACCCGACGCTGCTGGACCACGCCGTCACCCGCCTGATCCTGGATGGCCAGGACCCCGACGCGTTCATGCGCCGCGCCTTTCACGCCATCTGGGCCGACTGCCTGGACCTCGCCGACCCGGCGGCAATCGACCGCCTGGCCGATGCGCCGGGCCTGTCCGAACGCGCCTCGGCGCCCGAGGTCGCCGCGCGCTACGACGCCATGCTGCCCCTTGCCCTGGAAGCCGACGTCTTCGGCTCGCCCTCCTACGTGCTGGATGGCGAGGTGTTCTGGGGCCAGGACCGGCTCGACCTGCTGGAGGAGGCGCTGGCCAGCGGCCGCGCGCCCTACCGGCCCTGATCCGGCCTCAGTTCGGCAGCAGCACCGTGTCGATCACCTGGATGACGCCGTTGGACTGCATGACGTCGTAGGTGGTGATGCGCGCGGTGTGGCCGCTGGCGTCCGACACCAGCAGGTTGCGCGCGCCGTTCATCGTCACGGTCAGCGGCTGGCCGTTCACGGTGGTCAGCGTGGCGCGGCCGCCACCCTGCATTACCATGCGGTGCAGCGCGTCGAAGTCCAGCCGGCCGGGCACCACGTGGTAGGTCAGCACCGCGGTCAGCTGCGTCTTGTTGGCCGGGCGCAGCAGGGTCTGCACCGTGCCGCGCGGCAGCGCGTCGAAGGCCGCGTTGGTGGGCGCGAAGACGGTGAACGGCCCCGGGCCCTTCAGCGTTTCCACCAGCCCCGCCGCCTTCACCGCCGCCACCAGCGTGGTGTGGTCGGCCGAGTTCACCGCGTTGTCGACGATGTCGCGCGACGGCAGCATCGCCTGGCCGCCCACGGTCACCGGCATCATCATCATCGGCGTGGCCGCCGGCATCGCGCCCGGGTTGGTCATGCCGCCCGAGCCGATGCCGCCCATCATCGCGGGCTGCTGGCCCATCGTGTCGCAGGCGCCGAGGGCGAGCAGGACGGCAGCCGCGCCGATCCCGCGCAGTCGATTGGTCATCATGGTCGTGGTCCTTGAGGTTCCGGTCGGCCGACGCCGGCGTCCCATGATGGCGTTACCGCCCGGCCGGGCCGCCGGACGCGACCCCGACATGACAATCGCTCCATGCGCCGCCACGCCTGTCCTTCCTGCCGATGCCGGGCCGGCGCGCATGGCATCGCCCGGCCACGCATCCGCGCAGCATCAAGCCCCGCCGCGCCCCTTCCACGGCAGCGTCGTTCTTTCAAAAGCGGGCCGGCCAGCAACCGTCCCGCCGCAGCGACGGCTCGCGAACGTCCAGCATATGGCCTGGAAACACCGGCAGCCGCCACGCGCGGAAACAGGCGGAAAAAGATGGCGGCCCGGGGGAATTCCTTCCCCCGGCCTCGCCTCACCGCGGCGCCGCCGCGCGCGCCAGCCGGTCGTTGATCGCCACCCCCAGCCCCGCCGCCGGCACCGGCATGGCGGCGATGCCGCGCAGGCCCAGCCGCGCGCCTTCCGCATCCAGCCAGCGCAGACCTGCGAACAGGCGGGACGCGGCTTCCACCACGTCGCCGCCCTCGCTGAGCTGCCACACCGCGCCGGCGCCCGGCAGCGGCGCGCCGAAGGCCAGCAGCGCCTCGTCCGCCGCCACGGCGGCGGCGTCCAGCCGCAGCGGCAGCCCGGGCGCGTAGTGCGACAGCAGCATGCCGGGCGAGGGCCGCGCCGCCTCGCCCGCATGGGCGCCGGCCACCGCCACGGGGCCGAGCAGCGCCTCGACCGCTTCCCGCGGCACGCCGCCGGGGCGCAGCAGCGTGGCCACCGGGCCGGACAGGTCCAGCACCGTGCTTTCCAGCCCCACCGCGCAGGGGCCGCCGTCCAGCACCGCCGCCAGCCGCCCGTCCAGCCCCGCCAGCACATGCGCCGCCGTGGTGGGGGACACCCCGCCCGAGCGGTTGGCCGAGGGCGCCGCCACCGGCACGCCCGCCTGCCGCAACAGGGCCTGTGCCAGCGGGTGGGCGGGCACGCGCACCGCCAGCGTGTCCAGCCCCGCCGCCACCAGGGGGTCGATGCGGCTGCCGGCCGCGCGCGGCAGCACCAGGGTCAGCGGCCCGGGCCAGAAGCGCGCGGCCAGCGCGCGCGCCCGGTCGTCGGCCCGCGCCTCGGCGAAGGCCGCCACGGCATCGGGAAAATGGCTGATCAGCGGGTTGAAGGAGGGCCGCCCCTTGGCGGCGAAGACCGCGGCCACCGCGCCCGCGTCGCGCGCGTCGGCGCCCAGGCCGTAGACCGTCTCGGTCGGAAAGGCGACCAGCCCGCCGCCGCGCAGCAGCGCCGCCGCGCGGCCGATGTCGGCCGGCGCCAGCCGTTCCGTCACGCGCGGCCCCGGCACAGGAAGGGTGGGTTTTCCCAGCCCGGCTTGCCGTATTGCAGCGGCGTTTCGCCGTCCATCTGCGTCACCCGGCCGCCGGCGCCGCGCAGCACGGCCTCGGGCGCCACCGTGTCCCATTCCATGGTGCGGCCGAAGCGCGGGTAGATGTCGCCCAGCCCCTCGGCCAGCCGCACGAACTTCACGGCCGAGCCGATCTCGTGCTTGGCCGCCACGCGGCGCCCGGCCAGCAGCCGGTCCAGCCGCTCGTCGCCCGCGTAGTGGCGGCTGGCGAAGACCGTCAGCCCTTCCTCCGGCTCCCGCCGCGCGCCGATCGGCCGCTCGCCCGCCGCGTCGCGCTTCCAGGCGCCGAGGCCGACGATGCCGGTGAACACCTCCGCGAAGGCCGGCAGCGCCACGGCGCCGAGATAAGCGCGGCCGTCCACCACCAGCCCGATGTTGACGGTGTAGTGGTCGCGCCCGGCGGCGAATTCCCGCGTGCCGTCCAGCGGGTCCACGGACCAGAAGCGGCGGCCCACGGCGGTGACCACGCCTTCCGAGCATTCCTCCTCCGCCACCACGGGAATGTCCGGCGTGGCGGCGCGCAGGCCCTCCAGGATGATGCCCTCGGCCAGCCGGTCGGCGGCGGTGACGGGGCTCTGGTCGTCCTTGCGCTCCACCGCGAAGCCGGCGTCGCGCACGGTCAGGATGGCGTCGGCGGCGGTTTGCGCCAGGCGGGCAGCGAGGGCGAGCAGGTCTTGGTCTGTCATGATGCCTGCAGCTTTACGCCAGATGCGGCGGGGGCAGAAGCAGCCCCGGGGGAATCAATCGCGCCCGCTGCGGCGCCCGGCACCGCGGCCCGGGCGCGGGCGGCGTGCACATGAGGTTGCCCCGCCCCGGCGCGGGTCTATGCTCCCGCGACCACCGAGGGGGAACACCACATCATGCGCGCACGCACCACATCCAGGCTGAAGGCCTGTCTCGGAGCCGCCCTGATGACCGCCTGCGCCCAGGCGGGCCTGAGCCCGCCCGCCAACGCCCAGCCCGCCAATGCCGAGCCGGCGCCCGCCGCGGCACCCCGCCCGGCCCAGGCGCAGCCGCCCCGGCGCGACGACTTCTTCTGGCTGGGCGAGATCAACAAGGCCACCGCCGTGATCAACACGGAGCAGGGGCTGCTGGACCGCGCCCTGGCGCCCCGCATCGCGGCCGGGCTCGACCGCATGCTCAAGGCGGCCGAGCAGCCCGGCGCCCGCCGCCCCACCCTGGTGATCACCTTCGAGCCCATCCTGATCGAGGCCGCCGGCGTGGAAGCCACGCTGCTGCACGCCGGCCGCTCCAGCCAGGACATGCTGTCCACCGTGCGCGCCGCCATGCTGCGCGACGAGCTGCTGAACACCGCCGCCCAGCTCAACCGCACCACCGCCACCCTGGTGAAGCTGGCCACCGAGCATGCGGCGACGCCGGTGCCCAACTACACCAACGGCGTCGCGGCCCAGCCCAACAGCTACGGCCATTACCTGCTCGGCCACGTCGCCGGGCTGCTGCGGGATGCCGAGCGGCTGCGCCAGGCCTATGCGCGGCTGGACCGCTCGCCCATGGGCACCACGGTGCTGAACGGCACCAGCTGGCCGCTGAACCGCGACCGCATGGCATCCTACCTCGGCTTCGCGGCCACGGTGGACAACGCCTACGACGCCGCGCAGATCTCGGCGGTGGAAATGCCGGTGGAGATCGGCGGCATCGCCACCGGCATCGCGCTGCACACCGGGGCGTTCATCGAGGACGTGATGCAGCAATACAGCCAGTCCCGCCCCTGGATCCTGCTGCGCGAAGGCGACGGCAACACCTACGTCTCCTCCGCCATGCCGCAGAAGCGCAACCCGGGGCTGCTGAACAGCACCCGCGCGCAGGCCTCCATGGTCATCACGCTGGGCATGGGCCGCACCATCCAGGCGCACAACCTGCCGCCCGGCATGTCCGACGCCAAGGGCGTGGCAGACAACGCCGCCGTGCTCTCCGGCACCACCCGCATCCTGCGCGACTGGGACCGCATCCTGGGCGCCCTGGTGATCGACCCGGCCCGCGCGATGGAGGAGCTGAACAGCGACTGGACCGCGTCGCAGGAGCTGGCGGACGTGCTGATGCGCCAATACGCCCTGCCCTTCCGCGTCGGCCACCACTTCGCCTCCGAGGTGGTGGACTTCGCCAAGCTGCACGACATCCGCCCCAGCGACTTCCCCTACGCCGAGGCGCAGCGCATCTACGCCCAGACCCTGGCCGAGATGAAGGTGGACGGCGGCGCCCTGCCGATGAGCGAGGCGGAGTTCCGCGCGACGCTCGATCCCGTCGCCATCATCCGCGACCGCGCCACCGCCGGCGGCCCGCAGCCGGCCGAGATGACGCGGATGCTGGAGGAAGCCCGCACCGCCGTGGCGGGGCAGGAGAGCTGGGTGAAGGAACGTCGCGACACCATCAATACCGCACTGGCCCGGCTGGACACCGATTTCAACAGGATGCTGCCGGCGGAGCAGCCCCCCGCCGCCCGCTGACAGCGGGGCGGCACCCGGCTAAGCTTGCGCTTCACCGCCGGATGACCGCCATGCCCCGCCGCGCCCCCTTCCCGATGCTTCTTGGCTTGGTGGCTCTGCTCGGGGCCTGCGCGGCGCCCGGGGAGGCGCCGGCGCCGCGCCAGGCGGTCCAGGACTGCGTGTTCGGCGACGAAGGGCTGCTGCCGCTGCAGGACGAGACCGGGGCGATCCTGGCGGCGGCGCTGAACGGCCAGCCGCTGCTGATGGAACTCGACACCGGTCTCGGCCTGTCCAGCCTGCAACCGGAGGTGGCGCAGCGCCTGAAGCTGCCGGAGGACCCGCGCGCCCAGTCCGGCTACGCGGCCGCCGGCGGCGTCTCGATCACCCGCCCGAACGTGCTGGTCGAGAGCCTGCGGACCGGCAACCAGGACTGGCCGCTGCGCAGCATCGCGGTGCGGCCCTTCTACGGGCGGGGCGGCAGCCGCCCGCCGTTCGACGGCGTGATCGGCGCGCAGCTGCTGCGCGACGCGGAGCTGGATCTCGACCTGGGCCGCCGCCGCATCGCGCTCCACCGCGCGCGCGGCTGCCGCGCCGCCATGCCGCCCTGGCCCGGCGCCGTGGCGGTGCCGCTCGAAGCCGACCCCAGCGGCGTGCCCTACGTGCAGGCGCGGGTGAACGGCCAGATGGTCCGGGCGCGCATCCACACCGGCAACAACGTCACCACCCTGACCACCCGGCTGGCCGCCCGGCTGAACCTGAACACGCCCACCGGCCGCCGCGGCACCAGCTACGGCTCCAACGCCACCGCCCGGGCGGGCCAGGAATACCGCCTGGCGGAACTCGCCGTGGGCGGCGAGGTGCTGCGCGACCAGAACATCGTGGTCAGCGCCAACGAGCCGGGCGAGCCCGACGAGCTGACGCTGGGCCGCGACTGGCTGGAACAGCGCCGGGTGTGGCTGTCCTTTCCCACCCGCCGCCTTTACCTGGGCCGCTGAGCAGCGCTTTTCCCCGGATCCCCCAGGCGACAGCCGTGTCACTTGCTGTAAGCTCCTCTCACCGCGCCACCGCCGCCGTGAGAGGCCCCGCCCCATGAACGTCATCGCCAAGCCCAACGACATCGCCGGCCTGATCGAGGCCGATCGCGCGCATGTCTGGCACCACCTCTCGCAGCACAAGCCCTACGAGACCATCGACCCGCGCATCATGATCGAGGGCCGCGGCATGCGGCTGTGGGACGCGACGGGCAAGGAATACCTGGACGCGGTTTCCGGTGGCGTCTGGACCGTGAATGTCGGCTACGGGCGGGAAAGCATCGCCAACGCGGTGCGCGACCAGCTGGTCAAGCTGAACTACTTCGCGGGCTCCGCCGGCAGCGAGCCGGGCGCGCGCTTCGCCCAGAAGCTGATCGAGAAGATGCCGGGCCTGACCCGCGTCTATTATTCGAACTCCGGCTCGGAAGCGAACGAGAAGGTCTTCAAGATGGTGCGCCAGCTTTCGGCGCAGGTGCATGGCGGCAAGAAGAGCAAGATCCTGTACCGCGAGCGCGACTACCACGGCACCACGCTGGGCGTGCTCGCCGCCTGCGGCCAGCCGCAGCGCGCCAGCCACTACGGCCCCTTCCCCGAAGGCTTCGTGGAAGTCCCGCACTGCCTGGAATATCGCAACCAGTACCCCGACGCGCCGCACTACGGCATTGCCGCCGCCAACGCGATCGAGGAGGTGATCCTGCGCGAAGGCCCGGACACCATCGGCCTCTTGTGCCTGGAGCCGGTGACCGCCGGCGGCGGCGTGATCGCCCCGCCCGAGGGCTACTGGCCCCGCGTGCAGGAGATCTGCGCCAAGTACGACATCCTGCTGCACATCGACGAGGTGGTCTGCGGCCTGGGCCGCACCGGCACCTGGTTCGGCTACCAGCAGTACGGCGTGAAGCCCGACTTCGTGACCATGGCCAAGGGCCTGGCCTCCGGCTACGCCGCCATCTCCTGCACCGTCACGACCGAGGCGGTGTTCGAGATGTTCAAGAACGACCCGTCGGACCCGCTGAACTACTTCCGCGACATCTCCACCTTCGGCGGCTGCCTGGCCGGCCCCGCGGCGGCGCTGGAAAACATGCGGATCATCGAGGACGAGGACCTGCTGGGCAACACCACCCGCATGGGCGAGCGCCTGCGCGCCAACCTGCTGGCGCTGCAGGAGAAGCACGCGGCCATCGGCGACGTGCGCGGCGTCGGCCTGTTCCAGGGCGCCGAGCTGGTGGCGGACCGCACCACCAAGGAACCCCTGGCCGAGGCCAAGGTGCAGGCGGTCGTCGCGCATTGCATGAAGAACGGCGTGATCATCGGCGCCACCAACCGCTCGCTGCCCGGGCTGAACAACACCCTCTGCCTCAGCCCCGCGCTGATCGCGACGGCAGACGACATCGACGCCATCACCAACGCCATCGACGCGGCGCTGACCGAAGTTATGGGCTAAGCAAGACCTTCTTTTTCTGAAGAAAAAGAAGCAAAAAGACTTTACCTGTTTGGCGCCGCGCGGGACCCCTTCGCGCAGCGCCAAATGGAGAAAAGTTTTTTAGTTCTTTTTTCCAAAAAAGAACGTCTTCTTGCTGGCGCGGCGGCCAACATGCTGCACCGCAACCTAACGCGCTTCCGGTGGTTCCGCAGGGGACACTGGAAGTGAGACTCGATGGTCCTGCCTGAATCCGCGCGGCTGCACCGCATGCTGCGCTACATCGGCTGGCCGCTGGTGTTCCTGTTCCTGTGGGATGTCGCGGTCACCCTGGCCTATACCTACATCCCCCACCCGGAGTTCGAGCTGCCCACCCTGCCGCTGCCCCTGCTGGGCTCGGCGCTGGCGCTGTTTCTCGGCTTCCGCAACAACAGCGCCTACCAGCGGTGGTGGGAAGCGCGCACGCTCTGGGGCGCCATGGTCAATGCTTCCCGGTCCTTCGGGCGCGAGGCGATGCACCTGATCGACCGCCGCCCGGACAGCGAGGCGCTGCGCCACGCCCTGGTCCGCCGGCAGATCGGCTATGTGCATGCCCTGCGCTGCCACCTGCGCCGGCAGGACTGCCTGGCCGAGATCGGCGACTTCCTGCCGGCCGGGGAGATTGCCGAGCTGCGCGAGGTGGCCAACGTCCCCAACGCCATCCTGAACGGCACCGCCGCCCTGCTCGCCACCGCCGCCGAGCGCGGCTGGGTGGATTCGATCCGCCGCGTGCAGGCCGAGCGCCTGCTGGTGGACATGAGCAACGCCCAGGGCGGCATGGAGCGCATCAAGAACACCCCCCTGCCGCGCGGCTACGATTACTTCCCCACCCTGTTCGTGCAGCTGTTCTGCGTGCTGCTGCCGATCGGGCTGGTGGACAGCCTGACCATCTACACGCCGCTGGCCTCGACCATCGTCGGCTTCATGCTGCTGGCCATGGACCGCGTCGGCGCCGACCTGCAGAACCCCTTCGAGAACACCGCCCACGACGTGCCGCTGACCTCCATCACCCGCACCATCCAGATCGACCTGGAACACCTGCGCGGCGAAAGCGCGGCGCCTGCTCCGGTGAAGCCGGTGGAGAACGTGCTGTGGTGAGCGCGCGAAGATCTTAGGAGACAGGCCGGGGAAGGAATTCTCCGGGCCCCTGCTTCGGTTTTCCGCTGTCGCGGGCGCAGCCGTTCTGGCGCTGCGTTTCCGCAGGGGGACTTCATTCCCCCGGCCTGTTCCTTCGCGTCAGGCCGCCTTCTCCTCGATCCTGTCGCGCAGCGTCTGTTCCGGCAGCCCCAGCACCAGCAGGAACGCCGCGGTCATCACCACGGCGCTGAGCAGAAAGCAGCCCACCAGCGCGGTGCGGTAGGCATCGCCCACCGCCGCCTGCTGCGCGGCGGACAGGTGCGACAGCGCCTGCACGCCGTGCTCCGTGATCGCCGCCATGTCCACCGCGCCGCCGCTGTCGCGCGTCGCGGCCAGCAGGCGCTGCGTCATGATGGTGCCCGACGCCGCCACGCCCACCGCGCCGCCGAGCGAGCGGGCAAAGGTCATGGCGCCCGTCGCGGCGCCGAGCTCCTTGTGCGCCACGGCGTTCTGCACGGCGGTGGTCAGGTTGGGCATGCCCATGCCCATGCCCATGCCCAGCAGCCCCATGGAAATCAGGAACAGCGCCGCCGGCGCGCCCTGCCAGGCGAACAGCGCCAGGCTCGCCAGCGCCACCGCTTCCAGCCCCAGCCCCGCCAGCAGGAACGGCTTGTTGCGCCCGAGGCGGGAAACGATGCGCCCGCCGATGATGGAGGTCGTGACCATGCCCACCACCTGCGGCAAGAGCATCGCCCCCGCGCGGGCCGGCGCCATGCCGAGCGCCAGCTGGAAGTACAGCGGCAGGAACACGGTGGAGCCCAGCATCGCGAAGACCATCATGCCGCCCACCGCCACCCCGCGCGCGAAGACCGGGTTGCGGAACAGCGTCAGGCGGATCAGCGGCTCGGCCGCCCGCGTTTCGCGCCACAGGAACAGCGCGAACAGCCCCACGGTGGCCGCCGCCATGGCGGCGGTGGCGCCGGACACCCAGGGGAATTCCACCCCGCCCCAGGCCAGCAACAGCAGCAGGCTTGCGGTGGCGCCGGCCAACAGCACGGTGCCGGCATAGTCGATCGGCCGCGCCGGGCCGGTGGGCCGGGCCTTCAGCCCCATGGCCACCAGCGCCAGCGCCAGCGCGCCCACCGGCAGGTTGACGTAGAACACCCAGCGCCAGGACAGCGCTTCCGTGATGAAGCCGCCCAAAAGCGGCCCGGCCACGCTGGCCAGCGCGAAGGTGCCGGTGAACAGCCCCTGGTACTTGGGCCGCTGGCGGGGCGGCACCACGTCGCCCACCGCCGCCTGGGCCAGCACCAGCAGCCCGCCCGCCCCCAGCCCCTGCAACGCGCGAAAGGCGATCAACTGCCCCATGCTCTGCGCCGCGCCGCTGGCGAAGGAGCCCGCCAGGAACAGCAGGATCGCCACGAAGAACAGCCGCCGCCGGCCGTACAGGTCGCTCAGCTTGCCATACAGCGGCGTGGTGACGGTGGAGGACAGCATGAAGGCGGTGACCACCCAGGACAGGTGCGCCATGCCGCCCAGCTCGCCCACCATGCGCGGCAGCGCGGTGTTGACGATGTTCTGGTCCAGCGCAGCCAAGCACATGGTCAGCAACGCGCCGGCCATCACAATTCGGAGCGAGCCACCGGTCAGCGGCGCGGGCGCCGGGCGGGCGGCGGCGGGCGCGGGCGGCGCGGCCTCGGCCGGGGCCACGCCCGCCTGCAGCGCGGCGCCTTCCCGCTGCCCGGCGGTCAGCCGGCCGTCGCCGCCGGTGCCGGCCGCCGTGGCCGCGAACGATGCTTGCTGGTCCGGCACTGGCCGTACTCCCGTTGCTGCGCGCGGCCCTACAACGCGGCGGCGTGGCCCCCGGTTCGGCGGCGGCATCCTCCGCTCTACACCCGGGGCGCCGTCCGGCCCAGGGCCGTTGCCCCCGCCCATGGCGCCCCCGCGCCGGCGTGGCTATCCTTTCCCCACTGGCCCCACCGACGACGGAACCCCCGATGACCGATATCCTCTTCGTCAAGCCCGTGCTGCCCCGCGCCGGCGCCCTGGTGCTGCCGCTGGCCGAGGGCTTCCGGCTGGACGGGCTGGCCCGGCAGGCGGACGAGGCCACGGGCGGCGCCATCGCCCGCGGGCTGGAAGCGGCAGGCTTCAAGGGCAAAAAGGGCCAGGCCACCACACTGTGGGCGCCGGGCGGGCACCTGTCCCGCGTGGTGGCGGTGGGGCTCGGCCCGGCCGGCGGCGGCACGGCGGCGGCCGAGGCCGCGGGCGGCGCCGCCCTGCCCGCCATCGCCTCCGAGGTCGAGGCCACGGTCGCGGCCGAGGCGCTGGACGCCGCCGGCGCCGCCAGCTTCGCGCTCGCGCTGCGGCTGCGCGCCTACCGCTTCGACCGCTACCGCACCAAGGAGTCGGCCGAGGACAAGCCCAAGCTGCTGCGCGTCACCATCGCCACGCCCGACGTGGCCGCCGCCCAGGCCGCGCACGCGCCGCTGGCCGCCATCGCCCACGGCGTGGCGCTGACCCGCGACCTGGTGAGCGAGCCGCCCAACGTGCTTTTCCCCGAAAGCTTCGCCGAGCGCTGCCGCCCGCTGGAAAAGCTCGGCGTCACCGTCGAGATCATGGGTCCGGACGAGATGCAGAAGCTCGGCTTCGGCGCGCTCCTGGGCGTGGCCATGGGCTCGGCGCGGGAAGCGCGCATGGTGGTGATGCAGTGGAACGGCGGCACGCCCGGCGAGGCCCCCGTCGCCTTTATCGGCAAGGGCGTGACCTTTGATACCGGCGGCATCTCCATCAAGCCCGCCGGCGGCATGGAGGACATGAAGTTTGACATGGGCGGCGGCGGCGCCGTGATCGGCGCCATGGCCGCCATCGCCGGCCGCAAGGCGCGCGCCAACGTCGTCGGCCTCGTCGGCATGGTGGAGAACATGCCCTCCCACACCGCGCAGCGCCCGGGCGACGTGGTGACCACCGCGTCGGGCCAGACGGTGGAGATCATCAACACCGACGCCGAAGGGCGCCTCGTGCTGGCGGACGTCATCTGGTACGCGCAGCACCGCTTCCGCCCGAAGCTGATGGTGGACCTCGCCACGCTGACGGGCGCCATCATCGTGGCCCTGGGGCACGAGCACGCGGGGCTGTACAGCAACGACGACACGCTGGCCGCCCAGCTCACGGAAGCCGGCAAGGCGGTGGGCGAGACGCTGTGGCGCATGCCGCTGGGCGATGCCTACGACAAGGGCCTGAAGTCCGACATCGCGGACATGAAGAACGTCGCCGGCCGCCCCGGCGGCTCCTCCGCCGCCGCCTGCTTCATCCAGCGCTTCGTGGACATCAAGGACGGCCACGTGCCCTGGGCGCATCTCGACATCGCCGGCACCGCCTGGGCCACCAAGGACAGCGCCACCGTGCCCAAGGGCGCCAGCGGCTACGGCGTGCGGCTGCTCGACCGGCTGGTGGCCGCGCACTACGAAGAATGACCGAGATCGGCTTCTACCACCTCACCCGCACGCCGCTGGACGCGGCGCTGCCCAAGCTGCTGGGCCGCGTGCTGGCGCAGGGCGGGCGCGCCGTGGTGCGCGTCGGCAGCGCGCCGCGCCTCGCGGCGCTGGATGCCGCGTTGTGGCTGTCGGCCGATCCCGACTGGCTGCCCCATGGCACCGAGGCCAGCGGCAGCCCGGAGTTGCAGCCCATCTGGCTGACGGAAGCCGACGAGGCCCCCAACGCCGCCCGCTTTCTGTTTCTGGTGGAAGGCGCGGACAGCGCGCGCCTGGCGGACTACGACCGCGTGCTGGACCTGTTCGACGGCGAGGACCCCGCCGCCGTGGCCGCCGCCCGCAAGCGCTGGGCGGCGGCGAAAAGCGCCGGCCACGCGCTGGCCTACTGGCAGCAGGGCGAGCGGGGCTGGGAAAAGAAGGCCTGAGGCGGCACCATCCCCGCCCCCGCCGCCTTTGCCAGGAGTCCAGGCCCCATGCAGCAGCCCACCGCCCCCGCCCATCCGGAGGAGATGCGCGCCCGCATCGCCCTGACCCTCCGGCATGGCCGCGGCCTGGAGGTCACGGCCCGCACCACCCCCGCCGGGCTGGTGGCGGTGGGGGTGCTGGTATCGGCCATCCTGCTGTCCACCGCCGTGCTGGTGGGGGAAGCCAAGCGGCGCCGCTGACGGCGCCGCCCGGTCAGATCACCAGCCCGCCGTTCACGTGCAGCACCTGCCCCGTGACATAGGACGCGCCGGGCGAGGCCAGAAACGCCACCGCCGCCGCCACCTCCTCCGGCAGCCCGATGCGCCCCAGCGGGATGCGCGCGGCCATGGCGGCGCGCGCGCCCTCATCCACCGCCGAATGCCCCTGCGCGTCCTTGCGGATGTAGCCCGGCGCCACGGCGTTGACGGTCACAGCCGGCGCCCATTCCACCGCCAGGGTCCTGACCAGCGCCTCCACCCCCGCCTTGGCCACCGCCGTGGCGGGAAACAGCGTGGCATCCGGCCGGAAGCTGTGCGCCACAAAAGACGACACGGCCACCAGGCGCGGCGCCCGGCCCGAGGCCGCCAGCCACGGCGCCGCCGCCCGCGCCAGCCGCAGCATGGCCCACAGCACCGTGTCCTGGCTGCGGGCGAAGCCTTCTTCCGTCAACTCGGCCACGGAGGTCCGGTCGGCGAAGCCGGCGTTGCACACCACCACGTCCAGCCCGCCCAGCGCGGCCGTCGCTTCCGCCACCAGCGCTTCCGGCTCGCCGGCCACGGACAGGTCGCGCAACAGCACATGCGCGGTGCCGCCGGCGTCCCGCACCGCCGCCGCCACGCGTTCGGCGCCGTCCCGGTTGCGGCGGGCATGCACCGCCACCGACACCCCCGGCCCGGCCAGGGCGCGCGCCGTGGCGGCGCCGATGCCGCTGGAAGCGCCCGTGACCAGCACCCGTCGTTCCGTCATGCCCGCGTCGTCCTGCCGTGATGGGGCGAGGATAAGACAGCAAGGCCGGGGAAAGAATTCCCCGGGCCCCTTCTTTTTTTCTGTCCGGTTTCACGCTGCCGCGGCTCTGGCCGGAGCGCCCCCACCGCCACGGCCACCCCCGGAAAACAGAGAAGGAAACGATGGGGGACCGGGGGAATTCCTTCCCCCGGCCTTCCTCCACGCCCGCCACCTTGCGCCCCCCCGCCCCCGAAAGCATGCTTCCCCGCACCCGGCGCGATGACCGGATGCAGGAGGATACGAGCCGATGCTGACCGTGCTGGAGCCCGAGCGGCTCTACCCCGATACCGCCGAGGAGCAGCGCATCCTGGGCCCCGGCGTGCGGCTGCTGCATGGCGGCGGCGAGGAATCGCTGGCCGGCGTGCCGGATGCCGTGGCGGCCGAGGTGGAAGGCCTGTTCGTGTTCCGCAACTGGCTGCCGGCCGAGCAGATCGCCCGCTTTCCCAGGCTGCGCGCCGTGGTGCGCATGGGCGTGGGCTACGACCGGCTGGACCGGGCGGAGCTGGGGCGGCGCGGCGTGCTGGTGTGCAACGTGCCCGACTACGGCACCACCGAGGTGGCGGACCACGCCGTGACCCTGGCGCTGGCGCTGCGGCGCGGCATCACGCTGCACCACGACCTGCAGCGCGCGGCGCCGCCGGCGCCCTTCGTTTACGTGCGCCACCCGGCCCTGCAGCGGCTGGGGCGGCAAACGGTGGGCATCCTGGGGCTGGGGCGGATCGGCACGGCGGCGGCGCTGCGCTTCAAGGCCTTCGGTTGCCGCGTGGTGTTCCACGACCCCTATGTGGACAACGGCTGGGACCGGGCGCTGGGCATCGAGCGCGTGCGCACGCAGGAGGAGCTGCTGGAGCAGGCCGACATCCTGTCCCTGCACGCGCCGCTGACGCGCCACACCCGCGGCTTCGTGGGCGCGGCGCAGCTGGCGCGGCTGCCGGCGGGCGCCGTGGTGGTCAACACCGCGCGCGGCCCGATGATCGACATCGAGGCGCTCTACGATGCCCTGAAGTCCGGCCATGTCGGCGCCGCCGGCCTGGACGTCATCCCGGACGAGCCGCCGGCCGACCCGCCGCCCCGCCTGCTGGCGGCCTACCGCGCGCGAGAACCCTGGCTGGACGGGCGGCTGATCATTACGCCGCACAGTGCTTTCTACACGCCAGACGCGTATGACGACATCCGCACCAAGAGCGCCGAAACCATGCGCGACGTGTTGCTGGACGGCCATTCGGCCAATGTGATCACGCCCGAAATGGATTGAACGGCGCCATCGCCGCCGCCGCACTCGCGGCGGCGGCGACGGCCCGGCTTTCCGGCAAGTGATCACGCGGCGACAATCTTGAACGCCGCATGCAATTCCTCATTCACGCCATAGTGATTCCAGGCAATAATACTGCATTGCGGCCAAGTGGGCCGCGATGGCGGCCTCCTGCGGTCCCGCTCCGGTCACGATCTCCGGTCCGGCCTGCCGGAACCGGCGACAGGGGCGCGCTGGGCTCTGAAACGGGCTTCGCGCGGCCAGGGCCATGACGATCAGCGGTTGTGTTATTCGCAGTTGCAACATAACCAGAATGACAGACGACCGGCACCTGGGCCGTTGCCGCCCACGGACCGCCGGCGCCGCCGGGATGCAGGCTGGAGGGCGATGATGCAGGTGATCCTCGACGTGTCCCGCCTGCTGGCCTGCAGCCGGCGCCCCACGCCATCCGGCATCGACCGCGTGGAGCTGGCCTATACCCGCCGCTGGATCGAGGCCCCCGCCAACAGCTGCGCCTTTGTGGCGCAGGACCTGCGCGGCGGCTTCGCCCTCCTGCCGCGCGACCTGGTGGCCGAGCTGGCGCAGGCGCTGACGGCCGCCTGGACCGGCGGCGCCGATGCCGCCGCGGCCGCGCGCCACGCCGGCGCCGTGGCGCTCGGCGCGCGCGGCCGGCTGCTGCTGGGGCGCGGGCGCGGCGCGCTGGGGCGGCTGCTGGACAACGGCCGCCGCACCGCCTTTCTCCTGGTGTCCCACCGCGCGCTGGAGCGCCAGGCGCCGATCGAGGCGATGCGCCGGGCCGGCGCCGCCTTTGTGCCGCTGATCCACGACATCATCCCCGTCACCCACCCGGAATACGCCCGCCCCGGGCAGGCCGAGAAGCACCGCCGCCGCATGGCCAGCACCGGGGCCATGGCCGATGGCGTGATCGTCAATTCCGAGGCGACGGCGCAGGCGCTGCGGCCCTGGCTGCGGCAGCAGGCGGTGCCGGTGCTGGTGGCGCCGCTCGGCATCGACGTCGCGCCGGAGCCGCCGCCGGCCGGGCCGGGCGGGGAAGGGCACCCCTACTTCGTGATGCTCGGCACCATCGAGCCGCGCAAGAACCACCTGCTGCTGCTGCACCTGTGGCGCAACATGGCGGCGGCGCGCTCCGCCGGCCAGCCCGCGCCGCGGCTGGTGATCGTCGGCAAGCGCGGCTGGGAAAACGAGAACGTCGTCGACATCCTGGAACGCTGCGTGGCGCTGGACGGCATCGTGCGCGAAGCCGGGCAGCTGCCCGACCGCGAGGTGACGGCGCTGCTGCGCGGCGCTCGCGCCCTGCTGTTCCCTTCCTTCGCCGAGGGCTACGGCCTGCCGCTGGCGGAAGCGCTGGCGCTGGGCGTGCCCGCCGTGTGTTCCGACCTGCCGGCGCTGCGCGAGGTCGGCGGCGCCGTGCCCGACTACCTGGACCCGCTGGACGGCGCCGCGTGGCGCGACGCGGTGCAGGACTACGCCGCGCCGCGCGGGCCGCGCCGCGCCGCCCAGCTGGACCGCCTGCGGCATTGGCGCGCCCCCGGCTGGCAGGAGCATTTCGCGCTGGTGGACGGGCTGCTGGCGCGCGTCACCACCCCGGCCGCGCAACTGGCCCCCTATGCCGCCCCACGCCGCGCCGCCCATGTTGCGGTGCGGGATGCGGCCGTGTCATGACGGCCGAGGTCATGCTTTCCCCTGCCTGCCCGCCCCGCCGGGCCGCCGAATAACAGGATGCCGGACATCGCTTCCCGGAACGCCCGCCCCGCCGCGCCCCGCACCAAGCCCGCCGCCGCCGTGACCGCCGTGCCCCAGCCTGTCGCCATCGTCGGCGCCGCCTGCCGCCTGCCGGGCGCGCCGGACCTGGAAGCCTTCTGGTCGCTACTGGCGGCGGGCGTGGACGCCGTGGGCACGCTGCCCGCCGGCCGCTTCGCGCAGGATGCCTTTCTGCACCCGCGCAAAAGCGAACCCGGGCGCGCCTACAGCTTCGCCGCCGGGCACCTGGGCGACATCTCGGGCTTCGACGCGCCGGCCTTCGGCCTGTCCCCGCGCGAGGCGATGGAGATGGACCCGCAGCAGCGCCTGCTGCTGGAAGTGGCGGCCGAGGCGGTGGAGGATGCGGGCATCCCCGCCGCCGCGCTGGCCGGGCGCGCCATCGGCGTCTACGTCGGCGGCTCTTCCACCGACTATGCCGAGCTGCGGCTGGCCGACCACGCGGGCGCCGACCGCTACTTCATGACCGGCAACACGCTGTCCATCCTGTCCAACCGCCTGACCAACCTGTTTGACCTGCGCGGCGGCGGCCAGACGGTGGACACCGCCTGCTCCTCCTCGCTGGTGGCGCTGCACCTCGCCGCCCAGGCGATCCGCGCCGGGGAGATCGAGGCGGCGCTGGTGGGCGGCGTGCAGCTGCTCCTGTCGCCCTACGCCTTCACCGGCTTTTCCCGCGCCGGCATGCTGTCCGCGCGCGGCCGCTGCTCCGCCTTTTCCGCCGACGCCGACGGCTATGTGCGCGGCGAGGGCGCGGGCGTGGTGCTGCTCAAGCCCCTGGCCCAGGCCCTGGCGGATGGCGACCGGGTGCGCGGCGTGATCCTCGGCACCGGCAGCAACGCCGCCGGCCGCACCATCGGCCTGTCGCTGCCGAGCCGCGAGGCCCAGGCCGCCCTGCTGGCCCGCGTGTTGCGCCTTTCCGGCCGCGACGCCGCCGACCTCGCCTTCTTCGAGGCGCACGGCACCGGCACCCAGGTGGGCGACCCGGCGGAAAGCTGGGCCATCGGCACCACCTTCGCGCAGGGGCGCGCGGCGCCGCTGCCGGTGGGCTCGGTGAAAACCAACATCGGCCACCTGGAGCCCGCCTCCGGCATGGCCGGGCTGCTCAAGGCCATGCTGGTGCTGGAACGCGGCCTGCTGCCGGCCAGCCTGCACCTCGGCACGCCCAACCCCAACATCGACTTCGCCGCGCTGAACATCCGCGTGCCCACGGCGGCCGAGCCGCTGGCGCTAGACCCGCGGTCGCTGGCCGGCGTCAACAGCTTCGGCTTCGGCGGCACCAACGCCACGGTGCTGCTGGCGCCGCCCCCCGCGCCGCCGCCCGTTGCCGCGCAAGACAACGGCCCGCCGCCGCCGCTGCTGCTGTCCGCCCCCTCCGCCGCCGCGCTGCGCGGGCTGGCCGGCCGCTGGCAGGCGCTGCTCGCCGCGCGGATGCGCCGCCGCCGGCGCCGCTGCTGCGCGGCGCCCTGCGGGCGCGCGACCTGCACGCCCACCGCCTGGCGCTGCGCGCGCCGGACGCGGCCGGGCTGGCCCGGCAGCTCGGCGCCTGGCTGGGCCAGGGGGAAAGCGCGGTGCTGTCCGGCACCAGCCGCGCCGCGGCGGAAGGCCCGATCGCCTTTGTGTTTTCCGGCAACGGCGCGCAGCTGGCCGGCATGGCGCAGCACGCCATGGCGCACAACGCCGCCTTTCGCGCCGCGGTGGAAGCGGCGGATGCCGTGCTCGCCCCGATGACCGGCTGGTCCGGCGCCGCGCTGCTGGCCGAAGACGTTTCGGCGGACACGCTGCAAGGCACCGACTTCGCCCAGCCGCTGCTGTTCCTGGCGCAGCTCGGCATCGTGGCGGCGCTGGATGCCGAGGGGCTGCGCCCCGGCCTGTGCCTCGGCCATTCGGTGGGCGAGGTCGCGGCCGCCTGCGTGGCGGGCATCCTGTCGCTGGAACAGGCGGCGCGGCTGGTGGTGGCGCGCTCCTCGGCGCAGCACGCCACGCGCGGCCACGGCCGCATGGGCGCGGTGGGCGCTTCCGCCGCCGACTGCGCGCCGCTGCTGCGCGAGGCCGGCACCGATGCCAGCGGCTGGGCGGCCGAGATCGCCGCCTTCAACGCGCCGGACGCCGTGTCGGTCGCGGGGCCGGCGGAATGCGTGGCCCGGGTGGTGGCGCTCGCCAAGGCGCGGCGCTGGCCCGCCGTGCTGCTCGGGCTGGACTACGCCTTTCATTCGGCGGCCATGGACCCGGTGCGCGACCGGCTGCAAAGCGCGCTGGCCGGCATCGCCCCCGGCCCCGGCCGACTGCCGTTCCTGTCCTCCGTGTCCGGCGCGCCGGTCGGGGGCGAGGCGATGGACGCCGAATACTGGTGGCGCAACCTGCGCGCGCCCGTGCAGTTCGAGGGCGCGGCGCGCGCGGCGGCGGCGGCCGGCGCCCGGCTGTTCATCGAGATCGGCCCCAACCCCGTGCTGCAATCCTACCTGCGCGACAGCCTGCGCGCGGCGGGCAGCGAGGCGCCGGTGCTGGCCAGCCTGACCAAGCGCGACGCGCTGGACGCCGACCCCTTCCCCGGCATCGCCGACCGCGCCTTTGTGGCGGGCGCCGACCCGCGCGATGCCGCGCACTGGCAGGGCCCGGCCACGCGCCACGGCCTGCCGTTGACGCCGTTCGACCGCCAGCCCCACTGGTTCGCTGGCACCGCCGAGGCCGCGCGGCTGCACGACCCGCTGCGCGACGGCGCCCTGCTCGGCTTCCGCCAGGGCGCCGCGCCCGGCTGCTGGACGCGCCCGCTGGACAGCCAGCAGGAACCCTGGCTGGCCGACCACGCCCTGCTGGGCGAGGCGGTGCTGCCCGCCGCCGGCATGGCCGAGATGGCGCTGGCCGCCGCCGCGCGCTTCTGGCCCGACGCCCCGGCGCTGGAGCTGCGCGACCTGCAGCTGCTGCGCACCCTGCCCGTGGCGCGCGACACGGCGCGCGAGCTGCGGCTGAGCATGGATGGCGACACCGGCCTGTTCCGCCTGGAAAGCCGCCCGCGCCTGTCGGCCGAGAACTGGACGCTGCACGCGCGCGGCCAGGCCGGCCCCGCCACCCTCGCCGCCTTGCCACCCCTTTCCCCGGACAACGACCCGCCGGACGAGCCGGTGGGCGCCGAGCAGCTCCTGGCCACCGCGCAGCGCTTCGGCCTGGACTACGGCCCCGCCTTCCGCCCGGTGCGGGAGCTGCGGCTCGCCCCGCGCGGCGCCGGCGCCACGCTGCGCCTGTTCCTGCCCGATGCGGCGCCGCCCGATGCCGGCTTTCTCTTGCACCCGGTGCGGCTGGACGGCGCGTTGCAGGGGCTGCTGCCGCTGCTGAACACGGCGGGGGCCGAGGACGGCCGCGCCATGGTGCCGGTGCGCTTCGGCCGGCTGGTGGTGCGGCGCGGCGCAGCGCTGGCGGTGCGCGCCGTGCTGCGGGTCACGCATCGCGGCACCCGCTCGGGCCGCGCCGGCATCGTGCTGCTGGACGGCACGGGCGCGGTGGTGGCGCGGCTGGACGAGGCCTGGATGCAGGCCATCCGCCTGCCCACGCGCGGCACCGCCGCCGAAGCGGCCTTTCGCGTGGCCGAGCGCCCGTCGCTGGATCTCGCCGCCCCCGCCGCCCCGCCGCTGGACGCGGCGCTGGACGCCGCCCTGGCGCGCGACGCCCTTCTGGACCTGTCCGAGCCCGCGCTGCTGCTGGAAGGCCACGTGCTGAGCAGCGCCCACGCCGCGCTGCTGCGCTGGCCCGCCACGGCCCTGCGCCACCCCGCCCCCTACGCCGCCGCCCTGCTGCGCGCCCTGGCCGAGGACGGGCTGGCCGAGCAGGCCGCCGATGGCTGGCGCCTGTTGCCGGCCGGCGAGCTGCCGCCCGCCGCCAGCATCTGGCAGGCCGTGCTGGCCGAGCGCCCGATGCTGGCGCATGAGCTGGCCTGGCTCGCCCTGGCCGCCGAGCGGCTGCCGGCGGCGCTGGACGGCATGGCGCAGCCCGAGGCGCCCCCCTCGCCCGACGCCGCCTTTCGCGCCCGCCTGGCCGAACCGCTGGCCGCCGCCGTGGCCGCCCTGGCCGCCGCCTGGCCGGCCGGGCGCGTGCTGCGCGTGGCCGAGATCGGCGCCCAGGGCGGCGCGCTGAGCTTGGCGCTGCTGGCCGCCCTGGCCGCCAGCGGCCGGCAGGTGCGCTTTGCCGCCCTGTCCGCCGACCCGCGCGCCGCCGCCCTGCCGCCGCAGAACGAGCGGCTGGAGGTGGCCTTTCATTCCTGGCAGCCCGGCACGCCGCTGCCGGTGGAAGCCGACATCGTGGTGGGGCTGGCCGCCGCCGCGGGGCCGCGCCTCGGCACCCGGCTCTTGCCATCCCTGATGCAGGCCCTGGCCCCCGGCGGCACCCTGCTGCTGGCCGAGCCGCTGCCCGGCCGCGCCTGGCACTTCGCGCATGGCCAGGAAGCCGGCTTCTGGGAAGGCGAGGGCCCCGACGGCAGCAGCCTGCCCGACCAGCCCGGCTGGCTGGCCGCGCTGGAGGGCTGGGACGCGCCGCGCGCCGAGCCGCTCCGGGCCGCTCCCCTGCCCGCGCTGCTGCTGGCCGCCCGCCGCCCGGCCGATGCCGCCGCCATTCCCGCGCCCGCCGCCACCGCCCGCTTTGTTCTGTTCGCCGATGCCGCCGCGCTGCCGCTGGCCGGGGAGTTGGCCGGGGCCCTGCGCGCCGCCGGCGCCACCGTGGCCTCGGCCGCACCGCTGCACCCCACGCCGCCGCCCCGGCTGCTGCGCGGCGCCCGCGTGGTGGCCGTGTCGGCCCCGGGCGGCGCGCTGGCCGGGTCGCTCGCCGCCGTCACGGCCCTGGCCGAGGCCGCGCGCGGCAGCAGCGCCGCCTTCACCCTGGTCGCCCCCGGCGGCGCCGCCGACCCCGCCGCCGCCGCGCTGCTGGGCCTCGGCCGCGTGCTGGCCAACGAGATGCCGGAGCTGGCGCCGCGCCGCATCGCGCTGGACCCCGGCGAGCCCGCCGCCCGCCTGCTGCCCGAACTGCTGGACACGGCGCCGGAGCCGGAGCCGGAACTGCGCCTGGCCCCCGGCGCCCGTCTGGTGCCGCGCGTGGTGCCCGGCCCCGCCGCCGCCGCGCCGCCCGCCGGCCCCGCCATGCTGGCCATCCGCCAGCCCGGCCAGCTCGGCACGCTGGAATGGCGCCCGCAGCCGCCCTTGCCCGTGGCGCCGGAAGACGTGGTGGTGCGCGTGCACGCCGCCGGGCTGAACTTCCGCGACCTGATGTGGGCCCAGGGCCTGCTGCCGGAAGAAGCGCTGATGGACGGCTTCGCCGGCCCGTCGCTCGGCATGGAAATGGCGGGCGTGGTGGAAGCCGCCCCCGCCGGCAGCGGCTTCTCGCCCGGGGACCGGGTGTTCGGCTTCGCCCCCGCCGCCTTTGCCAGCCGCGTGCGCACCCGCCCGGAGGCCATCGCCCCCCTGCCGCCCGGGCTGGACTTCGCCGCCGCCGCCACCGTGCCGGTGGCCTTTCTCACCGCCGTCTACGCGCTGGAGGACTGCGCCCGCATCCAGCCGGGCGAGACGGTGCTGATCCATGGCGGCGCCGGGGCCGTGGGCCTCGCCGCCTTGCAGGTGGCGCTGGCCGCGGGCGCGCGCGTCGCCAGCACCGCCGGCACCCCCGCCAAGCGCGCATTCCTGCGCGCCGCCGGCGCCGAGCTGGTGCTGGATTCCCGCGACCCCGGCTTCGCCGACGCCCTGCGCGCCTGCTGGCCGGATGGCGTGGACGTGGTGCTGAATTCCCTGGCCGGCACGGCGATGGAACGCAGCCTGGAGCTGTGCAAGCCCTTCGGCCGCTTTGTGGAACTCGGCAAGCGCGACTTCTTTGAGAACACCCGCGTCGGCCTGCGCCCGTGGCGGCGCAACCTCACCTATTTCGGCGTGGACGTGGACCAGCTGCCCAAGGCGCGGCCGGCGCTGGCGCGGGCGCTGCTGGCGCGCATCGGCCAGCGGCTGGACAGCGGCGCGCTGCAGCCGCTGCCGCATGCCGTGCGCCCGGCCGGCGAGGTGGAAGCCGCCTTCCGCACGCTGCAGGCCAGCGCGCAGATCGGCAAGCTGGTGCTGCAGCCGCCCGCCGAGGCCCCCGCCCCCGCACCGGCCTGGACCCCGCCCGAAGGCGCCATCCTGGTGGTCGGCGGCACCAGCGGCTTCGGATTCGAAACCGCCAAGTGGCTGGCCGCGCGCGGCGCCACGCGGCTCGCGTTGTTGTCGCGGCGCGGCGGCACCGCGCCGGGGGCGGAAGCCGCCGTGCGCGCGCTGGCGGCGCTCGGCGCCAGCGCCACGGTGCACGCGGCCGATGCCGCCGACCCCGCCGCGCTGGAAGCCGCCTTGGCCGAGATCCGCGCGGAAGGGCCGCCGCTGGTCGGCGTGGTGCATGCCGCAGCGGTGTTCGACGACGGCGCCGCCAGCGGCATGACCGCCGCGCGCTTCGCCGCCGTGCTACGCCCCAAGCTGGACGCCGCCCTGAACCTGGACCGCCTGACGCGCCGGGACCCCTTGAAGCTGTTTCTGCTGTTTTCCTCGGCCACCACCGCCATGGGCAACCCGGGGCAGGCCAACTACGTGGCCGCCAACGCGGCGCTGGAAGCCCTGGCCCGCCGCCGCGTGGCCGGGGGCCTGCCGGCGCTGGCCGTGGGCTGGGGCCCGGTGGCCGATGCCGGCGTGCTGGCCGACAACGCCGCCACCGCCGAAACCCTGGCCCGCCGCCTGGGCGTGGAAGCCATGACGGCGGCCGAATCGCTGGACGCCCTGCCCGCGCTGCTGGCCGCCGGCGAGCCCGTGCTGTCGCTGGCGCGCATCGGCTGGCGGCAGGCGGCCATGGCCCTGCCGATCCTGGAGGAGCCGTTGTTCGATGCCGTGCGCGGCCAGCGCGACAGCGGCGCCGAGAACGGCGACCTGCGCGCCCGCCTCCTGGCCCTGCCGCCCGACGAGGCGCGCGCCCTGCTGCGCGACGTGGTGCGCGAGGAAGCCGGGCGCATCCTGCGCCTGCCGCCCGAGGCCATCCCCACCGACGCGCCGGTGGCGGGCATGGGGCTGGACAGCCTGGGCGGGCTGGAGCTGCGCGGCGCGCTGGAACAGCGCCTGGGCATGTCCGTGCCGCTGGCGTCCGTGTCCGAGGACCTGACGGTCGACCTGTTGTCCCGCCGCCTGGCGGAAGGCCTGGCCGGCGGCCGGGTGGAGGAGGCCGTGGCCGACTTGGTGGAGCAGTTCGAGCCGGCGGACGCGCCGCCGCCCGGCCCCGCCCCCCGGCAGGAGCCCAGCGCGTGAGCGGCGGCCTGTCCGCCACCGCGCGCATGGCGCTGCTGGCCCGACTGAGCAAGCGCCGCGTGGCCGAGGACGCGGCGCCGCGCGCCGATGCCGGCTCGGCCCGCGACTTCTCCACCCTGCCCGGCATGCGCGACTACGCGCTGCTGCGCACCGCCATGCAGTCGCTGGACCTGCCGAGCCCCCTGTTCCAGGTGCATGACGGGCTGGCCGGGGCGCACAGCCACGTGGGCGGCCGGGCGGTGGTGAACTTCGCTTCCTACAACTACCTCGGCCTCAACAACGACCCGCGCGTGCAGCAGGCGGCGCGAAACGCCATCGACCGCTACGGCGTCAGCGTGTCCGGCGCCCGCATCACCGCCGGCGAGCGGGTGCTGCACCAGGAGCTGGAAGCGGCGCTCGCCGAATGGCACGGCGCCGAGGCGGCGCTGACCTTCGTGTCCGGCCACGCCACCAACGTCACCACCATCGGCCACCTGATGGGACCCCGGGACGTGGTGGTGCACGACGCCGCCATCCACAATTCCTGCACCGAGGGGGTGCGGCTGTCCGGCGCCCGCCGCCTGCCCTTCGCGCATAACGACCTGGACGCCGCCGAGCGCGAGCTGGCGGCCGCCCGGCGCGGCGCGCAGCGCGCCCTGCTGCTGCTGGAAGGCCACTACTCCATGGACGGGGACTGCCCCGACCTGGCCCGCGCCGTCAGCATCGCCCGCCGCCACGACGCCTGGCTGATGGTGGACGAGGCGCACAGCCTGGGCGTGCTGGGCCCCACCGGGCGCGGCGTCGCGGAAGCCCAGGGCGTGGACCCCGCGGGGGTGGACCTGTGGATGGGCACGCTGAGCAAGACGCTGTCGGCCTCGGGCGGCTACATCGCGGCGCCGCGCGACGTGATCGACTGGCTGCGCCACACCGCGCCGGGCAGCGTGTATTCCGTGGGCCTCGCCCCGCCGCTGGCCGCCGCCGCGCTGGAATCGCTGCGCATCCTGCGGGCGGAGCCGGAGCGCGTGCTGCGGCTGCAGGCCAACGCGCTGCTGCTGCGCGACCTCTTGCGGGCGCGCGGCTTCAGCACGGCGGGCAGCATCGGCGCCGCCATCGTGCCGGTGATGATCGGCTCCTCCGTCCGCACCGCGCGGCTGGCGCATGCCATGCTGGACCGCGGCGTGGCGCTGCAAACCGTGCTGTTCCCGGCGGTTCCGGAACACTCCGCCCGCCTGCGCTTCTTTGTCTGCGCCGAGCATTCCGAGGCCGACATCCGCTTCGCCGCCGACAGCATGGCCGAGGCCGCCGGGGCGGTGGGGGCGGTCGAGGCCCTGCCCGGGCTGGGGTGAGCGGCATGACCGGCGTTGCAGCAAGGTCGGGGGAATGAATTCCCCCGGGCCCCCTCCCTTTGTTCGCCTGTCTTCCGGTCCCGCCCGTGGCGAGGCCGCGCCGCCCGCGCACCCAAGCCGAAAAGAAGGTGGGGGCCTGGGGAAATTCATTTCCCCGGCCTTGATCACCCCTGTCTCCACGCCGCGGGACGCGGAACTCTTTGTCCGCCTTCCCGCCCTGCTGGGCGGCGAGGCCGCCGGCTGGTCCGTGCCGCTGTTCGCCGACACCCGCCGCGTGTTCTCGCCCCGCTTCAACACGGCGCTGGCGGAATGGCGGGTGCCGCGCTGGCTGGCGTGGCGCGACGGCCGGCCGGTCGGGCGCATCGCCGCCGCACGGCCCGTGGCGGGCGGCGCGCTGGGCCATTTCGGCTTTCTGGCGCTGGAACAGGACCCCGCCACCCTGCGCGCGCTGCTGGGCGCCGCCGGCGGCTGGCTGGCGGCACAGGGGGCGACGCGGCTGCGCGGCCCGTTGTCGTTTTCCATCAACCACGAGGCCGGCGCGCAGGTGGCGGGCTTCGGCGGGCTGCCCATGCCGCGCATGCCGCGCAACCCCGCCTGGCTGCCGCCGATGCTGGAGGCCGCCGGCCTCGACCCCGAGATGGACCTGCTGGCCTGCACGCTGGAGCTGGCGGGCGAAACCCACCGCGCCCGCTTCGCCCCCCTTTTGCGCCGCTGGCCCGGGCGCGGCGACCTCCGCATCCGCCGGCTGGACCCGAAGCGGCTGGGCGCGGAGGTTGCGCTGATCCGCGACATCTTCAACGACGCCTGGGCGGAGAACTGGGGCGCCACCCCGGTATCCGCCGCCGAGGCCGAGACCATGGCCCGGCTGCTGCGCCCGCTGCTGCTACGCGGCACCGTGCTGTTCGCGGAATGGCGGGGCGAGCCGGTCGGGCTGCTGTCGCTGATCCCCAACGTGGAGCAGGCGGCGGCGCGGCTGGACGGGCGGCTGCTGCCGCTGGGCTGGGCCGCCATGCTGCGCGCCCTGCTCGGCGGCGCCACCAGCGCCCGCGTGCCCATGCTGGGCATCCGCCGCCGCTGGCGCGGCACCCCCGTCTCGGCCATGGCGCTGGGCGCGCTGCTGGCGGAGGGCATCGGCTTCGCGGAGCATCGCTGCTGGCGGCGGCTGGAAATCTCCTGGATCCTGGACCACAACCACGCCATGCGGCAGGCCATGGCCCGCCTCGGCGCGCCGGAAACGGGGCGCTGGCGGCTGTGGGGCGCGGCGCTGCCGCAGCCCGGCGCCTGACCGGCCGCCGATGCACCCCGATGCCCGCCCGGTCCCCCGGCGCTTTCTGTTTCTGCAAGGCCCGATCAGCCCCTTCTTTCCGGAGGTCGCCGCCGGGCTGCGCGCGCTGGGCCATGCCGTGCACCGCATCAACCTGCATCTCGGCGACCGGCTGTTCTGGCGCGGCCCGGGGGCGGTGGACTTCCGCGGCCGCACGGAGGACTGGCCCGCCTTCGTGGCGCGCTTTCTGGACACCCACCGCATCACGCATATCCTGCTGCTGGGCGAGCAGCGGCCCTACCACAAGGCCGCCATCGCCGCCGCCGCCGCGCGCGGGGTGGAGGTGGTGGCCATCGACCTCGGCTACATCCGCCCGGACTGGATCGTCATGGAACGCGACGGGCTGAATGCCTCCAGCCGCTTCACGCGCGACCCGCAGGCCATCATCCGCCTGGGTGCCGCCCTGCCGCCGCCGGACCTGATCCAGCGCCACCGCAACCACTTCGGCCTGGAAGCCTGCTGGGACGTTCTCTACAACCTCGCCGCCTGTCTGCCCTGGCCGTTCCGGCATTACCGGCGCCACCACCTGTACCACCCGCTGGTGTTCTACGGCTGCATGCTGCCCCGCCTGCTGCGGCGCGGCCGGGAAAACCGCCGCGCCGACCGCATCATGGCCGGCCTCGACGGCCAGGGCCCGCTGTACCTGATGGCCATGCAGATCGAGGGCGACTTCTCGGTCCGCGCCTATTCCCGCTACCCGGACATGGACACGCCGCTGCGCGAGGTGGCGCAAAGCTTCGCCCGCCACGCGTCGCCCGGCACCCGGCTGCTGGTCAAGGCCCACCCGCTGGACCCCGGCCGCAAGAACTGGAGCCGCCGCGTGCGCCGCCTGGCGCGGGAGCTGGGCATCGAGGACCGGCTGCACTACCTGGGCGGCGGCAACCTGGGCGCCATCGCGGAGCGGGTGCAGGGCGTGGTCACGGTGAACAGCACGGTGGGGCTGCGCGCCATCATGGGCGGCACCCCCACCTTCGTGCTGGGCGAGGCGCTGTACCGCCTGCCAGGCCTTGTGTTCAGCGGCACGCTGGACGAGTTCTGGACCCACGCCACCCCACCCGACCCGGCGCTGCGCGAAGGCTTCGTGCGCTCCATCGCGCATTCGCTGCACATCCGCGGCGTGTTCCACGCGCCCGCCGGGCGGGCGGTGGCCGTGCAGGGCATGGTGCGCCGCCTGCACGAGGGCATCCTGAACCGCCCGGTGCCGGAAGCGCTGGATCCGCACACGGAAGGCGCCACGGCCGGGGTGTGGCCGGTGCCGGGGTAGCAAGGTCGGGGAAAGGAATTCCCCCGAGCCCCCATCTTCCTTTTGTCAGTTTCCCACGACCACTGAGCGGTCCCGCCCCACCGGCCGCGACCGCGCGAATTGCCAGAAAAAAGAAGGGGGCCCGGGGGAATTCATTCCCCCGGCCTTTCCCCACCCCGGGGAAAATGGCACCGCACCCCCCACCCCGCCGCCACCTGCCGCAATGCCGGCGCCTCCACCCCGCAAAGCGCCGCCCCGCGCGGGCAGCGGCCGTGCAGGCGGCAGCTCCGGGGGTCGGGGTCCACGGGGCTGCGCGGCTCGGCGTCCAGCAGCGGCGGCGCGTCCGGGGCCGGCGTGCCGGGCAGGCGCGGCAGGGCGGCCAGCAGCGCCGCCGTGTAGGGGTGGCGGGGCCGGGCGAAGACCTGGGCCACCGGTCCCTCCTCCACCACCTGCCCCGCCTGCATCACCAGCACGCGGTCGCACAGCAGCCGCACGGCGTGCAGGTCGTGGCTGACCAGGAGCACGGCCACGCCGCTGTCGTCCCGCAGGCGGCCTAGCCGCCGCAGGATGGCGGCCCGGCGGCTGGCGTCCAGCGCCGCCGTCGGCTCGTCCAGCACCAGCAGCCGGGGGCGGGGCGCCAGGGCGCGGGCCAAGCCGGCACGCGCCGCCTCGCCGCCGGAAAGCCGGTGCGGCAGGCGCGCCAGCAGGCTGGGCGGGAACCCGGCTTCCGCCGCCGCCTGTGTCACGCGGTCGCGCAGCGCGGCGCCGCGCAGGCCGCGCAGCCGGCGCAGGGGCGTGGCGATGGCGTCAAAGGCACTGCGGCGCGGGTCCAGGCTGCCGGCGGGGTCCTGAAACGCCATCTGCACCTCGGCCCGCAATGGCGAGGCCGCCAGCCGCCCGGCGGACAGCCGCCCGATGGACTGGCCTCGCAGCAGCACGTCGCCCCCGTCGGGCCGCAGCAGCCCGGCGGCCAGCCGCGCCAGGGTGGACTTGCCGCAGCCGGATTCCCCCACCAGCCCCACCGCCTCGCCCGGGCGCACGGCCAGCGACACGCCGTCCACCGCCGGCAGCCGCGCCCGGCGGCGGAACAAGCGCCAGCGCCCGGCGGCGAAGTGCCTGCGCGCGCCCCGCAGCTCCAGCACGGGCGGCGCGGCGGCAACCGGGCGGGGCGCGGGGGCGGGCATGGCCGCCGGCAGCCCGCGCAGCAGCTGCGCCGTGAAGGGGTGGCGGGGCGTGGCGAACAGCGTGGCGGCGGGCGCCTCCTCCACCACCGCGCCGTCGCGCATCACCAGGATGCGGTCGCAATGCGCGGCGGCCAACGCCAGGTCGTGCGTCACCAGCACGACGCCGGCGCCGTTCTGCGCCGCTTCGCGCAAGAGCGCCATCACGGCGGCTTCCGTGACCGGGTCCAGCCCGGTGGTCGGCTCGTCGGCCAGCAGCAGGGCGGGCGCGGCGGCCAGCGCCAGCGCGATGCCGACGCGCTGGCACATGCCGCCCGACAGCGCCCCCGGCAGCGCCGCCGCCCGCCGCGCCGGGTCCGCGATGCGCACCGCCCGCAGCGCCGCCAGCACGCGCGCGCGCAGCAGGGCGGGCGGCGCCGGGTCGTGCCGCGCCAGCACGTCGGCCAGTTGCAGGCCCACCGGGCGCAGGGGGTTCAGCGCGGCGCGCGCGTCCTGGAACACCATGCCCATGCCGCCGGGGCCGGGCGGGCGCGGCGCGCCCAACAGGTTCCGTCCGCGAAACAGCGCCCGCTCCGCCGCCACCACGGCCCCCGCCCCCGGCAGGCCCATCAGCGCCAGCAGCGTGGCCGACTTGCCGGAGCCGCTTTCGCCCACCACCCCCAGCATCTCCCCCGCCCGCAGCGACAGCGCGGCGCCGCGCACCGCCGGAACCGGCCCGGCCGGGGCGTGGAAGGTGACGCAAAGCCCGCGCACCTCCAGCAACGGCGCGCTCACCGCCGCCCCCGGGGGTCCAGCCGGTCGCGCAGGGCATCGCCCAGCAGGGTGAAGCACAGCACCGCCAGCACCAGCGCCAGCGCCGGAAAGCCCGCCACCCACCAGCCGCCGGACAACAGCAACGGCGCGCCCTCGGCCACCATCAGCCCCCATTCCGGCGCCGGCGGCCGCACGCCCAGCCCCAGAAACGACAGCCCCGCCGCGTTCAGTACCGCCCAGCCCAGATTGCCCGCCGCCTGCACCACCAGCACCGGCAGGATGTTGGGCAGCAGCACCCCCAGCAGCACCCGCCATGGCCCGGCCCCGCCCATGCGCGCCGCTTCCACGAAGCCCGCGTGGCGGCGCACCGCCGCCTCGGCCCGCGCCAGGCGCAGGTAAAGCGGCAGGTTCACCAGCGCCGTGGCGCCCACCAGCACCCCGACGGAAGGCCCCAGCGCCGCCACCAGCGCCAGCGCCAGCACGAACAGGGGAAAGGCCATCAGCACCTCGGCCAGCCGGCCGCCCAGCGCATCCGCCCAGCCGCCCGCCTGCCCCATGGCCGCCCCCGCCACGCCCCCCGCGGCCAGCGACAGCAGCACCGCCGCGCCGGCGATGCCGAGGTCCAGCCGCGTGGCCGCCACGCAGCGCGACAGCACGTCCCGCCCCAGCTGGTCCGTGCCGAACCAGTGGGCGGCGGAAGGCGGCTGCAGGGCGCGCGGCGTGTCGGTGGCCAGCGGGTCGAAAGGCACCAGCCAGGGGCCCGCCACGGCGCACAGCGCCAGCACCGCCGCCAGCAGACAGCCCAGCCGGAGGGCCGGGTCACGCATCCGGCAGCAGCCCGGCGCGCGGGTCCACCCAGGCGCACACCAGGTCCACCACCAGGTTCACCAAAAGGAACAGCCCGGCCATCAGCAGCACGAAGCCCTGCACGGCCGCGAAGTCGAGCTGCAACAGCGCGTCCATCGCGAAGGAGCCCAGCCCCGGCCAGGCGAACACCCGCTCCACCAGCACGTTGGCCCCCAGCAGGCCGCTGAACACCATGCCCATGGTGGTGAGCACCGGCAACGCCGCGTTGCGCAGCGCGTAGGACAGCACCACCCGGCGCGCCGAAAGCCGGTGCGCCCGGGCGGCGCGGATGAAGTCGCGGCCCAGCACCTCCAGCATGGCGCCGCGCGTGGCCCGCGCCAGCGGCGCGAAGCTGAACAGCGCCACCGTGGCCGCCGGCAGCGCGAGGTGCGCCACGCTGTCCCGCCAGCCCGCCACGTCGCCCGCCAGCAGCGTGTCCAGCGTCATGAAGCCGGACACCACCGGCGGCGGCAGCGCGAAGGGGTCCAGCCGCCCCACCGGCTCCGGCGCCCAGCCGAGATGCAGGTAGAACACCCCGGCCAGCAGCAGCCCGCTCACAAAGGCCGGCAAGGCCAGCCCCAGCGTGCCCACCACCCGGCACAGCCCGTCCGCCAGGCCGCCCGGCCGCAGCGCCGCCAGCACGCCCAGCGGCACGGCCGCCGCCACCGCCAGCGCGAACCCCGCCAGCACCAGCTCGGCCGAGGCCGGCAACCGCGCCAGCAGCTCCTCCAGCACCGGCCGGCCGGTGGACAGCGACACGCCGAGGTCCCCCCGCGCGAGCTGCCCCAGGTAATCCAGGAACTGCCGCCACAAGGGCAGTTCCAGCCCCAGCCGGGCGCGCAGCGCCGCCACGGTCGCGGCATCCGCCGCCGGGTTGTCGGCCAGAAACACCGCCGGGTCGCCGGGCAGCAGGCGGGTCAGCAGAAAGGCCAGCCCCACCACGCCCGGCAGCACCGGCACCAGCGCCAGCAGGCGGCGCATGCGCCTCAGCCCCGCCCCAGGGTCCGCAGCTCCGGCATGCGGTGGAACCGCTCCACATGGCCGGAAATGCCGGGCTGCAGCCCGTTGTCGGATGCCGGCTGCCACAAGGGGATGATCGGCAGGTCCGCCCTGGCCAGCGCGATCATGCGCGCCACCGCCGCGTCATACCCGTCGCCCGCCGGCGCGAAGCGCGTTTGCTCCACCAGCGCCGCGAATTCCGGGTTGCCGTAGGCGCCGAAGTTCCAGCGCGTGCTGCCATGGTAGAACACCCGGAAGAAGTAGTCCGGCGCCGCCAGAAAGGCCGCCGAGCCTTCAAAGAAGAACGGCACCTGCCGCCGCTCCAGCAACGTGCCGAGCTGCCCGCCCGGCACCGTCTCGATCGTCACGCGGATGCCGACGCGCCCCAGCGCCTCCTGCACCAGCAGCGCCACCGGCCCGCCCACGGTGGCGCGCGTCTGGTCAAAGGAGAAGGTGGTGCTGAACCCCTCGGCCAGCCCGGCCTCGGCCAGCAAGGCGCGCGCCTGCTCCGGGTCGGTGGCCGTGCCCATGGGCTGCGGAAAGCGGAGGCCGTCCGCCGCGTCCGGCGGGCCGAACAGCGGCCGCCCCCGGCCGAACAGCGCCGCCTGGAACATCGCCTGGTAGGGCAGCGCGCAGGCCACCGCCCGCCGCACCCGCACGTCGTCGAAGGGCGGCCGCAGCCCGTTCATGCCGATGAAGTGGAAGGCCCCCGGCGCGGCGCCCGCCGGCACCAGTAGCCGCCCGGACTCCGCCAGCGCCGCGGCGTCGCGCGGCAGCAGGTCCTGCGCCCAGTCGGCATCCCCCCGCTCCAGCGCCGCGCGGCGGGCCGCCGGGGTGGGCGAGGCCTGCCACAAGACCCGGCGGAAGCCCGGGGCCGCGCCGTTGTGCCAGTCGTCGTTGCGCGACAGCAGCAGCCGCTGCCCGGGCTGGTGCTGTTCCAGCCGAAAGGCCCCGCCCCCCGCCACGTTGCCGCGCAGCCAGTCCGTGGCCCAGGGGTCGGCCGCCGTGGCCTGGGCCCGCGCCAGGCGGCTGTTGATGATGATCGGAAAGGTCAGCGCCAGGTTGGGCAGCGTGAAGCGGTCCGCCCGCGGCGTGGCGATGCGCAGCGTGCGCGCGTCCAGCACCCGGAACTGCGACGGGTCGAGCATGGAGCCGGTGGCGAACTGCGCGCGGCCCACCGGCAGGCTCACCACCCGGTCCAGCGACCACTTCACGTCCTCCGCCCCCACGGGCGTGCCGTCGTGGAACAAGGCGCCCTGGCGCAGCCGCAGCGTGATCTCGCGCCCGTCGGCGGAAACCTCCCAGCCTTCCGCCAGCTCGCCTTCCAGCCTCGTGGGGTCCTCGGCCAGCGTGCCGTCGGCCTTTCGCACCGTGGCGAAGCGCAGCAGCCGGTCGTAGCTGTTCCAATGCAGCCCGATGGCATAGCGGTTGGCGCCCAGGCCGATGGGGTCGAAGGTGTTGGGCCAGCCTTCCGTCAGCAGCCGCAGGCTGTCCCCGCGCGCCGCCGGCCCCGCCCCGGCCAGGGCCGGCACCGCCGCCGCCAGCTTCAGCACATCCCGCCGCCGCATCGCTCCGCTCCCTGTTCCGCCGCGCGGGGGGCTGTCCCATACCGGGGCGGCGGCCGCCAGTCCCGCTGGCGGGGGAAGACAGGGAGGTCAGAGAAAGAATTCCCCGAGCCCCTGCTTTTCCCGCCGGTCCGGCAGGGTGGTTGGAACCGGGGGGAAGCCGGATGGCGCGGCGGCCGCGGCCGGGGGCCCTACCCGCCCTTGGCCGCGCCATCCGTCAGCAGCGCGCTGCGGATCGCCTGCAGCCCGTCCGTGTCGGCCTTGGGGTATTGCGGGTCGGCCTTTTCCAGCGCCGCCAGCAGGGTTTCGGCCACGATCAGCCGCGCCAGCCACTTGCGGTCCGCCGGCACCACGATCCAGGGCGCCTGCTTGGTGGCGGTGGCGCCGATCGCCGCCTCGTAGGCCTCCTGGTAGTCGGGCCAGCGGCGGCGCTCCGCGATGTCGCCGGCATCGAACTTCCAGGTCTTTTCCGGCTCGTCGATGCGCGACAGAAAGCGGTCGCGCTGCTCGTCGAAGCTGAGGTTCAGAAAGAACTTCAGGACGATCACGCCCTGGTTGGCCAGGTACTGCTCGAAATTCGCGATGTCGCGCAGCCGGGTCTTCCAGAAGTCGCCATCGGCCGCGGCGGCGGGGATGTTGCGGCGCTCCAGGATCTCGGGGTGCACCCGCACCACCAGCGCTTCCTCGTACCAGGAGCGGTTGTGGACCGCGATGTTGCCGCGCGCCGGCAGCGCGTGCATGTGCCGCCACAGGAAGTCGTGCTCCAGCTCGGCCGGGCCTGGCGCCTTGAAGGCCGCCACCTGGCAGCCCTGCGGGTTGATGCCGGAAAACACGGCGCGGATGGTGCTGTCCTTGCCGGCGCCGTCCATGGCCTGGAAGATCGCCAGCACGCTTTGCCGGTCCTCGGCGTAAAGCCGCTGCTGCAGCCCGTCCAGCTTGGCCACCGCCGCCGACAGCGCGACCTCGGCCGCCGCCTTGTCCAGCGGCGGGTCCGGCACGCGGGGCGCGTGGTCCTTGAGCCGGAAGCCCTTGCCGTCCTCGATGCGGCAATCGGCGATCAGGCGGGCCAGGTCGGTCTTGGGCATCGGGGGGGGCATCCTCTGGTGGCCCCGCAGTCTGGCGCGCGCGGCGGTTCGCGGCAAACCTGGGCGGCCGGGCGCGTTGCGCCCTGAACCGCCAAGGACCCCGCCATGTTGAGAAGCGAGAAAACCAAGATGCTGGCCGGCGAGCTGTATGACGCCGGCGATGCCGAGCTGCAGGCCGACCTGGCCGCCACGCGGGCGTGGATGGTGCGCTACAACGCGGCACTCGCCATGCCCACCGCCGAGCGCCGCGCCCTGCTGGCCGAGCGGCTGCGCGCGGTGGGCGCCAGCAGCACCATCCGCCCGCCGTTCCATTGCGACTACGGCTTCAACATCTCCATCGGCGAGGGGGTGTTCCTGAACTTCAACTGCGTGATCCTGGACGTGGTGGAAGTGACCATCGGCGACCGCACGCAGATCGGCCCCGGCGTGCAGATCCTGGCCGCCGACCACCCGCGCGACCCGGAAACCCGCGCCACCGGCCTGGAATTCGGCCGCCCCGTGCGGATCGGCCGCAACTGCTGGATCGGCGCGGGCGCCATCATCCTGCCGGGCGTTTCCATCGGCGACGACGCGCTGATCGGCGCGGGCAGCGTCGTGACGCGGGATGTGCCGGCCGGCGCCACGGCCTTTGGCAACCCCGCCCGGCCGCGCCCGGCCCGCTGAGGCGAAGCCCCCGCCCCGGGTTGGCGCCCCGCCCGCCCCGGCTGTAGAACGCCCCTCCAACCGCGCGATCGCCCATGCCCAGCCGCTTCGCCCGCCTCCCCGCCGCCACCGCCGTCCCGGCCGCATGACCGATCCGCTGGCCTTTCTGGCGGGGGGTGGCGAGGCGGCGCGGATGATCCGCGCGCGCGACTGGTCCGCCCACCCCATGGGCCCGCCGCAGGGCTGGAGCGAAAGCTTCAAGACCGCGCTCAGCCTGGTGCTGAACTCGCCGGAATCGATGATCCTGGCCTGGGGCCCGGAGCTGCACTTCTTTTTCAACGACACCTATTTCCGCCTGCTCGGCCCCCGCCTGCCCTGGGCCATGGGCGAGCGGTTCGACAAGGTGTGGGCGGATGGCTGGGCCCAGGCCAAGCCGATCATCGACGCGGCGCTGGAAGGCCGCAGCACCCGCTACGTGGACCTGCCCTGGAAGCTCGGCACCGACCGGGGCGCGGCCGACACCTGGTGGACCTTCTCCTATTCCCGCGTGCTGGACGGCCAGGGGGCGGTCGCCGGCCTGTTCATCCTGACCAACGAAACCACGGAGCACGTGCTGGGCAGCCGGGCGCTGCGCGAAAGCGAGGAGCGGCTGCGCCTGGTGGTGGAAGGCGCCAAGGACCACGCCATCCTGACCACGGATGCCGGGGGCGTGATCACCAGCTGGTCGGCCGGCGCGGCGCTGGCCTTCGGCTGGACGACGGAGGAGGCGGTGGGCCAGCCCACCGCGCTGATCTTCCTGCCCGCCGACCGCGCCGCCGGCCTGGACCGGCGGGAGCTGGACACCGCCGCGCGCGAAGGCCGCGCCAACGACGAGCGCTGGCACCAGACCAAGTCCGGCGCCCCGGTCTTCATGAGCGGCTCGGTGCGCCCGCTGGGCGACGGGCGTGGCTTCATCAAGATCGCGCGCGACGAGACGGAGCGGCAGCGCGCCGCCCACCGGCTGGCCCTGGAAGCCGAGCGGCAGCGGCGCAGCCTGCAGCAGATGCCGGGCTTCGTGTGCATCCTGAACGGCCCCGAGCACGTCTACGAATACGTCAACGACGCCTATGTCGCCATCGCCGGGCAGCGCGACTTCATCGGCCGCCCGCTGCGCGAGGTGTTTCCCGAGCTGCGGGGCCAGGGCTACCTGGAGGCGATCGACGAGGTATTCCGCACGGGCCGGCCGTTCTCGGCCATGGCGGCGCCGATCCACCTGGCGGGCGAGGCCGCGCCGCGCTTCATCGACATCCTGTACCAGGCGATCCGCGACGACGCGGGCGGGATCATCGGCATCTTCGCCGGCGGCCACGACGTCACGGAGCGGGTGCGCGCGGAGCAGGCCCTGGCGGAAGCCAACGCCACGCTGGAGGACCGCGTGGCCGAGGCGCTGCGCGAGCGCGCGGCGGCCGAGGAGGCGCTGCGCCAGTCGCAGAAGATGGAGGCCGTGGGGCAGCTCACCGGCGGCATCGCGCACGACTTCAACAACCTGCTGACCGGCATCTCCGGCAGCCTGGAAGTGGTGGGCAACCGCCTGGCCCAGGGGCGGCGCGACGGGCTGGACCGCTACATCGCCGCCGCCCAGGACGCCGCCGGCCGCGCCGCCGCCCTGACGCACCGGCTGCTGGCCTTTTCCCGCCGGCAAACGCTGGACCCGCGCCCCACCGACATCAACCGCCTGGTGGCCGGCATGGAGGACTTGGTGCGCCGCACCGCGGGCCCCGGCATCACGCTCAGCGTCACCACCAGCAGCGGGCTGTGGCCGGTGCTGGTGGACCCGCCGCAGCTGGAAAACGCCCTGCTCAACCTGTGCATCAACGCGCGCGACGCCATGCCGGGCGGCGGGCGGCTGGTGCTGGCCACCACCAACCGCCGGCTGGACGGCGCCGCCGCCCGCGCGCTGGGCCTGCCGCCGGGCGACTACGTCGCGCTGGGCGTCACCGACACGGGCACCGGCATGGCGCCCGACGTGATCGCCAAGGCCTTCGACCCCTTCTTCACCACCAAGCCGATCGGCCAGGGCACCGGGCTGGGGCTGAGCATGATCTACGGCTTCGCGCGCCAGTCCGGCGGCCAGGCGCGCATCCGCTCCACCCCCGGCCAGGGCACCACGGTCAGCCTGCTGCTGCCGCGCCATGCCGGCCCGGCCGATGCCGCGGGCACCACGCCCGCCGCCGGCGCCGCGCCGCGCGCCGGCACGGGCGAGACGGTGCTGGTGGTGGACGACGAGCCGGTGGTCCGCATGCTGGTGGCCGAGGTGCTGCAGGAACTGGGCTACGCGGCGCTGGAAGCGGCGGACGGCGCCGCCGGCCTGGCGCTGTTGCAATCCCCCGCGCGGGTGGACCTGCTGGTGTCCGACGTCGGGCTGCCGGGCGGCATGAACGGCCGCCAGCTGGCCGATGCGGCGCGGCTGCTGCGCCCCGGGCTGCGGGTGCTGTTCATCACCGGCTACGCCGAGGCCGCGGTGCTGGGCGAGGGACAGCTCGAGCCCGGCATGCACGTCATGACCAAGCCCTTCGCGATGCAGGCCCTGGCCAGCCGCATCCGTGAACTGGTGGGCTAGGGGGCGGGCCACCGCAAGTATCCCACCCCCGGCGGCGGCTGTTCGTCACGGCCAAGTCCAAGTATCGCCGCCCGGAATTTGTCATGCGGGCCGTTGTTCAAGTAAAATGGCCAGTCAACGACCCTGGGTTGAACAACACCGCCGTGACGAACCATTCGCCCCTTCCCAAGGCCGCCCCGCCCCCGGCGGGCCGCATCGCCTGCTTTGACGGCCTCCGCGGGGTCGCCGCCGTTATCGTGGTGGTGTTCCACTACATCTGCCTGTTGCACCCCACCCTGACCCCGGACCTCAGCGCGCAGGTCCACTGGCTGGCGGACACGCCGGTCCACATCCTGTGGAACGGGCTGTTCTCGGTGTCCGTGTTCTTTGTGCTGTCGGGCTTCGTCATGGCTGCGGCGGCGGACCGGCGCCGCGGCGTGCTGATCGCCAGCTCGCTCACGCGCTACCTGCGGCTGGCCCTGCCGGCGGCGGCCAGCTGCCTGCTGGCATGGGGCTGGCTGTCCGCCTTTCCCGACAGCGCCCAGGCACTGGAAGACAGCCTCGCCACGCCGTCGCGCTGGCTGGACTACACCTACCAGCACAGCATCCGCCCGATCTGGTACGCGGGCGCCGACGGCCTCCTGGGCAATTTCGTGCGCGGCTACTCGGACTTCAACAACGTGCTGTGGACCATGCAGGTGGAGCTGCTGGGCTCGCTCGGCATCTTCCTGGTTTATGCCCTGTGCCGGCGGGGGTGGGCGCGGCTGCTGGCGCTGCTGGCCGCCGGGGCCGCCGTGCTGCTGTGGCTGCCGGACACCTACACAGGCTTTCTGCTCGGCGCCGCATTGTTCGAGGCGCACCGGCGCGGCCTGCTGCGCCCGGCATCCATGCTGCCGCCGGCCCTGGCGCTGGTCGCCGCGCTGGCCATGGGGGGGATGGGCAACGGGGCGCATCTGCGGCTCGGCCTGCCGGACGTGCCGCAGGCCTGGGAACTGGGCGAGCCAAGAGGCATCATGAGCGCGGTGGCGGCGGCGCTGCTGGTTTATGCCACCCTGACCCTGCCGCCGCTGGGGCGGGTCTTCGCCCGGCCGCTGCCGGTGTTCCTGGGCCGCATCTCCTTTGGCCTTTACCTGGTGCACGTGCCGCCGCTCTACACCATCGTCGCATGGTCCTACCTGCGGGGCGTGCCCGAGGCGGTGCTGTTTCCGGCCTATGCGGCCAGCGTGCTGCTGCTCGCCTGGCTGTTCACCCTGGCGGTGGACGAGCCGTCGCTGAAGGGGCTGTCGGCGCTGCGCGCCCGCCTCGGCGCCGGCCGCCCGCTGCTGCAGCCCCGCTGACCGGCCCGAACGCGCCAGCCCCGCCCACCGGCCCCGCCCTTCCGCCCGCCCGCCCGCGTCACGCCGCCTGGCGGCGCGGCCGGTCCAGCCGGCGGAACCGCTGCCGGATCGGCCGCCCGTCGAACCACAGCGCCAGCAGGCCAAGCCAGGCCAGCGCCGCCGGAGTCGCCCAGTTCCACAACACCGCCCCGCCACCCAGCGCCGCCACCGGCACCAGCAGCACGCAGAACAGCACCAGCCGAAACGCCCGCACCGGCAGCTGCGGCCAGCCCTTGGCCCCGCTGGCCCGGCCCTGGCGGTACACCACGTAGACCATCCAGGCCGGGATCATCACGGACAGGCACACCGCCCAGCCCACCGGCCCCGGCGCCACCACCCCGGCAAAGCCCGCGAACCGGAAGCCCTGCAGCAACAGGTAGGGCCACACGCGCGTGTCCTTGTCGATGCGGTTGTAGAACCAGTACACCCCGCGCAGCGCCAGCAGCGTGGCGGCCCAGATCAGGAACAGCCCCGGCCGTTCCCACCCGCCCAGCAGCAGGATGCCCGCCCCGCCCGTGGCGGCGGCGGCCAGCCAGACCTTCAGCTCGAAGCGGCGGTCCTCAAAGGCCAGGGCCTCGGCGGTCAGCGCCGGGTCCTCCTCGAAGCGCAGGGCGCAGCGGTCGTTCTCATGGTAGCCGGCATCATAGACGCACCACAGCGACAGGAACAGCAGCGCCAGCCCGGCCAGCCCCGCCACCCCCGGCAGGTCGGCCGACAGCCCCGCGATCAGCCAGATCACGCCGGTTTCGCGCACGAATTCCTGCCGCGCCCCGATCCGGGGCCGCTTTACCTTGTCCGTGTAGTCGCCCGGCAGATAGAATCTGTCGCGCGGAAAGGCCGGCCGGAACTCCGCGTCCGGCCATACCACCAGGCAGGGCACGGCGCAGCGTTCCAGCAGCGCGCGGTCGCTCAGCGAATCCGTGACCACCACGGACCGCGACACCACCGCCGCGGCCAGATGTGGTTCCACCAGCGCCGACTTGCCGTCCCGCCGGTGCGACACCCGGCGCAGCCGGCAGGCGATCAGCGTGGCCTGCGGCAGGCCGAGATAAGGCAGCATGGGGCGGATCAGCCGCTCGTAGCCGTTGCTGGCGATGACCACCGGACCCGGCACGGCGGCCAGCGCGTCGCGCAGCGGCCGGTTGACGTGCTGCGCCACCTCCGTCGCGCACAGCCGCCGCCAGCGCCGCATGGTCCAGGGAAACAGCAGGAGCACCAGCCCCACGCGCCAGGTATCGCGCGAGGCGTCGCCGCCGAACCACCGCCAGGGCCGCAAGTGCCAGGGCCGCAGCATGTCCAGCAGCCGCAGCAGCAGCTCCGCCAGCAGGGCGGGGCGCGCCAGCGCGATGAACTCCTCCGTGGAGTTGCGCAGGAACAGCGTCTCGTCCAGGTCCACGATCACCGGGCGGTCCGTGTCGCGCAGGATGTCCAGCGCCTCTCCGGCAGGCATCGGGCTGCCATCGAATGCCTGGGTCCCGGCCGCTCGCGAAGGCAGATTCATTACAGCGCTTTCATCTGAGGGGTCGCGCTTGGGCTTCTCGGCCAAACCGGGGCCGGCTGTCCAGCTTCACGTGCCGCCGCACCGCCGCCGCCCCCCCTTCCCGCCAGCGTCCGGGCGTGGTCCGCTGGGCGCTTCGCTTGCAGGAGAGCCCGACCATGCCCGACACCGGCACCGACGCCCACCGCTGGGAACGCCGCACCGCCCCCGAGCTGCGCGCCCTGGCCGAGCGGGACGCCCTGGTGGTGCTGCCCGTCGCTTCCATGGAGCAGCACGGCCCGCACCTGCCGGTCTGGACCGACAGCTTCATCGGCCACAACTGCGCGCTGCATGCCGCCGCGCTGGCCGCCGACGTGCCCGCCATCGTGCTGCCGCCGATGTGGACCGGGCTGAGCGAGCACCACCTGCCCTTCGGCGGCACCATCAGCCTGGACTACGCCACCTTCCATGGCGTGCTGCGCGGCGTGTGCCGTTCCATCCGCGCCGGCGGCTTCAGGCGGCTGCTGCTGGTCAACAGCCATGGCGGCAACATCGACCCGCTGGCCGTCTCGGCGCGCGAGCTGTGCGTGGAATTCGACATGCCCGTGGTAGCCACCACCGTGTTCCACGTGGCCGGCCCCGCCGTGGGCGCGCTGCTGGACACCCAGCCCGGCGTGCAGCACGCCTGCGAGGCGGAAACCAGCTTCTGGCTGCACCTGGACGCCGCCCAGGTGCGGCGGGAGGAGATCCCCAACGCCATCTGCCCCGACCCCGGCGGCCAGACGGTGGGCGCGCCGCTGCACCGCTTCTGGTCCTTTACCGAGCGCGCGCCGGTGACCGGCGTGATCGGCGACCCGCGCGCCGCCACCGCCGAGAAGGGCGAAAAGCTGCTGGCCGTGGTGGCCGAGGCCCTGGCCAAGGCCATGCGCGACAACCGCCTGTGGCAGGCGCCGGACGCCGTCTGGGCCCCCGGCCGGGTGTGGGGCCGGCGCGACGGCGCGGTGCCGGGCGGCGCATCTTCCGCCCCGCGCGGCTGACCCCATCTCCCCCGCAGCTGCAACACAAGGACCGCGCCCCGCATGAGCACCACCACCCCCGCCCCGCTGAAGGTCGCCGTCATCGTCGGCAGCCTGCGCGCGGGCTCGATCAACGAGCAGCTGGCCCGCGCCCTGGCCAAGCTGGCGGCGCCCGCCATGGCCTTCGAGCTGGTCTCCATCGCCGACCTGCCGCTCTACAACCCCGACATCGACGACGGCCGCCACCCGGCGCCGGAACACTTCCGCGCCGCGGTCAAGGCGGCGGACGCGGTGCTGTTCGTGACGCCGGAATACAACCGCTCCATCCCCGGGCCGCTCAAGAACGCGCTGGACTGGGGCTCCCGCCCCTATGGCGAGGCCTGCTGGGCAGGCAAGCCGGCGGCCTCCATCGGCGCCTCGCCCGGGGCGGCCGGCACGGCGGCGGCGCAGCAGCAGATGCGCCAGGTGATGACGGTGCTGAACATGGCCGTGCTGGGCCAGCCCGAGGTCTACCTGCAATTCAAGGAAGGGCTGGTGAACGAACAGCACGACATCACCGTGCAGGGCACGGAAGCCTTTCTGACCGGCTTCCTGTCGCGCTTCGCGGGGTGGGTGCGGCAGCAGCAGCTTCGCTGAGGGCGTGGCGCCTTGAGGGGGCGCCGCCCCCTCAAGCTCCCCCGGCAGGGGATTGAATCCCCTGCACCCCCGGGTGTGGGCGCCATGACGGTGGTTAGCCTTCTTATTTTAGTATAAAAATCAGCGACCTCGGCCAGCGCCTGGCCCGTAATCCAAGGATGCACCCACCGAATGGGGGTCCAGGGGATTCAATCCCCTGGCGGGGAAAGCGCGAAAGGGGCGGCGCCCCTCTCGCCCTGGCGCGGCGCCGCCGGTTGGCGCCCGCCCGCCGCCTTTGCTATAGCCGCGCCTGAATGCCCCCGCGCCGCCGGGGGCGCAGCAAGGATTCCCGTGCCATGGCCCGCAGGCGGCAGTTGTACGAAGGTAAGGCCAAGGTCCTGTTCGAGGGCCCCGAGCCCGGCACCCTGGTGCAGTACTTCAAGGACGACGCCAGCTCCGGCAACGGCGCCAAGAAGGGCACCATCACCGGCAAGGGCGTGCTCAACAACCGCATCAGCGAATACCTGATGATGAAGCTGGGCGAGATCGGCGTGCCCACCCACTTCATCCGCCGCCTGAACATGCGCGAGCAGTTGATCCGCGAGGTGGAGATCATTCCGCTGGAGGTGGTGGTGCGCAACGTCGCCGCCGGCAGCCTGGCCACGCGGCTCGGCATCCAGGAAGGCACCCGCCTGCCGCGCTCCATCGTCGAGTACTATTACAAGAACGATGGCCTCAACGACCCGATGGTGTCGGAGGAGCACATCACCTGCTTCGGCTGGGCCTCCACCCAGGACCTCGACGACATGGTCGCGCTGACGCTGCGCATCAACGACTTCCTGTGCGGGCTGTTCCTCGGCGTCGGCATCGTGCTCGTGGACTTCAAGCTGGAATTCGGCCGGCTCTACGAGAACGACGAGATGCGCATCGTGCTGGCCGACGAGATCAGCCCCGACAACTGCCGGCTGTGGGACAGCAAGACCGGCGAGAAGATGGACAAGGACCGCTTCCGCCGCGACCTCGGCCGGGTGGAGGAAGCCTACCAGGAAGTCGCCTCGCGCCTCGGCATCACGCCGGAGGCCGGCGTGCGCGACATGAAGGGCCCGGAGGCGATGCAGTGAACCGTGTGAACCAGGAGACCGCGCCGTGAAGGCTTTCGTGACCGTGATGCCGAAGAACGGCGTGCTGGACCCGCAGGGCAAGGCCATCGGCCATGCGCTGGGCACCCTCGGCTTTTCCGGCGTGGGCGAGGTCCGCGCCGGCAAGGTGATCGAGCTGGAGCTGAGCGAGACCGACCCCGCCCGCGCCAAGGCCGCCGCCGAGGAAATGGCCCGCAAGCTGCTGGCCAACACCGTGATCGAGTCCTTCAAGGTCGAGTTGGCCCCGGAAAGCCAACGCTGAAGCGGGGCACGCGCGCATGGTGAAGGCCTCCCTGCTGCTGATGCTGCTGCTCACCGTGCTGATCGGCATGGGGCTGCGCTGGCGCGAAAGCCGCTTCGCCACGCCGGCCATCGCGGCCCGCAACGGCAAGGCGGCGCGCCGGCCCGGCCTGCTGACGCGCGGCAAGCGCAACATCGACCGCTGGGTCACCGCCGCCGCCATCGCCGCCATCGCCACCATCGCCCTGATGGGCGGACTGCACTGGATCCGCGTATGGAGCGGCTGAGAACCGTGGGCCTGCCCATGCTGGGGCTGGTGCTGGTCGCCACCGTCGTGGTGCTGGCCCTGCCGGGGCGCGACGCCGGCCTGCCGCGCACCCAAGCCGGCAACGGCCAGGCCGCCGCGACCGAGGCCGGCCCCCTGGCCAGCCTGTGCGCCGGCTGGGGCAATGCCCGCCGCGACTGCGCCGCCTTTGTGGGCCACTACATCGGCACGCTGCAGGAAGCCGAGCCCGCCCTGGGCCTGTGCATCCCGCCCCCCGCGCCGCTCGCGGAATGGACCGTGGCGGCGCTGAACGGCACGCCGCCCGACCGCCCCTGGGGCCCCGTGCTGCGCACCGTGCTCACCACCGACCGCGCCGCCCACCCCCTGCCCTGCACACCTTCCGCTGGCTGAGGCCCCCATGAACGCCGCCATCATCATCTTCCCCGGCACCAACCGGGAACGCGACATGGCCATCGCCCTGCACAAGGCGACCGGCCGCAAGCCCGCCATGCTGTTCCACCAGGAATCCGCGCTGCCCGCCGGCACCGACCTGGTGGTGCTGCCCGGCGGCTTCAGCCACGGCGACTACCTGCGCTGCGGCGCCATGGCCGCCCGCTCCCCCATCATGGCGGCGGTGCGCGCCCACGCGGCGCGCGGCGGCCACATCCTGGGCGTCTGCAACGGCTTCCAGATCCTGACGGAAGCGGGCCTCCTGCCCGGCGCCCTGCTGCGCAACAGCACGCTGCGCTTTCTGTCCATGGACTGCCACCTGCGGGTGGAGCGCGCCGACACCCCCTTTACCAGCGAATGGAAGCAGGGCGACATCTTCCGCGCCCCCATGGCGCATGGCGACGGCAACTACTTCGCCGACGACAGCACCCTCGCCACCCTGGAAGGCGAGGGCCGCGTCGCCTTCCGCTACGTGTCCCCCGAAGGCGAGGCGAGCGCGGCCGCCAACCGCAACGGCGCCCGCGCCAACATCGCCGGCATCGTCTCGGAAAACCGCCGCGTGCTCGGCATGATGCCCCACCCCGAGGATCTGGTGGACCCGCTGATGGGCGGCGAGGACGGGCTGCCCCTGTTCCGCTCCATCGCCGCCGCCCTCACCCCCGCCTGACCGGCAATGCCGGGGGAAGATGAAACATCGGTCACCCTGAACAGTTAGGGTCACGCTGCCTGATCCTCAGGCCAGACGTGCAGACCCTCTGACAGGAACGTTGCCCATGCCCATCCTCCTCTGGTTCCTCGGCGTCCCCGGCATCCTCGTGCTGATCCTCTGGGCCACCGGCATCATCGGCTTCTGAAGGCCGCCCGCGCCAGGCGGGGCGGGCGGCCCTCAGGCCTCCGCCTCGCCCGTCGCATCCTCCCGGCGCATCTTCGCCCGCACCCCGCCCTGCTCGCCGGTGTCCTGCGCCGGCGGCTCGTGCAGCGCCCCCTCCCGGTCCCCGGCCGGCGGCGCCATCTCCTGCTGCACCTTGTGCATCACGTCCGCCGCCAGGTGCTCCGCCACCCCCGGCACGATCTGGTGCCCCAGCACGGTGGCCTTGGCCTTCCAGCCCACCGCCACGTCGCCCATCGGGTGCACCGCCGCCTGCACGATCGCCCCGGCCGTCTGCTCCGGCCCGTCCATCAGGATCATCCGCGGCGACCGCCCGGTGTGGTTGCCCGCCACGTTCCACCACGGCGTGTCCAGCGCCCAGGGCATCACCGTCACCACGCCCACGCCCCGCAGCCCGGCCAGCCGCGCCTCCTGCCGCAACGCCCGTCCCAGACCCAGGATGGCGTGCTTCGTGGCGGCATAGGTGGTGTGGTAGGGCATCGGAATGCGGCTCTCCACCGAGCCGACATTGACCAGCGTCCCCTGCCCCCGCGCGCGGAACAACCGCAGCGCCGCATGGCTGCCGAAGATCACGCCCTTCAGGTTCACGTCCACCGTGCGGGCGTGGTCCTCCACGGAAATATCCTCGAACCGCCCCAGCGCGCCGATGCCGGCATTGTTGATCCAGGCATCCACCCCCCCGAACCGCTCAACCGCCGCCGCCGCCAGCGCCGCCACCGCCGCCGCGTCGCTCACGTCGGTCGGCACCACCAGCGCCTCGCCGCCCGCCGCCCGCAACTCGGCCGCCACCGCCTCCAGCTCCGCCTCGCGCCGCGCGGCCAGCACCACGCGCCCGCCCAGCGCCCCCAGCCGCACCGCCACGGCCCGCCCCACGCCACTGGAGGCACCCGTCACCACGAACACCCGCCCCGCCACGTCCTCCCGCCGCACCGCCCGCGCCGGGCGGCCGGCCAGCAACGCCAGCCCCGCCCCCGCCAGCAACGCCAGGGGCAACAACGGCGCCAGCGGCAACAAGGCCAGCGTGCTCGGCGGCGGCATCGGAGAGCGCATCATGATCCAGGTTCTTTCTGTGTTCTCCCGCTACGTGGCCGCGCCCCGCCACCTGTCAACGGACGCATCGGCCCCGCGCACCACCCCCGCCCCGCCCAAAGCCCGCCCCGCCCCCTCAACCTTCCGCCCCGCCCCACCGTTTTCCCACAGGACACCCCTGCACGGAGCCACCCCCCCATGACCGACAGCACCACGCCCCCCTCCCGCCGCAGCGTATTCCGCGGCCTCGCCGCCGGGGGCATCGCCGCCGCCGCGGCCGCCCCCGCCCTGGCCCAGACCGCCGCCGCCCCCGGCACCCCCGCCACCGGCACCGGCACCATCCCGCTGGCCAACCCGCAGGACCGCTTCCCCAAGCCGCCCTTCCCCGTGCAGTCGCAGCCCTGGCCCGCCCTGCAATCCCGCATGACCCCCGTGCCCGACTGCGGTGAAACCAGCTACCGCGGCACCGGCCGCCTCGCGGGCCGCCGCGCGCTGATCACCGGCGGCGATTCCGGCATCGGCCGCGCCGCCGCCATCGCCTACGCCCGCGAAGGCGCCGACGTCGCCATCAACTACCTCGACGCCGAGCAACAGGACGCCGAGGACGTCGCCCGCCTGATCCGCGAGGCCGGCCGCAAAGCCATCCTGATCCCCGGCGACCTGCGCGAGGAAGCCTTCCACACCCGCCTGGTGACCACGGCGCGCGAACAACTCGGCGGCCTCGACATCCTGGTCAGCAACGCCGCCTTCCAGCACGCCCAGACCTCATTGCTCGATATCTCCACCGAACAACTCGACCAGACCATGAAGACCAACGTCTACGCCATGTTCTGGCTGACCAAGGCAGCACTCCCCCACCTGCCGCCGGGCAGCGCTATCATCGTCACCTCCTCGGTCAACGCGGACCGGCCGGGGCAAAACATCATCGACTACGCCTGCACCAAGGCCGCCAACGAGGCCTTCGTGAAGGCCTTTGCCAAGCAGGCGATCGACAAGGGCATCCGCGTCAACGGCGTCGCCCCCGGGCCGTTCTGGACCCCCCTGCAGGTGGCCGGCGGCCAGACGGAGGACGGCCTCAAGCGTTTCGGCAGCACCACGCCACTGGGGCGCCCCGGCCAGCCGGTGGAACTTGCTTCGGTCTATGTTGAACTCGCGGCCAGCACGTCGAGCTACACGACGGGGCAGATCTACGGGCAGACGGGGGGCGTGGGCTGGCCGTGATCGTTTTGGGCTGAACGGTGGAGGCAGGGGCTCTGCCCCTGCACCCCGGCAGGAAACTGAGTTTCCTGCACCTTCAATACGACTTCTACCTTAAAGCCACCAACAGTTGCTTTGAAAGGTGCCCAAAAATTGATCCACTCCCCCGCTTAAAGAACGAGCCCGAGAAAGACGCATTTTCTTTAGTAAATTTGGTCCGTGGATTGTTTCTTTATAATTTTTATTTCTCTGTTTCCACAATTCTTTCATGTGATGCTTGCCGTTCTGTCCTTCAAATTGGTACACGTACTGTGGTATTGTCAATTCTTTTCGAATCATACTTTCATCGGCCAGCATCAGATTTTCACACATTTTATCCGATATTAAACAATGAACTTTGTCTGGCGGAAAACCAGCTCCTGAAAATGCCGAGCGAATGGCATTTCCTATAACAAGGATGCTATCAGGATTATCCTCTCTATCCATCCAAACAACAATTTGGCCCGGAAACTGCTTCCGCGCCTTGAATTTAGTTATAATTTGAGCGCATAGAGTTTGAGTATTCCATGAGTTTCCATTCAATATAGGGATCACATTTATAGAAGAAAAATTGCTATTCAGAAAAATCCTCTCCATAGTGCCTTCAACGAAAGCCAAAATGTCAGGACACTGCGTTGTTGGCATAGTAGTATCCCAGCCCAAACCCGGTTTCGTTAATTTGTTCGAGCACTGCTTCTTGATTTTCCAATCTAGAGCATTGCGTCTTTCCATTTACGAAATCAAATAGTATTAGCTCATCTGGATGACACTTATTTATTATAGTTTCGCTATGAGAAGACATAATGAAGTACCCAGGCCTTCCTGGCTCTGAAGAAAAATCTCGAATTAAATCAATTAAGTACTGCTGCATTTTTGGATGTAAAAAATTCTCAGGCTCTTCAACAGAATATATGCCGCCTCGTGTGATAATTAATGTCACAAGACCAAGCCATTTTAAAGTTCCGTCACTAGCCGACTGTAGCGGAATTTTGAGTGATTCCTGACCGATATTTAAATACCCTAAATATTTTCCCGTGTGTGGATCAGCAACCACTGAAACGCCGTTTAATTCTGGAAATACAAGCTTTGTCCATTCTACTATCGCTTCAAGATGTTCTGGAAGAAACCTGCGGCTTATCACTGGCCTTGATCTTCTTGTGGGCTGCGATGCTCGCTGGAGATGATACAGCGTCGCTGTTAAGCCAGACCCGTCAGGATAAATGGCGGGAGTTCGCGTTAAATCGTCAGGAACTCGCACATGCTCTGGAACGAGGTTAAATGACCTACCTCGTGTAATTGCTGATCTGACCGCATCTACCGCAGGATGATTCTGACGAGCAGAAAAAATACTTTCGTCAAAACCGACATAAATCGAATCTAGATTTTTTTCGTCAGGAGCGCGAAAAGCCATTCCGAAACGATTCAGATATCGCAGTGGATTCCGAATATTTTTGGTTTGAAGGCGTGGACTAACTTCAAATACTGGGCCTTTGTCTAGCGTACCAACCTGTCGTCTTACTGAAATTGCTCCGACGGGAGACCGACAAAGCTCTAGTTCATGCGCTTGTCTCAATTTTCTAAATTTGATAGTCTCCTTCGATACAAAAATAACTGACTGAGATCGCGAAAATTTAATTTCTATCTCGTACTCGAAGTTGAATATTTTAAGCTCTTTATCGTCAACTCGCCCTTCCATGTCTGCCACCCCGCTTATGATAGCGGAAATTTTAGATGTTTTACTCTTTGATTGCTCTTGGCTAAATACTCTAGCAACGCCACCTGCCTGAGAAACAGCGGTAGCAGCGCTTTGCGATATTGCTGAACTCAAAAAATCCAAAAATTCTATGAAATTTGTTTTTCCTGAGCCGTTTGGCCCCACCAATACATTTAGACCTCGATTTAGCCCTATACTGAAATCAGTAAGAGATCTAAACCCACTAACTGAATAGTGAGTGAGTTCGACTCCTCTATTTTCAATACTCATGTCCATCCTCAAAATCTCGTTCTTTAGAGGCTAATCTAGTATTTTTTATAGCGCAACTCGGTTGCGGATTCGTTGTCAAAGCGCATTTTGCTGTTGATCATAGGATTTTTTTCATATAGCCTGGTTTCGGTGGTTCACTAGGAGAAATCTGGATCATGCCAAGTCAAGCATCTATCACCCCCCTCCAATCCGCCGCCCTCCTTCCCTACCTCCTCCCCCGCTCCCCCCAGGGCCGTCCCATCCGGGAACTCCGCACCCGCATGGAGGGCATCTTCCACATCGCCCTCCACAACCTCCCCTGGCACGCCCTCCCTGCCCGCTTCGGCAAGCCGGATACTGTCTCCCGCTACTTCCGCCGCCTCACCCATGCCGGCCTGTGGCAGAAGCTTCTCCACGCCCTCACCGAGGCCGCCCCCGGCCACCCGCTGCGCGAGTTGGAAACCCCCATCCTCAAGGCCTGCCGCCGCGCCCACCGCATCCTCGGCCTGCCCTTCCTAGTGCTGATCCGCAAACTCAACCTCCGCCGCGCCCTCCCCGCGCCGCCCTGGCTGCTGCCCGACCCGCTTTTGTCCGAAACCCTCGCTTCCCTGAAAATCGCCCCGCCGCCCCCCGGCGAATACGGCCACAAGACCCGCCACGCCCGCCTGCTGGCCGCGCTGCAACGCCTGCACCGCAATGCCGCGGGCCGCGCCCGCATCCCCCGCAGCGTCCGGGCAGGCTGGCCATGATCAAACCACCCCTGGACAAGCGCCCCGTCCCTGCCGACAAGGCGCACATGTCCACGCCCGTCCTCCTCGCCCCCGACCAAGCCCGCCAGCTCGCCGCCGAATTCGGCCTGAAGCCGGATGAGTATGAGCGCGTCCTCGCCATCCTGGGCCGAGAGCCCTCGCGGACGGAGCTGGGCATCTTCTCCGTCATGTGGTCGGAGCACTGCTCCTACAAATCCAGCCGCTTCTGGCTGAAGCAGCTCCCCACCAAGGCCCCCTGGGTCATCCACGGCCCGGGCGAGAATGCCGGCGTCATCGACATCGGCGAGGGGCTGGCCGCCATCTTCAAGATGGAATCCCACAACCACCCCTCCTTTATCGAGCCCTACCAGGGCGCCGCCACCGGCGTCGGCGGCATCCTGCGCGATGTCTTCACCATGGGCGCCCGCCCCATCGCCAACCTCAACGCGCTCCGCTTCGGGGACCCGTCGCTGCCCAAGACGCGGCAGGTGCTGGATGGCGTGGTGCGCGGCATCGGCGGCTACGGCAACTGCGTGGGCGTCCCCACCGTCGGCGGCGAGGTCAACTTCCACCCCTCCTACAACGGCAACCCGCTGGTCAACGCCATGACCGTCGGCATCGCGCCCAAGGACCGCATCTTCCTCAGCGCGGCGGCAGGCGTCGGCAACTCGGTCGTCTATGTCGGCTCCAAGACCGGCCGGGACGGCATCCACGGCGCCACCATGGCGTCCACCGAGTTCACCGCGGATTCCGAGGAAAAGCGCCCCACCGTTCAGGTCGGCGACCCCTACTCGGAAAAGCTGCTGATCGAGGCCTGCATGGAACTGATGGCGACCGACGTCATCGTCGCCATCCAGGACATGGGCGCCGCCGGCCTCACCTCCTCCTCGGTCGAGATGGCCGGCAAGGGCGGCGTCGGCATCGAACTGAACATGGAAAACGTGCCCCAGCGCGAGGACGGCATGTCCGCCTACGAGATGATGCTCTCCGAATCCCAGGAGCGCATGCTGATGATCATCAAGCCGGGGCAGGAACACATCGCCGAAGCCATCTTCCACAAGTGGGAGCTGGACTTCGCCGTCATCGGCCACCTGACCGACACCGGCCGCATCGTCATCAAGCACCACGGCGTGCTGGAAGCCGACATCCTCCTCGCCCCCCTGGAGTCCGAGGCCCCCCTCTACCAGCGTCCCACCGCCGAAACGCCCAAGCAGCCCCTGCTGGACGCGGCCTCGGTCCCCGACCCCGTCGGCCTCGCCCCCGCGCTGGAAACCCTGCTGTCGTCCCCCGACCTCTGCTCCCGCCGCTGGATCTGGGACCAGTACGACAGCACCGTCGGCGGCCAGACCGTCAAGCGCCCCGGCGCCGCCGACGCCGCCATCGTGCGGCTGGAAGACACCACCCGCGCGCTGGCCATCACCACCGACTGCACCCCCCGCTACTGCGCGGCGGACCCGGAGGAAGGCGGCCGCCAGGCGGTGGCCGAGGCCTGGCGCAACATCACCGCCACGGGGGCGCTTCCCCTGGCGATCACCGACAACATGAACTTCGGCAACCCCGAGAAGCCCGAGATCATGGGCCAGTTCGCCAGCGCCGTGCGCGGCATGGGCAGCGCCTGCATCGCCCTCGACTTCCCGGTCGTGAGCGGCAACGTCTCCCTCTACAACGAGACCGAGGGCCGCGGCATCCTCCCCACCCCCGCCATCGGCGGCGTCGGCGTGATCGAGGACGCGTCCCTCGCCATGGGCTACGCTCTCAAGGCTGACCAGGAGCTCGTGCTGCTGGGCGAAACGCGCGGCCACCTCGGCCAGTCCCTCTGGCTGCGCGAGATCGCGAAGCGCGAGGACGGCGCCCCCCCGCCCGTGGACCTGGCGGCCGAGCGCGCCACCGGCGACTTCGTCCGCGCCCAGATCCTGTCCCGCGCCGTCACCGCCTGCCACGACGTGGCCGATGGCGGCCTGCTGGTCGCGCTGGCCGAGATGGCGCTGGAAGGCGACACCGGCATCACGCTGGACGCCGCCCCCGCCCTCCCCGCCCATGCCTTCTGGTATGGCGAGGACCAGGGCCGCTACGTGCTGGCCGCGCCGGACGCCGCCGCCCTGCTGGCGGCGGCACAGGCCGCCAGCATCCCGGCACGGCGCCTCGGCCGCTCCGGCGGCGGGGACTTGGTTCTGCCCGATGGCGGCTCCATATCCCTGGCGACCCTGCGGGATGCGCATGAGCGCTTCCTGCCCACGCTGATGGCCCAGTGACCATGATCACCACCGGAGGACCCACCTGATGGCGATGCAGCCGGCCGAGATCGAGGCCTTCATCAAGGCCGCACTCCCCGATGCCGAGGTCATCATCCAGGACCTCGCGGGGGATGGCGACCATTACGCCGCCTCCGTGGTGTCCGAGGCCTTCCGCGGCAAGTCCCGCGTCCAGCAGCACCAGCTTGTCTACGCCGCCCTGCAGGGCCGCATGGGGGGCGAGCTGCACGCCCTCGCCCTGCAGACCTCCGCCCCGAAACAGGAGCTCCCCCAATGACCACCCCCGCCCACGAGCAGATCCAGGCCGAGATTTCCGCCACCCCCGTGGTGCTCTTCATGAAGGGCACCCCGGTCTTCCCGCAGTGCGGCTTCTCGGCCCGCACCGTGCAGATCCTGTCCCACATGGGCGTGCCCTTCAAAGGCGTGAACGTCCTGGAGGACCCCGAGCTGCGCGACGGCATCAAGACCTTCACCAACTGGCCAACCATCCCGCAGCTTTATGTCGGCGGCGAGTTCGTCGGCGGCTGCGACATCGTGATGGAGATGTTCCAGTCCGGCGAGCTGGCGGCGCTGCTCACCGAAAAGGGCATCCCCCACCAGGCCGCCGCCTGATGCTGGGCGGGGGGCCCTTCGCCCCCCGCCGCCCCGCCAACCCGGGCGGGACTGGAGCGTTGCAGGACCATTCGTCCGAAAGCCGCTCCCGATGACCAGCAACACCCTCCGCACCGCGCTCAACCTCGTGCTGCCGCTCCTGCAGCCGCTGGCGGGGGCCATGGCGCCGGTCTTCGGCATCGGCATGACCATGGCGGAAATGTCGGCCGCCTCGCAGACGCCCGTCACCCCCGCCGCCTACGCCTTCTCCATCTGGGGCCTGATCTTCGCCCTGGCCATCGCCTGGGGCATCTGGCAGGCGCTGCCCGCCAACCGCGACAGCGTGCCCGCCCGGCGCCTCGGCTGGCCGCTGGCCGGCGCCTTTGCCTGCTCCATCCTGTGGATGGTTCTGGCCGCGCTGCTGGGCAACGGCTGGCACCTGGTGGTGGTCATCCTGCTGCTGCTGGCCTGCGCGCTGACCGCCTTCTTCATCGCCCGCACGGAGCCGCGCACCGGCTGGGCCGACAGCTGGATCGTCCACCCGCTGACCGGCCTCTTCGCCGGCTGGGTGGCCGCCGCCTCCTTCGCCAACATCGCCGGCGCCGCGCTGCTGTCCGGCGCCATCCGGGCCGATGGCGCGGCCGGCACCCTGGCGGCCATCCTGCTGCTGCTGGCCGCCGCCGCGGTGGCCATCGCCGTGCTCTGGACCGCGCGCGGCGCGCCCTGGTTCGCCGGCGCCTTCGCCTGGGCGCTGGCCGGCATCGCCTATGCCAACACCCTGGAACGTGAGCTGAACGTCGTGGTCGCCCTGGTGGCGGTGGGGCTGCTGGTGCTGTTGCTGGCGGTGTCGTGGCAGCGCGGCCGCTTTGGCCGTGCCCGGCCGGCCACTCAGCAATGATGTCCGCCGGGGGGGGGTGGAAAATTTCTGAATCGTCCCCACCCTTCGCCGCCGTCGCGCGTTGGGCAGCTGTGACTTGAGCAAGGTGCCTTCCATGCCGGACCCCGCAACCCGCCCCAATGCTTCCGGCCATGCCAGCTTTCGCGTCGCGCTGCCCCGCGCCAAGGTGCCGGCCGTCGGCACGCCGGACATGCGCAGTCTGACCACCCTGGCCGGCGCCGTGGTGATCGTCGCCGGCCTGTATCTCGGCCGCGACGTGCTGATCCCGGTGACGCTGGCCATCCTGCTTAGCCTGGTGCTGTCGCCGCTGATCCGCATGCTGCGGCGGTTGCGGCTCGGCCGCGTGGTGTCCGTGGTGGTGGCGGTGTTCATCGCGCTCGGCATTCTGTTGTCGATCGGCGGCGTCATCGGCAGCCAGCTGGCCGAGCTGGCCAACGACCTGCCGCGCTACCAGTCCACCATCACCAGCAAGATCGAGACGCTGCAGCGCATGACCACCGGCCGGCTCGGCACGGTGCTGGACCGCGCCAGCCGCGACTACCAGGTGCAGCCGCCCACCGCCCAGCCCAACACGCCGGACGTGCGCCCCGAAACGGCGCAGCAGGCCAAGCCGCTGCCGGTGGAGGTGCACCAGCCGGAGCCGACGCCGCTGGAGATGCTCGGCACCTATGTGTCGCCGGTGCTCAGCCCGCTGGCGCATCTCGGCATCGTGCTGATCGTCACGATCTTCGTGCTGCTGCAGCGCGAGGACCTGCGCGACCGGCTGATCCGCCTGTTCGGCTCCTCGGACCTGCACCGCACCACGGTGGCGATGGACGATGCCGCCTATCGCCTCAGCCGCTATTTCCTGACCCAGGTGGCGATCAATGCCTCCTTCGGCATCGTGATCGGCTTCGGGCTGATGCTGATCGGCCTGCCGAGCCCGATCCTGTGGGGCATCGTCGCCGGGCTGCTGCGCTTTGTGCCCTATGTGGGCGCCATCCTGGGTGCCGTGCTGCCGGTCGGCCTCGCCGCCGCCGTGGACCCGGGCTGGTCCATGGCCATCTGGACCGCCGGGCTGTTTCTGGCGATCGAGCCGGTGATCGGCCACATCATCGAGCCGCTGGCCTATGGGCACAGCACCGGCATGTCGCCCGTTTCCGTCGTGCTGGCCGCGATCTTCTGGAGCTGGATCTGGGGTCCCATCGGCCTGCTGCTCGCCACGCCGCTGACGCTGTGCCTGGTGGTCATGGGCCGGCACATCGACCGGCTGGAATTCCTCGACGTCATCCTGGGCGACCGCCCGGCGCTGACGCCGGTCGAGAACTTCTACCAGCGCACGCTGGCCGGCGATCCGGACGAGGCGCAGGAGCAGGCCGAGCTGCTGCTGAAGGACCGCTCGCTGTGCTCCTACTACGACGAGGTGGCGATCAAGGGCCTGCACCTGGCCTCGGCCGACGTGCGGCGCGGCGTGGTCACCGGCCCGCAGCTGGAGCGCATCCGCGAATCCGTGGCCGAGCTGGTGCTCAGCCTCAACGACCACGAGGATGTGGAGCCGGAAGCCAAGGCCGAAAGCCAGTCGGTGGGCGCGCGGATGATGCGCCTGTCCCCGGCCGAGCAGAAGCTGCCCCGCGACGCGCCGCCGCCGCTGCCCGACCCGGCCTTGCTGCCGGACAGCTGGCGCCAGGATGGCAGCGTGCTGTGCATCGCGGGCCGTGGGCCGCTGGACGAGATCTCCGCCAACCTCCTGGCGCAGATCCTGCGCAAGCATGGCTTCGGCACCCGCGTGGTGCCGCATCAGGCGGTGACGCGGCGCGAGGTCGGCACGCTGGACGCCACCGGCGCGCGGATGCTGTGCGTGTGCTCGGTGGAGCTGCAGGGCTCGCCGTCCAACCTGCGCTTTCTGTTGCAGCGGCTGCAACGCCGCGCACCGGACGCACCGATGCTGGTCGGCGTTTGGCAGGATGACGACCCGGCGCTGCGCGACGAGGAACTGCGTAAAACGCTGGGCGCGCAGTTTCTGGTCGGCTCGCTGCGCGACGCCGTGGTGGCCTGCGCCAAGGTGGCGGGTGAAACCGCGCCCGCGACGCCGGCTGCCGATACGGTGCCCGCCGCTTAACAAAAGGACGGGGGAGGAGACTTCCCCGCCCCCCCTGTCGCCGATCACGAGCCGGCCTGGATCACAGCAAACCTGCCGGTCCGGGAGCATGAGGGTCCGAGTCCTCGCTTGCCACCAGCGGCCGCGCCCCGCAGGCGGCCAGCCATTCCGCGATGGCGTCGAACTCCACGGATGGCCGCGTCAGATCCGCCGCGTCGCCGGGCGGCACCCAGAGCACCGTGTCGTAGCGCGCGCGGGTCATCAGCACGCGGTAGGTGTTGCGGATGAAGCCCTGTTCCTCGGGCTTGTTGACGGTGTTCCAGCGGCGGCCGGCAAAGGCACGGGCCTGCCAGCCGCCGGCGCCGCGGATGAAGTCGCCGCCCCAGGCAAGGCCGACAAGGTCCAGCTCCAGTCCCTGGCAGGCATATTCGGTGGCGCAGACTTCCAGCGCGTCCGATGCCCGCACGTCCGGCCAGCGGTCCAGAAACCAGCGCACCGCCTCTTCCGGCCCATGCAGCACGTGGCCGAGGCCATCCGCCCGCAGCCGGCGCGCGCCGGAGGAACACACCAGCCCGGCCCGCCGCAGCCCGCGCGCCCGTGCCCGCAGCGCCGCCCGGGCGGCGGACAGGTCGCGCGTCAGGAAGAACGGCAGCGCGCCGCCGGTGGCGATGCGCGCGGCCTCCGTGGCCCTGCCGGACAGCACGGCATCCACCCAGGCGGCGCCCCGGGTGTCGCGCACCGAACGGATGGGCACCACGAGATCCAGCGCGGGGTCGGTGGCCAGCCAGGGCGCGGGACAAGCCGCCAGCCGTTGCGCCGGATCGTCGGCGGCGATCACGCCGGGGGCGGCCAGGGCGCGCCAGTCGCCGGCCCCGGCGATCACCCTGCCCCATTCGGCGAGCCCCGCCTCGCCGGTGTTGATCTCCTGTCCCTGGCCGACCAGGGCGACGATCACTGCCCAGCCGGGCGGGCGGCGCATGATGTCCAGCATGTGCGCGGGCTCGGACTGGCTGAGCACGGATCGCCGGCGCTGGGTGTCGCGGCTGGCCTGGGCGGCGTCCCAGGCGCGTTGCGCCTCGTCGAACACCACCACATGCTCGGGCGGCGCGCCGCCGGCGGCGTGGGCTTCCAGGAAGCGGTGCACGTTCTGCAGAAAGCCGCGACCCTGCCGCGCCGGCTGGCGGCGGCCCTGGCCGGTGCGGGCGTCGCGCGCCAGGGCCTCCCGCAGCACCGCCACCAGGGGGGCGTTGCCGGTCAGAAAGGCGGCGTGCTGCTCCTGCTCGCCGAACACCACGTTCAGCCCACACAGCGTCTTGCCGGCACCGGGAATGCCGGTGACGAAGACCACCACGCGCCCGCCCGAAGCCCGCGCCTGCTGCACGGCGGCGCGGATGGCGGCGGTGGTCCGGGTCAGGTTGGCGGTGTCCGCGCGCGCGGCGGCGATCTCCCCCACCCCATGGCGGGCGAACATCAGCCGCGCGGCCTCGACAATGCCGGGCACGGGGCGGTAGGGCGCCGCGGCCCAGCCGGGGCCATCCAGCGGCGCGGGCGGGAAATGCGCCTGCGCGCCGGCCACCAGCGCGGGCAGCCCGGCGGCGGTGGCGCGCAGCACGGGGGTGACGCCGGCCAGGGGCAGCGGCCAGATGTTGCGGGGCTCGGGCCCCGCCATGGCCACCAGCACCGGCAGGATCGGGTGCGCGCGGCTGGCGGCGTGGAAGTCGCGCAGGTCCAGCGCATAGTCCTCGACCTGCCGGGCGCCCTCGGCGGAAAAGGCGGGCTTGAATTCCAGCACCACGATGGCGCGGTCGGTCAGCAGCACGGCGTCGATGCGGCGTTCCAGCCGCAGCAGATCGTATTCCAGCAGCACCGTCCAGGACGCGCCGCCGGGCAGCGCCACCACGGCCCGCAGCGCGTCCAGGCTGCGGGTCCAGCTGTCGATCTGCTCGGCCTCCACGCCCCGGAAGCGGCGGCTCTGGGTCACGGCCAGGTTCGCTGCCAGCGCCGCCGGGTCCGCCGCCAGGAGCCCGGCCCCGGACAGGGTCATCCAGGCCCTCATCCGCCGCGCCCGGGCCAGGTGGCCAGACCGATGGACAGCAGCATCAGCGCCAGCCCCGCCACATGGACCATGGTGAAGTGCTCGCCCAGCAACACCACCGCCAGCACAGCCGAGGTGGCCGGCAGAAACACCGTGAAGATCCCCGCCACCCCCGCCGGCGCCCGCAGCAGCCCGGCATACCAGAGCAGCAGGCAGAGCACGCTGCTGGTCAGGCTGTGGAACACCAGCAGCCCGGCCAGCGACGGGTCCGCCAGCGCCGCCACGCCGCCCAGCACCGGCAACGCGAAGGGCAGCAGCATCAGCGCGCTGAACAACTGCATCCAGAAGGAAGCCGTCACCACGCCCAGCCGCCCCGACAGCCGCTTGGCCAGCAGCACGTAGGCGGCCTCGCCGCACACGGCCACGAAGATCAGCGCATTGCCCAGCAGGCCGCCGCCCGTGCCCGGCGCGGTGCGGGCCAGGGTGATGGCGCCGATCCCCCCCACCGCCAGCGCCGCCGCCAGCCATTGCCGCGCCGACAGCCGCTCCCGCAGCCAGACGGCCGAACCCAGCGCGATGACGGCCGGCAGGGTGGCCAGCACCAGCCCGGCTTCCAGCGCCGTGGTGTGGCGCAGGCCGGTCAGCAGCGCGGCGTTGTAGAGCAGCGTGCCCAGCGCCGCCTGCATCGCCAGGTTGCGCAACGCGGCGGCCGATGGCCGCACGGCGCCTTCCCGCAGCCGTGCCAGCGGGTAAAGCACGATGCAGGCCAGCAGGCAGCGCAGGCCGACGATCAGGGCGATGGGCAGCGCATTGGCCAGCAGCTTGGCGACGGCGACATTGGCGCCGACCAGCGCCATGCTGCCGGCGAGCTGGGCGTAGGCGGTCAGCACGGCCAGAAAGGTCGGGGGAAAGAATTCCCTCGAGCTCCCATCTTCATTTTATCTGTTTTCGCGAAACGCTGGGCGGGCAGGGTTCGCGCTCCGGTGGATACGGCGACGGTTTTAATAACCATCCCGGGCCGGCGGTAGCGCCTCCGCCCGCCATCCGGCGCCAAACAGACAGAAAAAAGATGGGGGCTCGGGGGAATTCCTTCCCCCGACCTTCACTCCTCCCGGAAGGGCGACAGCGTTGCCAGTTCCTGCATGTTCTCTTCCATCGCCGGCCGCTCCTGTTCCAGGAAATCGGCGATCGCGCGACGCAGCCCGCCGTGCTGGATCCAGTGCGCCGAATAGGTGGGTGCCGGCAGGTAGCCGCGCTGGATCTTGTGCTCGCCCTGGGCGCCGGCCTCGACGCGGGACAGGCCCTGCGCGATGGCGAAGTCGATGGCCTGGTAATAGCACAGCTCGAAGTGCAGAAAGGGCGAGTCCACCAGCGTGCCCCAGTTGCGGCCGTACAGCGCGTCGCGGCCCATCAGGTTCAGGGCGCCGGCCACCGGCTCGCCGTCACGCTCGGCCACCATCAGCACCACGCGGTCGCCCAGGCGCTCGCCCAGCAGCGGCCAGAAGCGCGGGGTGAGGTAGGCGCTGCCCCACTTGCGGTCGACGGTGTTCATGTAGCAGCGATGGAAGGCCTTCCAGTGGCGGCCGGTGATCTCTCTGCCGCGCAGGGCGCGGAAGGACAGGCCGGCGGACTGGGCATCACGCCGCTCGCGCCGGATGCTTTTGCGCTTGCGGGAAGACAGCGCGTTCAGAAAGCCGTCGAAGTCGGCGTAGCCCTGGTTGTGCCAGTGGAACTGGGTGCCGAGGCGCTGCAGCCAGCCGGCCTCGCCCAGCGCCCGCCATTCCGGCTCGGTGCAGAAGGTGACGTGGCAGGAGGACAGGCCGAGCTCCTCCGTCGCCTGCGCCAGGGCACCGGCCAGGGCGGCCACCGGCAGGCCGTCGCGCACCAGCAGGCGGGGGCCGGGCACCGGGCTGAAGGGGGAGGCCACCTGCAGCTTGGGGTAGTACTTGCCGCCGGCACGCTCGAAGGCATTGGCCCAGGCGTGGTCGAAGACGTATTCGCCGTAGGAATGGCTCTTGGCATAGGCGGGGGCGACGCCGAGCAGCCGGCCACCGGCGTCGCGCAGCGCGGCGTGCTGTGGCAGCCAGCCGGTGCGGGCGCTGGCGGAGCCGGATTCCTCCAGCGCCATCAGAAAGGCGTGGCTGACGAAAGGGTTGTCGTCGCCGGCGCAGGCGTCCCACTCCGCCGCCGGGATTTCCGCGATGGCGGGGTGCAGGCGCAGCGTCAGTTCGGTCTGCTGGTCCATCGCGTGCCCCTCCATGCTTCTCGCATCAGCGATATGGCATCGGAGAGGCGTCTGTCACCGGTTGCCGGGCGGGCGGCAGGCCAGCGCGGTGGCGGCCCCGAGCCGCATCATGCGCCGCGCGGCCACCGTGGCGCCGGCCGCGCCGCCGGCCAGCTTGGCGAAATGGCCCTCGAACACCTGCTCGGCGCCCGCCTGGGCCACCATCTCGACCCCCGCGGTCAGGCCCGCCGAATAGCCCAGGCGCTTCAGCAGCCGCCACAGCATGGCGGTGCCGGGGCGCAGCCCGTGCAGCGCCGCCACCTGGCGCATCAGCCGCAGCCCCATCAGCGCCATCGCCGCCGCGTCCAGCGCGGGCGACGGCACGATGGCCGTGACCACGAAGACCTGACGGGCCGATTGCCAGCCCAGCGCGCGGGTGCGGGCATCCAGCAGCGGCAGCAGGGTGGTGGTCATCAGGCCGCGCGCCTCGTCCAGCGTGGTGGCGCGCAGCATCTGCGCGGCGGCGGGCGCGGCTTCCGGCAGGCGGCGGGCGATGTCCTGCGCCCACTGGCCCAGCGCCGCGGGCGGCGCGGCGGAGCCGGGCGTGGTGCGCAGCGCCAGGGCCAGCTCGTCCAGCGCCTTGAGCCGCCGCAGCGCGTGCCATTCGCGCCCCAGCGCCAGGGCCACGGCGCCGGTGGCGCCAACCCCCAGCGCCGCCCCCAGCCAGCCCAGCACGGGCGAGGTGGCGAACAGGTCGCGCAGCATCAGTGCCAGCCCGAGGCCGAAGGTGCCGAACACCAGCAGCCCCACCGCGCCCGCCATCAGGCCCAGCGCGCCGAACCAGGACGGCGGCTTTTCGCCCGGCAGGTCGAGCACGGCGGGCACGCCGTGCTCGATCGGGCCGCCCAGATCGAGGTTCAGCAATTCGGGGCCGAGGTCGGGCGGCGGCTCGGCGGTGCGGGTGGGGCGGGCAGCAGCGGCGGCGGGCGCGGGGTCGTCGGCCCAGCCGGGGGTGTTCGAAGTCACAGCGCATCCTCCAGCAGCCAGGCGAGCAGGGTGTCGAGGCCGAGATGCGGCAGCCCGTCCCGCCCATCGGGGTCGATCAAAGGCGGCCGCAGGGCCGGCAGCTCGAAAAACGGGCGGGACCAGAAGGCATCGCCCGGCGGCGGCGGGGTGGTGGGAATGTGGCCGGGGCGGAAGGGGCGGCGCCGCTCCTCGCCCAGCGGCACGCCCAGCACCACCGGCAGCCCGTCATGCTCCGCGTCCTCCGTGCAACGCAGGGCGGCCAGCGCGCGGTGGCTGGTTTCCCGCCGCGACGGGCCGCCCTGCGCCAGCATGCCCGCGAACAGGCTTTCCAGCGCCGGGCGCTGCGCCGCGGGCACGTGGTCGGCCTTGGACGCCACGAAGCCCACCCGCTTCAACGTGTTCAGCCCCAGCCAGCGGGACCGGGCGCGCGCGTCATAGGCGGCGGCGATCTGCGCCACGGCGTGGCGCGTGTCCTCGAAGGCCCCCTGCCCGGCCCAAAGCGCGCCCAGCACGTCCACCAGCACCACCTGCCGGTCGAAGCGCGCGAACCAGGGGTCGAAGAAATTGGCCCGCATGTCATCGCGATACGCCACGAAGCGGCGGGACAGGAGGTCGCGCAGGCTGCCGGACGCACCCGTGCCCTCCCCCGGCAGCGGGAAGAACCACATCATCGGGCTTTCGCCGCGCGGGCCGGGGCGCAGAAAGCGGCCCGGCTGCAGCCAGCGCAGCCCGAAGCGGTCCCGCGCCTGTTCCAGCATCGCGAGATACAGGCGGTAGCCGCGCCGGGCCACGGCCTCGTCCGCCACGGCGTTGGGGTCCAGCGCGGACACAAAGGCCAGGAACTCAGCCGAAACCGCATCGCGCGGCGGGGCGCGCAAGAGGTCCAGCGTTTCCCGCGACCAGCTCGCAAAGTCATGGTCCAGCAGCGGCAGGTCGAGCAGCCATTCGCCGGGGTAGTCCAGCAGGTCCAGCCGGATGCGGCGCGGGCCCAGCAGCCGCGCCGGGCCGCTGCGCGCCAGCTCCAAGGTCAGGCTGGCGCTAGCCAGGTCGCTGGTGCGCGGCGGCCAGTGCGGCGTGGCGCCGGCGAGGTCGCGGATCTTGTCGGCGGCGTCGAACCAGTCCAGCGCCTGGGTGCCGGCGGGCTCCAGCCGCACGCCCAGCAGCGCCGTCCCCTGCCGCTCCAACTGCGCGGAAAGCGCCGGCAACACCGGCCGGCCGCGCCCCAGCGCCAGCAGATTGGCGATCAGCGAGGTGATGAACACCGTCTTGCCGGAACGGCTGAGGCCGGTGATGGCGACGCGCAGCGTGGTCTCGTTCACCATGCGCTCGGCCTCGTCGGCCAGCTCGCTGACGGCGTTGAAGGTGCCGCCGATCAACGCCTCGCCCATCCGGAACAGACCCGACAATCGCTGCGCCCCCTATTGTGCCGCTGGCGGGATGTGGCGCTGGCGAGGGGGGCGGAGAAGGTCAGGGGAATGAATTCCCCTGAGACCCCTTCTTTTTTCTGTCCTGTTTGCGGTCGTGGCCGCTTCGACCTCAGTACCCCGCCGAAACGGCCGGTCGGGTTAGGAAAATCAGAAAAAAGATGGGGGCCCGGGGGAATTCTTTCCCCCGGCCTTCCTGTTACGCGCGCAGGTTGGTCTCCACCAGCACCGTCTCGGCGCTGAACTCCGCCCGGTGCTCCACCCCCGCCGGGAAGTGGAAGACGCTGCCGGGGCCGAAGGACTGCTCGCCCTGGTCGGTCCAGAGCGTGCCGGCGCCCGAGATCACCTGCACGAATTGCTCGTGCGGGTGGCTGTGGCGCTGGCCCTGGGTGCCGGCGGGGATGCGGACCATCACAAGATCAGCGCTGGCCCCCGCCAGCAGGCGCTTGGCCCCGGCCTCGGGCACCTCGTCCCAGTGCTGGCAGAAGCGGGTCACGGCTGCGTGGCGGTGAAGCTGGGGCGGGTGGACAGGCGCTCCCACCAGTCGGAGACACCGGGCAGCGCCAGGAAGTCGTCGCGATGCGGGGTCATGGCGACATAGGCGAAGATGGGGGCGAGGTAGAGGTCGGCGAGCGTCAGTTCGGGGCCGGCGAGGTAGGCGTCGGCGCCGCGCAGGCGCATCAGCTCGGCCAGCACCTTGCGGCCCTGGTCGAGCGCGGCGTGGTGCGCGGCATGGTCCTGGCCGCCAATGAAATCCGGGAACAGGTGGTAGGCGGCGACGCCGACCAGCGGGCCGTAGCCGTAGGAGTCGATGATGGCGGTGGCCATGTCCATCCGCGCGCGGGCCCGCGGCTCGGCGGGCACCAGGGACGTGCCGGGCAGGATGGCGTCCAGATAGGGCGCGATGGCGGAGGTCTCGATCAGGTGGAAGCCGTCCACCTCGACCACGGGCACCTTGCCGAAGGGGTGGCGGCGCAGGTGCTCGGGCTGCTTCGGCTCGCCCTTCAGCACGTCGACGGGCACCTGGGTGTAGTCGGTGACTCCCTTCTCGGCCAGCAGCATGCGGACCGTGCGGACATAGGTGGAGCCGTTGAAGCCCCAGAGGGTGATGGCGGGCATGGCGTGACGTCCTGATGTTGCCGGCTCAACGCCGCCGGGGGCGGCGTGGATGCGGCGTCAGAACCGTTTGCGGTAGTAGTACTTGGCCATGCCGGGGGCCGGGTAATCCTCCAGCGCGCCGAAACGGCTGTAGCCCTGCTTCTCATAGAAGCCGGGCGCCTGGAAGCTGTTGGTGTCGAGATAGGCACCGATGCAGCCGCGCGCGGCGGCCTCCGCCTCGGCCGCGGCCAGCAGGCGGGTGCCGAGGCCGGTGCCGCGGCGATGCTCGGGGATAAAGAAGTTCTCCACGAACAGCCAGCCGTAGCGGGTGCGGCCGGACAGCCCGCCTTCCACCACGCCGGCGGAATCGCGCAGCAGCAGTTGCAGCGAACGGCTGTTGGCGGGGCCGGCGAAGCGCTCGTTGAAGGCCAGCAGGTGGCGCAGGATGGCGGCGTCGGCCGCCGCGTCATCCTCCGCCCGCTCGAATTCGGACATCAGGCGATCTCGAACATGCCTTCGACCTCGACCGCCGCATCGCCCGGCAGCGAGGGGACGCCGATGGTGGAGCGGGCATGGCGCCCGGCCTCGCCGAAGATCTCCACCGCCAGGTCGGAAGCGCCGTTCATCACCTGCGCGTGCTGCGTGAACTCCGGCCCGGCGGCGATGAAGCCGCCCAGCCGCACCACGCGCTTGACGCGGTCCAGGTCGCCCACCGCGGCCTTCACCTGCGCCACCACGTTGACCAGGCACATGCGCGCGGCGGCGCGGGCGTCATCCAGCGACACGCCGGCACCGACCTTGCCGGTGAACAGGATCTTGCCGTCCTGCAGCGGGATCTGGCCGGACACCACCAGCACGCCGGGCCCGGCGAAGTTGAAGCCCACGTAGTTGGCAATCGGCGCCGCCGGCGCGGGCAGCACGATGCCGAGCGCGGCGAGGCGCCCTTCGACGGTTCCGGTCATGCGGGAAGGCTCCTGGGGAAAAGGGATCAGCCGACCAGCCGCAGCCCGCCGCGCCGGGCGGCGGGGCTGGGGCGCGCGGGCAGGTCCAGCGGCAGCAGGGGTGCGGACACGGGGGCGGCGGGGGCGGCATCGCCCAGGCAGTCCTCGGCCGAGGGCTCGGGCCACAAGGTGGCGGCGCCGTCCAGGTAGCTCAGCGCCAGGCGGCGGAAGGCCCAGTCCAGCACGGAGGTGGCGCGGCGGATCTCGGGATCGCCTTCCACGGTGCCGGCGGGGCCGCCGCGCGAATGCGCCACGGCGCCCACATAGTCCGCCAGCGGCATGCCGCGCGCGAGGCCGAGATTGACCACCGCCACGAAGCTGTCCAGCAGCCCGCGAAAGGCGGCGCCGTCGCGCGCCATGGCCAGGCCGATGGCGGCGGGCTGGCCGTCGGCGGCTTCCGTGGCGGTCAGGGTCACGCGGTGGCCGGCCAGCGTCACGCGCCAGGACTGCGCGCGGCCGGGCGCCGGGCGCGGCGGCGGCAGGGGGCGGGCGGGCTGCGGTGCCGCGGGAGCCGCCGGCACGCCGGCATGCAGGTAGGGCCGCACGGCGGCTTCCATGCTGGCGCGGGCGGCGGCGGGCACGGGGGCCAGCAGCGCGGCGGCGCCGGGGCCGTGCAAGGCGATGGCGCGGGCGCAGGCACGGGTCGGCCGCTCCACCGCGCGGCCGTCCTGGTACACAAAGCGGGTGGCGCCGGGCGCCGGGGCCAGGCCGCCGGTTTCGGCGCCCAACAGCGCCTCGGCCGCATCGGGCGCGGTCAGCATCAACAGCCCCGTGTGGCGCAGCCCGCCGCAGCGGGACGCGGCTTCCAGCGCCGCGCGGGCGGCGGCGGCGAGCCCCGGCACGGCGCAGCCGGCGGGGGGCGCGGGCCAGAACAGGCAGGCGGATTCGCGCGCGCCCTGGCGCAGCGCCAGCCGGGCGCTGGCCTGCTCGGCCGCGCCGCGGAACAGCGCCGTGAGGCAGGCGGCCGCATCGCGCCCGGACGGCTGGTCGTAGGGCAGGCCAAGCGCCGCCAGCCAGCCGGACAGGTCGGCGAAGCCGAGTCGCAGCGCCGCCGCCTTGCCGCCCGTCAGCACCTCCAGCGCCTGCACGCCGGTGTCCACGGCGGCCACAAAGGCCGCGATGTCGAAGCCCCCGGCGTCATCCACGAAGGCCGGCAGGTTGAGCACGAAGCGCGGCTCGGCCCGCGGCTCGCCGCGCCCGCCGGTCAGCCAGGTGGCGGCGCCGGGGCTGCCCCGGCGGGCCAGCAGCAGGGCATGCAGCGCTTCCCGCAGGGCGGCCGAGTCGGCCAGCAATCCCAGGGCCTCGCCGCGCTGGCCGAGCTGCGCGATCCAGGTTTCCGCGAGCGCCGGCAGCGCGGCGGCGGCGTTGCCCGGGGCCAGGGCCGCCACGGCGCCGGCGGCCTCGTCTTCCCAGGCGGCGGGGATCGCGACCATGCGCGCGCCGGCATCCGGGTCGGCCTGCGCCCGCATGCGCCGCAGCGCGATTCCAGCCCAGACGCTGTCAGCCTTGTGTGCCATGCCGGCATGGTATGATGCCCGGCCCCGGGGCGGAAGCCGTATCGGGTGGCAAATGCGACTCCCGCCCCCTAGATGTGGTGCGGCCCACCCCCGGCCTTTCGCGCGGCGCCCGCATGTGCGAAGGAAGCGCCGATCCGTCCCTACCACGCCCCCCCAGGGATACCGAGGAACCGCCGCGTCATGTCCTTTCTGCACCGGCTGACCACTGGCTTCGCCGTCAGCGAGATCGGCACCGACCGCTTCGGCAACACCTACTACGAGAGCAAGAAGCTGTGGCTGAACTACGGCCGCACGCGCCGCTACGTGATCTATGCCGGGGCGCCGGACCCGACCATGGTGCCGCCCGAGTGGCATTCCTGGCTGCACCACGTGACGGCCGAGCCGCTGTCGGAAACCAAGCGCTACCCCTGGCAGCAGGAGCACCAGCCCAACCTGACCGGCACCGCGCGCGCCTACCGCCCCAGCGGGCATGACTACGCGGGCGGCCAGCGGCAGGTGACCACGGGCGACTACCAGGCCTGGACGCCGGACGGCGCCGCGCAGCAGACGGGGAGCGCGGGGTCCTGAGCGCCGCCATGCAGCGCCGCAGCCTGGCGGAGGTGCTGACCGGCGCCGTGATCCTGCTGCTCGCCATCGGGTTTCTGGCCTATGCGGTGGTCAATTCCGGCCGCTCGCTGGCCGGCGGCGGCAGCATCGTGCTGTCCGCCAAGTTCGACCGGATCGATGGCCTGTCGCAGGGGGCGGACGTGCGCATCGGCGGCGTCAAGGTCGGCAGCGTGCTGGACCAGCGGATCGACCCCACCTCCTTTCTGGCGGTGCTGCGGCTGCAGGTGTCGGACGACCTGAAGCTGCCCACCGACACCTCGGCCGAGATCGCCTCGGAAAGCCTGCTGGGCGGCAAGTATGTGGCGCTGGTGCCGGGCGGCGCGGACAAGGTGCTGGCCAATGGCGACAGCATCACCATCACGCAGTCCGCCGTCAGCCTGGAAGCGCTGCTGGGCCGCTTCATCTTTTCCGTCACGGAGCTGACCGCCAAGCAGGGCGACGAGTCGCAGCAGAACGGCGGCAACACCCCTGCCCCCGCCACGCCCGCCCCCGCCGCCCGGGCGCCCGCGCCGTGAGCCTGGCGCCGCCGGAGCTGTGGCCGGGCGCCGACGGGCAGCCGGTGGCCTGCCGCGAGAAGCTGAAGATGCTGGCCGAAAACCACGCCGAGGCCATCCAGTCGCTGCGCGACATCTTCGAGGACGCGGTGCTGATGGGCGTGGACGAGGCAGCCATGCGCCGCATCCTGGCGGATCTGGTGCAGCACCTGCCCAGCCCGAAGCGCGGCGGCGCCGCATGAAGGCCCCGGCACTGGCCCTGCTCGGCCTGCTGGCCGCCCTGCCCGCCCCCAGGCCCGCCCAGGCGCAGCTCGACCCGGGCTGGGAGCCCAAGCGCGAGGCGCAGCTGCAGGCGCTGGACAAGGTCACCGCCCGCATCACCATCATCAAGGCGCCGGTCAACCAGCCGGTGACCTTTGGCACGCTGCGCGTCACGGTGCGCGCCTGCAACGCCCGCCCGGCGTCCGAGGTGCCGGACGCCGCCGTCTGGCTGCAGGTGGACGACACCCGCAACGACAGCGGCGGCAAGCCGGTGTTCCAGGGCTGGATGTTCGCCAATGCCCCCGGCATCGCGATGCTGGAACATCCGGTCTACGACCTCAGAGTGCTGGACTGCCATTGAGCCGATGAGGCCGGGGGCAAAGAAATCCCCCGGCGCGCCGCCCCGCCGTTTCCCGGTCCGGCGCCACGCCCGGCTCCGCATCCTTGCCGCTGGCGCCACGCCTTCCGCCGAGGCGCCGGCGGCGAAGGACGGTGCCGCACGGGGAAACCGGGCCGCCCGGTGCCGTGAGCACGGCGTTTAATCACCCCCCGAGGGTTTGCGCGGCCCCTGATCCCGGCCATATCGGTCGCACCATGTCGCAGACCCTTTCCCACGCCGACACCCTGCCCCCGCTGCCCGGCCCGGACGCCGCGCTGTTTCTCGACCTCGACGGCACGCTGATCGCCATCGCGCCGCGGCCCGATGCCGTGGTGGTGCCGCCCCACCTGCCGGCGCTGCTGCTGCGGCTGTCGGCCGGGCTGGGCGGGGCGGTGGCCATTGTCACCGGGCGCGGCCTGTCCGTGGCGCAGGCGCTGACGCAGGCCCCGGGCCTCGCCTTCGCCTGCGAGCATGGCGGGGTGATCGAGGCCGCGTCGCTCGGCATTCCGCCGCAGCCGGAGCCCGCCGGGCCGCCGGCGGCCTGGCGCGCCGCGGCGGCGGCCTTCGTGGAAGCCCGGCCGGGCCTGCTGCTGGAAGAAAAGAACTACGGCTTCGTGCTGCATTTCCGCGCCGCGCCGGAACGCGGCGAGGAAGCCACCGCCTTTCTGCGCGACATGGCGGAAGGCAGCGCCTTTCAGGTGATCCCGGCCCATGCGGCGGCCGAACTGCGGCCGAAGGGCAGCGACAAGGGCAGCGCGGTGGACTGGCTGATGCGCCACCCGCCCTTCGCCGGCCGGGTGCCGCTGTTCATTGGCGACGACGTGACGGACGAGGACGGCATGCGCGTGTGCCGCCGCCTGGGCGGCGAGGGCTACCGCGTGCCCGAGCGCTTCCCGGCGGGGCCCGCGGACGTGCTGGCGTGGCTGGAAGCCCTGGCCGCACGGTTGGAGGCGTGAGCCAGCCGCTCGACCTCGCACCCGTCGGCAACGGCATCGTCGCGGCGCTGTTCGACCGCCTGGCCCGCTGTTCCTGGCTGTGCTGGCCGCGCATGGACGGCGACCCGGTGTTCAACGCCCTGCTGGGCGGCACCAGCCCCGAGGGCGGCTTCATGGAATGCGAGCTGCTGGGGCTGCGCTCCTCCGAGCAGCATTACCGGCGCAACACGGCGGTGCTGGAAACCATCCTGGAAGACGAGCGGGGCGCGCGGCTGCGCATCACCGACGCGGCGCCGCGCTTCCGCCGCTTCGGCCGCAACTTCCGCCCGCCCATGCTGGTGCGGCGGATCGAGCCGCTGTCCGGCACGCCGCTGATCCGCCTGCGGGTGCGGCCCACGGGCAACTGGGGGGCGGAAGCGCCGGTCAAGCGCGCCGGCTCCAACCACCTGCGCTTTCTGAGCGAAAGCCTGTCGCTGCGCGTCACCACGGACGCGCCCATCGCCTGCTTGGCGGAGGAGGCGCCGTTCCTGCTGGACCAGCCGGTGTCCATGGTGATCGGGCCGGACGAGACGGTGCCGGACAACACCGACACGCTGGTGCAGGAGTTCATCCGCGAAACCGAAGCCTATTGGAGCGACTGGTCGCGCGGCCTGCACCTGCCCTTCGAATGGCAGGACGAGGTGATCCGCGCCGCCATCACGCTGAAGCTCTGCGCCTTCGAGGAAACCGGCGCCATCATGGCGGCGCTGACCACCTCCATCCCCGAGGCGGCCAACACGGAGCGCAACTGGGACTACCGCTACTGCTGGCTGCGGGACGCCTTCTTCACGGTGCAGGCGCTGAACCGCCTGGGCACCACCCGCACCATGGAAGACTACATCCGCTACGTGACCAACGTGGTGGCGGTCTCGCCCGGGGGCGAGCTGAAGCCCTGCTACCCGCTGGTGCCGTCCCTGCCCATGTCGGAGCGGATCGAGACCTCCCTGCCGGGCTTTCTGGGCATGGGGCCCGTGCGCGTCGGCAACGAAGCGGCGGAGCAGGTGCAGAACGACGTCTACGGCTCGGTCATCATGGCGGCGGCGCAGATGTTCTTTGACCGCCGCCTGCCGCGCCCGGCGGGCGAGCCGCTGTTCCGCCTGCTGGAGCAGCTGGGCGAGCGGGCCGAGGCGCTGGCGCTGCAGCCCGATGCCGGCATCTGGGAATATCGCGGGCGCGAGCGCATCCACACCTTCTCGGCCGCCATGTGCTGGGCGGGGCTGGCGCGGCTGGCCGGCATCGCCCGCCACCTGGGGCTGGCGGCCGAGGCCGAGCGATGGGCCGGCTCCGCCCGCGCGTTGCACGCCACCATCTGCGAGCGCGCCTTCAGGGCGGACATCAACAGCTTCACGGAAAGCTTCGAGTCCGACGGCATGGACGCGGCGCTGCTGCTGCTGCCCGAGATCGGCTTTCTGGCGGCCACCGACCCGCGCTTCCTGGGCACGCTGGACCGGGTGAAGGCGCGGCTGCTGCATGACGGTTTCGTGTACCGCTATGATATGGCCGACGATTTCGGCAAGCCGGAAACCGCATTCCTTGTTTGTTCGTTCTGGTACGTGGACGCGCTCGCGGCCGCCGGCCGGACGGAAGAAGCGCGCACGATGTTCGGGAGCATCCTCTCGTGCCGCAATCACCTGGGCCTGCTGGCCGAGGATCTGGATCCGAGGCGGAACCAGCTCTGGGGGAACTTCCCGCAGACCTATTCCCACGTTGGCCTGATCCTTTCGGCGATGCGTTTGAGTCGTTCTTGGGAGCATGGTCTGTGGGGAGGTTGATCGTCGTCTCGAACCGCGTGGCGCTGCCGCGGCGCGGGGAGCCCACGGCCGGCGGGCTGGCCGTGGCGCTGAAGGACGTGCTGAAGAGCAACGGCGGCCTGTGGTTCGGCTGGAGCGGCGAAACCACCAAGACGCCTACCAGCGGCGAGATCAAGGCGCTGCGCTACCAGGGCATCGACTACGCCACGATCGACCTGAACGAGACCGACTACAAAGGCTTCTACGCCGGCTATTCCAACAACATCCTGTGGCCGCTGTTTCACTTCCGGCTCGGCCTGCTGGAATACGACCGCAGGCAGTCCGAGGCCTATCGCCGCGTCAACCGCGACTTCGCCAAGGCGCTGCTGCCGCTGTTGGGGCCGGACGACGTCATCTGGATCCATGACTACCAGTTGATCCCGCTCGGCGCCGAGCTGCGCGCGCTGGGCGCGCGGCAGAAGATCGGCTTCTTTCTGCACATCCCCTTTCCGCCCTGGGCCGTGTTTTCCGCGCTGCCGGGGGCCGAGGTGCTGATGCGCGACCTGCTGGCCTACGACCTCGTGGGCGTGCAAACGCACCGCGACCTGGGCGGCATGGTGAACTGCTTCCAGGACGGGCTCGGCCTGTCGCCGGACGAGGATGGCGGCATCCGCACCAGCATCGCGGGCACGGAGCGGCGCACGCAGCTGTCGGCGCATGCCATCGGCATCGACACGCGCGGCTTCGCCAACACGGCGCGCAAGGCCATCAACGGGCCGGACGCGGTGCGCATGAAAGCCAGCATGGGCGAGCGCAAGCTGATCGTCGGCGCCGAGCGGCTGGACTACACCAAGGGCCTGCCGCACCGCATGCGCGGCTTCGGCGCGCTGCTGGACAACTTTCCGCAGCATCTCAACCAGGTCACCTACCTGCAGGTCGCCGCGCGCAGCCGCAACGAGGTGGCGAGCTACCGCGACCTGCGGCGGGAACTGGACCAGCTCGCCGGGCGCATCAACGGCGACCACGGGCTGTTTGACTGGACGCCCATGCGCTACGTCGCCCGCGCCGTGGCGCGCGACACGCTGGCCGGCTTCTACCGCATGGCCGATGTCGGGCTGGTGACGCCGCTGCGCGACGGCATGAACCTGGTGGCCAAGGAATACGTCGCCGCCCAGGACCCGGAAAACCCCGGCGTGCTGGTGCTGTCCTCCTTCGCCGGCGCGGCGGAGGCCATGGACGGCGCCCTGCTGGTCAACCCGCTGGACCCCGAGGCGATGGCGGAGCAGCTGGACCGCGCGCTGACCATGCCGCTGGCCGAGCGCAAAAGCCGCTGGTCGTCCATGATGCAGGGGCTGGAGGAACAGACCGCCGAACGCTGGGCGGAGGACTTCCTGGCGGAGCTGAACGAGCAGGCGGCGGCCCGGGAGCCGTCCCTGGCGGCGCGGAACTGAAGGCTGGGGGAAAGAATCCCCCCAGGCCCCGCGACCGTTCCAGGCCGCCAGAATGAAGAAGAGGTCCGGGGCATTCCTTCCCCGGCCTTTTTCTTATCCGCGCGCGAACTCCAGCACCCGGCTGCGGTGCGAGCACAGCCGCACCCGGTCCCCCGCGAAGCGCAGCGAGAACTGCTTGGCCCAGGGACCGTCTTCCGCCGTGGCCAGCAGCACCCCTTCCCCCAGCCGGCGCAGCGTGGCCTGGCCGCGTGCCGGGCCCGTGCCCATGGCCAGCTTGTCGCCCGAGATGGTGAAGGCGGCATGGTGCCGGCGCTGCACCCAGGGGCCGGACAGCGCGTCATCCACCGCGCCGGGCGCAACGGGCGTGAAGCGGCGGGCGACATGGCCGACCTCGCCCTCGATGCCATCGGCCGTGGCGCGCAGGCGCATGGGGTTGTGGGCGGAAAGCGAGACGGCCCAGCCGTTGTCTTGGTAAAGGGACTCGCCGGCGCCCAGGAAGCTGGCGGTGTTGTTCGAGACGTCCAGCCAGTGGCCGGTGCCCGGCTCGGCGTAAAGGCCCCCGGGCAGCGTGGCGGCGGGCGGCAGGGGCTGGCCGCACAGGGCCGCCATGACGCGCAGCGCCAGGGTGTAGGAGGCCACGTCCTCGCGGTTGGCCACCAGCACGACGCCGAGCCCGGCGTCCGGCGCCAGCAGCAGATAGGTCTTGTAGCCGGCATGCGAACCGCCGTGGCCGACCAGCGCCAGCCCGCCCAGCCGGCCCTTGGCGAGGCCGAGGCCGTAGGCGGTGGGCCGGCCGTCCGCCAGAAAGCGCGGCGCGGCCTGGGCAGCCAGCAGCCCGGCGGCGGGGCCGCTGTCGGCCAGGATGGCCTGCCCCCAGCGGGCCAGGGCGCGGGCGCTGCCGGTCAGGCTGCCGGAGGCCGAGAGATGCAGGCCAGCGGTGCCGAGCTGCCAGCCCCGCGCGTTGCGCCAGTAGCCGGGCACCAGCCCGGGCACCGGGTCGAACCAGGTTTCCGGCGCCTGCCAGCCGAAGCCGAGCGAACCGGCGAAATCCGCGAAGAGGTGGCCCTGGCGGGCCAGCGCGGCCTCCACCAGCCGGTAGCCGGTGTTGGAATAGGAGATCTCGGTGCCGGGGGCGAAGTTCAGCGCGCCGTCGGCGGCCAGGAAGTCGAGGATCGGGCCCGGCTCGGTGGCGGTGTGCACGGACAGGCCGAGCAATGCCAGGGATTCGCGCACGTCCGGCAGACCGCCGGTCATGTCCAGCGCGCGGGCCACGGTGACATCCGCCATGGGGCCGCGCAGCTCCGGCAGGTGGCGGCCCAGCGGCGCGTCCAGCCCCACCGCGCCGGCGTGCCGCCGCTGCATCGCCGCCAGCACGTGCTTGGTGACGGAAGCGTAGCGCACCACGCTGTCGGCGCTGAAGCCCGCGCCGGTGGACAGGCTTTCCAGCCCGGCCGCCTGCTCCACCGGCATGGCATTGGCATCAAAGGCCAGAATGGCGCCGCCGGGCGCGCCGCCCTCGGCCCAGGGAGCCACCAGCGCGGCGGCGGCGGCGGAGGCGGCGGACCAGTCGGGCATCGTCATGACGGCTCCTGCGTCGGAAAATCACGCGTGGCTTCCGGGGAGGGGCGGCGCCCCTCCCGCGGCGGGATCAGGCCTTGCGCACACTGTCATAGGTGTTGGCGTCCGACAGCGTGCCCAGCCGCACTCCGGTCACGCCCTTGCGGCAGGCGGCGGTGTTGGTCGTCTGCAGCATGAACACGAAGGGCGAGCGCTCCATGCTGTCGCGCTGCAGCGCCTCGTACATGGCCAGCCGCTTGGCGGCGTCCGGCTCGTGCAGCGCGGCTTCCGTGCGCGCGGCGATGTCCTGGTCCTGCCAGGAGTTGCGCCATGCGAGGGTGCGGTTGCGCGCGTCCGGGCCGTTGTCGGGGTTGATGCCGAAGGCCTCGGCGTTGCTGTTGGGGTCGAAGTAGTCGGCGCCCCAGGCGGTCAGCGCGGCCTCGTGCTGGCGGGCGCGGGTCTTGGTCAGCACCTGGCGGTTCTCGCCCGGCAGCAGGCGCAGGCGGATGCCGATCTCGGCCAGGTTGGCCTGCAGCGCCTGGGCGATGTCCGGGTAGGGCTGCGCGGAGTAGTGGTCCATCACCAGCTCGAAGCCGTCCGGCAGGCCGGCCTGGGCCAGCAGGGCCTTGGCCTTGGCCACGTCCTTGCGGAAGGGCGTGTCCGTCACCGCGGCGGGAAAGCCGGCGGGCAGGAAGGACTGGTGCACCGTGTGCGTCAGCTGCGCGATGTTGCCCTGGATGCCCTGATAGTCCACTGCCCACTTGATGGCCTGCCGCACCTCGGGCTTGGCCAGGTTGGGATGGGCGACGTTGAGCTGGATCAGCATCAGCGAGGCGGCGGCCTTGCGGACCAGCGTGAAGCCGGCGTCGTCCTGCAGGGCGCGGAGCTGCTCGGTGGTCAGGTTGCGGGCGATGTCGGCATCGCCCTGGCGCAGCAGCAGCAACTGGGCGGAAGGGTCCACCACGTGGCGCAGGATGATGCGGCGGATGGGCCCGCGCTTGGCCTGCGCGGCGCTGGGCTCCAGGATGGCGCTCTCGCTCGGCTTCCAGGAACGCAGCACCCAGGCGCCGGAGCCGGCCGAGTTCTGCTTCAGCCAGTTGTTGCCCAGGTCGTCGCCGCTGGCATGCTGCATCACCGTCTTCTTGTCGACGATGCTGCCGACATTGGCGGACAGGCAATACAGCACGAAGGCGGGCGATGCGGTGCCGTCCAGTGCCACCGTCAGGGTGTGCGGGTCCGTGGCGCGGATGCGCTCCTCCACGTTGTCGCGGGTGAAGCCGAACTGGTTGATGATAAAGGCCGGCGACTTGTTGAGCTTCACCGCGCGCGCCAGCGAGAAGGCCGCGTCCTCCGCCGTCACCGGCGTGCCGGAGGCGAAGACGGCGTCCTGCCGCAGCTTGAAGGTGATCAGCTTGCGGTCGTCCGAAACGGTCCAGGATTCCGCCAGGTCGCCGCGCAGGATCTCGGGCTTCTCCGGGTCCGGGCGCAGCAGCTTCTGGTAGATGTTGGTGCTGATCTCGGCCGCCGTCACCTCGAAGCTTTCCTGCGGGTCCAGGCTGGTGACGTTGTCCAGCTGCTGGGCGACCACCAGGATGGTCTTGGGCGTTTCGGCGAAAGCGGCGGTCAGCGCGTCATAGCTGAACAGCGACGCGGCGGAGGCGGCGGCGAGAAAAGCGCGGCGATGCATGGGGGGTGGTCCTTCGGCAGATCCGGCGGACCATAAGCCCGGCGGCGGAGCGGCAAAAGAGCAAGGCCGGGGGAAAAAATTCCCCCGGACCCCCATCTTCCTTTTGTGTTTTTTCCGGGTCCGGCCGTGGCCACCGTTTGCCGGAAAGCGGAACCGGCGCCGCACGTGAAACAGCGAGCAGATCAGAAAAAAGAAGGGGGCCTGGGGGAATTCATTCCCCCGGCCTTTTCTTGCTCAGAGCTGCGCCTCCACCGGCAGCCATTCCACCACGCGCGCCAGCATCCGCCGCCCCAGCGGCGCTTCCGGCTCATGCGGGGTGGTGGTCTCGTCGTCCGTCCACAGCATCTTCCGGCCTTTCAGCCAGACGCGGTAGCTGCGGTCGGGCTCGGTCAGCCGGCGGTGCTCGGCGTCGATGTGGCCAACCAGCCCGGCATGGCGCACAAAGGCGCCCATCTCGGTGTTCAGCCGGGCGCTGCGCGGGTCCAGGTTGAAGGAGCCGACAAAAGCGTGCTCGCCATCCACCGCGAAGGCCTTGGTGTGCAGGCTGGCGCCCTTGGAGCCGAACACGCCGCCCGAGCGCTTCACCGTCCGCTTCAATTCGAACAGCGTGACGCCGAGCTGCAGCAGGCGCGGGCGGTAGCGGGCGTAGCCGGCATGCACCGCCACCACGTCCGTCGCCGCCAGGGAATTGGTGACCACCGTCACCTTGACGCCGCGCCGCACCAGCGTCTCGAACATCGCCATGCCGGCCTCGCCCGGCACGAAGTAGGGGGACACGACCAGCGCCTCGCGCTGCGCGTCCAGCAGCGCCTCGGCGAGCGCCTCGCCCATGCAGCCGTCGATGCCGCGGCCCTGCGCCTTGGCCGGCGGGTCGGCCAGCACGCGCACCGCGCCGTCGGCGGCCAGGAACGCCATGTCTTCCAGCGAGTCGCGGCTGTTCCGCAGCTCCTGCAGGTAAGGCACGGCCTGCTGGTCGGTGGGTGCCTGCTCCAGCACGGCGCGGACGCGGGCCAGGGCCTCGTCGCTCAGGTCGCGCCCGGCGCGGAAGCGCGACACGGGGCAGGCCAGGCTGCTGGCCCAGTAGCCGTCGAACACGGCCTGCGCCTGGGACGCGGCCTCGCCGATGATGATGAGGTCGAGGTCGCGGAAGTTGAAATCGCCGGCGGCGTCGAAATACGCGTCCGAGATGTTGCGGCCGCCGACGATGGCCAGCTCGCCATCCGCCACCCAGCACTTGTTGTGCATGCGGTGGTTCAGGTGCCAGCCGCCCAGCGCGAATTCCACCGCCAGCCCCACCTGGCCCAGAAAGCGGAAGCGCCGGGCGTTGAACAGCCGCACCTCCACGTTGCGGTGGGCATGCAGCGTGGCCAGCAGCGCGTCGCCGGACAGGGCGTAGCTGTCGTCCAGCAACAGCCGCACACGCACCCCGCGGTCGGCGGCGGCCAGCGCCTCGCGCGCCAGCAGGCGGCCGGTCACGTCCTCCATCCAGGTGTAGTACATCAGGTCCAGCGTGCGGCCGGCGGCGCGGGCGGAAGCCGCACGGGCCATAAAGGCCGACAGCCCCAGCGGCACCAGCGCGATGCCGCTGCGCACCCCCTGCCCCGCCCGCGCCAGGCCCTGGCGCACCAGGCGCTGCGTGGCCGTGCCGTGCCACAACTCGGCCGGCGTGGCCGCCGCCTCCTCGGGGGGAAAGGCCAGGCTCATGCGGCGGCCTGCCGCGCCTCGTCTGGCTGCGCCGCGGCGGCGGACAGCGTCAGGCGGCCTTTCAGGGGCAAGTGGTCGGACGCCACGCGCGCCAGCGGCGTGTCATGCGCCTGCACGCCGGCCAGGATGCCGCGCGGCCAGCCCAGGATGCGGTCCAGCGCCAGCACCGGCAGGCGCGACGGAAAGGAGGCCGGGCCCAGCGCCAGGTTGCCGAACAGCGGCTCCAGCAACCGCAGGGAGGAGCGGCGTCCCGGGCGCCATTCGTTGAGGTCGCCCATCATAATGGTGGGCATCTCGGGGCCGCGGCGGATGGCTTCCAGGATGGCGGCGCCCTGGCGCATGCGGCAGCGGCGCAACAGGCCGAAATGGGCGGCCACCACCCGCAGCGGCCCGGCCGGCAAGGACAGCTCCGCAACCACGGCGCCGCGCGGCTCGGCGCCCGGCAGGTCGATGCATTCCACCCGGCTCAGCGTGGCATGGCGCACCAGCAGGGCATTGCCGTGCCAGCCATGTCCGTCCGGCAGGCGCGACAGGGGCAGCAGGTTCAGCCCGTGCTCGCGCAGCGTCGCGGTGTCCAACAGCCCGACGCGGCGGCCGAAGCGCTTGTCGGCTTCCTGCACGGCCACGATGTCGGCCCGCATCTCGCCGATCACGTGCGCGATCCGGTGGGGGTCGAACCGCCGGTCGATGCCGACGCATTTGTGCACGTTGTAGGAAGCGACGGTCAGAGAATGCGGATGGGTCATGCGATAGCGGGCGCTGCGGCCTCCCTGGGATCGGTCCGCAGCATCTCGGGCGCTGCGGGCCAGGGTTCAACCCGTGAGGGGGGGTGTTGGCTGCGGCGGGGCGGGAAGGTCGGGGGAAAGAATTCCCCCGACCCCCCATCTTTTTCCGGTTTGTCTGCCGGAATGGCCGCCGGGGCCGCGCGCTTCGGGCCTCCGCCACAGTCCGGGCGCCACGGCCGGTCGGGTGACCGGGAAACAGGCAGAAAGAAAGGAAGGGGTCCGGGGAACTCCTTCCCCCGCCTTCTCCGATGCTGCGGACACAAAAAAGGCCGGGGGATCGCTCCCCCGGCCTGATCACGAGCCGCGCGAAGCTTACGCGGCGCTCTTCAGGGCCGCGGCCTTCACCTCGGCGCTGGCGCCGCTGGCGAAGGTCTCGAAGTTCTTCTCGAACAGCGACACCAGGTGGCGGGCGGTCTTGTCGTAGTTGTCCTTGTCCGCCCAGCTGTTGCGCGGGTTCAGCACCTCGGTCGGCACGCCCGGCACGGCCTTGGGGATGGCCAGGCCGAAGAACGGGTCGGTTTCGAACTCGGCATTGGCCAGGCTGCCGTCCAGCGCCGCACGCAGCAGGGCGCGGGTGTGCTTGATCGACATGCGGTGGCCGGTGCCGTAGCTGCCGCCGGTCCAGCCGGTGTTGACCAGCCACACCTGGGCGCCGTGCTTGCCGATCAGCTCGGCCAGCATCTTGCCGTAGACCTCGGGGTGGCGCGGCAGGAAGGGGGCGCCGAAGCAGGTGGAGAAGGTCGCCTGCGGCTCCTTGCCCAGGCCCTTCTCGGTGCCCGCCACCTTGGCGGTGTAGCCGGACAGGAAGTGGTACATCGCCTGCGCCGAGGTCAGCTTGCTGATCGGCGGCAGCACGCCGAAGGCATCGGCCGTCAGCATCACCACGTTCTTGGGCAGGCCGGCCATGCCGCCGGGCGCGGTGCCGGGGATGAACTCGATCGGGTAGCAGGAGCGGGTGTTCTCGGTCAGGCTGCCGTCTTCGAGGTCGAGGTTGCCGCGCTCGTCGGCCACCACGTTCTCCAGCACGGCGCCGAAGCGGTGCGAGGCGTTCCAGATCTGCGGCTCGGCTTCCTGGCTGAGCTTGATGACCTTGGCGTAGCAGCCGCCCTCGAAGTTGAAGACGCCCTTGTCCGACCAGCCGTGCTCGTCGTCGCCGATCAGCGCGCGCTCGGGGTCGGAGGACAGGGTGGTCTTGCCGGTGCCGGACAGGCCGAAGAACAGCGCCGTGTCACCCGCCTTGCCCACGTTGGCCGAGCAATGCATCGGCAGCACGCCCTGCGCCGGCAGCAGCCAGTTCATGACGGTGAAGATGCTCTTCTTGATCTCACCGGCGTAGGAGGTGCCGGCGATGGCGATGATCTTCTTGGCGAAGGACAGCGCGATCAGCGTGGAGGAGTTCGCGCGGCCGCCGTGCTCGGGCTTCGCGTCCATCTCGGGCGCGTGCAGGATGGTGTAGTCCGGCTGGAAGCCGGCCAGCTCCTCGACGGGCGGGCGGATGAACATGTTGCGGGCGAACAGCGCGTGCCACGCGTTCGGCGTCACCAGCCGCACCTTGATGCGGTAGGCGGGGTCGGCGCCGGCATACAGGTCCTGGGTGAACAGCACGTCCCGCTGGCCCAGCCACTGGCGGACATCGGCGGTGAAGCGCTCGAACTTCTCGGGCGCCAGCTTCTGGTTGACCTTGCCCCACCAGATCTCGTTGGTCGCCTCGGGGTCGTCCGCCACGAATTTGTCGGCCACCGAGCGGCCGGTGTGCTGGCCGGTCACGCCGATAAAGGCACCGTCGGCGGACAGCCGGCCTTCCTTGCGGCTCAGCGCCTGCGCGGTCAGGCCGGCGGCGGTGAGGTTGGCGAGCACTTCGCCGGAAGCGGAAACGCCGGTGCCCGACAGCAGGGCGGCGGTGTTGGAAGCGGTCATAAGGCGGAACTCTCCGTCAGGCGCTTATCCTCCGGCGCGGGGCGCGCGGGGCAGTAGCCACAGGGTTGAGCCCGCTCCATCTCTCACCTGGACGGGTTCGGCGCGGACGCTAACGGTTCGTCCATGGCTGCGTCAATGTAAGTGTTGTGGTCATATTGTACGATGACTTTCATACGATGAAACACGGCGGCCGACCGGCAGGCCGCGGAAGAAATGCCCCCAACCTCATCTTCTTTCTGACTTATTTCTGCTTTTCGGAGAGGCGCGGGGGTAACTTGCGGCAGCCGCGGCCGCGCGAATCCGCCGGCCCGGCCCCGGGGCACGACCGCGCCGGCCGCGAAAGCGCGGGGAGGCCGAAAAAAGAAGGTCACCGGAAAATTCTTTCCCCGACCTTTTCCGCCCTCGCCCGTTAGGCGATACGCCCGGCCCGCCTTGCGCCACAATCGGCCGCTAGACCCGTCGCCGGAAGACCAATTCGGGAGTTCGCCCATGCCCGCCACCATCGCGCTCGTCGACGACGACCGGAACATCCTCACCTCCGTGTCCATGACGCTGGAAGCGGAAGGCTTCCAGGTGCGCACCTACACCGATGGCGAAAGCGCGTTGCAGGGGCTGCTGGCGCGGCCGGTCGACCTCGCGGTGCTGGACATCAAGATGCCGCGCATGGATGGCATGGAGCTGCTGCAGAAGCTGCGCCAGCGCTCCTCCCTGCCGGTGATCTTCCTGACCAGCAAGGACGAGGAGCTGGACCAGCTCATGGGCCTGCGGCTCGGCGCCGATGACTACATCACCAAGCCGTTTTCCCAGCGCCTGCTGCTGGAGCGCATCCGCGCCCTGCTGCGCCGCAACGAGGCCGGCCGCGCCGAGGGGTCGGGCGCCCCGCCCACCGGCGTCATCTCACGCGGCGACCTGGTGCTGGACGAGACCAAGCACACCTGCACCTGGAAGGGCGAGCAGGTGCAGCTGACGGTCACCGAGTTCCTGCTGGTCAAGGCGCTGGCCCAGCGCCCCGGCATGGTCAAGAACCGCGACCAGCTGATCGACAGCGCCTATGGCGAGAACATCTATGTCGACGACCGCACCATCGACAGCCACGTCAAGCGCGTGCGCAAGAAGTTCCGCCAGGTGGACGACGACTTCAACATGATCGAGACGCTCTACGGCATCGGCTACCGCTACAAGGAAGCCTGACCTCCCCATGCCCGACGCCAGCGGTCCCGTCGTGCTGCCACCGCTCCGCGTGACGCGGGAGCGCAAACGCGTGTCGCCGCTGCTGCGGCGCATCCTGCTGGTCAACATGGTGGCACCGGCGTTGCTGGCGGCCTCGCTGCTGTATCTCGACCAGTACCAGACCGGGCTGCTGGCCGCCGAGGTGGAAAGCCTGCGCACCCAGGCGCGCATCTATGCCGCCGGCATCGCGGAAGCCGCCGTACGGCTGCAGGACGACCGCGCCGTGCTGGTGCCCGACACCGCGCGCCCGCTGCTGCGCCGGCTGGTGGAACCCTCGGCCAACACGCAGGCCAAGCTGTTCGACACCTCCGGCCTGCTGGTGGCCGACAGCCGGGTGCGCGAGGGCCAGGGCGGCGCCATCGTCACCGAGCCGCTGACGCCGCCGGAGCAGCGCGGGCTGGTGGCCGGCGGCGTCGGCCGCTTCTACGACCGGCTGCTGACCATCCTGCCCCGCTCGCTGTTCGGCGCCCGGCGCGGCGACGACATCTACGTGGACGTGCAGCCCGACGCGCCGTCCTTCGACTGGCAGCCCGAGCTGGGGCCGGACCGGCGGGAAGAGCTGCGCATCGCGCTGGAAGGCGGGGTGCGCCCGTATATCCGCCGCACGCGGGAAGGCCGGCTGCTGGTTTCGGTGGCCGAGCCCGCGCGGCGCGGCAGCCAAAGCGTCGGCATCGTGCTGCTGACGCGGGAAGCCAGGCAGGTGGACCAGCGGCTGCTGGAAATCCGCACCTCCGTGCTGGGGCTGTTCATCCTGGCGCTGCTGATGACGGTGGCGACCTCGCTGTACCTGTCGCGCACCATCGCCTCGCCCATCCTGGCGCTGGCCGGCGCCGCGGCGGCCATGCGGCAGGGCAAGGGCCGCGCCGGCTCCGTGCCCCCCGCCCTGCTGGCGCGCTCGGACGAGATCGGCGTGCTGGCGCGCGACCTGCAGTCCTCGGCCACCGCCTTGTGGGCGCGCATCGACCAGAACGAGCGTTTCGCGGCGGACGTGGCGCATGAGCTGCGCAACCCGCTGACCAGCGTGCGCTCGGCGCTGGAAACCCTGCTGCGCGTGGAAAAGCCCGACCAGCAGAAGCGCCTGCTGTCCATCATCGCGCAGGACGCGGTGCGGATGGACCGGCTGATCGGCGACATTTCGGACAGTTCGCGCGTCGATGCCGAGTTGTCGCGCACCGTGTCGGAGCCTGTGGACGTGGCGCCCATCCTGTCCGCGCTGGTGGAGCTGCACAACACCACCCGCGACGAGGACGAGGACCCGGTGATGGAGCTGGACGCCGCCCCCGTGCCGCTGGTGGTGCGCGGCGTGGAAGGCCGGCTGGTGCAGGTGTTCCGCAACCTGTTGGGCAACGCGGTGTCCTTTTCGCCGCCGCTCGGCACCGTGTGGCTGCGCGCGCGGCAAACCGGGGCGATGATGGAGTTCACCGTCGAGGACCAGGGCCCCGGCATCCCCGAAGCCAAGCTGGAAGGCATCTTCGACCGCTTCTACACCGAGCGCCCCACCGCCGAGCAGTTCGGCCAGCATTCCGGCCTGGGCCTGTCGATCAGCCGGCAGATCGTGGAAGGCCTCGGCGGGCGCATCAGCGCGGAGAACCGGCGGGACGAAGGCGGCAAGGTGGTGGGCGCGCGCTTCGTGGTGCGGCTGCCCGTCGGCTGACAAGGCGCACCGGCGTTTCTCCGGCACGGACAGAAAGACGATGGAGGGTCCGGGGAAATTCTTTTTCCCGGCCCTGTCTGCCCCCAAAAGAAAAGAGCCGGCCCTGAAACAGGACCGGCTCTTCATCATCGGCTGTGCGAGGGGGATCGCGGAGGGATCAGCCGTTGGGCTCGGGGTAGGCGTTCTGGGTCGGCTGGTAGGCGATCTTGCCGGACTCGCCGGTGCCGACGGCCGTGGGCAGCCAGCCGCGCTGGGCGGGAGCGCCCTGGGCGTGCAGGTAGCGGGCGCTTTCGCCGCTACCGATCACGGTCACGGGCCCACCGCCCAGGATGTTGCCACCGTCGTTGGAGTAATCGACGGCGAAGTTCTCGCCGGTGCCAAGCACCCGCAGCGGCTCCTGCGCCATGGCGGCACCAGAAAGGCCGGTCACGAGCAGGGCGGAAAGAATAACCTTGCGAAGCATTTTGGATTGTCCTTGATAGTCAAGGGCGGCAACTCTGTCGCTCTTCTTGAGGCGCTAGATGCGCCGCCGGCGGCACCGTTTCCAATCGCACCGGACAATGCCGGGTATTCGCGCGGCGAATGACGTTTCCATGACACGTTCGCGAGAGTCCCCTTGCAGCCACGTTCTGGCTTGCCGCGCATTTCCGCGCGGTCCGATCCGCGCTAGCCTGCAGCCATGCAGGGCAAGCGCGTTCTTCTGATCGTTTCCGGCAGCGTTTCGGCCTTCAAGGCGCTGGAGCTGACCCGGCTGCTGAAGCGCGCCGGCGCGCGGGTGACCCCGGTGCTGACCGCCGGCGGCGCGCGCTTCGTCACGCCGCACGCGCTGCAGGCCATTGCCGGCGAGGCGGTGCACGAGGACCTGTGGTCGCTGAGCGGCGAGGCGGATGTCGGCCACATCCGGCTGGCGCGGCTGCCCGACCTGGTGGTGGTTGCCCCGGCCTCGGCCGACTTCCTGGCCAAGATGGCGCAGGGCCGCGCGGACGACCTGGCCACCACGCTGCTGCTGGCCACCGACAAGCCCGTGCTGGTGGCGCCGGCCATGAACTGGGCCATGTGGGCGCATTCCGCGACGCGCGCCAACATGGCCGTGCTGGCCGCGCGCGGCGTGCGGGTGATCGGCCCCAACGAGGGCGCCATGGCGGAGGCGGAAACCGGCCCCGGCCGCCTGGCGGAACCGGCCGAGATGTTCGCGGCCATCGCGCGGCTGCTGGACGGGCCGCGGCCGCTGGCCGGGCGGCACGTGCTGGTGACCTCCGGCCCGACGCACGAGCCGATCGACCCGGTGCGCTTTATCGCCAACCGCTCCAGCGGCCGGCAGGGCCATGCCATCGCGGGCGCGCTGGCGGCGCTGGGCGCGCGGGTGACGCTGGTGTCCGGCCCCGTGGCGGTGCCGGACCCGGCTGGCGTGGCCGTGGTGCGGGTGGAAACGGCGAGGCAGATGCTGGTGGCCTGCGAGGCCGCCTTGCCGGCGGATGCGGCGGTCTGCGCCGCCGCCGTGGCCGACTGGCGCACGGCGCGCGAGGCCGGGCAGAAGATGAAGAAGGTGCCGGGCGAGGCGCCGCCGCCGCTGGAGCTGGCCTTGAACCCGGACATCCTGGCGCTGCTGTCGGCGCATGCGGCGCGCCCGCCGCTGGTGGTGGGCTTCGCGGCCGAAACGGAGAACGTGGTGGAGAACGCGGTGGCCAAGCGCGCGCGCAAGGGCTGCGACTGGATCGTGGCCAACGACGTGTCGGGCGACGTGATGGGCGGCGCGGAGAACGCGGTGCACCTGGTGTCCGCCGCGGGCGTCGAGGACTGGCCCCGCATGCCCAAGGAACAGGTGGCCGCCCGGCTGGCGGCCCGCGTGGCGGAGCACTTCGCATGAGCCCTGTTATCGCCGTCCGGCGCCTGCCGCATGCCGAGGGCCTGCCCCTGCCCGCCTATGCCACCCCCGGCGCCGCCGGCTTCGACCTGCTGGCGGCGGTACTTGAGCCGCTGGTGATCCCGCCCGGTGGCCGCGCGCTGGTGCCGACCGGGCTGCAGATGGCGTTGCCCGAGGGCTACGAGCTGCAGATCCGCCCGCGCTCCGGCCTCGCGCTCAAGCACGGCATCACCCTGCCCAACAGCCCCGGCACCATCGACGAGGATTACCGGGGCGAGGTGGGGGTGATCGTGCTCAACACCGGAACCGCGCCCTTCACGGTGGAGCGCGGCGCGCGCATCGCGCAGGGCGTGCTGGCGCCCGTGGTGCGCGGCGGCTGGGCGGAGGTGGACACGCTGCCTGAGACGGCGCGCGGCGGCGGCGGGTTCGGCTCCACCGGCGGCTGACGGGCCGGTCGTTCCGCTCGCGCATTCTCGACTGCGCTTCCGGCGCGGCGCGTGGCAGCATGGCCACGCTTCAGCAAGGGGGAGGCCGCCATGTACTTCACGATCTTCCAGCGGGCGGACGGCCAGTGGCAATGGAACCTCAAGGCCGCCAACCATGAGATCATCGCCCAGGGCGAAAGCTACAAGAACAAGTCCGACTGCCTGAACTGCATCAGCCTGGTGCGGGCGGCGGATGACGCCACCCCCATCAAGGAACGCGCCGCCTAGTTGCGCGGCAGCCGGGCCACCGTGGGGGCGTCCGGGTTCTGCGCCCGGTGGCGCAGCAGGTGGTCGGCCAGCACGCAGCTCAGCATCGCCTCGCCCACCGGCACGGCGCGCAGGCCGACGCAGGGGTCGTGGCGGCCGCGGGTCAGCACGTCCGCGTCCTCGCCCTGGCGGTTGACGGACTGGCGCGGCGTCAGGATGGACGAGGTGGGCTTGACCACGAAGCGCGCCACCACCGGCTGGCCGGTGGAAATGCCGCCCAGGATGCCGCCCGCGTGGTTGGACAGGAACTCCACCGTGCCATCCGCGCGCATGCGCATCTGGTCGGCGTTCTCCTCGCCCGTCAGGGCGGCGCTGGCGAAGCCGTCGCCGATCTCGACCGCCTTGACGGCGTTGATGCCCATCAAGGCGCCGGCGATCTCGGCGTCCAGCTTGGCGTAGAGGGGCGCGCCCAGGCCTGCGGGCACGCCCTCGGCCACCACCTCGATCACGGCGCCCAGGCTGCTGCCGGCCTTGCGGGCGGCGGACAGCATCTCCTCCCACCGCAGAACGGCGGCGGGGTCCGGGCAGAAGAAGGGGTTGCGCTCCACCTCCGCCCAGTCGAAGGCCGCGCGGTCGATGCGGTCGGCGCCCATCTGCACCAAGGCGCCGCGCACCCGCACCCCGCCGCCCAGCACCCTGGCCGCGATGGCGCCGGCCGCCACGCGGATGGCCGTCTCGCGCGCGCTGGAACGCCCGCCGCCGCGGTAGTCCCGCACCCCGTATTTCAGGTGGTAGGCGAGGTCGGCGTGGCCGGGGCGGAAGGTCTGGGCGATGTCGCCGTAGTCGCGCGAGCGCTGGTCCTGGTTGTCGATCACGAAGGCGATGGGCGTGCCGGTGGTCAGGCCCTCGAACACACCGGACAGGATGCGCACCTGGTCCGGCTCCTGCCGCTGGGTCACGTATTTGGACTGGCCGGGGCGGCGGCGGTCCAGCGCGGGCTGGATGTCGGCCTCGGACAGCTGCAGGCCCGGCGGGCAGCCATCGACCACGCCGCCGATCGCCGGCCCGTGGCTTTCGCCCCAGGAGGTGACGCGGAACAGATGGCCGAAGCTGTTGTGGGACATGGAACTCCGCCGGACAGAAGCTGGAACTGGGGACAGGCTTATGCGCGATGCGGGGCGGGGGGGCCAGAGGCGGGGGGTGGTTCGGGGCTCGTGGCCCTTGAGGGGGCGCTGCCCCCTCAAACTCCCCTGGCAGGGGATTGAATCCCCTGCACCCCCGGCTGTTTCAGCGCCTGGATACCACGGTTTTCCTTTTTTAAGTTTTATAACAGTAATTTATGGTCCTTGAGGCCATCGAATAAACGGGGGTCCAGGGGATTTAATCCCCTGGCGGGGAGAGTGTGAGAGGGGCGGAGCCCCTTTCACGAACCGCAGGTGTCCCCGTCCCGGCACAAGCGGTTACGCGCGGATGGTTGTCCTCCGGCGCCGGAAGCCACATCCTGTGGCCCATGCGCCGACGCCATCTCCTTGCTTCCGGTCTTTTTCTCGCCAGCGGCGCCGCCCGGGCCCAGGCCCCGGCGGCCCCTGCCGCAGCCGCACCGCCGCCCGCCGGCGAGGCGCGCAGCGTGCACGCCCTGTCCTTGCTGGGGGAGCCGGGGCTGCCGGCGGACTTCCCGCACTGGCCCTGGGTGAACCCGTCCGCGCCCAAGGGGGGCGAGCTGGTGCGCCCGGCGGTGGGCAGCTTCGACAGCCTCAACCCCTACATCCTGCGCGGCACCCAGGCGGCCGGGCTGCTGCAGGTCTTCGACACGCTGCTGGCGTCCAGCCTGGACGAGGCGAGCACGGAATACGCCCACCTCGCATCCGGCATCGAGCTGCCGGCGGACCGGCGCGGCATCACCTTCCTGATCCATGAGCGCGCCCGCTGGCATGACGGCAAGCCCGTCACGGCGGCGGACGCGGCCTGGACCTTCAACACGCTGCGCGAAAAGGGCCACCCCTTCTACCGCGCCTATTGGGGGGACGTGACGGAGGTGGTGGCGGAGGATGCGCGCCGCCTGACCTTCCGCTTCAAGGACGACAAGAACCGCGAGCTGGGGCTGATCCTGGGCCAGATGCCGGTGCTGCCGCAGCATGCCTGGGAAGGGCGGGACTTCGCGCAGCCCTCGCTGGATCTGCCGCTGGGCTCCGGCCCCTACAAGGTGGAGCGGATCGAGGCGGGGCGCAGCATCACCTATCGCCGCGTGGCCGACTACTGGGGGCGTGACCTGCCGACCGTGAAGGGCACCGCCAACTTCGACACCATCCGCTTCGAGTATTTCCGCGACACCGCCGTGCTGTTCGAGGCCTTCAAGGCCGGGCAGGTGGATGTGCGGCAGGAGAACATCGCCCGCCTTTGGGCCACCGGCTACGACTTCCCCGCCTTCCGCCAGGGCCAGGTGAAGCGGCAGGAGATCCCGAACGAGGTGCCCACCGGCATGCAGGGCTTCGCCATGAACCTGCGCCGCCCGATGTTCCAGGACCGCCGGGTGCGCGAGGCGCTGGGGCTGATGTTCGACTTCGAGTGGATGAACGCCAACCTGTTCTACGGCAGCTACAAGCGCACCACCTCCTACTTCTCCAATTCCGAGCTGGCGTCCTCCGGCCTGCCGTCGGAAGGCGAGCTGCTGATCCTGTCCGCCTTCCGTGGCCGGGTGCCGGAGGAGCTGTTCACCAGCGAATACCGCGTGCCCGTCTCGGACGGCTCCAACACCAACCGCGAGGCGGCGCGCCGTGCGCTGGCGCTGCTCCAGGCCGCCGGCTGGACGGTGCGCGACCGCAAGCTGGTCAACGCGCAGAACCAGCCCTTCGCCTTTGAGATGCTGCTGAGCGACGCGACCTACGAGCGCATCGCCCTGCCCTACGTGCAGTCGCTCGCCCGGCTGGGCATCGAGGCGCGGGTGCGCACGGTGGACCCGGCGCAGTACCAGAAGCGGATGGACGAGTTCGACTATGACATGACGGTGGCGCTGTTCCCGCAAAGCCTGTCCCCCGGCAACGAGCAGCGCGACTTCTTTTCCAGCGACAAGGCCAGGGAGCCGGGCAGCCGCAACGTCATCGGCATCAGCGACCCGGTGGTGGACGCGCTGGTGGAGCTCGTGATCGCGGCACCCGACCGGCAGGCGCTGATCGACCGCTGCCGGGCGCTGGACCGCGTGCTGCTGTGGGGCTTCTACGTGGTGCCGCAATGGCACCTCAGCGCCTTCCGCATCGCGTGGTGGGACAAGTTCGGCAAGCCTGAGCGCAACCCGCGCTACGCGCTGGACCTGGCGAGCTGGTGGGTGGAGCCCGCCCGGGAACGCGCCCTGCCGCCCAAGCCCGCCGCCCCGGCTGCCACGCCGTAAGTGGGAGCCTATCTTCTTCGCCGGCTGGCGCTGCTGGTGCCGACGCTGTTCGGCATCATCCTGATCAACTTCGCGATCGTGCAGTTCGCACCCGGCGGGCCGGTGGAGCAGATGCTGGCCGAGCTGCGCGGCCAGGGTGCCACGCTCGGCCGGCTGACTGGCGAGGGCGGCGGCGAGGCGCGCACCGCCCCCGGCGGCGGCGGCGAGAGCAGCGCCTATCGCGGCGCGCGCGGGCTGGACCCGGCGGTGGTGGCGGAGATCGAGCGCACCTTCGGCTTCGACAAGCCCGCCCATGTCCGTTTCTTCGAGATGATGAAGGGCTACCTCACCTTCGACTTCGGACGCAGCCTGTTCCAGGGCCGCCCCGTGATCGACCTGTTGCGCGAGAAGCTGCCGGTTTCCATCAGCCTCGGCCTGTGGTCCACGCTGCTGATCTACCTCGTTTCCATTCCGCTCGGCATCATGAAGGCGGTGCGGGACGGCACGCGCTTCGACTTCTGGACCTCGGCCGCCGTGCTGGTGGGCTACGCCATCCCGGGCTTCCTGTTCGCTATCCTGCTGGTGGTTCTGTTCGCCGGCGGGTCGTTCCTGCAGGTCTTTCCGCTGCGCGGCCTGCTCAGCTCGGGCGCCGAGGCCTGGCCCTTCTGGCAGCGCGCGGCGGACTACGCCTGGCACATGGTGCTGCCCATCACCGCGCTGGTGATCGGCGGCTTCGCCAGCCTCACCATGCTGACCAAGAACAGCTTCATGGACGAGATCGGCAAGCAGTACGTCCTGTCGGCCCGCGCCAAGGGCGCCGGCGAGAACCGCGTGCTCTACGGCCACGTGTTCCGCAACGCCATGCTGCTGATCATCGCGGGCTTTCCCGCCGCCTTTATCGGCATCCTGTTCACCGGCGCGCTGCTGGTGGAGATCGTCTTCTCGCTGGACGGCCTCGGGCTGCTGGGCTTCGAGAGTGCCATCCGCCGCGACTACCCGGTGATGTTCGGCACGCTCTACCTGTTCACCCTGCTCGGCCTCGTGATGCAGATCGTGGGCGATGTCACCTACACCCTGATCGACCCGCGCATCGACTTCGAGGCCCGCCGGTGAGTTCGAGACCGGGGAGCCCGATCCTGCGCCGCCGCCTCGCCAACTTCCGCGCCAACCGCCGCGGCTGGATCTCGCTGTGGCTGTTCCTGCTGCTGTTCGTGCTGACGCTGGGGGCCGAGTTCGTCGCCAACGACCGCCCCATCCTGGCGCGCGTGGACGGCCGCTGGTTCGTCCCCGCCCTGGTGGACTACGCCGAAAGCGACGTCATCCCGGACGGCTTTCCCACCACCGCCATGTGGCGCGACCCCGAGCTGCGCGCGGCCGTGGAGGAACGCGGCTGGGCCGTGTGGCCCGCCGTGCCCTACCGCTTCGACACCATCATCCGCGACCTCGGCCAGCCCGCGCCCTCGCCCCCCTCCTGGCGCAACCCGCTGGGCACCGACGACCAGTCGCGCGACGTGCTGGCGCGCATCATCTGGGGCTTCCGCATCTCGGTGCTGTTCGGCTTCGCGCTGACCATCGCCAGCTCCGTCATCGGCATCCTGGCGGGCGCGGTGCAGGGCTACTACGGCGGCTGGACCGACCTGTCCTTCCAGCGCTTCATCGAGATCTGGTCGGGCATGCCGCAGTTGTTCCTGCTGATCATCCTGGCCTCCATCATCGAGCCCGGATTCTGGACGCTGCTGGCCTTCCTGCTGCTGTTTTCCTGGATGCCGCTGACCGGCGTGGTGCGCGCCGAGTTCCTGCGCGGCCGCAACCTGGACTACGTGCGCGCTGCCCGCGCGCTCGGCGTGTCCGATTCCCGCCTGATGCTGCGCCACATCCTGCCCAACGCCATGGTCGCCACCCTCACCTTCCTGCCCTTCCTGCTGTCGGGCTCCGTCACCGTGCTGGCGTCGCTCGACTTCCTGGGCTTCGGCCTGCCGCCCGGCTCCGCCTCGCTCGGCGAGCTGGTGAACCAGGGCAAGAACAACCTGCAGGCGCCGTGGCTGGCGCTCACCGCCTTCGCCGTGCTGGGCGGCGTGCTGGTGCTGCTGATCTTCATCGGCGAGGCGGTGCGGGATGCCTTCGACCCGCGCAAGCAGCCGGGGGGTGGGCGGTGATGGCGGGCGTGGCAGGAAGGTCGGGGAAGGAATTCCCCGAGCCCCTTCTTTTTTCTGATTCCTTTTCGGTCGTTCGGGTGAGGCGGTCGCGCCGTCCGATCAAGGCTTGCCATCCGGGTGCGACGCCGAAACGGCCGCTCCCGCACACAAACCAGAAAAAAGAAGGGGTTTCGGGGGAATTCATTCCCCTGACCTTTTCCCCCGCCCCCACCAGGACTGTTCCCGCCTGATGCTGCTGGACGTTCAGAACCTTTCCGTCGCCTTTCGCGGCCAGACGGTCGTGCGCGACGTGTCCTTCTCCGTCGCGCCGGGGCAGACGGTCGCGCTGGTGGGCGAATCCGGCTCCGGCAAATCCGTCACAGCACTCTCCTGCCTGAAGCTGCTGGGGCCGGGGGGCGGGAACCCGGCCGGGCGCATCGTGCTGGATGGCGTGGAGGTGCTGAACGCGCCGGCGGCGGAGTTGCAGCGGCTGCGCGGCGGCGTGGCGGGCATGGTGTTCCAGGAGCCGATGACCTCGCTGAACCCGCTGCACAGCATCGGCCGGCAGGTGGCCGAGGCGGTGACGCTGCACCGGCCGCTGCGCGGGGCCGCCTTGCGCGCGCGGGTGATCGCGCTGCTGGAGCGCGCCGGGCTGCCGGAGCCGGCGAAGCGGCTGGACGCCTTTCCCCACCAGCTTTCGGGCGGGCAGAGGCAGCGGGTGATGATCGCCGCCGCGCTGGCCAACGACCCCAAGCTGCTGATCGCGGACGAGCCGACCACGGCGCTGGACGTGACCATCCAGGCGCAGATCCTGGAGCTGCTGGACGGGCTGAAGCGCCAGTTGAACATGGCGATGCTGCTGATCACCCACGACCTCTCGATCGTGCGGCGGCATGCCGACCATGTGGTGGTGATGCGCCACGGCGCGGTGGTGGAACAGGGGCCGGCCGCCGAGGTGCTGGGCAACCCGCAGCACGACTACACGAAGATGCTGCTGGCCACCGAGCCGCGCGGGCGGCCGGCGCCGGTGGCGCCCGGCGCGCCGGTGCTGCTGGAGGCGGAGGACATCAAGGTGCACTTCCCCATCCGCCGCGGGCTGCTGCGCCGCCAGGTGGGCGAGGTGCGGGCGGTGGACGGCGTGTCCTTCGCGCTGCGCGAGGGCGAAACGCTGGGGCTGGTGGGCGAAAGCGGCTCGGGCAAGACGACGCTGGGGCTGAGCGTGCTGCAGTTGGAGCGCGGCGAGGGTTCGGTGCGCTTCGAGGGGCGGCCGATCCAGGGGCTGAGCCGCGCCGGGCTGCGGCCGCTGCGGGCGCGCATGCAGGTGGTGTTCCAGGACCCCTACGGCTCGCTGTCGCCGCGCATGAGCGTGGGCGAGATCGTGGCCGAGGGGCTGGCGGTGCACGAGCCGGGCCTGAACCGGGCGCAGCGCGAGGCGCGTGTCAACGCGGTGCTGCAGGAGGTGGGGCTCGACCCCGCCACGGCGCACCGCTACCCGCATGAATTCAGCGGCGGGCAGCGCCAGCGCGTGGCCATCGCCCGCGCGCTGGTGCTGGAGCCGCGTCTGCTGGTGCTGGACGAGCCGACCAGCGCGCTGGATGTTTCGGTGCAGGCGCAGGTGGTGGAGCTGCTGCGCGGTTTGCAGGCGCGGCGCCGCCTGGCCTATCTGTTCATCAGCCATGACCTGCGGGTGGTGCGCGCCATGGCGCACCGGATCATGGTGTTGAAGGGGGGCAAGGTGGTGGAAAGCGGCGATGCCGAGGCGGTGCTGCGCGCCCCGCGCGAGGCCTATACCCAGGCGCTGATGCGCGCGGCCTTCGACCTGTGACGGAGCTGGACGCGCTGCGGCGGCTGATCGCGGAGGACGCGGTGCAGCTGGGCGTGCATATCCGCAAGATGAACACCCCCGGCTCCCCGGTGTATCGCCAGGGCGAGAATGTGTGGCCGCTCAGCGCCCTGCTGGTGGCCAGCCTGCTAGGCATCTGGCTGATCCACTTCTACGTGGGCGCGGCCATCCTGCTGGTCGGCACGGTGGCCTGGGCCATGAAGGTGCAGCCGCGCATCAAGGCCGGGGTGTTCGAGCGCAGCGCCGCGCTGGCCCTGGAGAACGAGGCCAACTTCGACGCGCTCTGGGCCAAGGACGCGCTGACGCTCTACGCCAAGTTTCCCGACGGCACGGAACGCGCCGCCGCCCGCAAGCACGACTGGCGCGCCTTTGTGCGCGAGTTCCCGGGCAGCGGGTTTCCGGAAAGCGGCAGCCCCGTCTCGCCCGGTGCCGGCGTCAGCAAGGCGGAGACCTGAGGCAGCGAAAAGGTCAGGGGAACGGATTTCCCCTGAATCCCTTGTTTCGCTGTTCTCTTTGCCGTCGCCGCCGAACTCACGGCCACCGCCTTCCGGTGTGTTTGCGGACAGCAGAACAGGAAAAAAGGCCCAGGGAATTCTTTCCCCGACCTGCCCTACGCCCCCACCGTCACGCGCCAGGTGAATTCGCGGCTTTCCCCCGCCCGCAGCAGCAGCAGGCCCGGCTTGTCGGCGAAGTCTCCGTCCCAGTCCACCGGGCTCGCCATGCCGAACCAGGGCTCGATGCACAGAAACGGCGCGCCGCCGGGCGGCGACCAGACGCCGAGGTCCTTGTAGCCGTCCCAGGACACGGTCAGCACGCGGGCGGGCACGCCGTCCTCGCCGGGTGCCACGAAGCGGACGCTGCGGCTGCTGACATCGGGCATGACCAGCGCGTGCTCGGCGAACAGCGCGGGGGACAGCGGCAGCACCCGGCCATCGAAGGGCAGCGGGCCGGGGGCGGCCATCAGCCCGTCCCGCACCGCCAGCGCCGGGCCGGATTCGGCGGCGGCGAATTCCAGCAGGTGGGCTTCCTGCGCCACCCCGGCGGCCAGCGGCCAGCGAAAGGCGGGGTGGGCGCCGACGGCGCAGGGCAGCACGGCCCCGCCCGGGTTGCCGACGCGGGTGGTGACAGACAGCGTCGCGTCCTGCACGGAAAAGATCTGCTCCAGCACGAAGGGAAACGGGAACAGGGCGCGCGTCGCCTCGCTGTCGCGCAGGCGCAGCGCGGCGCGGGTGGCGGTCCGCTCGGTCCATTCAAAGCGGCTGTCGCGCGCGAAGCCGTGCTGGGTCAGGCGGTGCGTTTGCCCGGCGTGGCGCAGCGTGTCGTTGGCCAGGCGGCCGACGATGGGAAACAGCACGGGGGCGTGGCGCGGCCATTCCGGGCCGGCCTGCCACAGCAATTCCTCGCCATCGGCGTCGCGGAGGCTGTTCAGCTCGGCCCCCTGCGCGGCGATGCTGGCGCTGACGCCGGCCGTGTGGATGCGGTGCTGCTCGTCCATCGCGTGGGCCTCCGGTGTTTCGCCCGGTTGTGCCCGACGCCCGGCCTTGCGGCAACGCGAAGCCGGCGCTTTCCTGCCGCCCGCCCTTTGTTGAGTTGCCCCGATGACCGACCCCCTGGTGGTTCTGCTCGAACGCGCGTCCCACACCGCCGTGCCGGCGCCGCGCACGGCCTTTGACGGCCCGTTCCTGCAGCGCGCGTTTCTGGGCGGCACCGGCCGCGCCAATGCCGCGAGCTCGCTGAGCGCGGCGCCCGACCCGGAGCTGGACGCGCGGCTGGCGCGGATCGCGGCGCGTTACCGGCGTCTGGGCCTGCCGGCGCGCTTCCGCTCCACGCCGCTGGACCCGCCGGGCATGGCCGAGGCACTGCTGGCGCGCGGCTTCGCGCCGGACGGCGAATCGCTGGTGATGCAGGGGCCGATCCGCGACGCCGCGCCCGACCCGGAGGTGGCCGCATTGCCGGCGCCGGACGAGGACTGGCTGTCCGTGCTTGGCACCGTGGACTACCAGACGCCGGCGCGGCGGCAGGAAAAGGAGCAGGCCGCGGCGATGATGGCGGTGCCGGCGGCCTGGCTGCTGCTGCGGCTGGACGGACGGCCGGCGGCCACCGCGCAGGTGGTGGCGGATGGTGCGCTGGCGGGGTTGTTCGACGTGGCGGTGCATCCCGCGTTCCGGCGCCAGGGGCTGGCGCGGCGGATGCTGCGGGCGGGGCTGGACTGGGCGGCGCGGCAGGGGGCGGAGCGCGCCTGGCTGCAGGTGTCCGCCGGCAATGCGCCGGCGGTGGCCTTGTATGAAGGAATGGGGCTGCGGGAAGCGTACCGGTACCGGTATTACCTGCCGCACGGCTAGCAGGCGGGGGGGGGCGTGGCCCCCCCGTGCTCAGACCGGTGCTTCGCGTGCCACCAGGATGTTCATCAGCCCGTCCGTCTGGCTGGCCAGATTGTCCCAGCTGATGGGCGTCAGCTTGCTTTGCCCGTCGATCAGCCATGCGGACAGGCCGAGGCCCTGGAGCTGCGACACCACCTCCGGCGCGCCGACGCCGGCGCTGGCCATCATGCGCGGGGCGAATTCCAGCATCATGCGGACATTGGGCGAGCGGGCCAGCAGCTTGCTCATGCCGCGCAGCGCTTTGCCCTCGTAGCCTTCCACGTCCATCTTGATGACGTCGATCGTGAAGGACGGGTCCGGGAACATCTGGTCCAGCACGGCCATCTTGACGCTCACCGTCTCGGCCTTGCCCTGCCCGGCGCCGCTGCGGATGTTGCCGCCGCCGGACATGTCGGGGTTGAAGGTCAGCATGGCCTCGCCCGGCGTGTCGCCCACCGCGACCTGATGCAGCTTCGCCCAGGTATAGCCGTTGGTGCGCAGCGACGCGGTGGCCAGCCCGGCCAGGTGCGGGTTCGGCTCGAAGGCCTCGACCCGTCCGGTGGGGCCGGTCAGGCGGGCGGCGTGCAGGGCGTAGAAGGCGTGGTTGGCGCCCACGTCGAACACCGTGTGGCCGGGCTTCACCAATTGCTCGAAGACCTTCAGGTAGTTGCTTTCCCACCGCCCGAAGGTGAGCAGGTGGACGCCGATGTCGCGGCTGCGGGTGTCCACATAAACGCGCTGGCCGGTTTCCAGAAAGGTCAGGGCGGTGTTGTCGCCCAGATAGATCGACTGCGCGTGCAGCATGCGATTGGTGCGGCTGGCGAAAAAGGAGGTGATCTCTTCCAGGCGCTTGCTGATCTGGTCGAGCTTGGCGCCGAGCCGCTGCTCGACCAAGTCGATCCTGCTTTCCAACGCGCTGATTCGGGCCGCCGGATCCTGATCGGTCATCGCGATTTCCTTGTGGTAATCACGTTCTAGCGAGGGCGGATTTTTTCCGCAACGGTGCGCAGGACCGGAGGATGCCGCAGGGCGGCAAGAACAAATCGTTCCATGGTCATAACTTGCTGCACCGGCGGGCAGGCTGGCGGGCCGAAGATTCTCGACAAGTGTTGCATCGGCTGCACTTCTGTTTGCAGTGCGAACAGGATATCCTGAAAACGATCATGTGAGCAGCACTACAAACATCTTGACACGTGGAGTTCGGTTGATGCCGGCGTTGAAGGTCACCTATCTCACTCTCCCGCATCAAAGCGAGAACATGCTGCTCAATGTGGGCGACCGGGTGATCTACATGGGCGTGCGCAACATCATGCGCTGCGCCCTGGGGCCGCACGAGGAAACCGTGCGCTTCATGACCGACAAGGAGCCGTTCCCGGACGACACGGACATCCTGGTGGTGTGCGGCACGCCGCAGATCTTCGAAGGGCGGCAGATCACCCGCAACATGGAGCGTATCCTGGAGGCGGCATCCAGCAACGCGCCCGTCAAGATCAACATCGGTGCCGGATCGTTCTACTTCGACGCCTTTGACGGCGACCGCCACCAACTGGATGCCGAGTTCGCCAAGCGCGTCAGCCACACCGCCACGGGCAAGGCCTACGCGCAATATGCCGGCTTCGACCTCTGCACCTGCCGCGACTTCGGCGCCGCCGCCGCGCTGCGCGGTGCCGGGGTGGATGTCGTGCCCCTGCCCTGCCCCGGCTTCTTTTCCGCGATCTTCCAGTCCCGCCCGCTGTTCCGCCGCACCGAGCAGGTGGTGTCCGTGCTGAACGGCACGGCGAGCTTCTGGAACCGGGTGGATGGCGACGCGCATGACTTCTTCCGCCGGCTGCACGACAGCGACCCGACCCGCATCTTCCTGGCGCATGACGAACAGGATTGCACGATGCTGGCCGACCTCGGCATCCCCTACGTCACCTTCGACGACGCGGATGCGCTGATCAGCTTTCTGGCCGCCTCGGAGCGGCTGCTGTCGCTGCGCGTGCACGGTGCCCTGCCGGCCTGGACGCTGGGGCTCGACGTCACGTTGCTCGGGATCGACCGCCGCGCCCTGCTTGGCGACGACTTCGAGGCGCAGTTCCGCGTGATCGCCCTGCGCACGGAAGCAGATTTCCGCCGCGCCGGTTCGCTGCCCACCCTGGCCGGCCCGCAGCAGGGCGACGCGGCGCGCCGGCAATGGCTGCGGCACCACCTGGGGCTTTACGTGGAGAACATCCGCCGGGTGGTGTCGGACAAGCTGGGCCGGCCGCTGCCGGACGGCGTGCCGCTGCATGCCGGCGGCGAGCCGGAGCCGCATGTGCCGGCGATCACCGTGCCGGCCGGGCGGTATTTCAGCGAGTTCTTCTACAGCGACCGCAGCAGCTTCCCGATCCGCATGGACAAGCTGATCAGCGGGCACCGGCATGAGGTGGTCGGCGGCACCCTGGTGGTGACGCAGACGACCGGCATGAACACGCTGGCCTTCGGCCCCTATATCCTGGTGCCCAAGGGCAGCTGGCTGCTGACCGCCAAGTTGCGGCTGGAAGCTGCGCCCGGGCAGGACGCGGCCGGGCTGGAAGGCTCCAGGCTGGTGGTCCAGGTGCTGAAGGGGGTGCCGGGGCGCGTTCTGGCGCGCGAAACCCTGGACCTGCAGGGCCCCGGGCTGCTCCAGTCCCAGACGGTGGCCATGCGCTTCGAGAACGAAAGCGACACCGGCGTGCTGGAAACCGTGTTCAGCAGCGCCAAGCCGCTGCCGGAAGGCACGCGGCTCATCATCGAGCAGCTGCAGCTCACGGTGCAGCTGACCGTGCCAGCCTGAGGCCGGCACGGCGCAGGCCTCAGGGAATGAACACCGAGCTGCCGGTGGTGCGGCGGCCTTCCAGCGCGCGGTGCGCCTCGGCCGCGTCCTTCAGCGCGAAGGTCTGGTTGATGCGGATCTGCACGGCGCCGGACTGCACGGCGGCGAACAGGTCGGCCGCCGTGGCTTCCAGGTCCTCCGTGCGCGCAGTGTAGGTGGCCAGCGTCGGGCGCGTCAGGAACAGCGAGCCCTTGGCGGCCAGGATGCCGATGTCCACCGGCGGCACGGGGCCGGACGCGTTGCCGTAGGACACCATGGTGCCGAAGGGCGCCAGGCAGTCCAGCGAATCCATGAAGGTGTCGCGGCCGACGCTGTCATAGACCACCGGCAGCATGGCCCCGCCCGTGATCTCCTTGACCCGGGCGGGGATGTTGTCGCGCCCGGCGATCAGCACGTGCTCGGCGCCGTTTTCCTGCGCGAGCTGCGCCTTTTCCTCCGTGGACACGGTGCCGATCACGGTGCAGCCCAGGGCGCGCGCCCACTGGCACAGGATCAGCCCCACGCCGCCGGCCGCCGCGTGCACCAGGATGGTCTGCCCCGCCTGCACGGGAAAGGTGCGGCGCAGCAGGTACTGCGCGGTCATGCCCTGCAGCATCATGGCCGCGCCCGTCTCGAAGCCGATGGCCTCGGGCAGCTTGACCAGGCGGTCGGCCTTGACGGTGCGCGCCTCGGCATAGGCGCCAAGGCCCATGGCATAGGCCACGCGGTCACCCGGCTGCAGGCCGGTCACGTCGCTGCCCACGGCTTCCACCACGCCGGCGCCTTCCATGCCCAGCGTCACCGGCAGCTGCGGCACCTTGTACAGGCCGGTGCGGAAATACACGTCGATGTAGTTCAGCCCCACCGCCTTGTGGCGCACCAGCACCTCGTCCGGCTTGGGGGTGGGCAGCGGCACCTCTTCCCACACCATGGCCTCGGGGCCGCCATGGGCATGGATGCGGATCGCATGGTTCATGGGAAGGATCCTTGGGCGCGCATGAAGCGCCGTTCGAGGTCGAGCAGGAAGCGCTTGGTGGCCGGCCCTTCGCCACCGGAATAGCCACCGAGCGTGCCGCCCGCCCCCACCACGCGATGGCAGGGGATGATGATGGGAATCGGGTTGGCGCCGTTGGCGCCCCCCACCGCCCGCGCGGCGGTGCCAAGCTCGCGCGCCAAGTCGCCGTAGCCGCGCGTCTCGCCCGGCGGGATGGCCCGCAAGGCCGCCCAGACCCGCTGCCGGAAGGCCGAGCCGAAGGGCGCCAGCGGCAGGTCGAAGGTCGCGCGGCGGGCGTCGAAGTAGTCCTGCAGCTGGTCGGCCGCCTCGCGCAGCGCGGGCGTTTCCTGCTGGTCGCGGCCACGGCCCCAGTCCAGCGCGACGATGGCGCCGTCCTCTTCCGACACCGTGAGCGGACCGAGGGGCGAGAGAAGGGAAAGCTGCGGCATGTCGTGCGATGGGTTCCAGGGACGGGATTCGACACGCCGGGCAGGCGGCGTCAAGCATCGATGCTGCGGCGGGGGCGCGGGCGGCCCCGCGCCGGCCCGGAACCGGGGCGCCATCCGTTCCCCCCCGGTCCCTGCTGGCCGGTCCCTGCTGGCCGGTGCTTGGCGTGGCGGGGCGGGTGCCGGCGGCACCCGCCCCGCCGGCGCCGTCACGCCCGCCGCACGCCCCAGGGATAGGGCGCGGTGCCGTCGACAATGCCGGTGATGTCACGGCGAAAGGCGGTGCGCAGCGTGAACTGGCCGAGCGGCACGGTGGCCACCTCCTCCATTCCCAGGCGGCCGAGCTCCATCGCGGCCTTTTTCTGCCCGGCCTCGTCCGGGGCGTAGAGCCATTCCTGGGTCAGCGCCTCGGCGCGGTCGCTTTTCCACCAGCCGAACCAGCCGGCCTCACCCTGGCCGCGGATCAGCGGCGACATCGCCGGGCTGCCGTAGAAGCCGGCCGGGCCGGTGGTGTGGAACACGCTCCAGCCGCCCTTGTCGGTGGCTTCCTTGGAGGCGCGACGCTGGATCACGGTGCCCCAGTCGCTTTCCGCCAGCTCCACGTTCATGCCGGCGCGCTTCAGCGCGTCCGCCGTCACCTGGCCCAGCGGGCCGATGTCGGGGAAGTCGGTGGGGTTGATGATCACCACCTTCTGGTTGCCGTAGCCGGCTTCCTTGAGCATGGCGCGGGCGCGGCCCACGTCGCCCGGCATCAGGTCGGAATTGTCCGCGTAATAGGGGGTGTTCTTGGGCCAGATGCTGGGCACCGTGCTCCACAGCGAGGTGTCGTCGCCCTGCGCGGCGCGCATGTAATCCTCCTGCACCACGGCGGCCAGCGCGGCGCGGCGGATGCGCACGTCCTTGAATGGCTCCTGCAGGCAGTTCAGCCGGGCCAGCGCGGTGCGGCCGGCCTTGTCCGTCACCGCGCGGGTGATGTCGCGCGAGCGGGCGAGGATCGGCTGCAGGTCGGCCAGCGGGCGCTCCCACCAGTCGATCTCGCCGTTCACCAGCGCGGCGGCGGCGGTCGAGGGGTCGGTGATGATCTGCCACTCGATGCGCTGGAAATGCGCCACCTTGCCGCCGGACGCGTAATCCGGCGGCTCGTCGCGCGGCACGTAGCCGGCGAACTTCTCGTACACCGCGCGGCTGCCCGAGTTGAACTGGTCGGCCAGAAAGCGGTAGGGGCCGGAGCCCACCATCTCCGTCACCGCCTTGCCCGGGTCGGTGGCGGCCAGCCGCGCCGGCATGATGAAGGGGGCCGAGCCGTCGGACTTGGCCAGCGCCGTGGACACCAGCGGAAAGGCGCGGTCCAGCCGGATCTCGAAGGTGCGGTCGTCCACCACCGTCCAGTCGCGCGCCACGGCGGCCAGCAACTGCCCGAAGGCGTCGCGCACCGCCCAGCGCTTCAGGCTGGCCACGCAGTCCTCGGCCCGCACGGGGGTGTCGTCGTGGAACCGGAGGCCGGGGCGCAGGCGGATGCGCCACAGCTTGCCGTCTTCCAGCACCTCGTGCCCTTCGGCCATCTGCGGCCGCGGCTGGCCGGCGGCGTTCAGCGCGTAGAGCGTGTCGAACACGTAGTAGCCGTGGTTGCCGGTGACCGTGGCGGTGGTCCAGATCGGGTCCAGTGCCGCCAGGTTGGCCTGCGGCACGAAGCGCAGCGTGGAGGCGCGGCTGTTCTGGCCGACGGCCGGCATGGCGAGGCCGGACAGCAGCGGCGCCGCGGCGGCGGCCTTCAGCAGGGAACGTCTTTGCATGGGGGGAATGGGCCTTCCTGTGCCGTGGCGCCGTGCGCCGGGTGCGTGCGGGGAGTCTTGGCCGCGCAGCGGGGTTCCGGCAAGGGCGGCGTGCCGCCGGGTTCCGGCCCTGGCGGGCAAAGGGCGCGGGCCCGGGGACAGGGACTTCGCCCGCCGCCCCGCGTTTCGGTGATTTCGCGCCGGGCGGCGATGCTCTAGGACTGCGCCATGCTCCATCCCCGCCCCATTCCCCGCATGCCGGAAGGCGGGGCCGTGCCCGCGTCCCGCACCGCCGAGGGCGCCACGCCCGCCATGGCGCAATGGTTCGCCGCCCGCGCGCAGCATCCGGGCGCGCTGGTGTTCTTCCGCATGGGCGACTTCTTTGAGTTGTTTTTCGAGGACGCGCACCAGGCGGCCGGGCTGCTCGGCCTCGCGGTGTCGCACCGCGGCGAGCACCGGGGCGAGCCGATCCCCATGGCCGGCGTGCCGGCGCATGCCCTGGAAGGCTACCTCGCCCGGCTGATCCGCGCCGGGCTGCGCGTGGCCATCTGCGACCAGCGGGAAACGCCCGAGCAGGCCAAGGCCCGCCGCGCGCCGACCATCCGGCGCGAGGTGGTGCGGCTGGTGACGCCCGGCACCGTGACGGAGGACGCGCTGCTGGACGGCGCCCGCCCCGCCTGGCTGCTGGCGCTGTGCCCTGGCGACGGCGCCGTGGGCGCCGCCTGGGCCGACCTGTCCACCGGCGCCTTCCGCACCGAGCTGCTGCCGGAAACCGAGATGGCGGCGCTGCTGGCGCGGCTGGAGCCGGCCGAGCTGCTGCTGCCCGAGGCGCTGGAAGCCCACCCCGCGCTGGCGCCCTGGGCCGCGCTGGCCACCCTGGCCGACACGCCGCGCGACGCCGGGCGCGCCTTGGCCGGGTTCTTCGGCGTCAACACGCTGGATGGCTTCGGCAGCTTCGCGCCCGCCGAGCTGGCGGCCGGCGCCATGGCGCTGCACTACCTGCGCGCCACGCAGGGCGAGGCCGCGCCCCGCCTGCGCCCGCCCGAGCCCGCCGGCGGCGGCAGCACCCTGCGAATGGACGCCGCCACCCGCCGCAGCCTGGAGATCCTGCGCTCCGAGCGCGGCGACACGCGCAACTGCCTGCTGACCGCGGTGGACCGCACCCTGACCGGCGCGGGCGCGCGGGAGCTGGCGTCGCGCCTGTCCTGCCCGCTGGCGGAGCTGGCGCCGGTCGCCGCGCGGCACGACGCGGTGGCGGCGCTGCTGGCCGACGCGCCGGCGCGGGCCACGGTGCGGGCCGCCTTGAAGGGGGCGCCGGACATGGCGCGCGCCCTGGCCCGGCTGTCGCTGGACCGCTTCGCGCCGCGCGACCTGGCCGCGCTGCGCGACGGGCTGGCGCGCGCCGAGCGGATCGCCGAGGGGCTGCGCGACCGCGGCCTGCCGCCGCTGCTGGCCGAGGCGCTGCTGGCCCTGGTGCCCGAGGCCTCGCCCCGCCCGGAACTGGACCGCGCCCTGGCCGAAACCCTGCCCGCCCGGGTGGAGGACGGCGGCACCGTCGCCCCCGGCTATGACGGCGAGCTGGACGCGCTGCGCCGGCTGCGCGACGACGGGCGCTCGGCCATCGCGGCCTTGCAGCTGGACCTCGCCCAGGCCTGGGGCGTGGCCAGCCTGAAGATCCGCCACCACCAGCAGTTCGGCTATCTGGCCGAGATGCCGGCGGCGGCCGGCGAGAAGCTGCTGCGCGCCCCGCCCGCCCCCGGCCCCATGGCACCGGTGCACCGGCAAACCATGGCCAACGCCATCCGCTTCACCTGCGCGGCGCTGGCCGAGCTGGACCGCAAGCTGGCCGAGGCCGGGCAGCAGGCGAGCAAGCGCGAGGCGCTGGTGGTGCGCCACCTGCGCGACCTGTGCCTGCGGGCCGGCTTTGGCATCGATGCCAGCGCCGCCGCCATGGCGGAGTTCGACATCCACGCCGCCAGCGCGGAGCTGGCCGCCGGCCAGCGCTGGTGCCGGCCGGACATGACGGAGCGCGCCGAGTTCTGCATCATCCAGGGCCGCCACCCGGTGGTGGAGGCGGCGCTCGGCCGCGACCGCGCCAGGGCGGCCGCCTTTGTGCCCAACGACGCAGACCTGTCCCCCGGCCGGCGGCTGTGCCTGCTGACCGGCCCCAACATGGCCGGCAAGTCCACCTTTCTGCGGCAGAACGCCATCATGGCGGTACTGGCCCAGGCGGGGCTGTTCGTGCCGGCCCAGCGCGCCGTGATCGGGCTGGTGGACCGGCTGTTTTCCCGCGTCGGCGCCGCGGACGACATCGCCGGCGGCCGTTCCACCTTCATGGTGGAGATGACGGAAACGGCGGCCATCCTGAACCAGGCCACCGCCCGCTCGCTGGTGGTGCTGGACGAGGTGGGGCGCGGCACCGCCACCTGGGACGGGCTGGCCATCGGCTGGGCGGTGCTGGAAGCGCTGCACGACCGCATCCGCTGCCGCGCCGTCTTCGCCACGCATTTCCATGAGCTGTGCGCGCTGACCGGCAAGCTGCCGGAGCTTGCGCCCGCCACCATGAAGGTGCGCGAGCACCGGGGCGAGGTGGTGTTCCTGCACCAGGTCGCCCCCGGTGCCTCGGAACGCTCCTGGGGCCTGCATGTCGCCAAGCTGGCCGGCGTGCCGCGCGAGGTGGTGGCGCGCGCCACCGCCGTGCTGGCCGCGCTGGAGGAACGCGCGCGCGGCCTCGACCCGCTGGCGGGCGAGATGCCGCTGTTCGCCCGCGCGGTGCCCGTGGCCACCGCCGAGGAAGCCGGGGAAGACCCGCTGCGGGCGGCGCTGGCGGCGATCGACCCGGATACGTTGACGCCGCGCGGGGCGCTGGAAGCGCTGTACCGGCTCAAGGGCCTGGAAGGGTGAACGGGCGGGGCGGGGCGGATCGCCAGGAAGTTGAAATGCCGGGCGCCCCAAGCACCGCATGGTCCGGAACCAGAACAGAAAACCCGGGCATCTCGCAAATTCTTTCGCGGGCTTTTCCTTGCTTTCCGTGCGAGTCGCGCGTTTCAGCCCCCCGCCCCCGCTTGATTTCCGCTGTTGCGCACACAACCGGCGCCGCCGCTTTGACGTTGAGGCCCTGACACAAATAGGCTGGCCCGTCCTGCCAGGGAGAACCCGATGTCGCTTGCCGAGTCCGCCGCTGAGCCGGCTACCCTTGCCTGGCAGGCCTTTCTGGGACTGGCGGGCGAGGACGCCTGGACGCAGCGCATCGCCGACCTCGGGCTCAAGGCCAAGCCGCATTCCTGGCGCGGGCGCGCGGCGCAGCAGCGGCACGCGCTGGAGCTGATCCTGGCGCGGCTGTCCCGCCCCGGCGCCAAGCCGCCGGCACCGGCGGAACGCCTGGCGCTCAACATGATGCAGGAAGCCGTCTGGCTGTCCGACACCCTGCCCGAGGAACCCCGTGCCCGGCTGCGCGCCGAACTGCTGCGCGGCCTGACCGGCGAGGCGACGCTGATCCCGCTGTTCCACCTGCTGCGGCAGGCGGCGCGGCAGCGGGCGCGTGGCTTTCAGGTGCATTTCAGCGGGCTGAGCGACGGCACGCCGTTCGACCTGTTGCTGCGGCGGGACGGGGTGGAGGCGGAGCTGTCCTGCGAAACCATCTCGGCCGAGGAAGGCCGGCCCGTGCCGCGCCAGGACTGGTGCGCCCTGATGGACGGCATCAACCCCGACCTGCAGACCTGGCTGGCGGCCCATCCCGGCCGCTACCTGCTGAAGATGACCCTTCCCGAGGGCATCCACGGCCCGGAACAGCTGTCCGGGCTGCAGCGGCGCATCTCATCGCTGCTGGCGGCGCAGCGGCGGCAGGACAGCTCGGCCGATGCCGTGCTGAAGCTGGACCCGCTGGTGCTGGCGGGCGCGCAGATGTCCGGCCTGCCGCACCAGCTGCGGGCGCAGTTCGGCCCCGACGCGCATCTGGCCGTGACCGGCGACCCGAACGGCGGCAGCGTGTTCGTGCTGGCGGCGCGCGCCGGGCAGCGCAACGCGGTGGCGGAGGCCGCCGTGCGGCGCCTAGCGGTGGCCGCGGGCAGCCGGCTGACCGGCACCCGCCCCGGCATCCTGGCGGTGCTGCTGGACGACATCGACCGCAACGAATGGCGGGTGCTGCGCGAATCGCTGGAGCTGGAGGGCGTGGTGCGGCGCTTCTTCACCACCCCCGAAGCCAAGCGGCTGGTCGCCGCCGGCTTCACCACGCGGCTGGAGATGTTCGGCGTGCAGCCACCCGATGCCGCCGGCGAGGGCGAGCTGCGGTTCCGCAATTCCGGCCATCCGGACGCCGCCAGCACGGCGCTGCGGCCGGCCATCGCCTCGGGCGGCTGACGCTCGCCTCTTCGTGATGGCCGAATGGCGGCTGTGTCACGAAATCGTCGCGGTGCCAGACAACCTCGGGCGGCTTACGGTGTTGTTACACCACCCTGCAACGCGTTTCCCGAGGCTGGAGCCCGATGTCCGAGCGTGAGATGGAAGCCAAGCTGGTGGAGCTGGATCGCCTGCTGAACGACCCCGAGGTGCGGATGGACCCGCATCGCGTGTGGTTGCTGCTGCAGGAGATCTCGGGCGCCAACGGCACGGCGCAGCCGATCGCCGCCTGACGCGGGCTACGCCGCGCCCTTGCGCGCGGCGATCAGGAACTCCCGGTTGCCTTCCGGCCCCAGGATCGGGCTGGGCTCGATGCCCAGGACGGTCCAGTCCGGCAGCCCGCCCCACCAAGCTTGCACCGTGTCGCACACCGCCTGATGCACGGCGGGGTCGCGCACCACGCCGCCCTTGCCCACCTTGTCCGGCCCGGCCTCGAACTGCGGCTTGATCAGCGCCACGGCCCAGGCACCGGGCGCCGCCAGCTCCAGCGCCGCCGGCAGCACGGTGGCCAGCCCAATGAAGCTGGCATCGCAGACCACGATGCCGGGAGCCTCCGGCACCCGCACCGCGGTCAGCCTGCGGGCGTTGCATTTTTCCAGCACCACCACCCGCGCGTCGCTGCGCAGCTTCCAGGCCAACTGGCCGTGGCCGACATCGACGGCGTAGACCCTGCTCGCGCCACGCGTCAGCAGCACGTCGGTGAAGCCGCCGGTGGAAGCGCCCACATCCACGGCGACCCGCCCGTCCGGCGACAGCGCGAAATGGTCCAGCGCGTGGCTCAGCTTCATGCCGCCGCGCGACACCCAGGGGTGTTCCTGGCCCTTGACCTCCAGCGGCATGTCGTCGGGCACCGGCTGGCCGGGCTTGTCCACCCGCCGGGTGTCGGAAAACACCTTGCCGGCCATGATCAGCGCCTGGGCGCGCGAGCGGGTTTCCACCAGCCCGCGCTCGACCAGCGCCTGGTCGGCGCGCAGCTTGGGCATCAGCGCGGGGCCGGGGTCAATGCAGCCGCGACCGGGCGGGCGCGCGGGGCGCGGGCCCGTCCTCCCAGCCGGGGAAGCCATCCTCGAAGGCGGCCTCGTCCAGCTCGGCATCCCAGATGCGCCAGCCGTCGGGCCAGTCGGCGAAGCCTTCCTTGTCGGCCCGCGCGTCGCGCGCCGCCTCGGCCAGCCGGCGGGTGGAGAAGATGCCGACGCGCAGGCCGTTCACCTCGTCCCAGTCCACGTCCTCGTCATCGGCCTCGGCACCCAGCTGGTAGTGCCACAGCTCGAAGATGATCATGCTCATGCCGCCATCCTCACGCCCGGGCGGGGGCCGCCGCCGCTGCGCCGGGGCCCATGGCCGCCAGCACCTGCGCCACGATGGCCCGCGCCGACAGCCCCGCCGTCTCATACTGCGCCTTGGGGGTGTCGTGGTCGAGAAAGGCGTCCGGCAGGCACATGGGGCGGAACTTCAGCCCGCTGTCGAAGGCGCCGCCCATGGCCAGGTGCTGCATGACCAGGGCGCCGAAGCCGCAGACGGAGCCTTCCTCCAGCGTCACCATCACCTCGTGGTGGCGGGCCAGCTGGTCGACCAGCGCGGTGTCCAGCGGCTTGGCGAAGCGCGCGTCGGCCACCGTGCAGGACAGGCCCAGCGCCGCCAGTTCCTCGGCCGCCGCCAGGCATTCACGCAGCCGGGTGCCGTAGGACAGCAGCGCCACGGCCGAGCCTTCCCGCAGCACGCGGCCGCGGCCGATCTCCACCGGCGTGCCACGCGCCGGCACCGGCTCCAGGCCGAAGCCCTCGCCGCGCGGAAAGCGGAAGGCGATGGGGCCGTCGTCGAAGGCGGCGGCGGTGGCCACCATGTGGGCCAGCTCCGCCTCGTCCGACGGCGCCATCAGCACCATGTCGGGGATGCAGCCGAGATAGGCGATGTCAAAGGCGCCGGCATGGGTGGCGCCGTCCGCCCCCACCAGCCCGGCGCGGTCCATGGCGAAGCGCACGGGCAGCTTCTGCAGCGCCACGTCGTGCACCACCTGGTCGTAGGCCCGCTGCAGAAAGGTGGAATAGATGGCGACAAAGGGCTTGATGCCCTCGGTCGCCAGCCCGGCGGCGAAGGTGACGGCGTGCTGCTCGGCGATGCCGACATCGAAGGTGCGGCGGGGAAAGCGCTTGCCAAAGGCGTCCAGCCCCGTGCCGGACGGCATGGCGGCGGTGACGGCGACGATGCGCTCGTCCTGCTCGGCTTCCGCGATCAGGGCCTTGGCGAAGGTGGCGGTGTAGGTGGGCGGGCCCGGCGGCGCCTTGTTCTGCGCGCCGGTGACGACGTTGAACTTGCTGACCGCGTGGTACTTGTCGGGCGCGGCCTCCGCCGGCGGGTAGCCCTTGCCCTTCTGGGTCACCACGTGCAGCAGCACCGGCGGGCCGGTGTCGGCATCGCGCAGGTTACGCAGCAGCGGCAGCAGGTGGTCCAGGTTGTGGCCGTCGATCGGGCCCACGTAGTAGAAGCCCATCTCCTCGAACAACGTGCCGCCCGTCAGCATGCCGCGCGCGAACTCGTCGGCGCGGCGCGCCACGCGCTCCAGCGGCGCCGGAAAGCGGCGGGCGACCTTGGCCATCACCTCGCGCAGCGACAGGAAGGGGCGGGACGAGATCAGCCGCGACAGATAGGCCGACATGGCGCCGACCGGCGGCGCGATGGACATGTCGTTGTCGTTCAGCACCACGATCAGGCGCGAGCGCATGGCGCCCGCGTTGTTCATCGCCTCATAGGCCATGCCGGCGCTCATGGAGCCGTCGCCGATCACGGAGATGACGCTCTGCTCGTTGCGCTTGCCCCCCGGGCGCAGCAGGTCGCGCGCCACGGCCATGCCCAGGCCGGCGGAGATGGAGGTGGAGGAATGCGCGGCGCCGAAGGGGTCGTATTCGCTTTCGCTGCGCCGGGTGAAGCCGGACAGGCCGCCGGGCTGGCGCAGCGTGTGGATGCGGTCTCTACGGCCCGTCAGGATCTTGTGCGGGTAGGCCTGGTGGCCGACATCCCAGATCAGCTTGTCGCGGGGCGTGTCGAACACCGCGTGGATGGCCACCGTCAGCTCCACCACGCCGAGCGACGCGCCGAGGTGCCCGCCGGTCTGGCTGACGGCGTGCACCGTCTCGGCCCGCAGCTCCGCCGCCACCTGCTTGAGCTGGTCGGCGGAAAAATTCTTCAGGTCGGCCGGAATGCGGATGCGGTCCAGCAGCGGCGTGTGCGGGGCGGGGTTCACGGAATCAGGACCTCCGGGCGATGGTGTAGTCGGCCAGCATCCGCAGGAGATCGGCACGCTCCCCGAAGCTGTCCAGGTGCTCGCGCGCCTGGGCGGCCAGCCGCTCGGCCTGGGCGCGGGCGCGGTCCAGCCCCAGCAGCCCGACCAGCGTCGCCTTGCCGGCGGCGGCGTCTTTGCCGGTGGCCTTGCCGGTTTCCTCGGCCGTGGCGGTGGCGTCCAGCACGTCGTCCGAGATCTGAAAGGCCGCGCCGAGGTCGCGGCCATAGGCGCAGAGCGCGTGGCGCTGCTGAGCCGCGGCCTTGCCCAGGATGGCGCCCGCCTCGGCCGCGAACTCGATCAGCTTGCCGGTCTTGAGCAGTTGCAGCCGGCCGATGGAGGCCTCCGTCGGCTCCTCGGTGCCCTGCTCGGCCAGCATGTCCAGCATCTGGCCGCCGCACATGCCGCGCGGGCCGGACGCGATGGCGAGGCGCCGCAGCAGCTCCACCCGCACGCCGGAATCGGAATGGGTGTCCTCGTCCGCCAGCACCGCGAAGGCGTGGGCCTGCAGCGCGTCGCCGGCCAGAATGGCGGTGGCTTCGTCAAAGGCCAGGTGGGTGGTGGGCTTGCCGCGGCGCAACGCGTCGTTGTCCATGGCCGGCAGGTCGTCATGCACCAGGGAATAGGCGTGCAGCATCTCCACGGCGGCGGCCACCCGCAGGGCGCTGGCCCGCGCCACGCCGAAGGGCTTGGCGCCTTCCAGCACCAGAAAGCCGCGCAGCCGCTTGCCGCCGCCGAGCGTGGCGTAGCGCATGGCCGCCGCCAGCTTGGCTTCCGGCCCTTCCTCGGGCGGCAGCACCGCGTCCAGCGTGTCCTCGATCTCGGCCGCCGCCTCGCGCAGCGCCTCGGCCAGCGTGGGTGCGGCCTGGCGGGCGCTGGTCATGCCATGTCCCGCAGGCTGCCGGCTTGCGCGCCGTTCGCCACGATCGCCTGCACCTTCTGCTCGGCCTCGGCCAACTTGGCCTCGCAGTGGCGGCGCAGCGCGGCGCCGCGCTCGTAGTCGGCGATGGCTTCCTCCAGCTTGGCGGAGCCGCCTTCCAGCTTGCGCACGATGCCGTCCAGCTCCGCCAGCGCCGCCTCGAAGGACAGCGCGCTCACGTCGTTGGGGTCGGCTTTCGCCGCGCGGGCCGCCGGGCGGCCGGGGGCGGCGCTGGTGGACAGGGCCGGCGCGTCCTCAAACGGGGTCTGCGAGGGCGTCTCGGGCATGGCGGAAACCTCAGTGATCAGGGGCGCCGCCCCGGGGGGCAGCGGGCGCTCAGGCCATCAGCGCGCGCAGATGCACCGCGGCGCAGCTGGCCAAAGCGGACAGATCATAGCCGCCCTCGAGCAGCGAGACGACCCGGCCCCGCGCATGGCGGCCGGCCAGGTGGCAGATTTCATCCGTCAGCCACGCGAAGTCGGCTTCCCGCACCCGCAGCTGGGCCAGGGGGTCGCGCGCATGGGCGTCGAACCCGGCGGACACCACGATCAGCTCCGGCGCGAAACGCTCCACCGCCGGCAGCAGGTGCTCGGCCCAGGCGGCGCGAAAGGCGGCACCGTCGGCGCCCGGCGGCAGGGTGGCGTTGAACACGTTGCCCGCCCCCGTCTCGGCTTCCGCCCCCGTGCCGGGGTAGCAAGGCGACTGGTGGCTGGAGGCGAACAGGATGGACGGGTCGTCCCACACCATGGCCTGGGTGCCGTTGCCGTGGTGCACGTCGAAATCCAGGATCGCCACGCGTGCCAGGCCGTGCGCCGCCTGGGCGTGCCGCGCCGCCACCACGGCGTTGCCAAAAAAGCAGAAGCCCATGGCGCGCTCCGGCTCGGCATGGTGGCCGGGCGGGCGGGTGGCGCAAAAGGCGCGCAGCACGGCGCCCGGGCCGCACACCGCGTCCACCGCCGCCACGGCGGCGCCGGCGGCGCGCAGCGCGGCCCCGGCGCTGGCGTGGTTCATGCCGGTGTCGCCATCCACCGGCACAAAGCGGCCCGGCCCGGGGCGCACCGCCAGGATCGCCGCCACATGCGCGGGCGGATGCACGCGCAGCAACTGCGCCTCCGTCGCCTCGGGCGCCACGTCCCGCAGCAGGGGGGCGAATTCCTCGGCTTCCAGCGCGGACAGCACGGCGCGCAGCCGGTCGGGGCATTCCGGATGGTCGGGGAAGTTCTCGTGCGCCAGGCAGGCGTGATGCGTGAGCAGCAGCACCGGCCCGCTCATCCCGCGACGCCCATCCAGGGGGCGCTCACGGCGCGGGAGCATCCTCGCGCTTGCGCAGCGTGAAGCGGTAGGCGCCGGCGGCCTCAGAGAAGCTGACCAGCGCGTGGCCGGTTTCGCGGCAAAAGGCCTGAAAGTCGGCGACGGACGCGGGGTCGGAGGACAGCACGGTCAGCCGCGCGCCGGGCGCCATGGCGCGCAGCGCCTTGTTGGCCTTGAGCACCGGCAGGGGGCAGCGCAGGCCCTGGACGTCGAGCGTTGTTTCACTCATGCCGGGCAATGCATCACCAGGGGGCGCGGGAAGCAAGGTCGGGGAAAGGAATTCCCCCAAGCCCCCGTCTTTTTTCTGTCGGTCCGCCCGCCGCGAGCGAAGCCCGAACAGCACAAAAAGAAGCTGGGGGCCTGGGGGAATTCCGTTCCCCAACCTTCTCCCCCGCCCGCCACCCGCTATGATCCGCGCCCATGACCCTGCGCATCGGCATCGACCTCGGCGGCACCAAGACGGAGATCGTCGCCCTCGACCCCCGGGGCGAGGTGCGGCTGCGCCGGCGCGCCGCGACGCCCGCGGATTACGACGGCATCCTGGACCTGCTGGCCGGGCTGGTGAAGCAAACGGAGGCGGACCTGGACGCACCGGGCGCGGCGGAGGCCGCCGGGCCGGCGAGCGTTGGCGTCGGCATCCCCGGCAGCCTCAGCCCGGCCACGGGGCTGGTGCGCAACGCGAACACCCAGTGCCTGAACGGCCGGCGCCTGGATACCGACTTGGCGGCGCGGCTGGGGCGGCCGGTGCGCGTGTCCAACGACGCCAACTGCCTGGCGCTGAGCGAGGCGGCGGACGGCGCGGGCGCGGGCTTCGGCGTGGTCTTCGCGGTGATCCTGGGCACCGGCTGCGGCGGCGGCGTGGTGGTGGACGGGCGGCTGCTGGAAGGGCTGAACCGGGTGGGCGGCGAATGGGGCCACACCCCCCTGCCCTGGATGACGCCGGAGGAATTCCCCGGCCGGCGCTGCTGGTGCGGCCAGCGGGGCTGCCTGGAAACCTTCCTCTGCGGCCCGGCGCTCGCGGCCGACTGGAAGGGCGAGGGCGAGCGCAACGCCACCGGCATCCTGGCCGCAGCCGAGGGCGGCGACGCCGCGGCGGCGGCGGCGCTGGACCGCTTTTTTTCCCGGCTGGCGCGGGCGCTGGCGGGGGTGACCAACCTCCTGGACCCCGATGCCATCGTGCTGGGCGGCGGGCTGTCCAACATGGCGCCGCTGTACCAGCGGGTGCCGGCGCTGATGCAGCCGCTGATCTTCGGCGATGTGGGCCGCACCCGGCTGCTGGCGGCCCGGCACGGCGACAGCTCCGGCGTGTTCGGCGCCGCCCGGCTGTGGGACCGCGGGTAAGGCGCCGCCCCCACATTTCATTTTTGATTCGCAATTAATTGGGCTTCCGGGGCTGGCCGCCCCGGTGGCAGGATGCGGCGCATGACCCCGTACATCCTCTACGGCGACCGCCGCTCCGGCTCCTCCACCGTCGAGATGGCGCTGGCCGAGATCGGCGCCCCGGTGCAGCTGCACGACGTGCCGCTGGACGGCGACAACCAGCTGGCCGAGGCCTACCGCCGCATCAACCCGATGGGCCGGGTGCCGACCCTGCTGCTGCCGGACGGCACCGTCATGACGGAAAGCCTGGCCATCCTGCTGACGCTGGACGACCGCCACCCCGAGGCCGCCCTGCTGCCCCCCGCCGGCAGCAGCGACCGCGCCCGGGCGCTGCGCTGGATGGCGCTGGCCGCCGGCGAGTTCTACCCCCACGTCACCCGCAGCGATTACCCCGAGCGCTTCCACCCCGACCCCGCCCAGGCCCCCGCCATCCGCGCCCGCGCGCAGGAGATGGGGCGCGACATCTGGCGGCTGGTGGAGCGGGAAGCCAACCTCAGCCCCTTTGTGCTGGGCGAGCGCTTCAGCCTGGCGGACATCTACCTGTCCGCCCTGACCCGGTGGATGGAGGGCGATCGCTGGATTCCAGCGCATTGCCCGCGCCTGGAAGCGCTGGCCCAGGCGGTGGCCGTCCGCCCCAAGGCCGGCCCGGTGTGGCGCCGCCACTTCGCGCCCGCCGGCTGAGCCGGAGCGGAACATCTGTTCTCCCCACCGCCGGCGGCGTGCTAGACTGGCGGGGCCATGCCCACCCTGTGCCGAGACTGCCTGCGGCTGTCGGACCACCCCGCCCCGCGCTGCCCCGGCTGCGGAGGTCGGCGGCTGCTGCGGCACGCCGAGGTGGCCACCCTGTCCATCGCGCATATCGACTGCGACGCCTTTTTCGCCAGCGTCGAGAAGCGCGACCGGCCGGAGCTGCGCGCCAAGCCGCTGATCGTCGGCGGCGGCACGCGCGGGGTGGTGGCGGCCTGCTGCTACCTGGCGCGCATCCAGGGGGTGCGCTCGGCCATGCCCATGTTCAAGGCGCTGTCCCTGTGCCCGGACGCCGTGGTGGTGCGCCCCGAGATGAGCAAATACGCCGAGGCCGGCCACCGCATCCGCGCCATGATGCAGGAGCTGACGCCGCTGGTGCAGCCCATGTCGATCGACGAGGCGGTGGTGGACCTGTCCGGCACCGCCACCCTGCACAAGGCGCCGCCCGCCGCCGTGCTGGCCGGCCTCGCGCTGCGGGTGGAGCGGGAGGTGGGGGTGACCATCTCCGTGGGCCTCGCCCCCAACCGGCTGCTGGCCAAGCTGGCGGTGGAGCGCGACAAGCCGCGCGGCTTCGCGGTGATCGGCGCGGCGGAGGCCGCCGGGCTGCTGGCCACCGAGCCGGTGACGGTGCTGCCCGGCGTCGGCCCCGTGCTGGCCCGCCGGCTGGCGGCGCAGGGCTTTTCCACCCTGGGCCAGCTGCAGCGCCTGTCCCCGCGCGAGGCGGCGGAACGCTTTGGCGAGGACGGCCCCACCCTGGCCGCCCGCGCGCGCGGCGAGGACAGCCGCCCGGTGGACCCGCGCCGCGACACCAAGTCCATCAGCGCCGAAACCACCTTCGAGCATGACATCCGCGACCCGGCGGCGCTGGAGGTGCCATTGTGGCGGATGTGCGAGAAGCTGGGCCGGCGGCTGCGGGAAAAGGGCTTCGCCGCCGGCGGCGTGGTGCTGAAGCTCAAGACCGCCGACTTCGCGCTCCGCACCCGCCACGCCCGGCTGCCGGGGCACACGCGGCTGCCGGACACGTTGTTCGCCGCCGCCCGGCCGCTGCTGGCGCGCGAAGCCGACGGCACGGCCTTTCGGCTGATCGGCATCGGCGCGCAGCCGCTGGTGGATGGCGCCGGCGCCGACCGGGGCGACCTGCTGGATGCCGAGGCCCCGAAGCGTGCCGCCCGCTGGCAGGCGATCGAGGCGCTGCGGGCCCGCTTCGGCGAGGCGGCGGTGGTCAAGGGGCGCGGGCGGTAGCCTATCGCGGCGCGGCGCGGCCACGCCCGCCGCAACCCTGCCCCGCCCTCAGGCGCGGTGTGGCTGCGCCCGCGCTGCTTTAGCGTGTTGCGCCGCAGCACCGCCGGAGCCCCTGTTCCCCCCATGTCCGCATCCCTCGCCACCCCCACCCGCGCCATGCCCGGCTGGCTCACCCTGTTGCTGGCCGCCGCCTGCGGGCTGCTGGTCGCCAACCTGTATTATCCGCAGCCCCTGGCCGGGCCGATCAGCCAGTCGCTGGGGATGAGCGCCGGCGCCGCCGGGCTGATCGTCACGCTGGGGCAGGTCGGCTACGGACTCGGCCTGTTGCTGCTGGTGCCGCTGGCGGACCTGCTGGAAAACCGCCGGCTGGTGGTGGCCACCATCGCCGCCTGCGCCGTGGCCCTGGCCGTGGCCGCGCTCAGCACCAGCGCCCTGCCCTTTCTGCTGGCCGCCTTCGCCATCGGCGCCTGCACCGTGGCGGCGCAGATCCTGGTGCCCTATGCCGCGCACATGGCGCCCGAGGCCGCGCGTGGCCGCGTGGTGGGCAACGTGATGAGCGGCCTGCTGCTCGGCATCATGCTGGCGCGGCCGGCGGCCAGCCTGGTCGCCAGCTTCGCGGGCTGGCACGCCATCTTCTGGCTGTCGGCGGCGCTGATGGCGGGGCTGGCCGTGGCGCTGTGGCGGCTCCTGCCGCGGCGCCAGCCGGCGGCGACGCTGCGCTACGGCGCGCTGCTGGCCTCGCTCGCCGCCATCTGGCGCGGCCAGCCGGTGCTGCGCCAGCGCGCCATGGCGCATGCCGGCATGTTCGCCGGCTTCACGCTGTTCTGGACGGTGGTGCCGCTGCACCTGGCGGGCGAGCTGGGGCTGTCGCAGCTCGGCATCGCCGCCTTCGCGCTGGCCGCCGTGGCGGGCGCGGTGGTGGCGCCCTTCGCCGGGCGCCTGGCCGATGCCGGGCGGGCGCGGCCGGGGCTGGCGCGCGCCGGCCGCCTCGGGGCGCTGGGGCTGGGGGCGCTGTGCTTTCCCGTCGGCCTGCTGGGCCAGGGCCATGGGGCGATCGCCGCGCTGGTGGTGGCCGGCATCCTGCTGGACGCGGCGGTAACGGTGAACATGATCCTGTCGCAGCGCGACATCTTCGGGCTGGGCGATGCCATCCGGGGCCGGGTGAACGGGCTGTTCATCGCCACCTTCTTTCTGGGCGGCGCCTTCGGCTCGGCGCTGGGCAGCTGGGCCATGGTGCGGGGCGGCTGGCCGCTGGCCGCCTGGGCGGGGGCGGCGCTGCCGGCCGCCGGGCTGCTTTACGCCGCGACGCGCCGCGCGCGCTGAGGGGGTGCGCGGCGGGCGCCGCTGGCGTAGCCATGCAGGCACCGCCGAATCGTGCGTGAGGAGGACACCCCATGGCCGACCATTCCGACCCGCTGGCTGAACTGCGCGAGCTGCGCGGCAGCATCGACAACATCGACGCCGCGATGATCCACATGCTGGCCGAGCGTTTCCGCTGCACCCAGCGCGTCGGCGCGCTGAAGGCCCGCCACGCCCTGCCGCCGGCCGACCCGGAGCGGGAAAAGTCGCAGGTCGCGCGCCTGCGCGCGCTCGCCGAGACGGCGCGGCTGGACCCGCAGTTCGCGGAAAAATACCTCGCCTTCATTATCCGCGAGGTGATTCGGCATCACGAGGCGTTTCCGCGCGGGTAGCGGACAAGGTCAGGGGAATGAATTCCCCTGAAACCCCTTCTTTTTTTCTATCGGTTCTTCGGATGCGCCCGCGTGGCCCTTCTGCGGCCGGTCGCAGCTTGCCGCCTCTTTCAGACAGAAAAAAAGAAGTGGGGGTCCGGGGGAGAATTCATTCTCCCCCGGCTTCAGCAAGCTATTTGCGCATGATGGACACGTCGCGGATCGCGCCCAGGGCCACCAGGGCGCTGTCGTTGCTGGTGGTCACCAGCTTGAAGCCGCGGTCGACCATGGTGCGGGCGTATTCCGGCGTGCCGTTGTGGATGCCGCAGATCAGGCCGCGCTTTTTGGTTTCGGCCAGCAGGCGGTCGTAGATCGCCAGGATCTCCGGCTCGTCGCGGTCCAGCTTGGGCACCAGCCCGTGCGACAGGCCGAGGTCCGAGGGGCCCACGTAGATGCCGTCCAGCCCCGGCGTGTCCAGGATGGCGGTCAGGTTTTCCAGCGCCTGCTTGGTTTCGATCATCGCGATCACCGCCACGTCCTCGTTGGCGGTGGCGAAGTAGCCCGAGCCCTGGCCGTAGACCGCGGCGCGGATCGGGCCGAAGGAGCGCAGGCCGATGGGCGGGTAGCGGCAGGCATCGACCAGGGCCTTGGCCTCGGCGGCGGTGTTCACCATGGGGCAGATCACGCCCATGGCGCCGGCATCCAGCACCTTGCCGATGATGCCCGGCTCGTTCCACGGCACGCGCACCATGGGCACCACCGGGTGGGCCTGGATGGCCTGAAAGCAGGCCACCGTGGACATGTAGTCCTGCACGCCGTGCTGCATGTCCACGGTCAGCGCGTCGAAGCCGCCCTTGGCCATCATCTCGGCGGCAAAGGCCGAGGGGATGGACAGCCACCCGTTCACCACCGCGCGGCCTTGTTTCCACGCGTCCTTCACCGGATTCGGCATGTTGCTTCGACGTCCTCTGTGCTTGCCGGCGCTTGGGTCGCGACGGCTTGACCGGAACGCTAGGCCTGCCCCCCGGCAGCGTCAACGCGGCGGGCGGTTGCCGCGCGGCGGCGGCCGCCTATGCTGCGCGCATGACCTTCTCGCTCCTCGGCCACTGTTCCCGCACCGGGCAGTTCGGCGCCGCCTGCACCACCTCCTCCATCGGCATCGGCGCGCGGGTGCCGTTCCTGGCCGCGCGCCTGGGCGGCGTGCTGACGCAGCACCGCACCGACCCGCGCCTCGGCCCGCGCGGGGTGGAGCTGCTGCGCAGCGGCTGCACGGCGCAGGAGACCATCGACGCGCTGGTGGCTTCCACCCCCGACCACGGCTGGCGGCAGCTCGCCGCCATCGACGGCGCCGGGCGCACCGCGCATTTCCACGGCGCCCGCATGAAGCCCGCGCATGCCGAGGCGCATGGCCAGGGCTGCGTCGCCATCGGCAACATCATGGCCAGCGAGCGGGTGCCGCAGGCCATGGTCGATGCTTTTCTGGCGTCACCCGACGCGCCGCTGGCCGAGCGGCTGCTGCTGGCGCTGCAGGCGGGCGAGGATGCCGGCGGCGAGGGCCGCCCGCTGGTGTCGGCGGCGCTGCTGGTGGTGGCCGGGGAAAGCTTTCCCTTTGTGGACCTGCGCGCGGACCGCGACCCGGCGCCCATCGCGGCGCTGCGCGGCATGTGGGCGGACTACGCGCCGCTGGCGGAGGAATACGTGGCCCGCGCCGTGCGGCCGAACCAGGCGCGCGGCGGCTGAACCGCCGCCGCTAGCCCTCGATCATGGCGCGGATGCGCACCGCCAGCGCTTCCAGCGCGAAGGGCTTGGTCATCACCTGCATGCCCTGGCCCAGCGCGCCCGCCCCCAGCGCCGCGGTTTCCGCGAAGCCGGTGATGAACAGCACGCGCAGCCCGGGGCGGGACACGCGGGCGGCGTCCGCCAGCTGGCGGCCGTTCAGCCCGCCGGGCAGGCCCACGTCGGTGACCAGCAGGTCGATGCGCCCGTCCGCCTGCAGCAGGCGCAGCGCGCCCGCGCCATCGGCGGCCTCGATGGCGGCGTAGCCGAGGTCGCGCAGCACCTCCACCACCAGCATGCGGATCACCGGCTCGTCGTCCACCACCAGCACCGTCTCGCCCTGCCCCGGCTCGGCGGTGAGCGGCGGGGCGGGGATCGGGTCGTCGATGCTCGCGTCGCCGGCATGGGGCAGAAACAACCGCACCGTGGTGCCGTGGCCTTCGCGGCTTTCGATCCGCACCTGCCCGCCGGACTGGGTGGCGAAGCCATAGATCATGGACAGGCCGAGCCCGGTGCCCTCGCCCATCGGCTTGGTGGTGAAGAAGGGGTCGAAGGCGCGGGCGCTGACCTCGGGCGTCATGCCCGTGCCGGTGTCGGTGACGGACAGGGTGACGTATTCGCCGGCCTGCAGGTCCAGCGCCGCCGCCATGGCCGGGGTCGCGGTCATGTTGGCGGTGGCGATCACCAGGCAGCCGCCATCGGGCATCGCGTCGCGCGCATTGATCGCCAGGTTGAGCAACGCGTTTTCCAGCTGGTTGGGGTCGCACAGCATGGCGCCGGCATCGGGCGCCAGCACGGCGCGCACGTCGATCGCCGGGCCCACGGTGCGGGCCAGCAGCTCCTCCATGCCGCGCACCAGCCGGTTGGGCGACAGGCGCTTGGGGTCCAGCGTTTGCCGGCGCGAAAAGGCCAGCAGCCGGTGGGTCAGCGCCGCCGCGCGGGTGGCGGAAGCGTTGGCGGCCGTCAGAAAGCGCCCCAGCCCGTCGGTGCGGCCGCGGCCCAGCTGCGTTTGCATCAGGTCCAGGCTGCCGATGATGCCGGTCAGGAGGTTGTTGAAGTCGTGCGCCAGCCCGCCGGTGAGCTGGCCCACCGCTTCCATCTTCTGGCTTTGCCGCAGCGCCGCCTCGGCGGCCTCGCGGCTGGCGATCTCGGCGGTCAGCTGCTCGTTGGCGGCGGACAGCTGGCGCAGATGCGCCTTTTGCGTGGTCAGGTCCGCCAGCACGCCGCAGCGCAGCGGCGCTTCCGCCTCGCGCGCCAGCAGGCCGAGCGAGATGAACACCGGCACCTCGGCGCCATCCGCCGCCAGCAGCACCAGCTCGCCGCGCCCGCCCTCGGCCAGCAGGCGCGCAAAGGCGGCGTGGTCGGCCGGGCGCAGAAAGGCCGGCAGCGGCTGGCCGGTCACCCGCTCCTGCGGCACGCCCAGCATCTCCGCCAGGCGGCGGTTGCAATACAGCACCGTGCCCTCGGCCGAGAGCGTCACCGCGCCTTCGCGCATCTGCTCGATCAGCACGCGGTAAGGCCGGTCGGCGTTTTCCAGGGTGTAGACGCGGTGCTGCTCGCCGGGGCCGGACACCACCAGCGCGTCGATCGCGCCCTGGCGGATGGCTTCCAGCGTTTCCTCGCTTTCCGCCAGCCGCGCTTCCAGGGCGCGGGCGCGGCGGCGCCAGGCGGCCGCGTCCTCCGGCACGGGCGGCGCGTCGCGGTCGCCGGCGCTCATGCTTCCTCCGGCTCGGCCAGCAGCGCCAGCAGCCGGGCCTCGTCCGACAGGTCGCCCACCAGCCGGCGCTCCGGCAGCGGCGACAGGCGCAGCAGCGTGGGGGCGGCCAGCACGCGGTCGCGCTCGGCCAGCTCGGGCTGCTGGTAGATGTCCACCACCTCCAGCTCGGCCGCCATGCCGGCGCGGGACTGGCACAGCGCGCGCACCGCCTCGATCACCCGCAGCGAGCGCGGGTTGCCGCCGGCCACGAACAACCGCAGGCGCGGGGCGCTCATGCCCCGCCGCCGGCCGGCATGCGGTTGGCGATGTCGAGGCCCACCAGCACCTTCTCGGTGTTGGACAGGTCGCCGATGATGCGCTTCAGCGGCGAAGGCAGGCGCCGCACCAGGGTCGGGATGGCCAGGATCTGGTCGCCCGCCGCTAGCCGCGGGTTCAGCATCAGGTCGATGATCTCGATCTCGTAGCGCCCGGCCAGGTGCTGCTCGCACACCCGCCGCAGGTTGGCCAGCGCGGTCAGCGACTTGGGCGTCTGGCCGGCGACGTAGAGCCGCAGGCGGTAAAAGCCGTCCGGGTCCTCGGCCACGCCGGGCGGGGGCTCGCTCCAGCCGCTCATTCCGCAGCGTTCCGGTGGCGGCTCATGACGTCGCGCTCGGCATCCAGCCCGGCCTCGCGCAGGTTGTCCTCCTGCAGCAGCAGGCGGCCTTCCCGCTCTTCGGCCTCCAGCGCCGCGCGCATCTCCTCGATCTGCCGCTCCATCGCAGCGCGGCGGCGGGCCAGCTCGCGCCCGCGCCGCTCCGCCTCCTGCGCCCGGCGGTTCCGCGCCGCCTGCTCGCGCGCCGCCTGGGACAGGCGGGCGGAGCCGGTCAGCACGCCTTCCGGCCCCACATAAGGCGCGATCAGGCCGATGCCGGCGCCGCTCATGATGTATTCCCGCACCTGGTTGGAATGGCTCATGCCGCGCGACTTCACGACATAAAGCGTGCGGTTCATCTCGCCGTTGGCTTCCTCGTTGGCCAGCCGGACCCAGCTGTCCATCAGCGAGGACAGGCCGAGGTCCATGCTGTCCGCCGGCGCGGCATGGTGCATCAGGCTGGTGAACAGCCCGGTGATGCCGCGCGACTTCAGCAGGTCGACGATGCGCAGAAGCGCCGACTGCACCTCCCCCACGGGTCCGCGAAAGGCGCTGATGGGGTCCACCACCACCAGCTGCGGGCGAAACGCGTCAAGGTCGCGGTGCATGCGCGCCAGGTGCATCTCCAGCCCGTACAGGCTGGGCCGCGCCGCCTCGAAGCGCAGCAGGCCGGACGCGACGTGCTGCCCGAGGTCCAGGCCGATCGAGGTGGCGTTGCGCGTCACCTGCCCGGCGCTTTCCTCGAACATGAAATACAGCACCCGCTCGCCCCGCGCGCAGGCGGCGGCGGCGAAGGAGGTGGCGAAGGAGGTCTTGCCGGTGCCGGCGACGCCCGACAGCAGCACGCTGCTGCCGCAGAAAAAGCCCCCCGCGCCCAGCATGCTGTCGAGCCCCGGCACGCCGGAGGAGATCACCTCACTGCTCACCTCGTAGTCGAGGCCGGCGGCGGTGACCGGCAGCACGCTGATGCCGTCGCCATCGATCAGAAAGGGATACTCGTTGGTGCCGTGCGCCGAGCCGCGGTACTTGACCACGCGCAGCCGGCGGGTGGTGACCTGGTCGTGCACCCGGTTGTCCAGCAGCACCACGCAGTCGGACACGTATTCCTCCAGGCCCTGCCGGGTGAACTGCCCTTCCCCGCGCTCGCCGGTGATGATGCAGGTCAGGCCGCGGTCCTTGATCCAGCCGAACAGCCGGCGCAGCTCGGACCGCAGCACCGCCTCGTTGCTCAGCGCGGAAAACAGCGTCTCGACCGTGTCCAGCACCACGCGCTTGGCGCCCACGGAATCCACCGCGAAGCCGAGCCGGAGAAACAGCCCTTCCAGGTCGTATTCGCCGTTTTCCTCGATGTCGCCGCGGTCGACCTGCACGTGGTCGATGGCGATGCGGCCCTGTTCCACCAGCCGGTCCAGGTCGTAGCCCAGCGAGGCGACGTTGGCCGCGAGGTCGGCGGCGCGCTCCTCAAAGGACATGAACACGCCCGGCTCGTCGAACATCACGGCGCCGTTGACCAGAAAGGTGGTGGCGAACATCGTCTTGCCGCTGCCGGCCGAGCCGCACACCAGCGAAGGCCGCCCGGCGGGCAGGCCGCCCAGGGTGATGTCGTCAAAGCCGGCGATGCCGGTGGGCGCCTTGGGCAGCAGCCGCGAGGCGGCGGGCAGGGCATGGTCAGCAGGCATTCGGGCCGGTTCCAGGGCTCGCCCGCCACGGCGGCGGGGAACGCAGGCAGGAGGAAAGACACGCCCCGGGCGGATGCCCCGGTCATCGAAACCCTTGGCCAGGAAAGCCGGGTTCCAGAGGCATCGAGGCGCCGATTTTATTGCGCCGCCAACGCCGTGGCAAGCGGCCCGACGCATCCCGCCCGCCCGCCGCCCGGAAGCGTCAGCCCGACTTGCCACCCCGCGTGCCGCGGCGCAGCATTGGTGGCATGACCCCCAACACCCCCGCGCCGGCCACCATCCGCAGAATGGTCGCGGTGTTCGGCCTGTGCGGCTTTTCCGGCGCGCTGGCCAGCCGCGCGCTGGACCCCCTGATGGGCGAGCTGGCGCAGGGCTTCGGCGCGCCGCACCACCAGGTGGCGCTGCTGGCTACGGCCTTTGCGCTGCCCTACGCGCTGGTGCAGCCCGTGCTCGGCCCGGTGGGCGACGCGCTGGGCAAGCGGCGCATCGTCACGATCTGCGCCGGGCTGCTGGCGCTGATGCTGCTGGGCTGCGCGCTGGCGCCGGGGCTGGGCTGGCTGTTCGCGGCGCGCGTCGCTTCCGGCCTCGCCGCCGGGGGGATCTTTCCGCTGACGCTGGCGCTGTTCGGCGACGCCGTGCCCCTGGCGCAGCGGCAGGTGGCGATCAGCCGCGTGCTGGCCTGCGCCATCCTGGGGCAGCTGGCGGGCGGCGCGGTGTCGGGGCTGGTGGCGCCCTTTGTGGGCTGGCGCGGGGTGCTGGGCGTCTGCGCCGCCGCCGCCGCTCTGTCCTTTGCCGTGCTGGTGGCGGAAGCGCGCGGCAAGCCGGCGCCGCCCCCCGGGCCCCGCCCCCTGCCGGGCGAGGTGGTGCGCCGCTACGCCGCCATCCTCAGCCTGCCCGCCGCGCGCCCCTTGTATCTCGGGGTGTTCGGCGAGGGCATCGCGGTGTTCGGCGTGTTTCCGTTTCTGGCGGTGCTGCTGGGCCGGCCCGGCGGCAGCGGCGCGGCGGAAGCCGGCCTCGCCGTCGCCGCCTTCGGCCTGGGCGGCTTCGGCTACACCATGGCGGCGCCGCTGCTGCTGCGGCACCTGGGCCAGGGGCGGATGATGCAGCTGGCCGGGGTGCTGGCGGCGCTCGGCCTCGCGGTGATCGCCGCCGCCGGGGGGTGGCTGGCGGCGGGCGCGGCGGGCGCCCTGCTGCTCGGCCTCGGCTTCTTCATGCTGCACAACAGCATCCAGGTGCGGGTGACGGAGGTGGCGCCGCAGGCGCGCGGCTCGGCCGTGGCGCTGCACGCCTTCTGCTTTTTCATGGGCCAGTCGCTGGGCCCGGCGGTCTACGGCTCCGGGCTGGCGCTGGCCGGGCGCGGCGGCATGCTGGCGGCGGGCGCGGTGGGGATCGCGCTGATCGGCGCCTGGCTCGGCGGCATGCGCCAGCCGGCGCGGGCCTAGCCCCGCCGCACAGCGAATCGCGCCGCGCCCCCTTTACGTCCCGGCCCGGAGCAGCGCTAGCTCGGCGGCAACAGAACGGAGGAACGCGGCATGGCGGCGACAGGGTGGTGGCGGGCGGCCTGGGTGGTGCTGGCCTGCGCGGCGGCGGCGGGGCCCGCGGTGGCGCAGCCCGACGGCGGCCCGAAGCGCGGCGCCGCCCCGCCTGCCCGGAGCTGCGAGCAGCAGCGCGTCGCGATGCGCCCCGCCGATGCCGCCGGGGTTCCCGCGCTGCGCCCCGGCCGCGCCGTGTGCCTGCGCCTGTCCCGCGGGCAGGAAGCCTTTTTCCGGGTTGCGCCCGAGGCGGGCGGCAGCTTTTCCGTGGTCACCCGCCGGCTGGCGCATGGCACCGACACGGTGCTGGCGGCGCTGGACGCCCGTGGCCGCGTGCTGCAGCAGAACGACGACGGCGGCGGCGAAACCCTGGAATCGCGCCTGGACATCCTGCCCGGGGTGGCGGTGGCGCTGGTGCGCGCCGGCACGCTGGACGGAGACGGCGGCGTGTTCGAGCTGCTGCTGACGCGCGAGCCGGTGCCGCCGCCGCCCGATTTCCCCACCAGCCCGCAGGCGGCCGCCGCCCAGCCGCCGCTGGCCGACAATGCCCGCCGGCCGATCCTGCTGCGGCGCGGCCAAAGCGCCTTTTTCGCCTTGCCGGCGGACCGCGCCCGGCTGGTGGCCACCACGCGCGGCCTGCGCCGCGACACGGACACCGTGCTGGCGCTGCTGGACGCCGATGGCAACGTGCTGGCCGAGGATGACGACGGCGGCGAGGGCTTCGCTTCCGAGTTGCTGCTGGACGTCGCCCACCCCGGGCCGCTGTTCCTGCGCGCCGGCACGCTGGACGATGCGGGCGGCAGCTTCGACCTGGTGCTGCAGCGCGAGGCCCCGGCCCCGCCACCGGACTTCCCCACCACCCTGGAGCAGGCGCGCGCCGCGGGCCCGCTGGCGGCTGACACCGTGCGCACGCTGCGGCTGGGGCGGCGGCAAAGCGCCGTCTTCGCCCTGCCGGCCGGCCCCGCGCTGCTGGCCCTGACGCGCGAGCTGGACGGCGACACGGACACCGTGCTGACCCTGCTGGACGAGGACGGCGCCACCCTGGCGGAGGATGACGACGGCGGCGGCGGCTTCGCGTCGCGCCTGACCACGGCGCGCGCCAATGGCCGCCCGGCCTTTCTGCGCGCCGGCACGCTGAACAACCGGGGCGGCGCCTTCACGCTGGCGCTGCGGCCGCTGGCGCCCCCCGGCGCCCCCGCCACCGGCGGTCCCGCCGCCACGGTCGCCGAGGCCGCCCGCCGCCCCACGCTGATCCCGGGCGAGGCCGTGGCGCTGCAACTGGAAGCCGACCAGCCGGCGGTGTTCGGCCTGCCGCAGGACGGCCGCGCCGGCGTGGCGCTGACCTTCGACCTGCGCGAAGGCGCCGACACGGTGCTGGAGATGCTGGACGCCGACGGCACCGTGCTGGACCAGAACGACGACGCGGATGGCGGCCTCGGCTCCCGCCTGAGCATCGGGTCGCAGCCGCGCCCGGCGTTTCTGCGGGTGCGCGCGCTGGGATCGGCGGCGTTCTCGGTGGTGCTGGTGCGGGCCGCGGGGAACTAGGCCAAAGGTCGGGGGAAGGAAGTCCCCCGAGCCTCCATCTTCCTTCTGTCCGTTTTGCCGGGCGTGGCCGGTGCGGCCTACGGCCTCTTTCAGATGAAAACAAAGGAAGCGGGGGGTCCGGGGGAGAATCCATTCTCCCCCGGTTCCGAACCCGTCAGTTGCCGGGAAACATCTTGCCCGGGTTCATGATCCCCTTGGGGTCCAGCGTCGCCTTCAGCGAGCGCATCACGTCCAGCACGTCCGCGCCGTGCTCCTGCGCCAGGAACTCGCGCTTGCCGAGGCCGACGCCGTGCTCGCCCGAGCAGGTGCCGCCCAGCGCCAGCCCCTGCGCCACGATCCGGCGGTCCAGCTCCCAGGCGCGTTCCAGGCCGCGCGGGTCGGATTCGGGGAACAGGATGACGCAATGGAAGTTGCCGTCGCCCACATGGCCGACGATGCAGGTGTTCTGTTCCATGGCCACCGCCTGCTCCTTGGCACCGACGATGGCCTCGGCCAGCTTGGAGATCGGCACGCAGACATCGGTGGTGATGCCGCGGCAGCCGGGGTAGAGCGCGTTGGCCGCCCACCAGGCGTCGTGCCGCGCCTTCCAGAGCTTGTTGCGCGCCTCGGCGTCATGCGCCCAGGCGAAGCCCTTGCCGCCCATGTCGGCGGCGATCGCCTCCACCGCCTCGGCCTGCTCCGTCACGCCGGCGGGGGAGCCGTGGAATTCCAGGAACAGCGTGGGCAGCGGCTCGAAGTCCAGCTTGGAATAGGCGATGGAGGCCCGCATCTGGTCGGCATCCGCCAGCTCGATGCGCGCCACGGGAATGCCCGCCTGCATCACCATGATGGTGGTCTCGACGGCGGCGGCCAGGCTGTCGAACTGGCACACGGCGGCGCTGGTCGCCTCCGGGATGCCGTGCAGCCGCAGGCGGATCTTGGTGACCACGCCCAGCGTGCCCTCCGAGCCGATGAACAGCCGCGTCAGGTCGTAGCCATTGGCGGACTTGCGGGTGCGGCCGCCGGTGGTGATCACGCGGCCATCGGCCAGCACGACCTCCAGCCCCAGCGTCGCCTCGCGCATGGTGCCGTAGCGCACGGCGTTGGTGCCGCTGGCGCGGGTCGCCACCATGCCGCCCAGCGAGCAATGGCTGCCCGGGTCCACCGGAAAGAACAGGCCCTGGTCGCGCAGGTAGTCGTTGAGCTGGTGGCGGGACACGCCGGGCTCCACCAGCACGTCCATGTCCTCGGCGTTCAGCTCCAGGATCGCGGTCATGCGCGACAGGTCCAGGCTGATGCCGCGGCGCACGGGCACCACGTGGCCTTCCAGGCTGGTGCCGGCGCCGAAGGGCGTGACCGGCACGCCGTGCCGGTTGCACAGCGCGAGCAGGCGCGACACCTCCTCCGTGGTTTCCACGAAGGCCACGGCGTCCGGCAGCACGGGGGGGTTGGCATCCTCGCCCTTGCTGTGCTGCTCGCGGATGGAGGTGTTGGTGGAGAGGCGCTCGCCCAGGAAGCCACGGGCCTCGGCCAGCACGGCGTCCAGGGGATTGGTCTCGATGTTCATCGGTGGGTCCCTTCCTGGATGCACGGATGAACCCGGCGGGCGGGGGGCGCAAGCGGAAGGGGAAAGAAAGGCCGGGGAAAGAATTCCCCGGACCCCTTCTTTTTTCCGTGAGTCCGCGAGCCGGAGGGGGCAGTGCGCGCGGGACCTGTTTTGAAATGCGGCAGGCGCTCCCTGGCCGGCAGCGCCAATCCGCAGAAAAAGATGGGGGTCCGGGGGAATTGCTTTTCCGGGCCTTATCCGTCCCGCGACAGCGGGCAGGTCAGGCAATGCGGCCCGCCGCCGCCCAGCGTGAACAGCGACAGCGCCGGGTCCAGCACCGCCAGCCCCTCGGCCCGCAGCGCGGCGTTCAGCGCCGTGCTTTCGCGCGCCGAGATCACCTGCCCCCCGCCCAGCGCCAGGATGTTGCAACCCAGCGCCATGACATCGCGGTACGACACGGGGATGCAGCGGATGCCGTGCCCCTTCAGCCAGCCGATGAAATCCGGGTCCAGCACGTCGAGGCAGGCCACCGCCAGCCCGGGGGCGGCCATGCAGAACAGCACGTCCAGATGCAGGAAATGCTCGTCGAACGGCTCCAGCCGCACCTCCCAGCCCTCGGCGCGCAGCCAGCCGGCCAGCTGCGCCGCGCCCGCCTCGTCCGTGCGGCCGCCGGAATGGCCGATCAGGGCCAGCCCGTCGCGGAGGATGTGGATGTCGCCGCCTTCCAGCGTGCCGGCGGAGGACTTGCGCCAGAATTCGCTGCCGTGGGCGGCGTGGAAGTCGATCAGCCCGGCATATTCGCCGCGCCGCTGCGGCCGCTCCAGCTGGCACAGCACGGGGCCCCGGTGCGTCACCACCACGCTGTCGCGCGTGTAGACCATGTAGGGCAGATGCGGCTCGGGCGAGAGCCGGCGCACCCGCACCCCCGCCTGTTCCAGCGCCGCCACCAGCTCGGCATGCTGCGCGGCCAGGTGATGCGCGGCGGGGGCCTGGCGCTCGCCGGCCAGGGTGTGGCGGCTGATACTGTTGGTGGGCAGCCAGCGGTAATGGTCCGGTGCACACACCAGCACCTCGGACAACAGCCCCGTTTCGGAAGCGACGCGCCATTGGGTCATGGGGCGGAAGGCTAGAACGGCACGGGGCGGAGAAGAAGGCTGGGGGAAGGAATTCCCCAAACCCCCATCTTTTTTCTTTCTGTTGTTCAGCCTGTGATGTGCGGGGCCATGGCGTAGACCTGCGATCGCGCAGGGATATCAAAAAGAAGATGGGGGTCCGGGGGGAATTCTTTCCCCCGGCCTTCCGCTACCCTTCCAGCCCGCGCCGCAGCCGGGCGATGGCGCCCGGCAGCCCGCGCACCCGCAGCACGCGCCCGTGCTCGTCGTAGTCCTCGGACAGCACGCGGGCGCTGTCGTAGATCTCGCCGATCAGCCCCTGCTTGCTGTAGGGCAGCGACAGGGTGTCCTCCACCATCGCCGCCTCGAAAAAGCCGACGATGGTGTCGCGCAGGTCCGACACGTCCCCGGGGCGGTGGGCGGAAAGCTGGATGGCGTCGGGGAAGCGTTCGCGCAGGGCGTCGCGGGCGGCCTCGTCCAGCCGGTCCATCTTGTTGAGCACCAGGCGGGACGGCACGGCGTCGGCGCCGATCTCGCGCAGCACGTCCTGGCTGACCTTGAGCTGCGCTTCCCAGGTGGGGTCCGAGGCATCGACCACGTACAGCAGCAGCGAGGCTTCCAGCGCTTCCGTCAGCGTGGAGCGGAAGGAGGCCACCAGGTCGTGCGGCAGTTGCTTGATGAAGCCCACGGTGTCGGACACCAGCACCCGCGGCCGCGTTTCGGGCTGCAGGATGCGCACGGTGGTGTCCAGCGTCGCGAAGAGCTTGTCCTCCACCAGCACCTGGCTGCCGGTCAGCGCCCGCATCAGCGAGGATTTGCCGGCGTTGGTGTAGCCCACCAGCGCCACGCGCAGCTGGTCGCGGCGCGCGGAACGGCGGTGGTCGCTGTCGCGCTGCACCGCCTCCAGCTGGTCCTTCAGCTCGGCCAGCCGGTCGCGGATCTTGCGGCGGTCGAGGTCCAGGTGGCTTTCGCCCGCGCCCGGCCCCTGCTGCCGCCCGCCGCCGCCGGAGGATTCACGCAGCCGGGGCGCCACGTATTTCAGCCGCGCCATCTCCACCTGCAGCTTGGCTTCGCGGGTGTTGGCGTGGCGGTGGAAGATCTCGACGATCACGCCGGTGCGGTCCAGCACCTCGGCGCCCGTGGCGCGCTCCAGGTTGCGGATCTGGCTGGGCGACAGCTCGTGGTCGACGATCACGAAGTCCGGGCGCGGGCCTTCGCCGGGTTCCGGCGCGGCGGGGGCGGCGGCCTCGGCGCCGGCGCCCTCGAACCGCGCGCGGGCCTTGGCCTTTGGCGCGGAGGCCATGGAGGTGATCGTGCCGCTGCCGCCGGTCAGCGCCGCCAGCTCGGCCAGCTTGCCGCTGCCCAGCAGCGCGCCGGCGCCGGTGCCGTCCCGCCGCTGGGACACGCTGCCCACCACCTCGTAGCCCAGGGTCTTCACCAGCCGGCCCAGTTCTTCCAGGCTGGCGGCATGCGCGACATCGTCCACCTCCGGCAATTGAATGCCGACGAGCACGGCGCGGGGGATCGGGGGCTTGGTCTCCATGCGGCGGCTTGTAGCACGCCTGGGCCCGGGAACGATGGCCGCCGCCCGGGCGTTGCCGGCGGCATGGATCGTTTTCTCGCCAAGCTCGACACGCTGCCCGCCGGCTATTCGGAAGGGCATTACGAGGGCCAGCGCTACGGCATCACGCTGTCCGCCTCGGCCGACGGGCGGCGGCGCTGGCTGTATGGCGAGGAGCTGGGCGGCACCGGCCGAGTGAGCGCCAACCTGTATCGCCTCGCGGATGGCCGCGTGGCCCTGCGGCCTTGCGAGATGCCGGAGGCCTGGGTGATGGGCTTCGTGATCGGCTTTGTGCCGGACGGCACCGGCCGGTAGGCCACGGCCCGGCGTTCCGGTACCTCCTTCCCCCTAAGGAAAATTTCTTTCCTTCTCTTTCAACCGGACAGCGTCCGGCGCATCCGGTATCACGGCTGCGTGAGACGACGCCCGCCCCATCGCGCCTGCCGGACCGCCGCGGCCCTGCTGCTGCTGCTTTTGGCCACCGGCGCACGGGCGGAGGAGGTGCCGGCCAGTGGCGGCAATTTCGGCGGTGTCGGGCTGCTGGAAACGCGCAATGCCCGCTTTCGCGAGGACGGCACGCTGGAAGCCGGCGCCAGCCTGCGGCACCAGCGGCGCTTCTGGTTCGTCAACTTCCAGGCCCTGCCGTTTCTGGAAACCACCTTCCGCCTGACGGAGCGGCTGAACGCCACCACCGGGCGCGGCTTCACCACCGACCGCTCCTTCGACCTCAAGCTGCGGCTGCTGCGGGAAGGCGACTGGACGCCCGCCGTGGCCGTGGGGCTGCAGGACTTCATCGGCACCGGGCTGTACAGCGGCGAATACCTGGTCGCCTCCAAGCGCTGGTGGGGGCTGGACCTGTCCGCCGGGCTGGGCTGGGGGCGGCTCGGCACCGGGGGCGAGTGGAACAACCCGCTGGGCTATCTCCACGACGGCTTTGACAACCGCCCGCGCGACGTGGGGCGCGGCGGCACGCTGCAGCGCAACTGGTTCCGTGGCGAGGACGTGGCGCCCTTCGCGGGCATCGAATGGTCGGTGCCGCCGCTCGGCACCCCCTGGGGCGTGGTGGACGGGCTGCGCGCCAAGGCGGAATGGTCGGGCGACCGGCTGCGGGACGAGCGCGGCGGCTACCCGGCGCGGCGCGACACCGGCAGGGGCGACGCGGCATCGCGCGTCAACCTCGGCCTGCAATGGTCCAACGACTGGCTGGATGCGGGGCTGTCCTTCACCCACGGCACGGACCTGCTGCTGCGCGTGTCGCTGCGCATGAACCCGGCCGACCCGCCCCGCCTGCCCTTGCCCGACCCGCCCCCCCTGCCCCGCCGCGCCGCCCACGTTCCGGCCAGCGAGGCCGCGCTGGCCGAAGCGGTGTTCGACGCCCTGGCGCAGGCCGGCTTCACCCCCCTCGCCTTCCGGCAGGAGGAACAGACCGCCGAGATCGCGGTGGAAGGCGGCCGCTTCAACGGCCAGCCGCAGGTCGCCGCCCGCATCCTGCGCGCGACGGAGGGGCTGCTGCCGCCGGGGGTGGAGATGCTGCGCATCCGCTGGTGGCTGGCCGGCGCCGAGGTGGCGGTGCTGGAAATCCCCCGCGCCGTTCTGGAAGGCACCACCACCGGCCGCGCCAGCCCGGAGGAGGCCTGGGCCACCGCCCGCCCGCTGCCGGCCACCGGCGCCATTCCCCCCGGTGGCTTCGAGCCATCGGACCTCGACACCAGCTGGGGCGTGGAGCCGCGCCTGGCGCTGCAGCTCGGCGACCCGACGCGCACGCTGCGCTGGCAGGCGGGGGTGGCGGCGGGCGGCCGGGTGTCGCTGGGCGCGGGCTTCTCGCTGGCGGGCAGCGTGCAGCAGGCGCTGGCCGGCAACCTGGACCAGGGCCCGACGTCCGACAGCCGGCTGCCGCATGTGCGCACCGACTACGGCCGCTATGCCGCCGAAGGGAAGTTCTCGATTCCCGCGCTGTATGGCGAGCGCATCTGGAACCTGGCGCCGGACGTCTTCGCGCGCGGCACGGTGGGGCTGCTGGAGCCGATGTTCGGCGGCGCCTCGGCCGAGGTGCTGTGGCGGCCCTTCGACCGCGGCTTCGCGGTGGGGCTGGACCTCAACTGGGTGAAGCAGCGCGCCTTTGACGGCCTGCTCGGCTTGCGCAACTACCAGACCACCACCGGCCACCTGTCCGTCTACGCCGACCTGCCGGTCTGGAACCTGTATGGCGTGGTGCGCGCCGGGCGCTACCTGGCCGGCGACTGGGGCGCCACATTCGAGCTGGGGCGGCGCTTCAGCTCAGGCATCGAGGTCGGCGGCTTCGCCACCTTCACCAACGTGTCCGCCGCGCAGTTCGGCGAGGGCTCCTTCGACAAGGGGCTTTACGTGCGCGTGCCGCTGAACCTGTTCGGCGCCGAAAGCCGCGGGCGCGGCGGCGTGCTGATCCGCCCCATCCAGCGCGACGGCGGGCAGCGGCTGTCCGTGGACAACCCGCTGTGGGACGTCACGCGGGAAGGCCGCGCCGACATGCTGCGGGACGGCATCGCAGGCTTCTCGCGTTGAGGCCGCTCAGCTTTTGCCCATCGCCGCCTGGGCGGCGGCCAGGTCCATGTGCATCACCTCCCACACATGGCCGTCGGGGTCCTCGAAGCTGCGGCCCAGCATGAAGCCGTAGTCCTGGGTGGGGTTGGGATCGGCCCGCCCGCCGGCGGCGGCGGCGCGCGCCACCATGTCGTTCACCGCGTCCCGGCTGTCGGCCGACAGGCACAGCAGCACGCCCGTGGTGGCCCTGGGGTCCGGGCGCGGGCGCTTGCTGAAGACGGTGAACTTCTCGTGCGTCAGCAGCATCACGTGGATGGTGTCGGACAGCACCATGCAGGCGGCGGTCCCGTCGCTGAACTGCGGGTTCCTTTGGGCGCCCACCGCCTCGTAGAAGGCGGTGGCGGCCGACAGATCGGCAACGGGCAGGTTGATGAAGATCAGCTTGGGCATCGGGTCCGCTTTCCGGCCAGGTCGCCGAGGCTCGCATGCCGGCGCCGTCCGCCACAACCGCGCCGGCGTGGCCGATTGCCCCTGGGGAATGCCGCCGCCCCGCCCTAGACTGCCGCCGTGAAGCTCGCCCACCTGGAAACCTTCGCCGCCGTGATCGCCACCGGCAGCCTCAGCGCCGCCGCCCGGCAGATCGGCCGCAGCCAGTCCGCCGTCACGCGCGTGATGCAGGAGCTGGAAGCCCAGCTCGGCTTTCCGCTGCTGGACCGCAACGGCCCGCGCGTGACGCCCACCGAGCGCGCCCTGCTGTTCCATGACGAGGTGGAGCGCTCGCTGGCCGGCATGCGGCGCATCGCCGAGCGCGCGGCGGCCATCGCCGGGCAGGCGCAGGCGCGCATCGAGATCGCGGCCATCCCCTCGCTGGCGGCCGGGCTGGTGCCGGCGGCGCTTGGCCGGCTGGCCGCCGCCGGGCAGCCGCAGCAGGCGGTGCTGGCCGCCATGCCCGCCGGCGAGGTGGTGCGCGCCCTGCTGGACCGCCGCGCCGACCTCGGCTTCGCCAGCCTGCCGGTGGAGCACCGCGGGCTGGACCTGCACTGGATCGGCGCCGCGCCCTGCGTGGCGGTGCTGCCCGCCGGCCACCGGCTGGCCCGCCACGCCGTGCTGCCGCTGGCCGCCCTGCACGGCGAGGCGCTGGTGACCCTGGCCGACCCCGACCGCTTGCGCCGCCGCCTGGACCGCGCGCTGGACCGCGCCGGCGCCCGCCCGGCCACGCTGCTGGCCACCAACACCTCGCTGGCGGCCATCATGGCCGCGCGCGCCGGGCTGGGCGTGGCGCTGGTGGACCCGGTGACCGCCAGCGGCGTGGCGGTGGATGGCACGGTGGTGCGGCCGCTGGACGCGGCGGTGGCCTTTTCCTGGGGGGTGGTCACGCCGGTGTCCCGCAGCCCGGGCGCGCCGGTGCGCGCGGTGATGCAGGCGGTGGCGGCCGAGGCCGCGCGGCTGCCGGGCTTCGTGCTCCATCCGCCCGAGGCGATGGAAGCGCTGGTGGCGGAGGAGTGACGCGCGGCGGGGCCGCGGCCCACAGAAAAAGGCCGGGGGCCCGGAGGAATTCCTTTCCCCCAACCTTCATCCCCCGCCTCAGCTATGCCACAACCCCCGGCGCGCGCGGACGTGGCGGAACGGTAGACGCAGCAGACTTAAAATCTGGTTCCCCCCGGGGAGTGCGGGTTCGAATCCCGCCGTCCGCAGGCGCGTTCAGCTATCCAGCCGGATGCCGAGGTCGCGGATCAGCGGCCGCCACTGGGCGTTCTCGGCCGCCACAAAGGCGTCGAGCTGTGCGGGGCTCCAGGGCGCGCTTTCGATGCCGAGGCCGGCCATGCGCGCCTGCATGCCCGGCTCCGCCACGGCGGCGTTCAGCTCCGCGTTCAGGCGCGAAACCACGGCTGCCGGCGTTGCGGCCGGGGCGTGCATGGCCTGCCAGCCAAAGGCCACCACGTCGGAAAAGCCCAGCTCCACCGCCGTCGGCACGCCTGGCGCCTGGGCGGAGCGGGTGGCGGACAGCACGGCCAGCCCGCGCACCCGGTTCTCGCGCAGAAAGGGAATGCCGGTGGCGCAGTCGATCAGGACGCTGTCCACCGTACCGGCCAGGAGGTCCTGCATGGCCGCCGGGCCGCCGCGATACGGCACGTGGGTGGCGTCAAAGCCGGCGCGGCGCTTCAGCAGTTCCATGGCCAGGTGGTGCGGCGAGGCCACGGCGGGCGAGCCATAGGTCGGCGCCCGCTGCCGGGCACCGGCCGCGAAGTCGGCCAGGCTGGCGAAGGGGCTGTCCGCCCGCACCACCAGGAACAGGGGAAAGCGCCCGATAAAGCCGACGCCGGCGAGGTCGCGGTCCGGGTCATAGGGCAGGCGCGCGTAGAGCGCGGGGTTGTAGACCATGTTGCCGTTGTCGGTGTGCAGCAGGGTGAGGCCGTCGGCGGCGCTGCGGGCCACCGTCTCGCTGGCCAGCACGGCGCCGCCGCCGGGGCGGTTCTCCACCACCATGTTGACGCCAAGGCGCGGGCTCATGCTCGCCGCGATCAGCCGGGCGAAGGTGTCGCTCGGGCCACCCGGCGGGTAGCCCACCACCCAGCGCGGCGGGCGCTCCGGCCAGTTGCCCTGGGCGCGCGCGGCATGGGCCAGCAAAGCCGTGGTCACCACCATTCCGCCAAAGCCGCGCCGTCCGAGCATCGCATCATCCCTGTTGCCGCGGCGCATCATGCGTCGCGGGCGGCCGCCACGCCAGCGGCCGTCAGGCGCCCACCAGCAGCACCGCCCAGAAGGTCAGCGAGGCGAGCGCCAGCACGTGCTGGCCGGTGATCATGGCCGCCATCAGCGGCGCGTCGCCCCCCATGGCGCGCGCCTGCACATAGGCGGTGGGGGCGGTGGGCTGGGCCATGAACAGCACCGCGATGGCCGCCGCCAGCGGCGCGAGGCCCGCCCAGCGCGCCAGCAGCATGGCGATGGCGGGCATCACCAGCAGCTTCAGCACCGCCACCAGCATCTGGCTGCGCCAGCGGTCGCGCAGCGCGCCGGGGGTCAGGGCGGCGCCCACGCACAGCAGCCCGGTGGCGAGGCTGGCCTGTGCCAAGCTGCGCAACAGCCCGGCGGCACCGGGCGGCGGCCCGCCCAGGGCGGCCAGCGCGAAGCCGGCGGCGCAGGCCAGCAGCAGCGGGTTGAGCGCGATCTGCCGGGCCAGCCGCCGCGGGTCCAGCGCCCGCCCGCCGCCAAAGGCGAAGCCCAGCGTGACGATCAACTGCGCCATGGGCACGATGAAGCCCGTGGCCACGCCGCCCATGGCGATGCCCGGCGCCCCCAGCAGCGCGCCGGCGGCGGCAAAGGCCAGGAGGTTGTTGTAGCGGATGCCGCCCTGCAGGATGGAGGTGGCGGCGGCGTGCCCGTGCCCCAGCGCGCGGGCCAGCCCCAGGCTGAGCCCCGTGCCGATCAGCAGCGTGCCCCAGATGGTGGCGGCCATGCCGCCCAGCGGCAGCCGGGCCAGGTCCACGCCGCCGATGGCACCCGCCAGCAGCGCCGGCAGCAGCACAAAGAACACCAGCTTCTCCAGCCCCGCCCAGACGGCGCCGTCCGGCAGCAGGGTGCGGCGCAGCAGGGCACCCAGCGCGATCAGCCCGAAGGAGGCGGCGAAGGCGTCCGCCCCCGCGGCCAGCGGCAGCGCCATGGCGTCAGGCGGCGCCGACCAGCGCCTTCAGCTCCGCCTGCGGGCGGGCGCCGAAATGGCTGATCACCTCCGCCGCCGCGACCGAGCCCCAGCGGCCGCATTCGGCGAGGTCGAGGCCCCGGGTCAGCGCCGCCAGAAAGCCCGCCGCATAGGCGTCGCCCGCGCCGGTGGTATCCACCACCGTGGTGGGCACGGCGGCCACCGTTTCCGTGCGCGCGCCGGACACCACGACGCTGCCCTGCTCCGAGCGCGTCAGGGCGGCGATCGCCACCTCAGCGCGCGCCTGCTCCATGGCCTGGGCGAAATCGTCCGTCTCGTACAGCGACAGGATCTCGTCCTCGTTTGCGAAGAGGATGTCCACGCCGTCGCGCACCAGGGCGCGGAAGGCGTCGCGGTGGCGGCCCACGCAGAACGGGTCGGACAGGGTCAGCGCGACCTTGCGGCCGGCGCCGTGCGCGATGGCGGCGGCGCGGCGGAACGCGGCCTGCGCCGCCGGCGGGTCGAACAGGTAGCCTTCCAGGTAGGTGACGGCGGCCGATGCCACGGCGGCCTCGTCCACGTCGTCCTCGCCGAAATGCACGCAGGCGCCGAGAAAGGTGTTCATGGTGCGCTGCCCGTCGGGCGCCACCAGGATCAGGCAGCGCGCGGTGGGCGCGCCGCCGGCCAGCGGCGCGGTGGGAAAGCGCACGCCCGCCGCGCGGATGTCGTGGCCGAAGGTCTGGCCCAGCGCGTCGTCCGCCACCTTGCCCAGAAAGCCGACGCGCGCGCCCAGCGCGGCGGCCACCGCGCAGGTGTTGCCGGCCGAGCCGCCGCTGCTTTCCACCCCCGGCCCCATGCCGCCGTAGATCGCTTCCGCCTTGGCGGCGTCGATCAGGTTCATGGCGCCGCGCTGCATGCCGTGCTGCGCCAGAAAGCCGTCCTCCTCCCGCGCCAGCACGTCCACGATGGCGTTGCCGATGCCGAGGATGTCGAGGGTGGGAAGCGCCATGGGGATGCGGAACCTTGAACTTGCGCGCGCGGGATTGCCGGTCGGCAGCGCGATAGCAGCCGCGCGCCGGATGGGCCAGGGGGCGGAGGGCGGGCGGGGCGCGCCGCCACTTGTGCCGTTTCGCGCAATAAAATCCTGGCGCGCGGGCGGCGGGCGGGTTGTCCGCCCGGGCCGCCGCATGATAGCCCCACGAAACGCCATGTCGCCGCCGATGCCCGCCAGGGTTGCGGTCCGGCTGCCGGTGTGACCGCGATCCAGGCCCGCGCCGTCCGGCGCGGGACAACACCCAGCCGAGCCAAAGGGGGAAACCATGTCCGTCTTCCGCCGCCGCCGCGAAGAGCCCACCCCCGCCGCCGCTCCCGGCCTGCCCGAGGGCGACGTGCCGACCACCATGCCGGTGGCCCGCGACCCGGACCTCGCCGTTCCCCCCTTCCGCCCCGCGCCGAGCCCAGCGCTGGCCCCGCATTCCAAGGATGCCGACATGAACATGCCGCAGAAGCCCGGCCAGCCCGGCATGGGCGTGCCGCCCCGCCCGATGCCGATGGCCGGCACCGGCCCGCTGATCACGCCCGGCGGCGGCGCCCGCCCGGCCCCCGCGCCGGAGCGGCGCTCCATGGTCGTGGGCAAGGGCATCAGCCTGCAGGGCACCGTGACGGACGCCGAGCGGCTGGTGGTCGAGGGCACGGTGGAAAGCCAGATGATGCACGCGGCCGAGCTGATGATCAGCCATTCCGGCGTGTTCAAGGGCGAGGTCGAGGTGGATGACGCCGAGGTCGCCGGCATCTTCGACGGCACGCTGACGGTGCGCGGCAACCTGATCATCCGCGCCACGGGCAAGGTGATGGGCAACGCCCGCTGCCGCCGCCTGCAGGTGGAGGAAGGCGGCCAGGTGTCCGGCCGCATGGAGATGCTGGGCGACGCCGCCCCCGCTCCCGCGCCGCGCCCGGCCATGCCGGTCGGCTCGTCGGACGTCGAACCGCTGGAATGAGCCGGGCCGTGCCGGCCTGACGGGGGCGGGCCGGGAACACCGGCCCGCCCTTTTTTCGTTCCGCTTTCCTCGGCCGCGGCGGGGCGCTATCCCGCCCGCATGCCGCCCCTGTTCCGCCCGATCCGCGCTGGCCTGGCCGCGCTGCCGCTGGCCCTGCTGGCCGCCTGCGGCGGCGAGCCCGTGCTGGACCGCCAGGCGGTGCTGGACGAGGTGCTGGCCAACTACCGTGCCAACCTGGCCGGCATGCAGCCGCTGGACGCCCCCCCGGTGGCCGAGGCCGCCGCCGGCACCGCCGCCATGCCCGCCCTGGCGGGCGCGCCCACCCAGGCGCAGCAGCTGCTGGGCCAGCCCCCCGCCGTGCTGCGCCGCCTGCTGGGCGAGCCGCGGCTGCGCCGGCGGGAAGGCGAGGCCGAGATCTGGCTGTACCAGAGCCCGTTCTGCCACCTGGACGTGATGCTGTACGGCGATGCCGGCGGCGCGGACCTGCGCGTCACCTACGCCACCGCCCGCGCCGCCGGGGCCGAGCGGCGGACCGAGGCGGCGTGCCTGCGGGAGCTGGCCGCGCAGCACGGGGCGTAGCGGCGCGCATGGCCGCCCGCCCCTGCGCGGGCCGTGGCGGTGCCGAAAGCCCTTTGGCCGCGCATGCCGGCGGGCATCGTGCCAGGATGCGGGGACAGGCCGCGACAGACGGCCGGCCGAGGACAGGAGACACCCGCCATGTTCACCCACCACCCCACCCGGCGCGCCGCGCTGGGTTTGCTGGGCGGCGCCGCGCTGGCCGCCCCCGCCCGCGCCGCCGGCTGGCCGGCCGAGCGGCCGATCCTGGCCATCGTGCCGTTTCCCGCCGGCGGCGGCGTGGACGTCATGACCCGCGTGCTGCTGCAGCATGTGCCGCGCCACTTGCCGGGCGCGCGCTTCGTGGTGGAAAACCGCGCCGGCGCCGCCGGGCAGCTGGGCTTCGAGGCGATCTTCCGCGCCGATCCGGACGGCTACACCATCGGCGCCATCACCACGCCGGCGATCAACACCATCGCCATCGAGCGCAGGCCGCAATACCGGCTGGACGGCTTCGCCTATCTGGCCAACGTGGTGGACGACCCGGGCGGGCTGTTCGTGCGCCCCGATTCGCCGTTGCGCACGCTGGCCGACCTCAAGGCGGCGGCGCTGCGCGATCCCGGCGCCCTGGCCTATGGCACCGCCGGCATCGGCTCGGACGACCACCTGCTGGGGATGGCCTTCGAGCAGGCGGCGGGGGTGAAGCTGTCGCACGTGCCCTACAGCGGCACGCCGCCCATCATCACCGACCTGCTGGGCGGGCGGCTGGCCGTCGGCTCGCTGAACATGGGCGAAGGGCTGCCCATGCTGCGCGAAGGCAGGGCCCGCGCCCTGGCGCAGGGCGGCACCGCGCGCTGGAGCGGCACGCCGGACGTGCCGACCTTCGGGGAACAGGGGGTGGCCGTCACCGGCGGCTCCGCGCGCGGGCTGGTGGCGCCGCCGGGCCTGCCGCAGGCGGTGCGCGAGCAGCTGTCCGCCGCCATCGGCGCGGCGCTGGCCGACCCCGCGTTTCTGGCCGAGGCCGGCAAGCTGAACCTGCCGCTGAACCCGCTGGTGGGCGACAGCTACAGCCGCTTCGTGATGGCCAACGACGCGGAAGCGCAGGCGCTGTGGCAAAGGCGCCCCTGGCGGGAATAGGCACCCGGGCCAAAAAATTACCGTGGGGCGGCGGGGCATTCTTGTGCCCTGCGCATGCCATGACCGGGGGATGCGGAAAAACCTTCCTTCTGCGTAATTTCCGCCGAACCGTGCCCCAGAGCACTTCATCAAATCTTAAGCCTGCCGATTCTTTAACTCCCGCCTGACACAGCGGCGGGAGGCCGGACATGTTTGACGCGCTGCCCTCGCCCACCCGTGGCGCGCCCTGGCTGACCCGGCCGGTGGGCGCCATGGCGCGGTGCTTCGGCTGGACGTTCCTGCCGCCGGTGCTGCTGGCGACGCTGCTGGTGACGCTGCTGGCGCTGGCCCTGCCCATCATGCTGCTGCAGATCTACGACCGCGTGCTGCCCAATGCCGCCGGCGGCACGCTGCTGGTGCTGGCACTGGCCGTCGCCGGCGCCATTCTGGCGGAAGCGGCGCTGCGCCACGTGCGCGGCCGCATCCTGGCGCGCGTCGCCGCCACGTCCGAGGCGCAAACCCACCGCCAAGCCATGCAGCGGCTGCTGCAGGCGCCGCTGGCGGACCTGGAAGCCCACGGCAACGGTTACTACGCCGAGCGGCTGTCGGCGATCGGCACGCTGCGCGAGGCCTGGTCGGGCCCGGCGCTGCAGGCCATGCTCGATCTGCCTTTCGCGCTGCTTTACCTGCTGGGCATGTGGTTTCTGGCCGGCCCGCTGGTGCTGGTGCCGCTGGCGCTGCTGTGCGGCATCGCGCTGCTGGCGGTGCTGACCGGGCGGCGGGTGCGGCGCGCCGCGCATGCCCTGGCGATGGCCGAGGAGCGCCGCTTCAACTTCCTGTTCGACACGCTGCACGGCATCAACGCCATGAAAATCCTGGGCGCCGAGCCGCTGCTGGAACGGCGCTACGACCGGCTGCAAAGCGGCTCGGCCGAGCTGCGCCGGGCGCTGGGCCTGGCCACCGCCGCCGGGCAGGAAGGCGGGCTGCTGCTGGCGCAGCTGGCCACCGTGGGCGTTGCCAGCCTGGGCGCGATGATGGTGCTGGACGGGCAGCTCAGCGTCGGCGGGCTGGGCGCCTGCACCATGCTGGTGGGGCGCACCATGCAGCCGCTGCTGGGTGGCATCGCCTTGTGGTCCCGGCTGCAGTCGCTGGCCGAAAGCCGCCACCGCGTGGCCGAGATCGGCACCCTGCCGCAGGAGCGCCGGCCCGACCGCCCGCCGCTGCGGGTGGCCGAGGGGCGGCTGGCGCTGCGCGGCGTCGGCTTTCGCACGCCGGGGCACGACGTGCCGCTGCTGGACGGTGCCAGCCTGGACACGCGGCCGGGCGAGCTGGTGGGCATCACCGGCGCCAACGGCACCGGCCGCTCCACCCTGCTGCGGCTGATGGCCGGCGACCTGCAGCCCACCGCCGGGCAGGTCTGCATCGACGACCAGGACCTGGCGGCGGCGGACTTGGGCGAGGCGCGCCGCCGCGTGGCGCTGGTGCCGCCCGATGTCGCGCTGGTGCGCGGCACGCTGCTGCAGAACCTGACGCTGCACCAGCCGCGGATGGAGGCCGCCGCGCTGCGCCTGGCCACCGAGCTGGGGCTGGACCAGGTGGCCACCGGGCTGCCGGGCGGCTGGCACACACCGGTGGGCATCGCCGCCATGCCGCTGTCGCGCGGGGCGGTGCAGCGCATCGGCATCGTGCGCGCGCTGGTGGAAGCGCCGCGCATCCTGCTGCTGGATGACATCACCACGCAGATCGACGCGGATGGCGACCTGCGGCTGTCGCGGCTGCTGGCCGGGCTGCGCGGCCGGGTGACGGTGGTGATCGTGACGCACCGCCGTTCCATCCTGTCCGCCGCCGACCGCGTGCTGGAAATTCGCGCCGGCCTGCTGCGGCCGGCGGAGCCGCAGGCATGAGGCCCCCCGCCGCCCCCGGCCATGATGACGGCGAGGACGACCGCCGCCGCCTGGTGGCGTTGCCGGACACGCTGCTGGCGCCGTCCGACCTGGCGCGCTGCCTGCCCTTGCTGCTGTGGCTGCTCGATTGGCGCGGCGGCGAGGACGACCTGCTGGCGGCGCTGCCGCATGCCAAGCCCGAAATCGACCTGACCGACCTGCGCAACAGCCTGGCGGTGCTGGGCTTTCCCACCCGGCTGCACCGGCTGCGGGGGGGCCGGGCACCGGCGGAGCTGCTGCCCGCCATGCTGCTGGCGCCCGGCCGCCCGGCGGCGGTGCTGTATGCCGACGAGCAGGGCCGGCTGCTGCGTGCCGAGCCGGGCGGCGGTGCCGCGCCCTGCCCGCCTTCCGCGCTGCGCGGCCTGCTGCTGTGCTGCGCCCCGCCCCTGGCGGCGCGGCCGCGCCAGGGCTGGTTCGCCGGCGTGGCGCGGCGCTTCCACGGCGACCTGCCGGCGCTGCTCGGCGTCAGCGGGCTGATGGCGGTGCTGGGGCTGGCGGTGCCGGCCTTCGCCATGGCGGTGTTCGACACCATCATCGCCGGCCACAGCCCCGCCACGCTGCCCATGCTGGCGCTGGGCGTGACTGGCGCGGTGCTGGGCGAGGCCGCCTTTCGCAGCCTGCGCCAGCGCGCCCTGCTGCGCATCGGCGAGCGGCTGGACCGGCTGGTGTCGGGCGCCGTGTTCACGCAGCTGATGTCCTTGCCCACCGCTCTGGTGGAACGCGCCGGCACCGCGTCCCAGGTGTCGCGGCTGCGCGACTTCGCGGCGATCCGCGAGTTCCTGACCGGCGCCTTCGCCGTGGCGGTGCTGGACCTGCCGTTCACGCTGGTGGTGCTGGCGCTGATGCTGGCGCTGGGCGGCTGGATCGCGCTGGTGCCGGTGGGCACGGTTTGCGCCTTCGGCCTGTTGTTTCTGCTGACCCGCGCGCCGCTGCGGCTGGCCATCGCGGATGCTGCCCGCGCCAGCCAGGCGCGCGAGGCGCTGGCGGTGGAGGCGCTGGAAGCCGCCCGCACCTTGAAGCTCGCCGGTGCCGAAGGGCGCTGGGTGGAACGCTACGCCGCCGCGGCCGCCGCGGCCGCCGTGGCCTCGGCCCATGCCGCCACGCTGTCGGGCGCGGTGCTGCTGGCGTCGCAGGCCATTGTCACGCTGTCCGGGCTGGCCGCCGTGGTCACCGGCGTCCTGGCGGTGTTCGGCGGGGCCATGACCGCGGGCGCGCTGATCGCCGGCATGATGCTGATCTGGCGCGTGCTGGGGCCGCTGCAAACCGGCTTCACCATGCTGAGCCGCTGGGAGCAGACCCAGGCCTCCATCCGCCAGGTGGACCAGTTGATGGCGCTGGAAAGCGAGCGGCCGGACCCGCTGGACGCGCGCATGGCGCCGCCCGAGCGGGGCGAGATCGTGTTCCATCGCGTCACTCTGCGCTACCTCGCGCAGGCCGAGCCGGTGCTGGCCGGCGCCAGCGTGTCCATCCGCCCGGGCGAGGTGGTGGCGGTGGTGGGTGGCGAGGGCGCGGGCAAGTCCAGCCTGCTGCTGCTGGTGGCCGGGCTGTACCGGCCGCAGGGCGGCGTGGTGCGGATCGACGGCCACGACGTGCGCGCCTTCGACCCGGCGGTGCTCCGGCGCAACATCGGCTGGGTGCCGCAAAAGCCCGAGCTGCTGTACGGCACCGTGGCACAGAACCTGCGGCTGGCGCATCCCACCGCGTCCGACAGCGTGCTGCGGCGCGCCGCCGCGGAAGCCGGCGTGCTGGCGGCGATCGAGGCCCTGCCGCAGGGCTTCGACACCCGCGTGGGCGACAATCGCAGCGGCAGCCTGCCGCGTTCCATCCTTTTGCGGATCGCCCTGGCGGCCGCGCTGCTGCGCGACGCGCCCATCCTGCTGCTGGATGAGCCGGTGGCCGGGCTGGACGATGCCTGCGCGCAGGCCTTCACCGACGTGATCGCCAGCCGGCGCGGCCGCTGCACCATCCTGATGGCCACCCACCGCCCCAGCCACGTGAAGCTGGCCGACCGCGTGCTGCGCGTGCGCGACGGCCAGCTGGAGGAGCTGGCGCGCCCCGCCGCCGGCGCCGCCCCGCAGCGCACCCCCGTATTCAGCCCTTCTGGAGCCGGCCGATGAACATGTCCGTGCCGCCCGGGGCGCTGCGGCCCGAGCCGCCGCCGCCCCTGCCCGAGCTGCCGCGCGCCAGCCGCCTGCAGCGCCCCGACAGCCACGTGCTGGCGCTGGAGGAGGTGCGGGTGCAGGGGCTGGAGCGCGCGGTCGTGGTGGGCGCCGCGGTGCTGGTGGCGCTGGCCATCGGCTGGGCCACCGTGACGCGCGTGCCGGAAGTGGCGGTGGGGCTGGGTGACATCGCCCCCGCCGCCGCGCCCGCGCCGGTGCAGCACCTGGAAGGCGGCATCGTCGCCGCCGTGCTGGTGGAGGAGGGCGAGGGCGTGGACGCCGGGCAGCCGCTGGTGCGGCTGAACGACGTGGCGGTGCTGGCCGAGCTGTCGCAGGCCCGCACCCGCCTGGAGTCGCAGCTGTTGCAGGCCCAGCGCCTGGCCGCCGCCGCCGAGGGCGATGCCCGTGGCATGCCGCGCCTGCCCGCCGGCACGCAGCAGGCGCCGCAGCGCGCCGCGCTGGAAGCCAAGCTGCGCGCCCTGGCCGACCGGCGCGGCGTTCTGCGCGAGCAGGTGGCGCAGCGGCGGGCGGAGCTGGCGACGCTGGCGGCCTCGGCCGCCGCCGTGGCGGCGCAGGTGGCGCTGCACCAGCGCGAGCTGGCGGTGCGCGAAGGGCTGGCGCGCGACGGGCTGACCACCCGGCTGGCGGTGCTGGAAGCCCGGCGCCTGCTGATGGGCGCGCAGGCCGAGCGCGACCGCCTGGTGGGCCAGGGCGATGCCGCCCGCCGGGCCCTGGCGGAAGCCGAGGCACGCGTCACGGAGCTGCAATCCGCCGCCGCCGACGAGGCGCGCGGTGAAGCCGCCCGGGTGGCGCTGGAGATCGCCGAAAGCACCGAGGTGGTGGCCCGGCTGGACGAGCGGGCGGCCCGCGCCGTGCTGCGCGCGCCGATCGGCGGCGTGGTGCGTGGCCTGGCGGTGCACCGTCCCGGCGCCGTGCTGCAGCCCGGCGCGCTGGTGGCCGAGATCATGCCGCTTGACGCTTCCCTGGTGGCCGACGTGCGGCTGGCGCCGCGCGACATCGGCTTTATCGCGCCCGGGCAGGAGGTGCACGTCAAGGTGCAGGCCTTCGACTACGCCCGCTTTGGCGCGGTGGCCGGGCGGGTGGAGCGGATCTCCGCCGGCACTTTCTTCGACGAGCAGCGGCAGCCGCATTACCGCGCGCGCATCGCGCTGGACCAGCAGCATGTCGGCCACGACCCGCGCCACGCGCGGCTGGCCGCCGGCATGACCGTCCAGGCGGACATCACCACAGGTACCAAGACGGTGCTGCAGTACCTGCTGAAGCCGATCTATTCGGCGGTGGCAGCCTCCTTCCACGAGCGCTGAAAGCACGCCCCATGGCCGACCCCAAGCCCGCGACAGCCCAGGAAACCAGCGTCGTCGACGCCGAGGCATTGCGCCTGCTGCGCGCCGTGCAGCGCATGACCCCGCAGGGCGGCGATGTCGGCCACGCGCTGGTGGGCGGCACCATCGCCGCCGGTGGCATCGCGGCGGTGCAGGCCGCCCCCGCCAGCGGCACCCGGACGACTGAAGCGGACGCGGCGCCCCTGCGGCGGCCCGACGCGGCGGCCCCGGCCACAGTGGCGGCGCTGGAGCAGCATCCGGTGGCCGACCATGCCACGGTGGCGGACACCGTGCTGCCAGTGGCGGCCCCGGCGGGGCTGGCGCGGCCGGCCGCAGCCGCCATCCCGGCCGGCCTGGCGCGGCTGGCGGTGGCGCCCCCCCTGGACGAGGCGGTGCCGGAACGGGCACCGCCGGTTGCGAGCGTGGTACCCACGCCCGCCGCCACGGTGCCGGACGCGAGCGCCACGCCGCGCCGCGCCACCGGCTCCCCGGCGGCCTTGACCCCCCCGCCACCCGCCGCGGAGGCCGAGACCGCCGCCGCGTCACCGGCCGCCCCGGCTGCACCCGCGATGCCGGACGGGCTCGCGCCGGTCGCCACCCCGCGGCCAGTGCCTGCCGATGCGTTGCCGGCCGATGCCTCGCCACCTCTGCAACACGCCCCCGCTCCGGTCAGCCCGCCCCCGCCAGCCGTCGATCCGGTGCCCCCTGCCGAACCCGGGCCTGCACCTTCAGGTCCGACCCCACCGGTTGAGCCCGGTCCTACACCGGTTGATCCAACCCCGCCGGTCGAGCCTGCCCCTACGCCGCTCAATCCGACTCCGCCGGTTGAGTCCGATCCCACACCGGTTGATCCGACCCCGCCGGTCGAGCCTGAGCCCACGCCGGTCGATCCGACCCCACCGGCTGAGCCCGAGCCCACGCCGGTCGATCCGACCCCACCGGCTGAGCCCGAGCCCACGCCGGTCGATCCAACCCCGCCGGTCGAGCCTGAGCCCACACCGGTTGATCCGATCCCGCCGGTTGAGCCCGAGCCCACGCCGGTCGATCCGACCCCACCGGCTGAGCCCGAGCCCACGCCGGTCGATCCGATCCCGCCGGTCGAGCCTGAGCCCACACCGGTTGATCCGATCCCGCCGGTCGAGCCTGAGCCCACACCGGTTGATCCGATCCCGCCGGTTGAGCCCGAGCCCACACCAGTCGAGCCGCCCCCACCGGCTGGGCCCGAGCCCACGCCGGTCGATCCAACCCCGCCGGTCGAACCCGACCCCACACCGGTTGATCCGACCCCGCCGGTCGAGCCTGAGCCCACACCGGTTGATCCGATCCCGCCGGTTGAGCCCGAGCCCACGCCGGTCGATCCGACCCCACCGGCTGAGCCCGAGCCCACGCCAGTCGAGCCGCCCCCACCGGCTGGGCCCGAGCCCACGCCGGTCGATCCAACCCCGCCGGTCGAACCCGACCCCACGCCGGTCGATCCGATCCCGCCGGTCGAGCCCGAGCCCGAGCCCACACCGGTTGATCCGATCCCACCGGTCAAGCCTGAGCCCACGCCGATCGATCCAACCCCGCCGATTGAGCCCGAGCCCACGCCAGTCGATCCGACCCCGCCGGTTGAGCCGGAGCCCACGCCAGTCGATCCGACCCCGCCGGTCGAACCCGACCCCACGACAGTCGATCCGACCCCGCCGGTTGAGCCCGAGCCCACGCCGGTCGATCCAACCCCGCCAGTTGAGCCCGAGCCCACGCCGGTCGATCCAGCTCCACCGGTCGAGCCCGAACCGCCACCCGCCGTTCCGGCACCGGTCGCGCAGATACCGCTCGTTGCCGCCGATTCAGCGCAAGGGTTCGAAGATGCCGCCATCGCCCTGCATCTTTCCGCTTCGGTGGCGGATACCGACGGTGCGGAAACCCTGGTGCTCAACCTGTTCGGGGTGCCGGACGGTGCCAGCTTGTCGGCGGGTGCGCGGCAGGCGGACGGCTCCTGGCTGCTGGCCGCCGGAGACCTGCCCGGCCTGACGCTGACGCCGCCGGCGGACTTCGCCGGCAACATCGAGCTGACGCTGCGCGCCACCGCCCGCGAAGCGAACGGCGATGCCGCGAGCAGCGAGGTGCCCTTCGTGGTCAAGGTAGCGCCGGTGGTCGACGGCGCCGTGCTGGCCGGCATGGCCGCCGGCAGCGAAGACCAGTGGATCGCGCTGGACGTGCAGTTCGGCCAGTCCAGCGACGCCTCGGAATCCTGGGACGCGACGGTGCTGGTGCAGGGCGTGCCGCCCGGCGCCGCGCTGAACCAGGGCGAGGCGCTGGGCGATGGCCGCTGGGTGGTGAGCCAGGCGGCGCTGGCCGCCGGCCTCGTGGCCATCCGCCCGCCGGCGGATGCCAGCGGCTCCATCGCGCTGCGGCTGGAAGCGGTGCTGCGCGATGCCGATGGCGAGGGCGCCAGCCAGCCCGTGTCGCTGGCGCTGGAGGTGCAGGTGGCCGCCGTCGCCGACGCGCCGCTTGTGCGGGCGGCCGATGCGGCGGGTCTGGAAGACGGCAGCGTGGCGCTGGATCTTTCAGCGGCGCTGGCGGATACGGACGGGTCGGAAAGCCTGTCCGTGGCGTTGCTCGGCCTGCCGGAGGAAGCCCGGCTGTCGGCCGGCACGCGCCAGGCGGATGGCAGCTGGAGCCTGCTGGCCACCGAGCTGGACGGGCTGCGCCTGTGGCTGCCGGCGGACCAGAGCGGCACGCTGGCGCTGACCCTGCGCGCCACCGCGCACGAAGCCGATGGCGACGCCGCGACCAGCGAGGCCGCCTTCACCGTGCGCATCGCCGCCGTGTCCGACGGCGCGGTGCTGCAGGCCGGCGGCGAGGGCGACGAGGACAGCTGGATCCCGCTGCGCGGCACGCTCGCCTTGCGCGACACCGATGGGTCCGAGCGCTTCGGCGAGGTGCTGGTGGTGCGTGGCCTGCCGGAAGGGGCCGCGCTGTCGCACGGGCACGAGGTATCGCCCGGCACCTGGGAAGTGCCGCTGGCCGCCTTTCAGGCGGGCGGGCTGGCGGTGCGGCCGCCGGCGGACAGCGACGCCGACCTGCGGCTGCTGTTCACCGTCACCACCATCGACCAGGGCGGCGGCGCCGAGGACCGGAGGGACACGGAAGCCGAGGTGCGCGTGGTGGTGCGCGCGGTGGCCGACGCGCCGCTGCTCACCGTGGCCGACCTGCAGGGCCAGGAGGACGTGCCGCTGCGCCTGAGCGGCCTTGGCGGGGCGCTGCGCGACACGGACGGGTCGGAAACCCTGAGCTTCCTGCTGGATGGCCTGCCGGCCGGCGCCAGCCTCACTGCGGGCACGCGCCAGCCGGACGGCTCCTGGCGGCTGACGGCGGCCGAGCTGGCGGTGGCCGAGCTGACGCCACCCGCCAACCTGTCCGGCAGCTTCGCGTTGACGCTGACCGCGGTGGCGACCGAGCAGGGGGACAGCGCGTCCAGCGCGGCGACCTCGGCCGGCTTTACGCTGCGGCTGGACCCGGTGGCGGATGCCGGCAGCATCGGCGGCGGCAGCAGCGGCTGGGAAGACAGCCCGATCCTGCTGCGCCCGGTGTTTTTCACGCCGGACACCGATGGTTCCGAGCAATGGGCGGCGGTGTCGCGGCTGTCCGGCGTGCCGGAAGGCGCCAGCATCAGCCACGGCCGCGCCGTCGCGCCCGGGGAGTGGGAGGTGCCGACCGCGGCGCTGCGGGCGGGCGAGGTGTTCCTGACCCCGCCGCCCGACAGCGATGCCGACATCGTGCTGACCATCACCACCGTGCTGACCGACAGCGGCAACGGCACCACCGACAGCCGCGTGGTCAGCGGCCGCCACACCGTGGCCGTGGGCGCCGTGGCGGATGCGCCGCTGGTGACGGTGGCCGACCAGCAGGGCAGCGAGGACACGCTGCTGCGCCTGGCCGGGCTGGGCGGCGCGCTGCGCGACACGGACGGGTCGGAAACCCTGAGCTTCCGGCTGTCCGGCGTGCCGGCGGGCGCCAACCTCAGTGCCGGCACGCGGCAGGCGGACGGCTCCTGGCTGTTGTCGCCGGCGCAGCTGGCCACGCTGTCCATGGCGCCGCCGTCGCAGTTCTCCGGCCGCTTCAGCATGACGCTGACGGCCATCGCGACGGAAGGCGCGGACGGCCGGCCCAGCGCCGGCACCAGCGCCAGCTTCACCGTCAGCCTCGACCCGGTGGTCGATGCCGGCAGCATCAGCGGCAAGACCAGCGGCAAGGAAGACACCGCGATCGTGCTGCGGCCCAGCTTTTCCACGCCGGATACCGACGGTTCCGAAACCTGGGCGGCCTTCAGCCAAGTGGCCGGCGTGCCGGCTGGCGCGCGGCTCAGCCAGGGCACGGAGCTGTCGGCCGGCGTGTGGCAGGTGTCCACCGCCGCGCTGCGGGCCGGGCAGGTCAGCGTCACGCCGCCGCACGACAGCGACGCCGACTTCACGCTGCGCATCACCACCACGCTGTCCGACACCGGCAACGGCATCACGGTGAGCCGCAGCGTGACCGGCAGCTACGCCGTCACCGTGGTCGCGGTGGCCGATGCACCGGTTGCCACCGCCGCCGACAGCAGCGGCCTGGAAGACCAGTGGATCGGCCTCACGCTCGGCGCCGCGCTGCGCGACACGGACGGATCGGAAACGCTGTCGGTCAGCCTGCTCGGCGTGCCGGCGGGGGCCAGCCTGTCGCGCGGCAGCCGCGCCGCCGACGGCAGCTGGACGCTGGGGGCGGGCGACCTTTCGGGATTGATGCTGCTGCCGCCGAAGGACTTCTCCGGCCGCATCGCGCTGACGCTGAAGGCCGTGGCGTCGGACCACGACAACAGCACCGCCACCACCACCGCCGCCTTCGCGGTGCAGGTGGCCGGCGTGGCGGACACGCCCGTGCTGCGCACCGGTGGCGTGGCGGGCGCCGAGGACAGCGCCATCGCGCTGCACGCCAGCGCGCTCACCACGGATCTGGACGGGTCGGAAAGCATTGTCGCCTTTCGGCTGGCCGGCGTTCCGGCGGGCGCGGTGGTGCGCGCCGGCGGCACCGTCCTGGTCGCCGAGGCGGATGGCAGCATCCTGGTGCGCCCCGACACCATGGGCAGCCTCAGCATCACCCCGCCACGCGATTCGGACCGTGACTTCGTTCTGCGCATCTCCGCCATCTCGGCCGAGCCCAACGGCAGCCGCGCCGAAAGCCCGCCCACCGACCTCGCGGTGCGCGTCTACGCCGTGGCGGATGCGCCGGTGGTGGCGGGCGCCGGCGGCAGCGGGCGGGAAGACAGCCCCGTCCTGCTCGACCTCGGTGCCGCGCTGCGCGACACGGATGGCTCGGAAACGCTGTCCGTGCTGGTGGGCGGCCTGCCGCCGGGCGCGCGGCTGTCCGCCGGCACCTGGCGCGGCGACGGTCAATGGTCGCTGACGGCGGAGGAAGCGCGCACCGTGTCGCTGCTGCCGCCGGCGGATTTCTCCGGCACCATCGCGCTGCGCGTCACCGCCATCGCGCAGGAAAGCGCCAACGGCGCGCAGGCCCGCACCACCGCCATCCTGCCGGTGGTCGTGGAAGGGGTGGTGGACACGCCGGCGGTGGGCGGCATGGACGGCCATTCCGGCGACTGGGGCGTCATGCGCGGTGCCGAGGACCAGCCCATCGCCCTGCGGCTGGACCCCGGGCTGCGCGACCGCGACGGGTCGGAGCAGGTGGTGGGCCAGGTGGTGCTGGGCGGCATCCCGCCCGGCGCGGTGCTGCGGCTGGCCGATGGCAGCGTGGTGGCCCCGGATGCCGACGGGCTGTGGCGCATCGATGCCGCGCGCATGGCCGGCGTGACGCTGCAGCCGCCGCCCGACAGCGACGACGCCATCGCCCTGACCGTCCGCATGACGCTGCGCGACGGCGAGGCATGGCAGGAGGTCGGCGGCCGGATGCTGGTGGAGCCGGCGGGCGTGGCCGACGCGCCGCTGCTGAGCGCGGCCGATGCCGCCGGCCAGGGCGGCGACTGGGTGCCGCTGGCGGTGGACGCGCGGCTGGCCGACACGGATGGCTCGGAAACCCTGTGGCTGTGGGTGCGCGACCTGCCGGACGGGTTCCAGCTGTCCGCCGGGCGGCCGGCGGGCGCGCAGGGCTGGCTGGTGCCGGCCGACGCCCTGCCCGGCCTCGCGATCCGCGCGCCAGCAGGGTTCAGCGGCGATGTTTCGCTGCGGCTGGACGCCATGGCCGAGGAACGCGGCGGCGACCGGGCGGTCACCGGCACCACGCTGCGGCTGCATGTCGCACCGCCACCCGGCGGCGGCACGGGGGACGGCGGCACGGGAGATGGCGGCGAGCCCTCGCCCACGGTGCCGCTGCCGCCCGTGCTGCTGGCCAGCGCCGGGGCCGGGCAGGAAGACACGGCCCTGGCGCTGCACGTCACCCTGGCGGGCAGCGCCCTCGACGGCCATGCCGAGCGGCTGGGGCTGCGGGTGGAAGGCGTGCCGGCCGGGGCCAGCCTGTCCGCCGGCGTGCGCGATCCGGACAGCGGCGCCTGGATCGTCGCGCCCGCCGAGCTGGACGGGCTGCTGCTGCACCCGCCGGCCGACTTCAGCGGCGACATCCGGCTGTTGCTGCGCGGGCTGGCGGTGCAGCCGGACGGCACCACCCTGAGCACGGAGCAGGCGCTGACGCTGTCCGTGGCGCCGGACACGGATGCCGCGCGCATCACCGCAGCCCCCGGCGCGGCCCGGGAAGGGACGGCCGTGGCGCTCAACCTGCAGGTTTCGCCGGGCGACGCCGATGGCAGCGAGCAGCTGCTGTCCGTCACCCTGTCCGGCCTGCCGCCGGGCGCGCGCATCGCCGAGGGCGAGGGCATCACCGACCATGGCGACGGGCGCTGGTCCGTGGCCACGGCGCAGCTCGGCACCGTGCGGCTGTTGCCGCCGGAGCATTTCTCCGGCCCGCTGTCGCTCACCGTCTCGGCCGTCACGCAGGACCCCGGCGCCGCCAGCCGCACCACCGCGGTTGTGCTGTCGCTGGACATCGCCCCCGTGGCCGATGCGCCCGTTCTGTCGGTGCAGGACGCGCATGGCACCGAGGACCAGGCGGTGCCGCTGGCGCTCAGCGCCGCGCTGGCCGACCGGGACGGCTCGGAAATCCTGTCGCTGGTGCTGGAAGGATTGCCACCGGGCTCGCGGCTGTCGGCCGGCATCAACAACGGCGACGGCAGCTGGACCCTGACGCCGGCGCAGCTGGCCGGGCTGAGCCTGTCGCCGCCGGGCGACTGGAGCGGCCGCATGGCGCTGACCCTGGTGGCGCATGCCATGGAGGGCGCCGATGGCAGCACCGCCAGCAGCCGTGCCGGCTTCGCGGTGGTGGTCGATGCCGTGGCCGACACGCCGTTGATCGAGGTGGCCGCCACCGCCGCCGGGCTGGAGGATGGCGTGCTGCCGCTGGACCTGCGGGCGCAGCTGCTGGACCTCGACGGATCGGAAACCCTGACGCTGCGCGTGTCCGGCGTACCGGCCGGCAGCCGCTTCACCGCCGGCACGGACCATGGCGACGGCAGCTGGACCATTCCGGGCGAGGCGGTGCCGGGGCTCGGCTTTCAGCCGCCCCGCGACTTTTCCGGCACGCTGAGGCTGTCCTTCACCGCCATCGGTACGGAAGCCGATGGCAGCAGCGCCAGCAGTGCCACGCACGACATGCTGCTGACCGTGCGCCCCGTGGCCGATGCGCCGCTGCTGGCGCTATCCGCCGCCACGAGCCAGGAGGACGCGCCGCTGGCGCTGTCCATTGTCGCGGCGCCGGCCGATGCGGACGGGTCCGAAACCCTGTCCCGCGTGCTGCTGCGGGGCGTGCCGGCGGGGGCGATGCTGTCGGCCGGAAGCCGCCAGGCGGATGGCAGCTGGCTGCTGCTGCCGGCGCAGCTGGACAACCTGACGCTGACACCGCCGGCGCATTTCTCCGGCACGCTGACCCTGGCCGTGACCGCCGTGGCCACCGAACGAGCCAGCGGCGAGGAAGCCAGCACCACCGGCATGCTGGAGCTGCAAGTGGCGCCTGTGGCCGACGCGCCCCTGCTGTCCGTGAGAAATGCCACCGGCACCGAGGACCACGCTCTGGAATTGCCGATCAGCGCCGCGCTGGTCGATACGGACGGGTCCGAGCGGCTGCTGGACCTGCGCATCAACGGGCTGCCGGCGGGCTTCGCGCTGTCGGCCGGACATGCGGAGCCGGATGGCGCCTGGAGCGTGGCGGCCAGCGATCTGCCCGGCCTGCGGCTGCTGCCGGCGGCCGACTGGAACGGCACGCTGCACCTCAACGTGCAAGCCGGCAGCGAGGAAGTCGGCAACGGCGCCCGTGCCTTTTCCAGCCGCGACCTGACGGTGACGCTGGCTGCCGTCAACGACGCGCCGGTGCTGTCGCTGGTGGCGGCGCCGCCCGCGGCCGGCGGCACGGCGGAAGCGCCCGTGCTGGCGCAGGTGCAGGCGCAGGACGTGGACAGCCCGCAGCTGGGCGGTGCCGTGGTGACGCTGAGCGGCGGCCAGGGCGGCGACCACCTGGGCTTTGATGGCTTCAACCTGCATCGCACGGACGGGCACCTGATGATCGGCGACACCGGCATCGAGCTGCTGCAAGGCGGCTTCGATGCCGGCAGCGGCCGGCTGGTGCTGCATGGCGCCGCGCCGCCGGAAACCTATGCGGCCGTCTTGCAGTCGATGGTGCTGGAAACAGCGGCGCCCGGCGGGCTGGTGGCGGGGGAGCGCAGCGTCAGCGTGCAGTTGCAGGACAGCGGCGGTGCCGAATCCACCTGGCACAGCGTGACGCTGGCCGTGCAGCCCCCGCCCCCGCCGGTGATGCCCGATGCGCCGGCCGAGCCGCCCGCCGCCGCCCTGCCCTGGGCCGACATCGCGCTGGACCATGGCGGCACGGTGCCGGCCACCGACTGGGCCGATGCCCTGCATGTGGCCGATGCGTCGGCCCTGCCGCCGGTGGCGGATCTGATGCCGGTGGAGCTGGGCCTGCCGCCGCTGGAACACCCGCCGCTGCATCACTGAGGCGAGGGACGCAAAGGGTTCGGGCAGCAATGCCCGGACGTTCCTTCCGGCCCGTTTTCCGGAAGCCGCAGGGTGAACAGAGAAAGGCGACTGCCAAAGCAGTCGCCTTTTCCGAACCGTGGTCGTGCGTCCCCGGCACGCGGGAACAGGCGCGGGCCGGGGAGTTTCCTCCCCCCGACCCTGCGCCCGGCCGGCGTCATGCCACCCGCAGCGCGCCCAGGAAGTCGTCCATCCGCCCGCGCAGGCCTTCCGCGCGCTGCGCCAGCTCGCCGGCGGCGCCGCGCACCTCGGCGGCGGCGCGGCCGGTGCGCTCCGCATCCTCGCTGACGCCGGCGGCATGGCGGGATGCTTCCTCCGTGCCGGCGGCAGCCTGCGCCACGGCGTGGCCGATCTCACGCGTCGCCTCGGCCTGCTGGCCGGCGGCCTCGGCCACCAGGCCGGTCGCCTCGTTCAGCTCGCGGATCATGCGGGCGATGTCGCCAATCGCCTGCACGGTGCGGGCGGTTTCGGCCTGCATGCCGGCGATCTGCTGGCCGATCTCCTCCGTCGCCTTGGCGGTCTGGCTGGCCAGGTTCTTGACCTCGCCCGCCACCACGGCGAAGCCCTTGCCGCTTTCGCCGGCGCGCGCCGCTTCGATGGTGGCGTTCAGCGCCAGCAGATTGGTTTGGCTGGCGATGCCGGTGATCAACTGCACCACGTCGCCGATGCGCCCGGCGGCCTCGGACAGCCCGCGCACCGTGCGGTCGGTGTGCTCGGCCGCCTGGGAGGCCTGCTGGGCGCGGGCCGCGCCGTCGCGCACCTGGCGCGCCACCTCGGCGATGGAGGCCGACAGCTCTTCCGCCGCGGCGGCCACCGTCTGCACATTGCCGCTGGCCTGCTGCGACGCGCCCGCCACCGCCGCCGCGCGGTTGTTGCCGCTGGCCGCGATGTCGACCATGCCGGCCGCCGTGGCGTCCATCTCCGTGGCGGCGGAAGCGACGGCGCGCAGCACGCCGGCGGTTTCCTCCTCGAAGTCGCGCAGCAGGCCGTCCACCCGCGCGGCGCGGGCGATCTGCTGGCGCTGGCCTTCCTGCTGCTCCGCCACCATCCGCTGCCGCTCGGCCGAGCCGGCGCGCAGCGTCTCGACCGCCGCGGCCATCTCGCCCAGCTCGTCGGCGCGCTCGCGCCCGGGCACCACGATGCTCAGCTCGCCCTGCGCGATGCGCGTGACGCTGCCGGTCAGCGCCTGCAGCGGCAGCACCACGCGGCGCAGCAACAGCACGATGGCCGCCGCGGCGATGCCGCACACCGCCACCGCCAGCAGGCCGGCCAGCAGGAACGTCAGCCGCGCCCGGCTGGACAGGGTGTTGGTTTGCGTGATCGCCTCATCCAGCGCCACGTCGCGCAGCGCCAGGATGTCGGCCTGCGAGCGCAGCGACCAGGGGCGGAACTCGGGCACCGTGGTGTTCCAGTTCGCCGCCCCGCCCGCCAGCACGTCGCGCGCCACTTCCACCATCTGGCGCCAGCGCGGCTCGGACTGCGCCTGGATCGCCTTTTGCGCGGCCACCGCGGTTTGCAGCGGCGCGTTGCCGGGCAGCGCCGCGATCAGGCGCTGCATGCCGGCCCAGGACTGCTCCATCCGCCCGGTGAGCTGGTGCATCTCCGCATAGGTCTGCGGCTGCACGGGCAGGCCGCCGATCCAGGCCGTCACGGGCACGCTGCGGCGGCCGATCATGTCGCGGAAGTCCATGGCGCCGCTGGCGATCTCGACCAGCAGGGCGGCGGTGGGCGAGGTTTCGAACACCCGCTCGGCCGCCTCGGCGCCCAGGCGGCGCATCGCGTCGACGGACTGGTTGCGCACCTCCTGCGTCTGGTTCGGCATGCTGGCGTCACGCGCCGCCAGCGGCTTGGCCATCTCGGCCATCGCCCGCTCGCGGATGGCGAGCACGCGCTGCTGCACGATGCGCGCGGCCTCGACCTGGAAGCCGCCCTCGGTGGCGCTGCTGATGGCGTCCTGCAGCGCCTGGTCGGTGCGCGGCGCGGACAGGCGGCTGGTTTCGATGTCCGGCGTGGCGGAGCGCAGCTGGGACGCGAAGCCCCCCACCTCGACCGCCACGGCGGTTTGCGCGCGCTGCGCCGTGCTGACGGCGCGGGTGGCGGCCTGTGCCTGCTCCGCCCGCTGCCAGCCGGACCAGGAGGAAGCGGACAGCCAGATCGAGGCTGCCGCCCCCGGCACGGCCACCGCGCAGAAGCAGGCCAGGAAGACGGTACGGATACGCATGGTGCCCCCTCAGTGCAATCGGAAGCATCAATCTGCGACGCCTCCGCTTGCCGAAGGGTAAAGGCCGGGGCCTTCAGTCCACGCGCATCGCCATGCCGTCCCGCTGCGGGTCGGCGCCGCCGTCCAGCCGCCCGCCCTCGACGCGGATGCCGTGCAGCGCCGCGAAGGCGTAGCCCTGCGGATTGCGCTTGGTGGCGTAGCCATCGGCTTCCAGCGCGTCCGTCACCGCCAGCGGCACGCGGTTGGACACGTCGATGGTGTCCGACACCGCGACCACGCGCGGCGCCGCCACGGCTTCCAGCATGCCCATGCCGAAATCGACGACGTTCATGATGCCCTGCGCCACGGCGGGCGCGATGTAGGAGCCGCCCGGCGCGCCGATGACGATGCGCGGCGCATCCCCCGCGAAGACGATGGTGGGCGCCGCCGAGGAAGAGCGCCGCTTGCCCGGCGCGATGGAGCCGGCGCGGCCGGGGCGCGGGTCGAAGCGGCTCATGGTGCCGTTGTAGATGAAGCCCAGCCCTTCCGTGATGGCGCCGGACGGGCTGCCCAGCGTGTGCGTCAGCGCCACGCAGTTGCCGTGCCGGTCGACCACGGAAACATGCGTGGTGTCGCGCTGCGAGCGGTCCACGCGCTTGACGGACGCGCGCTCGCCCCGGCGGATGCTGTCCGCCTGCTCGGCGGCGTAGTCGCGGGAGATCAGGCGTTCCACCGGCACGTCCACGTATTCCGGGTCGCCCATGTGGGTGTCCTTGTCCACCGTCATGCGCTTCATGGCTTCCGCCAGCAGGCGCACATGCGCCGCGCTGTTGTGGCCCAGCGCCGCGAGGTCGAAGTGCTCCAGCATGTGCAGGATCTGCAGCATGGACAGGCCGCTGGCCGGCGGCGGCGTGGTGGAGATGCGGTGGCCGCGGTAGCTGCCCCAGATCGGCGCCACGACCGAAAGCCTGTAGGCGGCAAGGTCCTCCATGCCGATCAAGCCGCCCTTGGCGCGGAAGTCGGCGCTGATCTGCTCGGCCAGCTCGCCGTGGTAGAACAGCTCGGGCCCGCCGGCGGCCAGCCGCTCCAGCGTGCGGGCCATGTCGGGGTTGTGCAGCATCTGGCCAGGGCGCAGCGCCGAGCCGTCGGGGTTGAAGTAGACGCGCCGCCCCGTCTCGCTCAGGCGCAGCTTGTTGGCGGTGTTGACCTGGCCGCTGCCGCCCTGGTCCTGCGACCAGAACCAGTGCATGTGCGGCCGCACCATGGTGCCGCGCCGGGCCTGCGCGATGGCCGGCGCCATGGCATCCGCCCAGTCCAGCGTGCCGTAGCGCGACAGCGCCTCGGCATAGCCGCGCACGTTGCCTGGGGTGCAGACGGCCAGGTGCCCCTGCTCGCTGATGCCGCCTTCCAGCAGAAAGGCGAAGCCGTCGCGCGACTGGCCCTGCAGCTTGTCCGCCCACATGTCCGCTGTCGCGGCCAGGGGGGCGCGGGCGTAGAATTCCAGCACCTCGTGCACGCCGCGCCCGGGCATGAACACCTGCATGGAGCCGAAGCCGCCGATGCCGCACATCAGCGGGTCCACCACGCCCTGCACAAAGGCGCAGGCGATGGCGGCGTCGATGGCGTTGCCGCCCCGCGCCAGCACGGCCGCGCCCGCTTCCACCGCCTCGGGCTGCGGCGCCACGATCATGCCGGGCATGCTCACGCCCCCCGCCGCGCGCGCAGCACGTCGGCCAGAAAGTCCTTCACCCGGTCCAGCACCTTGATGCGGTCATGCGACACGCCGGGCACCAGGTCGAAGCGCACGGAAACCCCCGCCTTCTCGAAGGACGCGGCAAGCGACCTCAGCCGTTCGGGCCGCGTGGCGCCGGCGTCGTTGGCGCCTTCCATCCAGTAGGTGCCGCCGGGCTTGTGGGTGATCTCCCAGGTTTCCAGGTCGGCATCCCCCACCACCATCTGCACCGGCACCTTGGCCAGCGCCTCGCGGTCGAAGGTGATGCCGAAGCGCTCGCGCAGGTCGCGGATGCCGACCCACCAGTTCTTGTCCGCGTCCAGCAGCGTCACGGAGCCGGCGGCGCCGATGCTGGCGGCCCACAGCGTCTGCGGGTGCAGAATGGCGAAGCGGTGCGCGAAATGCCCGCCGCCGGAAAAGCCGAACACCGCGAAGCGCGACCAGTCCTGGTCGTACTTCTCTGCCACTTCCCGCACCATCTCCAGCAGCAACAGGTCGTAGCGGATGTCGCCTTCCGCCATGTACTTGTAGCCACTGCGCGCGCCATCCCCCCGCACGCCGACCGGAAAGATCGGGCACAGCACCGCCACGTCGTTCCACTTGCCGAATTCCGAGAAGCCGTCGCGGAATTCCAGGAACGAGGTGCGCCCCGTGCCGTGCACGGCCACCAGCAGGTCCACCTTCCTGCCCTTGCCCACCTGCGGTGGCACGTACAGGCAGTACTGGAAGCGCGGGTCCGACCGGCAGGAGAAGATGACAGTGGGGCCGAGGTCGTAGATGGCCCGCGCGCGGGCGGTCGCTTCAGGCGTGGCGGGGGCGTCGGTCATGGCGGTCCTGCGTTTGGTCGGGGGGAGAAAAAGGGGAAGGTCGGGGAACGAAGTCCCCGGGCCCCTTCTTTCTTCTGTCTGTTGTGCGGGCGCCCGGGTGGCGGGCGTGGCGCCCCGCCGCAGCGGCGCGACGGCAGGACAGGCAGCGAAAAGAAGGGGGTTCGGGGGCATTCATTCCCCCGGCCCTGTTGGCGTGACAGCGGCGCTTCAGGCCGGGCTGATGCCCGTCGCCAGCGTGTACTGGTCCGCCCGCGTTTCATAGGTGATGCCGCTGCGGGCCGCCCAAACCGAAACCTCGTGGTGCAGCGGCAGCAGCGCGCAGTCGGTGAAGGCGATCTCGCTGGCCTGGGCCAGCAGCGCGTTGCGCGCGGCCTCGTCCATGGTCAGCAGCGCCTGCTGCACCAGCTTGTCCAGCGCCGGGTTGGAATAGCGGCCGGAATTGCTGGCGCCCATGCCCGCGGCGCGGTCGTAGGTCGCGACCAGGGCCTTCAGCGGATTGGAGGTCTCGCCCGTGTTCACCCCCCAGGCGGACAGCGACATGCTGAACTCCCCCTGCGGGTTCTTGCCGGAATACACCGACCACGGCATCACCTCCGCCTGGGTTTGCACGCCGATGCGGGTGAACATCTGCGCCACCGCCTGCACGATCTTGCTGTCGTTCACGTAGCGGTCGTTGGGCCCGTGGATGGTCATGCGGAAGCCGTCGGGATAGCCGGCCTCGGCCAGCAGGGCCTTGGCACGCGCGGCATCGAAGGCCACCGGCTCCAGCTTGTCCGAGGTGCCGGCGCCGCCCTTGGGCAGGAACTGGCTGGCGATCACGGCATCGCCTTCCATCACCCGCTCCACCAGCGCCTGGCGGTTGACCGCCATGGACAGCGCCTGCCGCACGCGGAGGTCGCGCAGCGGGTTCTTGTCGAGCGGCTTGCCGTCGTGGCCGGTGACAAACGGCGTGACGTCGCGCTTCTGGTCCATGGCGAAGTACACGAAGCGCGAGGAGATGCCGCGGATCAGGTGGAAGCGGCTGTTCTGCCGCACGCGCTGCACGCCCTGGCTGGCCACCGCCTCGATCAGCTCCAGGTCGCCCGACAGCAGCGCCGCCAGCCGCGCGCCGTCATCGGTCACGACGCGCAGGACCACCTCGTTCCACGGCAGCCGGCCGCCCCACCAGCTGTCGTTGCGCGACAGCCGCAGGTGGCTGCCGGGCACGTATTCCTTGAGCACCAGCGGGCCGGTGCCGATGGCCGCGTTGCCGTTGTTGAACTCGGTGGTCGGCGCGTCCTTGTGGTCGGCGCTGATGATGCGGATGCGGCTCAGCGAATTGGGCAGCAGCGGGTCGGGGCCGCTGGTCTCGATCCGCAGGGTCAGCGGGTCGGGCGCCGTCATCGCCTTGATGCTGCGGGTATAGGTGCGGAAGGAGGAGGTGCTGGGCAGGTCGTTGGCGCGGCGGATGGAGGCGATGGCGTCCTCCGCCGTGAAGGCGGTGCCGTCGGTGAACAGCACGTCGGGGCGCAGGCGGAATTCCCAGTGCGTGTCGTCCAGCGCCTGCCAGGAGGTGGCCAGCCCGGGGCGGGAGCCGGACTTGGCGTCGTTGGTCACCAGCGCGTCGAAGATGTGGCTGTTGACGGCGTTGTTGGGCGCGTTGCTCTGGAAGTGCGGGTCCAGCGTGGTGTTGGGTGCCGCCAGCCCGATGCGCAGCAGACCCGCCACGGCGCCCGACCCCTGGGCCAGCGCGGCTTGCAGCCAGCCCCCCGCAGGCGCGGCGGCGGCGGCCCCCAGCGCGGCACGCGTCAGCCAGCGGCGGGTCGGGCGGAAGGCGGTCATGGTGGGTTCCTGACATCGGTTGAAAAGCGGCGGCGCATCAGAACTGGTACCAATTTCGAAGTCAACCGGCGGCCACCAGCCCGCCCCGGCGCCGGGACGGGGGCGCCGCCGCCGCCGGCACGGCCGCCGAGCGGATATGCGCGCAGACCGCGGCGCGGAACGCCGTGCCGTTTTCCGCCGCCAGCGCTTCCACCATGGCGTGGTGCTGGCGGGCGGATTCCTCGGCCCAGCCCGCTTCCGGCCATTGCGTGACCACGGCGGAGGGCATGCGCAGCCGCAGTTCCCGGATCAGCCGCACCAGCTCGGCATTGGGGCACAGCGCCAGCAGCGCGGCGTGGAAGGCTTGGTTGGCTTCATGCTGGTCCAGCAGCGTGCCATGCTGCACGGCGCGGGAAAAAGCCCCGGCCAGCTGCCGCAGGCGCTCCAGCGCGGCGGCATCGGCCCGGCCCAGCATCAGCTCGGCGGCGGCGCCTTCCAGGATGCGGCGCACCTGCCGCAGCTCGTCCAGCCGCGCGGTGTCCAGCCCGTGCACGCGGTAGCCGCAATTGGGCAGCTGCACCACCAGCCGCTGCGCCGCCAGCCGGTCCAGCGCCCGCCGCACGTCGCCGCGGCTGCAGCCATAGCGCTTTTGCAGCACGATCTGCTTCAGCCAGCTGCCGGACGGCAAGGCACCGTTGTGGATGTCGGCGGCGATCGCCGTTTCCAGCAGCAGCAGCGGATCGGCGGGTTTGGTCATGCGGGGCGGCATCCCTTGCGGCGCGGGGCCAGGATAGCGCGGCGGGCGGGCATGGCCCAGGCATGGCTGAATTCGGCAAACGCCCGGACGGCGGGCATGCCCCCCGCCCAGTTCCCCACCCCTCCGGCCCGGGGGCGTATCGGCGCACCGCATCAGCGCGGAGCCGGCAACAGCGGCGCCATGCCGCCGCGCGGCACAAGCGGCGCAGCATCGGCCCAGCGCCGGGCGGGGTGCTTGGCCGAACGGTCGCCGCCGGCCCAGGCACGGCCAAACCCGTGCGCGCTTCCAACGCCGCGCCGGAACGGCCATCATCACCGGCATCAATGGCCGACCTGTCCAGCCTCGACCTCAATCTCCTGCGGGTTTTCGACGCGGTGGCGCGCGAGCGGCACGTGACGCGTGCGGCGCAGCAGCTGCACCTGTCGCAGCCCGCCGTGTCCAATGCGCTGACCCGCTTGCGCCAGGCGCTGGGCGACGAGCTGTTCCTGCGCCGCCCCGGCGGCGTGGAGCCGACCGAGCTGGCCTTGTCCCTGGCCCAGCCGGTGGCCGAGGTGCTGGACCGGCTGCGCGAAACGCTGGCCGCGCACGCGCCCTTCGCCCCCGCCACCTCGGACCGCGTGTTCAGCCTGGGGCTTTCGGAATACGCCGAGGCCGTGCTGGCGCCGCCCCTGCTGGCACACCTGGGGCGGGACGCGCCGGGGGTGCTGCTGGCCATCCAGCATGCCGACCGCACCAATGCCCTGGCCCTTCTGGAACAGGGCGAGGCGCAGCTGGTCATCGGCATGCTGGCGGAACCGCCGGCGCTGTTCACCCGCCTGCGCCTGCTGCCCGAGGCCTTTCTGGTGATGATGCGGGCCGGGCATCCGCTGGCCGGGGGGCCCATGACGGTGGAAGGCTTCGCCGCCTTTCCCCACCTGCTGCATTCCCCCAACGGGTCGCGCGAAGGCGCGCTGGACGGGCCGATGCGCGAAGCCGGGCACCCCCGCCGCCTGGGCGCCGTGGTGGCGCACCTCGCCGCCGTGCCCCCCATCCTGCGGGAAACCGACATGGTGATGGCCCTGTCCGCCCGCCTGGCGCGGCAGATGGCCGCCGCGCACGGGCTGGCGCTGCAGCCCTGCCCCGTGGCCACCCGCCACACCCGGTTGTCGCTGGTGTTCCACCGCCGCTTCGAGGCGGACCAGGGCCATGCCTGGCTGCGGCGCCTGCTGCTGAACGTGGCGCGGGAAGCGACGCCGCCGGCGGAATGCGAGAAGGCCGGCATGGTGTGAAGCGGGCCGCCCCCGCCGGAACAGTGGTTCAGGGCGCCAGCGCCGCCGCGAAGTCGCGCAACGCCGCTTCCGGCCGCGCCGCCAGCCGTGCTGCCATGGCCCGGCGCACATCCGGCGGCCCGCCATCCGCCGCGCGGCGGAACCAGGCCAGGGCTTCCGGCAGGCGCCCATCCTCCACCAGCAGGGTGCCGAGGCTGTATTGCGCGCGGCAATCGCCGGCCTCGGCGGCAGCGGCGTAAAGCCTGCGGGCGCTGGCGGGGTCGCGCGGGGCGTCGTCCCAGCCTTCTTCCAGAAAGCGCGCCAGCACCGTCAGCGACTTGGCGTGGCCCTGCGCGGCGGCGGCGCGGAACAACGCCACCGCGCGGGCACGGTCCCGCGGCACGCCGGCGCCGCGGACATGCAGCGTGGCGAGGTTGTATTGCGCCCAGTCGTGGCCGCGCGCGGCGGCCTGGGCGTACAGCGCCGCGGCGGCCGGGAAGTCGGTGGCAACACCCCAGCCCAGCTCGTGGCAGCGGCCCAGCATGGTGGTGCCGCGCACATCCCCCGCCGCGTGGGCAACGCGGAACCAGCCCAGCGCGGCGGCGCGGTCGCGCGCCACGCCGCGCCCGTCGGCCAGGATCTGGCCGAACAGCAACGCCGCCTCGGCATGGCCGGCGCGGGCGGCGGCGGCGATCCAGCGGGCGGCTTCCGCCGGCGGCCCGGCAAAGGCGGCGGCCAGGCGCCCGGCACTGGCTTCGCGGATCTCGGCAAGGGTGACGGGTGGTGGCGACATGGTCCGGGCTTAGCCGTGGCGCCGGCCAGGGTCCAGCGAATTGCGAACGGCTCGCATCACGCCACCAGCGTGCCGCGGATCTCGCGAAACAGCTTGCGGGCCATGGCATCCGCGAAGTCGGCATAGTCGGCGCAGCTCATGGCAAAGGCGCCGGGGCCGCCGATCACCTCGGCCTCGTAATGTTCCAGGAGGTCCGGCTCCTCGTTCAGCACCGCCAAGCCGTTGATGGACACGCCGGCCGCCACGCCGATGTCGCGCACCGGCCCCGGCGGGCGGCCGAGGTTGTGCCGGCCGTCGCCCGACACGTCCAGCACCAGCCGCGTGGCTTGCGCGTCCAGCCGCCCCAGCAGTCCGAGGCCGGCGGCCATGCCGGGGCCGAGCGCGGTGGCGCCCGCCGGCGGCAGGCGCGGCGCGTTGTCGATGGCATCCGCCAGGGCGGCGGCGCCGGCGGCGTCGGCCACGCGGGTCCAGGGCACCGCCAGTTCCTGTTGCGCCGACCAGAATAGCAGCGACACGGCGATGGCGCCGCGCGGCCCGCCGGTCGCCGCCTGCCGGATCCGCTCCTGCCGGAAGCTGTTGGCGAGGCCGCCGATCATCAGCCCGAATTCGTCGAAATCGACGCTGGCCGACACATCCACCGCCAGGCACAGCGCCAAGTCCACCGCTTGCATGTCCCGCTCCCATCCGGCTGCCGGATCAGATGGGGGTGGCGAGCCATGTCGCAAAACATGACAGATGGTTCATTTTGGCCGATGAAGGCCTTATCTCCCTCGCGGCCGCTTTCCGGTCCTTGCGCGCAACAGGAGCAACGATGCCCCATCAGACCTCGCCCCTGTCCGCCGCCGGCCTTGCCCCTGCAGGGGCGGAAGGCGGGGCAGCCGCGCCGATCTCGCGCATCGTCGCCGAGGTCGCCGCCAGCTTCCCGGGCGAGCGGATCACGCTGGGCGACATGGCGGAAGCCTTTGGCGAGCGCGCCTTCGGGCTGCTGATCCTGCTCCTGTGCCTGCCGGGCATGCTGCCGGGCATGGCCAGCGTGTTCGGCGTGCCGATGCTGCTGCTGGGCATCCAGATGGGGCTGGGCTTCCGCACGCCGCGCCTGCCGGGCTTCATGGCGCGGCAAACGGTGCGGCGGGCGGACCTGCTGCGGCTCGCCTCCGTGACCTCCGGCCCGCTGAAGCGCGTGGAACGCCTGCTGCGCCCACGCCCCGGCTGGTTCACCAGCCGCGCCGGCGAGATGCTGGTGGGCTGGCTGACCGCCTATTCCGCGCTGATGCTGATCCTGCCCGGCCCCGGCACCAACGGCCCGCCGGCCTTTGGCACCATCATCATGTCGCTGGGCGTGGTGGAGCAGGACAGCCGCGTCACCGGCTGGGGCGTGGGGCTGACCATCGCCGGCTGCCTGTTCGCGACAGGCGTGCTGGTGGCGATCTGCCTGTTCGGGATGGCGGCGTTTTCCTGGATCTTTTGAGTACGGGGCAAGGTCGGGAAATGCATTCCCCCGACCTTGCTCACCCCCGCGACGCCCCCGGCACCCAAAGCACGTCCGCCCCCGCGTTCAACCGGCGTGACAGCACGAACAGGTGGTCCGACAGCCGGTTGAGGTAGCGCAGCGCCACCGGGTTCACCGCCTCGGCCGCCGCCAGCGCCACCGCCACGCGCTCGGCGCGTCGGGCGCTGGTGCGGGCCAGGTGGGCGTGGGCCGCGGCGGCGGTGCCGCCGGGCAGCACAAAGGAACGCAGCGGCGGCAGCGCCGCGTTCATCGCCGCCACCTCGGCCTCCAGCCGGGCGCACTGGGTGTCGGCCATGCGCAGGCGCTCGCCCTCCTCGCCCGGCACGCAAAGGTCGGCGCCGAGGTCGAACAGGTCGTTCTGGATGCGGGCCAGCATCGCGTCCTCCTCCCCCGCTGTGTGCAGGCGCAGCAGGCCGAGGGTGGCGTTGCATTCGTCCACCGCGCCGATCGCCTCGATCCGCAGGGTGTCCTTGCTCACGCGGGTGCCGTCGCCCAGCGAGGTCTGGCCGCCGTCGCCGCCGCGGGTGGTGATGATGTCGAGTCGGACCATGGGGGGTGGGCTCCTGGAAGGGTGCGGCTAGCCGGCCGTGGGCCTGAAGGTGGTCCGCCAGTCGCGCGAACTCCAGACCGGCACGCCGTCGCGCACCGCAGGCTCGAAGCGGCAGCGGCGGACGCCGCGTTGCGCGGCGGCATCCAGCTCGGCATGGCCGCTGGACTGCACCACGCGCGCCTCGATCACCCGGCCCTTGTCGGTCAGGCGCAGGCGCAGCAGCACGTCGCCGCCGATGCCGGCCTGGGACAGTGCTGCGGGGTATTCGGTGGCGTCGTTGCAGCCGATCTCACGCGGGCGGGCGGCACTGCGGTCGGGACCGGGCGGCGCCTCGGCCAGCGCCAAGCCGGCGCCGAGGCGGATGGGACCGGGCGCGGCCTCCGGCGGCGGCGGCGGTGCGGCGGGTGCCGGGGGGGGCGGCAAGGGCAGTGCCTGGGGGCGGGGTGGCGGCGGGGCGACAGGGGCCGGCGCGTCCGGCGGGGCAGCTTGAGGCAGGGATGGCCCGGCGGCCGGGGCTGGCGGCGCGGGCTCGGAGGACGCGGGCTCGGGGGACGGGATGTCCGGCGGCGGCGCGGGCTCCGCCGGCCCGGGGGCCGTGGGGGGCGGCGCGGCACCGGCCCCCTGTTCGTCCGGCCCCGCGACGCCCGCGAAGACCAGCGGCACGCCGTAGAGCGGCGGCGGCGGCGGCAGCCCTGGCTCGGCCCGCCACAGCAGCGCCAGCAGCACCGCCGCGTGCAGCGCCAGCGCGGCGGCCAGCGCGGCGCCGCGTAGCCAGGGGCTGTGTTCCGGCCGCGCGGCGGCCCGGACGGTCACAGCACCAGCACGCCCTGGTGCTTGGCCTTGGCTTCCGGCTCCACATGGATGGTGATGACGGCGGCCCCGAGTTCATCCTTCAGCGCCGCCTCGATCCGGTCGCAGATCTCGTGCGATTCCCGCACCGCCATGTCCCCCGGCACCACCAGGTGGAATTCCACGAAGGTGGTGCGGCCGGAATGGCGGGTGCGCAGGTCGTGCATCTCCAGCGCGCCTTCCGCCTCCTGTCCCATCAGCGCCCGGATGCGCGCCAGCAGCGCGGGTTCCACCGCCTCGTCCATCAGGCCACCGACGCTTTCACGCAGCAGCTGCCAGCCGGAAAACAGGATGTTCACCGCCGTCAGCGCGGCCAGCAGCGGGTCGAACCACAGCAGCCCCGTCAGCGCCACGATGCCGACGCCGACCACCACGCCGGCCGAGGTCACGACATCCGAGAACAGGTGCCGCGCATCGGCCAGCAACGCCGGCGAGCGCAGCAACCGCCCTTCGCGGCGCAGCTTCAGCGCCCAGACGGTATTGATGGCCGTGGCGACCACCGAGATGGCCAGGCCGATCCAGGGCACGTCCGGCGCCTGGGGCATCAGCCAGGCGCCCCAGGCCTCCTTCAGGATGAGCAGGGCGGCGACGATGATCAGCGCGCCTTCCAGCACCGCCGAGAAGTATTCCGCCTTGGCGTGGCCGTAGGGGTGGTTGGCGTCCGGCGGCTCGGCCGACAGGCGCACCGCCAGCAGGGCCGCGACGGCGGCAGCGACATTGACCACGGATTCCAGGGCATCGGCCAGCAGCGCGACGCTGCCGGTCAGCCACCAGGCGGCCGACTTCAACCCCAGCACCGCGAAGGCAATGCCCACGCTGCCCGCCGCCAACCTCAATGCCCGATCCGGTACCACCTGCGCCGCTCCAATTCCGCGTGGGGCGCCTTCTAGCGCGCGACCATGAAGAAAGAGAAGAGCACGCACCGCATTTTTCCGAAAGATCGGCTTTTTTGCTGCAAGTTTGGCAAACGGACCCAGGCCTGCGCATCATCTTGCGGCGCTGCCGTGAAGGTGGCGCCGCGCCATGCAAGTGCAGCCGAGGCTACGGCGCGGGCGGCGCATCTGCCTCCTGAAAGGGGCGCCGCCCCTTTCAAACTCTCCCCGCCAGGGCCTCGCCCCCCGGACCCGCTGTTTGTTGCGGCGACGCCGGCGAAAGCAGCCACTGCTTCCCAGGCCATCGATTTCGGGGAAATCCCCGCCCGTCAGCACCGCACCGAGGGAGGGGAGCGCGGAAAGGATTGAGGGGGCAGCGCCCCCCCCCCGAAGGCCGGAGGTGGCCCGCTCAGACGGAAAAGTACTTGGCGCGCGGGTGATGCAGCACGATGGCGCTGGTCGACTGCTCCGGATGCAACTGCCATTCATCGCTGATCGAGACACCGACGCGGTCGGAATCCAGCAGCTTCAGCAAGGGCTCCTGGTCTTCCAGCCGCGGGCAGGCGGGGTAGCCGAAGGAGTAGCGGCCGCCGCGATAGCCCTGGGACAGCATCTTCTCCATGTCGCGGTCGTCCTCGCCGGCATAGCCCAGCTCGGCGCGGATGCGCTTGTGGACGTATTCGGCCATCGCCTCCGCCATCTCGACCGAGAGACCGTGCAGGTAGAGGTAGTCCTGGTAGCGGTTGCCCTCGAACCATTCGCGCGCCAGGTCGCTGGCCTTCTGGCCGACGGTGACCACCTGCAGGCCGATGACGTCGCGATGCTCCGGCCCGTCGTCGATGTCGCGCACGAAGTCGGCGATGCAATCGCCGTCCTCCTTGGGCTGGCGCGGCAGGGTGAAGCGCGCGGCCTCCGTCACGCCGTCCTCCTCGAACAGGATCACGTCGTTGCCCTGGCCGGCGCATTTCCAATAGCCGTAGATGGCCTGCGGCTTGAGGATGTTGTCCTGCTCGGACAGCGCCAGCATGCGGCGCAGCACGGGGCGCAGCTCCTGCTTGGCCCAGGCGATGAACTCCTCCAGGCTGCGGCCCTGCTTCCGGAAGCCCCACTGGAACTGGTACAGGCTGCGCTCGTTCAGAAAGGGCACCACGGCCTTGGGGTCGCTGGTGATGACGCGGCTGCCCCAGAAGGGGGGCACAGGCACCGGCTCGTTCGCCGTCAGGCGCCGGCGGCGACTTTGCGCGTAGTTGACATCGACCGGCGCGAAGCCGCGCGGGTCGGCGGTGCCCAGCACGCGGGTGCTGTTCTTGGACTTGCCGGCGCGCTTCTGCTGCACGGTGCCGAGATAGCCGTCGAAGTCGCTGCCCATGACGCGGTCCATCAGGTGCAGGCCGTCGAAGGCATCGCGCGCATAAGCCACGCGGCCGGAGCTGTAGGCGTTGACGCAGTCGTCCTCGACGAAGTTGCGCGTCAGCGCGGCGCCGCCCAGCAGCACGGGAACCTCCAGCCCCTGGCGGGACATCTCCTCGAGATTCTCCTTCATCACGACAGTCGATTTGACGAGCAGCCCCGACATGCCGATGGCATGCGCCTTGTGTTCCTTCACCGCCACCATCATGTCGGCCAGCGGTACCTTGATGCCGAGGTTGACGACCTTGTAGCCGTTGTTGGTGAGGATGATGTCGACCAGGTTCTTGCCGATGTCGTGCACGTCGCCGCGCACGGTGGCCAGCACGATGGTGCCCTTCTCCTGGCCCTCGATCTTCTCCATGTGCGGCTCGAGATAGGCCACGGCGGCCTTCATCGTCTCGGCCGATTGCAGCACGAAGGGCAGCTGCATCTTGCCGGCGCCGAACAGCTCGCCGACGACCTTCATGCCTTCCAGCAGGATGCCGTTGATGATGTCGAGCGGCTTGAGACCCTGGGCCATGGCATCGGCCAGCTCCTCGTCCAGCCCCTTGCGGTCGCCGTCGACGATGCGGTCCTTGAGGCGGCCCTCGACCGTCTCGGCCTTCACCTTCTTGGCGGAATCCGCCGCCTTGCGGCCGGCGAACATCTCCAGCAGCTTCTGCAGCGGGTCGTAGCCCTCGCTGCGGCGGTCGAAGATCAGGTCCTCGGCGACCTTCACCTCCTCGGCCGGGATGGAGTGCAGCGGCTTGATCTTGGACACATGCACGATGGCGCCGGTCATGCCCGCCTTCACCGCGTAGTCCAGGAACACGCTGTTCAGCACGTGGCGCGAGGCCGGGTTCAGGCCGAAGGAGATGTTGGACAGGCCGAGGATGATCTGGATGTCCGGGAACTTCTCCCGGATCAGCCGGATGCCCTCCAGCGTCCATTCGCCCAGCTTGCGGTCGTCCTCGTTGCCCGTCGCGATGGTGAAGGTCAGCGGGTCGATCAAGAGGTCGCTTTGCGGCAGGCCGTGCTGGTTGCAGGCGAAGTCCACCAGCCGCTCGGCGATGCGCAGCTTGTCCTCCGGCGTCTTGGCCATGCCCACCTCGTCGATGGTGAGCGCGATCACGGCGGCGCCGAACTTTTTCGCGAGTTTCAGCCGGTCCGCCGCAGCGGCCTCGCCGTCCTCGAAGTTGATGGAATTGATGATCGGCTTGCCGCCATGCAGCTTCAGCGCCGCCTCGATCACCGGCGTCTCGGTGCTGTCGATCACCAGCGGCGCGTTGACCGAGCCGGTGAAGCGGCGGACCACCTCGTTCATCTCGGCCATCTCGTCGCGGCCCACGAAGGCCGTGCAGATGTCGAGCGAGTTGGAGCCCTCCCCCACCTGCTCGCGGCCGATCGAGACGCAAGCGTCCCAATCATGTTCCGCCTGCCGCTCGCGCCACAGCTTGGAGCCGTTGGCGTTGCAGCGCTCGCCGATGGAGAAGTAGCTGTTCTCCTGCCGCAGCGACGTCTGGCCATACAGGCTGGCGACCGAGGGCACCCAGTGGTGCGACCGCTGCGCCGGCGCCGGCCGCGCCTTGTTGCCGGAGATCCGGCGCAGCATCGCATCCAGCCCCTGGATATGCGGGATGGACGTGCCGCAGCAGCCGCCGATCAGGTTCAGCCCGTCTTCCTCGACGAAGCGCTGCATCCAGGAGGCCATCTCCTCGGCGCCGAGCGGGTAGTGCGTCTTGCCGTCCACCAGCTCCGGCAGGCCGGCATTGGGCTGGCAGGACAGCAAGCCCGGCCAGTTCTGCGACAGCCAGCGCACGTGCTCGGCCATCTCCTGCGGGCCGGTGGCGCAGTTCAACCCGATCAGCGGCACGTCCAGCGCATGGATGGCGGTGGCCGCGGCGGCGATGTCGCTGCCGACCAGCAGCGTCCCGGTGGTTTCCACCGTCACCTGCACGAAGATCGGGATGTCGCTGTTGGCGCGCGACTTCGCGATCTTGGCGGCGTTGACGGCCGCCTTGATGAACAGCGTGTCCTGGTTGGTTTCCGTCAGCAGCGCGTCGGCGCCGCCGGCGATCAGCCCCTCGCACTGCACCACCAGCGCGGCTTCCAGGGTGTCGTAGTCGATATGGCCCAGCGTCGGCAGCTTGGTGCCGGGGCCGATGTCGCCGATCACCCAGCGGTCGCGGCCGTCGGCAAAGCTCTCGGCCGCCTCACGCGCCAGCTCGACGGACAGCTTGTTGATCTCGAAGGCTCGGCTGCCCAGCTCGAACTCTTCCAGCGTGATCGGCGAGCCGCCGAAGGAATTGGTCAGCACCATGTCCGACCCGGCCTCGTAGTACCCACGGTGGATCTCGCGGACCAGCTCGGGGCGGGACAGGTTCAGCACCTCGGTGCAGTTCTCCTTGCCCCAGAAATCCTTCTCGATTTCCAGCGTCAGCGCCTGGACGCGCGAGCCCATGCCGCCATCGCACAGCAACACGCGGTCGCGCAGGGCATCGAGCAGGTGCGGACGAGCCATGATCAGAAACTTTCGTTAGAACTGCAGGGTCGTTTCGGGAAGCATCGCGGCGGCGGCGGCCATCCGCCGGGCCGGCCACAGCCGCACGGCCAGCGGCCCCGCCACCTCAACCGGCGGCAAAGGCGCGCAGCCGGCCTCGCCCATCCAGCCGGCGATGGCAGCGTCGTCGAAGCCCGGCCAGCGATGCGCCAGGCCGCGCAGCAGGTCGCCGCGCTCATGCGGCGCGAGGTCGATCACCACCAGCAGGCCATCGGGCTTCAGCACCCGCGCGGCCTCGGCCAGCGCCGCCACCGGGTCGTCGGCGTAGTGCAGAACCATCTGCAAGGTGGCGAGGTCGAAGCCCGCATCCGGCAGCGGCAGGCGGTACATGTCGGCCAGCCGCACACTGGCATTCGCCAGGTTGCGCTCGGCCAGCCGCGCGCGGGCCAGCGCCAGCATCTCGCGGCTGGCGTCCAAGCCCAGCACGGCGTCGGCGCGCGGCGCCAGCACGTCCAACAGCTTGCCGGTGCCGGTGCCGATATCCACCGCCCGCGCCACGCGCTTCGGCATCAGCCTGACCAGCGCCGCCTCGATCGCCGGCGCCGGCAGGCCCAGCGCGCGCATCTCGTCCCAATCCGCGCCATGCGCGCGGAAGCTCTCGCTCGCCACCCGCGCCCGCTCGGCGGCGATGCGCGCAGCCGCGCGGCGGTCGGCGGCGATGGTGGCATCGTCCTCCGGCAGGCGGGCCAGCAGGGCGCGGGCCAGCCCGGCCTCGTCGGCCAGCTGGAAATAGGCGTTGGCGCCTTCCGGCAACCGCTCCAGCAGCCCGGCCTCGACCAGCAGCTTCAGGTGGCGCGACAGGCGCGGCTGCGACTGGCCGAGGATGGCGCAGAACTCGCTGACGCAGAAGGCGCCGCGCGCGCAGAGTGCCAGCAACCGCAGGCGGGTCGGCTCGGCGCTGGCGCGCAATTGGGTGAGCAGGGGCTCCATGGGCTTGCGGATGACATAAAGAGTTCCTTATGTCTAGCGCCATGACTTGGTCGCTCGATGCCCGCACCCCCGTCCGCCTGCTGGATGCCGCCACCGAGGCCCCGCCCGGCGCCGTGGTGCTGGCGGAGGATGGCGCCCCCCTGCCCGCCGGCACGGCGCGGGTGGAACGCTACGCCACGCCGGTCGCGACCCCCCACCCCATCGGCTGCGCCTGCTGCCAGCCGCGCAACCCCGTCTCCATCGCACTGGACCGGCTGTTCCTGGCGCGGATGCGAGAGGGGCTGGAGTTCCGGGAGGTGGTGGCGGTGACGGCCACCGAGGCGGGGCGCGCAGCCGTGGCGGCGGCGTTGCAGGGCGACAGCGTGACGGTGGCGCGGTTCAGGGCGGAGTGAAGGCTGGGGGAGAGAATTCCCCCAGACCCCCATCTTTTCTTTGATCTGTTTTACCAGGGCGGCCGTTTCGGGGGTGCGCTGGCACCTCCACCGCCGAAGTGTTCGGCGCGCGAGTCAATTTTTATCAAATCCCGCCCAGCCGACACAGCGCCAACTGACAGAAAAAAGATGGGGGTTCGGGGGAATTCCTTCCCCCGACCTTCCCCCCCCCTCAGCAGAAATGCGCGCCCTTTGTCTCCACCGGCAGCACGTAAAGCGACTGGCTGGCGCACATGAACAACTGGTTCCGCCGCGTGCCGCCGAAGCAGATGTTGGCGCAGATCTCGGGCAGCTTGATCTGGCCGATGCGGGTGCCGTCGGGGGCGAAGACGTGCACGCCGTCGTAGCCCTCCCCCACCCAGCCGGCGGCGACCCAGAGGTTGCCGGCCTCGTCGCAGCGGATGCCGTCGCCCATGCCGGTCTTGCCGTCCATCTCCATGGAACAGAAGGTGCGGGGGTTGCTCAGGCGGCCGCCATCGACGTCGTAGGCCCAGATGATGCTGGCGGCCTCGGGGTAGTGGGACATGCCGGTGTCGGCGACGTAGAGAGTGCGGTAGTCGGGGCTGAAGCACAGGCCGTTGGGCTTGAAGGGCTGGTCCGCCACTTTGGTCAGCTGCCCGCCGGCATCGATGCGGTAGACCGCCTCCTTGATGAAGGGGCGGGGCGAGCTGGCGGCCTCGGGCACCCGGTTGCCTTCGTAGTTCATCAGCGCGCCGTAGCCGGGGTCGGTGAACCAGATGGCGCCGTCGGCGGGGTGGACCACCACGTCGTTGGGCGCGTTGAAGGGCCCGTCGGGGCCGCGCGCGGCCAGGATGGTGAGGCTGCCGTCCGGCTCGTAGCGCACCACGTCCCGCTGGAAGTGGCGGCAGCTGACCTGCCGGCCTTCGCGGTCAAAGGTGTTGCCGTTGGAATAGCCCGACGGCGCGCGAAAGCGGCGGGACACGTGGCGATCCTCTTCCGTCAGGCGCAGGCATTCGTCGTTGGGAATGTCGGACCAGATCAGGAAGCGGCCGGTGGCGTGCCAGGCGGGGCCTTCCGCCCAGCCCATGCCGGTGTGCAGCCGGCGGATGCCGCCGTTGCCGAGGCGGGCGGTGAAGCGCTTGGGGTCGAGCGCCACGATATCGGCATCCGGGTAGCGGGCGGGCGGGGCGCCGGGGCCATAGTCGCGGCTCGCCTGCTGCGCGGCGGCGGGGCCGGACATGGCCAGCACGGCGGCGGCCGAGACGCCGAGCATGCCGCGGCGACCGGCGGTCTGGGTCTGGATCATCGGTGACTTTCCCCTGCTGGCCGGCCTCCTTGCGCGGGCCGGGATGCGGAGGAGAGTGGCACGTCACCCCACCCCCCTGGCAACCGCGGCCGTCAGGCCGGCGCGCGGTCCCCCACGCCGATGGCGCGCTGCATGTAGACCACGTCCAGCCAGCGGCCGAACTTCACCCCCGCCGCGCGCAGCACGCCCACCTGGCGGAAGCCGAGCGACAGGTGCAGGCCGATCGAGCCGACATTCTCGGAATCACCGATCACCGCGAACATCTGGCGGAAGCCCGTGCCCTCGGCATGCTGCAGCAGAGCCGCCACCAGCCCCTTGCCGACCCCCTGCCCGCGCACGTCGTCGCGCACATAGATGGAATCCTCGGCCGAGCAGCGATAGGCGGAGCGGTCGCGGATCTGGGCGTAGTAGCCGTAGCCCTTCACCTCGCCCTCATCCTCGGCCACCAGCCAGCCCCAGCCCTGGCCCTGCACGCGGGACATGCGGGCGGCCATCTCGGCGGCGTCCGGCGGCACCTCCTCGAAGGTGCCGGTGCCGGTCAGCACGTGGTGGGCGTAGATCGCGACCATGGCCGGCAGGTCGGCGGCGGTGGCGTCGCGATAGATCATGCGGGAACTCTCCGGCCAGGGCGACATGGGCCGCGAATCGCCACGGCCCCGCGCCAGGGGTAGGCGGGCGGGGCCTGGGCCGCAAGAGGAAGGCCGGGGGAATGGATTCCCCCGGCCTTCCAGCCTGTTCCTGTTTTGCTTTGGCTTCGCGCGCCAGGGGCGAGGACGGCGCCACCGCTGCCACGTCAATATTGATGTTCGTTGCTGGCGCGACCGTTCCGCCCGCACCGGAACCGCACAGAAAAAAGATGGGGGGCCGGGGGATTCATCCCCCGGCCTGGTGTCCCGGGCTTCAGCGCGCGCGCAGCAGTTCCGGCACGCGCAACAGCACCATCTCGTTGTCGTCGGCCCGCGTCAGATGGCGGCCGGCGCTGAAGGGCAGGTTGTTGTCGTTGCCGACGATGATGGTGTCCGCGTCCACCATCGCCACGTTCTCGATGGTCAGAAAGGGGAAGCCCAGGCGGTCGTCCGGCGCGCCGGCCGCGCGGTCGCCGCGCGTGCGGGCCAGCTTGTCGGGGTCGCGGATATCCAGCAGGTCGATGAAGCCGAGCTTGCGCACGAAGCCCTCGGCATCCACGGCGCCGAGGTCGATCAGCGACACGCGCTTGACCCGCGCGGGGGTGGGAAAGCAGCCGGGCGGGTTGGCGCCGGCCGCGCAGGCGAGCGAGGCATCGCCCTCGCCGTCGTCGCGCTCGATCACCAGGGCGCGGCGGTCGTCGATCATGTTGAAGTCACCGATGGAGACGGCGCCCTCGGCCAGCCGCATCTTCAGGGTGCGGCCGGTCCACTCGCCCTTGGCGGTGTCGAGTTCCAGCAGGCGCAGAAAGTCGCCTTCCGCCCGGTCGCTGCCAGCCGTGTAGAGCGGCTTTTCCAGCAGCGCCCACAGGCGGCTGCCGTCCGGCAGCATGGCCATGCCCTCGTAGCCGCCCGAGCGGCGCGAGCGGAAGTCGGCGCCGGCGGTGGGGGTGGCGCCCACGCTCACGGCCGGGTGGTCGGGCGAGCGCAGCACCTGGCCGTCCAGCACCGTCTGCACCACGCGGCGGACCCGGCCCTCGGCATCGACGTTGAACAGAAAGGGACCGAATTCCTCGCCGATCCAGAAGCCGCTGCCGTCGGCCATGGGCTGGATGCTTTCCGGGTCGAAGTCACCGCCCGTGAGGTAGCGGGCGTCCGTGCCTTCGTTGACGATGCGGAAGGGCACGCGGCGGTCGGGGTCGGACAGGAAGATGGTCCGTTCCACGGCGACGCCGCCCTGGCTGAAGTCGGGGCGCAGCTTGTGGACCATCAGCAGCGCGTCGCCGCTGTTGCGCTTGTTGCCGAAGCCGTTGTCCGTCAGCACCCAGAAGGCGCCGGGCTCGCCCTGCACGGGCTTGATGCCGGAAAAGCCCTGCACCGCCTGGCCGATGAAGGGCAGCGACAGGCCGGTGGGGCGGCCGCCCGGGGCCGGGCCGGTGGTGCCGGGCAGGCTGCCGGCGCGGTCGGCGCGCTGCGCGTCGGCGCCGGTGAACTTGCCGGCCAGCAGCGCGTCGCGCGGCGCGTCGGCGGGCGGCAACGTCAGAGTCAGCGCCGGCAGGATGGCGTGGCCGGCGAGCCGCGCCTCGAAGCGGCGCTCCTCCTGGGCCGAGGCGGCGAGGGCGATGAACGAGAGGGCCGTGGCGGCCAGCAGAATGCGACGCATGGTGGGGCGGTGTCCCGGTTGCCTGTGGCCGGGCTGTTACTGGCGCCGTGTTGCGTGGCGCTGACGGTGGCGTGACGAAATGGCGACGCGGCGTGAGGCAGGTCCGGGGGGAGAATTCATTCTCCCCCCGGACCTGGATGCCTAATGCGCCCCGCCCCCGCCCCCACGCGGCCGCCGCAGCAGCGGCACCAGGGGCAGCGAGATCAGGAAGCAGGCCGCCATGACCAGCAGCGTGTCGTTGTAGGCCAGCACCAGCGCCTGCTGGGTCACCATGGTCTTCATGCGCGCCAGCGCGGCGATCTGCGCCTGAGCCTCGCCCAGCCCGCCGGCCATCAGCTGCGACAGGGTGTCGCGGTAGCGCAGCGCCTCGGGCCGTGCCCAGTTCAGCGATTCGCCCAGGTGCACGCGGTGCAGAAAGGAGCGGTCCTTGACCAGCGTGTTGATCACCGCGAGGCCGACGGCGCCGCCCAGGTTGCGCATCAGGTTGTACAGGCCGGACGCGTTCTTCAGCCGCTCCGGCGCGATGGTGCCGAGCGCAATCTGGTTAACGGGGGCGATGCACATCATCATCGCCACGCCGCGCAGGCCGAGCGGAAAGGCCATCTCGGCGAAGCCGCTTTGCGTGGTCAGCCGCGCCGTCAGCCACAGCGACAGAAAGAACAGCGACAATCCGCAGGCCAGGATCAGCCGCGGGTCCAGCTTGCCCAGTGCCCGGCCGATGACGGGGGCGGCAAAGAACATGCACAACCCGGTGATGAACATCACCTCGCCGATCTGCAGCGAGTTGTAGCCGCGCACGCGCGCCAGAAAGAGCGGGATCAGGTAGACCGCGCCGTACAGGCCGATGCCCATGGTGAAGCTGAACAAGCAGCCGATCGCGAAATTGCGGTCGCGAAAGGCGGCGAGGTCGACGATCGGCTCCGGCCGGGTGAAGGCGCGCCAGAAGAACACCACGCCCGCCACCAGGCACAGCGCCGCGAAGGCCGCCACCGTCTCGTCCTGCAGCCAGTCCCAGCGCGGGCCTTCCTCCATCACGTATTCCAGGCTGCCCAGAAAGGCCGCCATGGCCGCCAGCCCCCACCAGTCGAAGCGCGCCAGCAGCGAGCGGTCGGGCTTGTCGATGTCCACCGTCAGCCAGACGGTGGTGGCGATGACGATGCCGACCGGCACGTTGATCAGGAACAGCCAGTGCCAGGACAGGCTTTCCGTCAGCCAGCCGCCCAGCGTCGGCCCGATGGTCGGCGCCAGCGTCGCGGTCAGGCCGATGATCACCGTGGCGCTGGCCCGCTTGGCCGGCGGAAACAGCATGAAGGAGGCGGCGAAGACCGTCGGGATCATCGCGCCGCCGATGAAGCCCTGAGCCGCGCGGAACACCACCATGGTGCCGAGCGAGGAGGACAGCGCGCAGAACAGCGAGAACACCGTGAAGCCGGCGGCCGACGCCGTAAACAGCACGCGGGTGGACAGGAGCCGCGACAGAAAGCCCGACAGCGGGATCATGACGATCTCGGCGATCAGGTAGGAGGTCTGCACCCAGCTCGCCTCGTCCGGGCTGGCGGCGAGGCCGGCCTGGATCTCGGAGATGGAGGCCGAAACGATCTGGATGTCCAGGATCGCCATGAACATGCCGAACACCATGGCCATGAAGCCGATGCGCGCACGCGGCGTCATGGCCGCCGGGCCCGCCGCCGCGGCGGGGTTGGGCGCGGGGTTCGGCGGCCCGCCGGCACGGTCGGTGGTGGTGGCGCTCACGGCGTCAGAACAGGCTGGCGATGGCGGCCCAGACGCCGCGCGGCGCGTCCGGGTCGGCGCGGGCGTCGACCTCGGCCACCACGGACAGGCCGGGGCGCAGCCGCGCCAGGGCGGCGGCGTCCTGGCCCTGCTCCAGCACCAGCTTCACCGGCACGCGCTGCACGATCTTGGTGAAGTTGCCGGTGGCGTTCTCCGGCGGCAGCAGGCTGAACTGGCTGCCGGTGGCGGGGGCGAAGCTGTCCACCCGCGCGTGGAACATGGCGCCGGGGATGGCATCCACCGTCACCTCCACCGGCTGGCCGGGGCGCATGCGGGGCAGCTGGGTTTCCTTGAAGTTGGCCACCACGTAGAGCCGCTCCGGCGCCGGCGCCACGGCGATCAGCTGCTGCCCCGGCTGCACGTGCTGGCCAAGCTGCGCCGCGCGGTTGCCGGCGATGCCGTCCACCGGCGCGCGGATGGCGGTGTAGGACAGGTTGGTTTCCGCCTGCGCCAGCGCCGCGGCGGCCTGGGCGCGGCGGGCCTCGGCCTGGCGCAGCTGCGCGGCCAGCACGCCGCGCGTCTGCTGCTGCACGGACAGCTGCGCCTGGGCGGCGGTCACCGCCGCCTCGGCCTTGCGCTGGTCCGCCACCACCTGGTCGGAGGATTGGCGCGACGCATAGCCGCCGCCGACCAGCGCCTGGGTGCGCCGCGCGTCGGACGCCGCCCGCACCTGCTCGGCGCGTGCCTGCTCGATCTGCGCCTGCGCCGCGTCGATCTGCGCCTGCTGCTGCGTTTCCTGGGTGGCCAGGGTGGCGATCGCGGCCTCCGCCTCGGCCAGGGTGGCCCGCGCCTGGTCGCGCGCATTGGACAGGTCGCGACGGTCCAGCTCGATCAGCAGGTCGCCGACCTTGACCGGCTGGTTGTCGGCCACCGAGATGGCGGCGACGTCGGCCGAGATGCGGGCGGCGAGCACGCTGATGTCGCCCTGCACGTAGGCGTCGTCGGTTTCGATCAGAAAGCGGCCGGTGCGCCAATACCAGGTGCCGAACACGGCGGCGGCCAGGAGCAGCACCACCGGCACCACGCGCAGCAGCACCCAGCGCACGGGCCGGCGCGGCGGCGCGGGGGGCGGCGTGGCCGAGGCGCGGCTGGCCTCCATCGCGGCGGAGGGAGAAACGGGTGCGTTCATGCACGGGGCCTTGCTGCGCCATTCAGGTGAACTGAACGGTCCAGTGCACCTTGCCCCAGCAAGTGCGCCAGGGCATGCTGCGTGTCAAGACCGGACTGAACCGTTCAGTTCAACCTGCCCCCGCCGCCTGTTCCGGATGCCCGCCCTTTATGTCCGCTGCCATCGACCTGCTGAGCGAACACCAGAGCCCCAAGCGCCGCGCCATCCTGCTGGCGGCGGCGGAGCTGTTCATGGCCGATGGCTATGCCACCGTGGCGATGGACGCGGTGGCGCGCGCCGCCGGCGTGTCCAAGGCCACGCTCTACGCCCATTTCACCGGCAAGGAGGCCTTGTTCGAGGCCATCGTGGTCGATGGCTGCGCCACCATGCGCCTGCGGGCGGAGGCGCTGCTGGCCGGGGCACCGCGGCCGCTGCGGCAGGCGCTGGAGGAGCTGGGCCTGCACTGGCTGCGCTTCATGCTGCGCCCCGAGGTCCGGGCGCTGCACCGGGTCATGATCGCGGAAAGCGGCCGCTTTCCCGCCCTGGCGCACAGCTTCTACGCGGCGGGGCCGCTGGCCATGCAGCAGTGGCTGGCCGCCTGGCTGGCCGCCGCCCAGGCGCGCGGCGCCCTTCCCCCCACGGCCGATCCGGAGCTGGCCGCGGAGCAATTCCTGTCGCTGCTGCGGGGCGACCTGTTTGTCCGCGCCAAGCTGGGGCTGGTGCGGCCGGACGAGGAAGCCAGCCTGCCGGCGCTGGCGGCGCGGGCCGCCGAGGCGGTGCTGCGGCTGCATGCCGCGCCGCAGCAAGCGCGGGCGGACGGATTCGCCTGAAACATCGCTTCGGCGCGGGAGGAAGCCCGTGGCACGGCGCCGCCCAAGGTAACTTTCCGCCATGCAGGGGAGACATGCGGAAAAACACCGGCCACTCCCGCAGAAACCTCTTTCGCGATCCGGGCGTCATCCTTATATGCCCCCTCAGACGCAGTACGCACGTGCCTCTAGGCCCCCGGCAGGCAAGACCAGCCAAAGGTTTACGCAACGACGTCAAGCGTTCTGGCAACCCCGGTGACGGCGCAGGCCCCACCGGCTCTTCTTTGGTCGCTGGTTCGTTCGACCGTTTCGTCAACTTGGGGCTGATCCTGCCATGGGCGGGGGAGGTCCTTCACATTCCGAATGGAAGGGTGTGCGATGACCCCCAAGGTTTCTCAGTTCCTGCGCGACACCGTGCCGGCCACCCCCTGCCTGGTGGTGGATGTGGACCGGGTGGCGGAGAACTACGGCCGCCTCAAGGCGGCCCTGCCGCTGGCGCGCATCTATTACGCCGTGAAGGCCAACCCGGCCGCGCCGATCCTCGGCCGCCTGGTGGACCTCGACTCCTGCTTCGACGCCGCGTCCTGGGAAGAGATCCAGGCCTGCCTGCGCGCCGGCGCCGCGCCGGAGGCGATCTCCTTTGGCAACACGGTGAAGAAGGAAAGCGCCATCAAGGCGGCCTTTGACGCCGGCGTGCGCATGTTCGCCTTCGACTCCGAGCCGGAGCTGCGCAAGCTCGCCCGCTCGGCGCCGGGTGCCAAGGTGTATTGCCGCATCCTGGTGGGCAACGTGGGCGCCGAGTGGCCGCTGTCCAAGAAGTTCGGCTGCGAGGTCGAGATGGCGCGCGAGCTGATGTCGCTGGCGGGCGAGCTGGGCCTCGACGCCTTCGGCATCTCCTTCCACGTCGGCAGCCAGCAGACCCGCACCGCGGCCTATGAGGCGGCGATCGCCAAGGTCGGCCTGCTGTTCACCGACCTGAAGCGCGATGGCGTGAACGTCCGCATGATCAACATCGGCGGCGGCTACCCGGTGCGCTACCGCTCCGAGGTGCCGGAGATCGACGCGATCGGCGATGCCATCATGGGCGCCATGGCCGAGGCCTTCGGCAATGCGCTGCCGGAGATGGTGGTCGAGCCCGGCCGCTTCATCGTCGGCGACGCGGGCGTGCTGTCGTCCGAGGTCGTGCTGGTGTCGCGCAAGGAAAAGGACGACCCGGTGCGCTGGGTGTACCTGGACATCGGCCGTTTCGGCGGGCTGGCGGAAACGGAGGGCGAGGCCATCAAGTACGCCTTCCGCACCGCGCATGACGGTGGCGAGGACGGCCCGGTGACCATCGCCGGCCCGACCTGCGACAGCACGGACACGCTGTACGAGAAGTCTAACTATCGCCTGCCGCTGGCGCTCGACGCCGGCGACCGGGTGGAGCTGCTGGCGACGGGGGCCTACGTTACCACCTATGCCAGCCAGGGCTTCAATGGCTTCGCGCCGCTGGCTGAGCACTACATCTGAGGCTTCCGCCACCCGGCGGAGCGGGCGGGGAGGGCAACCTCCCCGCCTTTTTTGTTTGAAGCGCGTCCCGCGCCGGATATCCTATTGTCATGGACGAAATTGACCGGAACATCCTCGTGGCCTTGCAAGAGGACGGGGCCGCCGGGCTGGCCGAACTGGCCAAGGTCGCGGGATTGTCGGTGTCGGCTACCGCGGAACGCGTGAAGCGGCTGGAAGAGCGCGGCACCATTCGTGGCTGGCGGGCCGACCTGGACCCGGCTGCCATCGGCTGCCCGATGCTGGCCTTCGTGTTCGTGGAGCTGCGCGCCGGCAAGGACGAGACCGCCTTCCGCACCGCCATGCGTGGTGCCGAGCCGGTGCTGGAATGCCACCGGGTGACCGGCGGCTGGACTTACCTGCTGAAACTGCGCCTGCCCGACCTCGCCGCGGTGGAGCGCTTCGTGGCCGAGGCGGTGCGCGGCCATGCCGGTGTGGCGCGCACGGAAACGCTGCTGGCGATCGGCTCGGCCAAGGAGACGTCCATCCTGCCCGTGGCGGAGGCGACCGAGGAGTAGGCTGCCGCCGATGTGACTGAAAAAGAGGCGGAACGGTTTCCACGGGATGACAGTGAAACCCACTTCATCTGGCGAGACATGCCCCCCGCTGCTACAGTGTGGCGGTAAGAAGGCGGCAGCCTCTGGGGGATTTTTTTGATGAAGCAGAGTTACAGGGCGGCCGGTCTGGCCGCCGTTTCGGCGTTGGCCATCGGTTTGTCCTTGCCTGCGCGGGCCCAGAACATCACCATCGCGGTCGGCGCCCAGGTCACCTCGCTCGACCCGCATTACCACGCCCTGTCACCCAACTTCGCCGTCGCCGAGATGCTGTTCGGCGGCCTGACGACCTTTGATTCCTCCGGGCGCCTGCAGCCCGGCCTGGCCGAAAGCTGGAAGCCCGTCGCGCCCGACACCTGGGAATTCAAGCTGCGGCCCAACGTCACCTTCCACAACGGCAAGGCCTTCACCGCCGAGGACGTGGCCTTCACCATCGGCCGCGTGCCCACCGTGCCGAACAGCCCTTCCAGCTACGCCATCTACACCCGCGCGGTGAAGAGCGTGGAGGTGGTGGACCCGCTGACCGTGCGCATGAAGACCGACGGTCCCTATCCGCTGCTGCCGACGGATTTGGCGCAGGTGTCCATGCTGGACAGCGAAACCCACGCCAACGCCACCACGGAAGGCTTCAACGCCGGCACGCTCGCGGTCGGCACCGGGCCGTTCCGCTTTGTGTCCTTCCGCTCCGGCGACCGGCTGGAGCTGGAGCGCAACGACAGCTACTGGGGCCCCAAGCCCGCCTGGTCGCGCGTGTCCTACCGGATCATCACCAACAACGGCGCCCGCATGGCGGCGATCCTGGCCGGCGACGTCGACATGATCGACCAGGTGCCGACCAACGACATCGCCCGGCTGCGCCGCGAGAACCGCGTGCAGATCAGCGAAAAGGACGGGCTGCGGGTCATCTTCCTGGGCACCGACCAGACGCGCGACGGCGAAAGCCCCTTTATCCAGGACAATGACGGCAAGCCCCTGCCGCGCAACCCGCTGCGCGACGTGCGCGTCCGCCGCGCCCTGAACATGGCGATCGACCGCGCCGCCATCGTGGCGCGCGTGATGGAAGGCAGCGCCCTGCCGACCGCGCAGTTCCTGCCCCCCGGCACCTTCGGCTACGTGCCGGGGCTGGAGCCGGCGCGCCCCGACATCGACGCCGCCAAGAAGCTGCTGGCCGAGGCCGGCTACCCCAACGGCTTCCGCCTGAACCTGTCCGGCCCCAACGACCGCTACCTGAACGATGCCCGCATCATCCAGGCGGTCGGCCAGATGTGGTCGCGCATCGGCATCCAGACGCAGGTCGAGGCGCAGCCCTGGACCACCTTCGTCGCCCGCCGCTCGCGCGCCGAGTTCGGCACCTTCCTGTCGGGCTGGGGCACCGCCTCGGCCGAGGCCTCCTCGCCGCTGCGCTCGCTGACGGCGACGCCGTCGCGCGACAAGGGCTGGGGCGGCTCCAACGGCGGGCGCTACAGCAACCCGGCGGCCGACGCCAAGCTGGAAGCCGCGCTGACCGAGCTGGACGACAGCAAGCGCGAGGCCCTGCTGCAGGAGGCGACGCGCCTGACGATGGAGGATGTCGGCATCATGCCGATCCATATCCAGAAGAATGTCTGGGCCATGCGCCCCGGGCTGGTGCACGATGCCCGCGCCGACGAACTGACCCGCGCGCAGGACGTGCGCCCGGCCGCAGGAGCCCGCTGAGCCCATGAGCCTTTACCTGATGCGGCGGCTGTTGCAGGCCGCCCTCGTCATGCTGGCGATGTCCGTCATCGTCTTTGTCGGCGTCTATGCCATCGGCGACCCGATCGAGATCCTGATCTCGCCCGACGCCGACCAGATGGAGCGCGAGCGCGCCATCAAGGCGCTGGGCCTCGATCTGCCGCTGTACATGCAGTACCTGTCCTTTCTGGGCAACGCGCTGCGCGGCGACCTCGGCCGCTCCTTCGTGTTCAACGAGCCCGCCCTGCAGCTGATCCTGCAGCGCATGCCGGCAACGCTGGAGCTGGCCTTCGGTGCCACCATCATGGCGCTGATCATCGGCATCCCGCTTGGCCTGTATGCCGGGCTGAAGCCGAAGTCCTTTTTCTCCAAGTGCATCATGACCGGCTCCATCCTCGGCTTCTCGCTGCCGACCTTCTGGGTCGGCCTGATGCTGATCATGGTCTTCGCGGTGCAGCTCGGCTGGCTGCCGTCCACCGGCCGCGGCGAGACGGTGGAGGTCATGGGCCTGCGCTGGTCGTTCCTGACCTGGGACGGGCTGCGCCACCTGGCCATGCCGGCGCTGAACCTGGCGCTGTTCAAGATCAGCCTGGTGATCCGCCTGACGCGCGCCGGCGTGCGCGAAACGATGCTGATGGACTACGTGAAGTTCGCCCGTGCCAAGGGGCTGACCAACCGCCGCGTCATCTCGGTGCACGTCTTCAAGAACATCATGATCCCGGTGGTGACCGTGGTGGGCCTGGAGCTTGGCTCCACCATCGCCTTCTCCGTGGTGACGGAAAGCGTCTTCGCTTGGCCGGGCATGGGCAAGCTGATCATCGACAGCATCAACGTGCTGGATCGCCCTGTCATCGTCGCCTACCTGATGATCATCGTGCTGATGTTCATCACCATCAACCTGCTGGTCGACCTGTCCTATTCGGCGCTCGACCCGCGCGTGCGGCTGGAGAACAAGTGACATGAGCGCGAGTTCCCTTCCCCAGGGCGGCCTGCCGGCCGCCGCCGCCCCCGTGGCGCCCAAGGTCGAGACGCCGTTCCGCCGCTTCGTTTCGGAATTCTTCGAAAGCAAGTCGGCGATCCTCGGCCTGGTGGTCTTCGTGTCCGCCGTGCTGATCGCGCTGTTCGCGCCGCTGATCGCCCCGCAGAACCCCTACGACCTCGCCCAGCTCGACATCATGGACGGACGCATGGAGCCCGGCACCGTCGGCGGCGCCGGCTTCACCTACTGGCTCGGCACCGACGACCAGGGCCGCGACATGCTGTCCGGCATCATGTACGGCCTGCGCATCTCGCTGATGGTGGGCGTGGGCTCGGCCATCATCGCCTGCGTGGTCGGCGCCTCGCTCGGCCTGCTGGCCGCCTATGCGGGCGGCAGGACCGACAGCATCATCATGCGGCTCGTCGACCTGCAGCTGTCCTTTCCCAGCATCCTGGCGGCGCTGATGATCCTGGCCTTTCTGGGCAAGGGCGTGTTCAACGTCGTGCTGGCGCTGGTGATCGTGGAATGGGCCTACTACGCCCGCACCGTGCGCGGCACCGCGCTGGTGGAGCGCCGGCGCGAATACATCGAGGCGGCGCAGTGCCTGGCGCTGCCGACGCACCGCATCATCTTCCGCCACCTCCTGCCCAACTGCATGCCGCCGCTGATCGTGGTGGGCACCATGCAGATCGCCCGCGCCATCGCGCTGGAGGCGACCCTGTCGTTCCTCGGCCTCGGCGTGCCGATCACCGAGCCCTCGCTCGGCCTGCTGATCTCCAACGGCTACGAGTACATGCTGTCGGGCAAGTACTGGATCAGCTTCTACCCCGGCATCGCGCTGCTGGTGACCATCGTCTCCATCAACCTGGTGGGCGACCACCTGCGCGACGTGCTGAACCCGCGGCTGAAGAAGTGACCGACCGTATGTCCTCTGTGATGCAGGCCCCCGTCGCGGGGTCGCCCACGCTCGAAGTCCGCAACCTGCGCACGCATTTCCATACGCGCGCCGGCGTGGTGAAGGCCGTCGACGACGTGTCTTTCACCGTCGGGCGCGGCAAGGTGCTGGGGCTGGTGGGCGAGTCCGGCTCCGGCAAGACCGTCACCGGCTTCTCCATCCTGGGGCTGGTGGACGAGCCGGGGCGGATCGCCGGCGGCTCCATCCTGTTCCACGGGCAGGACCTGGCGAAGCTTTCGGAAGAGGAGATGCGCAAGCTTCGCGGCAACCGCATCGCCATGATCTTCCAGGACCCGATGATGACGCTGAACCCGGTCCTGCGCATCGACACGCAGATGATCGAGACGGTGCAGGCGCATAGCGGCGTGTCCAAGGAGGAAGCCCGCCAGCGCGCCCGCGACACGCTGGGCATGGTCGGCATCCCCTCCCCCGACGAGCGGCTGAAGTCCTACCCGCACCAGTTCTCCGGCGGCATGCGCCAGCGCGTGGCCATCGCCATCGCGCTGCTGCACCGCCCCGAGCTGATCGTGGCCGACGAGCCGACCACCGCGCTCGACGTCACCATCCAGGCGCAGATCCTGGCCGAGGTGCAGAAGCTGTGCGCCGAAACCGGCACCGCGATGATCTGGATCACCCACGACCTGTCCGTGGTCGCGGGCCTGGCGGACGACATCGCGGTGATGTACGCCGGCCGCGTGGTGGAAAAGGGCGAGGTCGCGCCCGTGCTCGACATGCCGCTGCACCCCTATACCGCAGGCCTGATCGGCTCCGTGCCCAGCCGCAACAAGCGCGGCGAGCCGCTGCGGCAGATCCCGGGCATGACGCCCAGCCTGCTGACGCTGCCGCCCGGCTGCGCCTTCCGCAGCCGCTGCCCGCGCGCCACCGAGATCTGCCAGCAGGAGCCGCCCTTCGGCGAGGTGGCCCCCGGCCGCGACGTGCGCTGCTTCCACCCGATGTTCACCAGCCCTGCCCAGGGAGAAGCCGCATGAGCAGCAGCACCCCCATCATCGAGCTGAAGGGCGTTTCCAAGCGCTTCTCCAAGAAGCTCGACTTCGCCGGCAAGATGCTCGCCAAGCTTGGCGCGCCGGTGAAGGACGAGACGGTGCATGCGGTCGACGGCGTGGACCTCACCGTGACCAAGGGCGAGGTCGTGGGCCTGGTCGGCGAGTCCGGCTGCGGCAAGTCGACGCTCGGCCGCATGGTCGCCGGCATCATGCCGGCCAGCGACGGCACCATCCGCTGGCACGGCAAGGAGCTGGCGGAGCTGACCGGCGCCGATGGCCGTCGTGCCAAGCTGCAAACGCAGATGATCTTCCAGGACCCGATGTCCTCGCTCAACCCGCGCCTGCGGGTGGCCGACATCGTGGGCGAGGCGCCGCTGGTGCACGGGCTGACCACCCGCCGCGAATTCGACGGCTACGTGGACGAGCAGCTGCGCCGCGCCGGCTTCGACCCCAGCCTGAAGCGCCGCTACCCGCACCAGTTCTCCGGCGGCCAGCGGCAGCGCATCGGCATCGCCCGCGCGCTGGCGGTGCAGCCCGAGTTCATCGTCTGCGATGAATCCGTGGCCGCGCTGGACGTGTCCATCCAGGCGCAGATCCTGAACCTGTTCATGAAGCTGCGGCAGGACCTCAACCTCACCTACCTGTTCATCAGCCATGACCTCGGCGTGGTGGAGCACCTGTCCGACCGCGTGGTGATCATGTATCTCGGCCGGGTGGTGGAGGAGGCGGCGTCGGAGGAGATCTTCGCCCGCGCCAACCACCCTTACACCCAGGCGCTGCTGTCCGAGGTGCCGCGCATCGACGCGCGCAAGAAGAGCTTCGCCGGCGTGAAGGGCGAGATCCCCTCCCCCCTCAACCCGCCGAGCGGCTGCCATTTCCACCCGCGTTGCCCGCATGCCTTCGACCGCTGCAAGCTGGAGCGCCCGGCGCTCAAGACCGTGGCGCCGGGGCACCGCAGCGCCTGCCATCTGAACGACCGGGTGGCCTGAGACCTGGGAAACCCCGCTTCGGCGGGGTTTTTCTTTGCCGCGGCGGCAACGGCCAAGGGAGGGGCGACCCGGTCCTTCCCGCGCTCGCGGACAACCGGCCGAAGCCGGTCATGGCATCATGAACGACCTGCCTCATCCCGCCCAGCCGGGCAGCGTGGCTGTCCCGCTCTTGCGAGGCATCGCCGCGCGCCGTCAGGGCCCAGGGACTACCGGCGATCCTGGCCCCCGCCTGTTTCAGTCCTGCGGCAGCTTCGGCCCCGCGGTGGGCGCGGGAGCCTCTTCCGGCCCGGCATCGATGGCGATGGCGCGCTGCAGCGCCGGGCGCTCCTCGCAGCGGGCCACAAAGGCGCTGCGGGTGGCGGTGGCCTCCACCAGCCCGAACTGCAACATCCAGCGCAGTGCCGAGCCCAGCACCACGTCCGCCGCGCTGAAGGACGCGCCCAAGAGCCATGGCCCTTCGGCGAGGCCGGCATCCAGCGTCGCCATCACGCGGTCGTAGTCGCCCCAGCCATAGGCGGTCGGGTTGCCGGTCCAGCCACCCGCCTTTTCCACCACCGCCGGCTCCAGCGTGGCGGAGGCGAACATCAGCCATTGCAGGTAGCGGCCGCGATCGGTGTGGTTGAGCGAGGGGGCCAGGCCGGCTTCCGGCAGGCGGTCGGCCAGCCAGGCGCAGATGGCGGTGGAATCCGCGATGGTGACGCTGCTGCCCTGCGTCAGCACCGGCACCTTGCCCATCGGGTTCAGGGCGCGGAACGCAGGCGTCTGCTGGGCACCGGTGGCGATGTCCACCAACTCACGCTCATAGGCGGCGCCCGCCTCCTCCAGCATCCAGAGCACGCGCAGCGAGCGGGTCCGGGGGGACCAGTAGAGCTTCATGGGGTCGGTTCCTCTAGACCGTGAATTGTTCGGCGATGATGCGTTCGGACAGGCCGTGGTCGGGGTCGAACAACAGCGTCAGGCGGCTGGCGCGGTCTTCCCGCACCTCCACCGAGCGGACGTCGCGCACCTCCACGTAGTCGGCCACGGCGGCGACCGGGCGCTTGGCATGCTCCAGCACCTCGAACACAACCACCGCCTCGCCGGGCAGCAGGGCGCCGCGCCAGCGGCGGGGGCGGAAGGCGGAGATCGGTGTCATCGGCAGCAGGTTGGCGCCGAGCGGCACGATGGGCCCATGGGCGGACAGGTTGTAGGCCGTGCTGCCGGCGGGGGTGGACACCAGGATGCCATCGCAGATCAGCTCCGGCAGGCGCTCCTTGCCGTCCACCAGGATGCGGATCTTGGCAGCCTGCCGGGTTTCGCGCAGCAGCGACACCTCGTTGATCGCCAGCGCGTCGCGCTGCACGCCCTCGCCGTCCAGCGTGCGCATGCGCAGCGGGAACAACGTGGCGGATTGCGCGGCCAGCAGGCGGGCGGGCAGGTCGTCCTCGTGGAACTCGTTCATCAGAAAGCCGACGCTGCCGCAGTTCATGCCGTAGGTGGGCAGGTTGCGACCCAGAAAGCGGTGCTGGGTTTCCAGCATGAAGCCGTCGCCGCCCAGTGCCACGATCACCGCCGCCCGCTCCACCGGGGCATTGCCATGCCGGGCAACCAGCCGCGCCTGCGCTGCGCAGGCGACGTCCGTGGGGGCCGCCAGAAAGGCGATGCGGTCGTGCAGGTCGGCCGGCAGGTCCGGCATCTCGATGCCGGTGGCGCCCGGTCCCATCAGGGCCGCGGTCATGGCTGAGGGTCCGGCATGGGGGGGGCTGCGCGCATGGCCGGGACTGTCGCGCGGGGCGGCGCCGGCAGCAAGCGCAGGAGAACAAAAAAGGGGCGGATGGTTGCCCATCCGCCCCTGATCCGGTCGCTGGAAGCGGCTTACGCCGCGTCCTGCTGGCCCTCGGCCTCGGCATCGGCCACAGGGCCGCTGTCGAGGCCCTTGGCGCCGACATCGCGCTCGACCAGCTCGATCACCGCCATGTCGGCGGCGTCACCGTAGCGGACGCCGGCCTTCAGCACGCGGGTGTAGCCGCCCGTGCGGGTCTTGTACCGCTCGGCGATGGTGGTGAAGAGCTTGGCCACCACCTTCTCGTCGCGGATCTGGGCATAGGCCTGACGGCGGGCGTGCAGGTCGCCGCGCTTGCCCAGGGAAATGATGCGCTCCACGTAGGGGCGCAGTTCCTTCGCCTTGGGCAGAGTCGTGGTGATCTGCTCGTGCTTGATCAGGCTGGTCGCCATATTGCGGAGCATCGCAATACGGTGGGTAGAGGTAACGCCGAGCTTCCGGCCGGCAACCCCGTGACGCATGGGTCTATTCCTTCAAGTGGCCGAAAGTCAGAACGGCTCTTCGATCTTCTTGGCGAGGTCCTCGATGTTCTCCGGCGGCCAGCCCGACACGGTCATGCCGAGGCCGAGGCCCATGGAGGCGAGGACTTCCTTGATCTCATTCAGCGACTTGCGGCCGAAGTTCGGAGTGCGGAGCATCTCCTGCTCCGTCTTCTGCACCAGGTCGCCGATGTAGACGATGTTGTCGTTCTTCAGGCAGTTCGCGCTGCGGACCGACAGTTCCAGCTCGTCCACCTTGCGCAGCAGGTTACGGTTGAAGGGCAGGTCGTCCTGCACCTCTTCCACCTTGCGCTCGCGCGGCTCATCGAAGTTGATGAACAGCTGGAGCTGGTCCTGCAGAATGCGCGCGGCGAGCGCGATGGCATCGTCCGGCGCGATCGTGCCGTCCGTTTCCACCGTCAGCACCAGCTTGTCGTAGTCGGTGCGCTGGCCCACGCGGGTCGGCTGCACCTGGTACGCCACGCGGCGGACAGGGGAGTAGATGGCATCGACCGGGATCAGGCCGATGGGCGCGTCTTCCGGACGGTTCTCGGAGGCGGGCACGTAGCCCTTGCCCACGTCCACCGTCAGCTCCATCGACAGCTTGGCGCCGTCGTCGAGCGTGCAGATGACCATGTCCGGATTGGCGATCTCGATGTCGCCGGTGGTCTGGATCTGGCCGGCGGTGACCTCGCCAGGGCCGGTCGCCGTGAGCTGGAGGCGCTTCGGCCCCTCGCCCGTCATGCGGATCGCCAAGCGCTTGATGTTCAGGACGATGTCGGTGACATCCTCCCGAACGCCCTGCAGGCTGGAGAACTCATGCAGCGCGCCGTCGATGCGGATGGCCGTGACGGCGGCACCCTGCAGCGACGACAACAGGATGCGACGCAGCGCATTGCCGAGCGTCATGCCGAAGCCGCGCTCCAGCGGCTCCGCCACCACGGTCGCGGTGCGGGTCGGCTCCGCCCCCAGCTCGACGTCGAGCTTCTCGGGACGGATCAGGGAACGCCAGTTGCGCTCAAGCAAGTTGATACCTCCTTGCCGCCGTGCCTCAGACCCGGCGCCGCTTGCGCGGGCGGCAGCCGTTGTGCGGGATCGGCGTCACGTCGCGGATGGCCGTCACGTAGAAGCCGACCGTCTGCAGAGCGCGCAGGGCCGACTCACGCCCCGAACCCGGGCCGGACACCATGATCTCCAGCGTCTCCATCCCATGCTCGCGCGCCTTGCGGCCCGCATCCTCGGCCGCGACCTGCGCGGCGTAGGGGGTGGACTTGCGGCTGCCCTTGAAGCCCTGGCTGCCGGCCGAAGACCAGGCGATGGCGTTGCCCTGGCTGTCGGTGATGGTCACGATGGTGTTGTTGAAGGAGGCGAGAACGTGGGCCACGCCGGACGCAATGTTCTTGCGTTCCTTCTTGCGCGGACGACCGCCGCTGGGCTGACGGGCCATGTTACTTGGTCACCTTCTTCTTGCCGGCGATCGCGACGGCCTTGCCCTTGCGGGTGCGCGCGTTCGTGTGGGTGCGCTGGCCGCGGACCGGCAGGCCCTTGCGGTGACGCAGGCCGCGATAGCAGGCCATGTCCATCAGGCGCTTGATGTTCATCGCGTTCTCGCGACGCAGATCGCCCTCGACCCGGTAGTCACGGTCGATCGTCTCGCGCAGCTTGACGATCTCTTCGTCCGTCAGCTGGTTGACGCGCCGGTCCTCGGGGATGCCGAGCTGCTCGCAGATCACCTTCGCATTCGCCGGACCAATGCCGTAAATGTAGCGGAGGGAAATGAGAACGCGTTTGTTGGTGGGGATGTTCACGCCTGCAATGCGCGCCACGTTGCTGCTCCCGGAGCCTCAGGGGCTCTCGTTCAACTGCCCGGCGCCAGATTGCGCCGGACCCAGGTGATCGTTCGCGCCCCGCCAAAGACAGAACGCAAACAGCCTCGCGGCCGGGTTGACCCCGTCCGTAAGAGGCGGCGGTGTACCCGCTCAGTCCGCGAAGAGTCAAGGGTCGAGAAAGAAATGTGACGGCGAGCCGCAACCGCTGGCCCGCCCGGATTCGACAAGGCCCGGGAAAGGTCATCTCCCGGGCCTTGTCGCGGATGGCGGGAGCATGCCCCCGCCTGTCCATCTTGCGTCCTTACCGGGGCGCGCCCAGGATCGCCTCGATCTGCACGGCCACATCGTCCATCGCCGCCATGCCGTCCACCGCCTGCAGCTTGCCCTGCGCCCCGTAATACGGCAGCAGCGGCGCCGTCTGGCGATGGTAGGCTTCCAGCCGCGCGGCCACCGTCTCCGCCTTGTCGTCGGCGCGGCGGACGAATTCGGTGCTGCCGCAGACGTCGCAGATCCCGGCCTTGCGGGTGGGCTTGAAGCTGTCGTGATAGCCGGTGCCGCACTTGGCGCAGGTGAAGCGGCCGGCGATGCGCTCCACCAGCGCATGGTCGTCGACCTTCAGCTCGATCACGTGGTCGAGCTGCAGGCCCTTGTCCCGCAGCATGATGTCCAGCGCCTCGGCCTGCGGCGTGGTGCGGGGGAAGCCGTCCAGGATGAAGCCGCGGGCGGCATCGGGCTTCTCCACCCGCAGCGCCAACATGGCGGTGATGATGGCGTCCGGCATCAGCTCGCCGCGCTCCATGATCCCCTTGGCCTGCAGCCCGATCTCGCTGCCGCTCTTGACCTCGGCCCGCAGCATGTCGCCCGTCGAGATCTGCGCGATCCCGTAGCGGTCTTCCAGGCGCTTGGCTTGCGTGCCTTTGCCGGCCCCCGGCGGGCCGAGCAGGATCAGGTTCATCGGCGACGTGTTCCTCTAGGGTATCCAGCAGAAGCCCGCGCGCTTACCGCGCGCGGGGAGCACCACCGCGACCACCGCCGAGGCGAGACTTGCGAATCAGCCCCTCGTACTGGTGCGCGAAGAGATGAGACTGAATCTGGGCCACCGTGTCCATGGTCACCGACACGATGATCAGCAGCGACGTGCCGCCGAAGTAGAAGGGCACGCCATACTGGCTGATCAGGATCTCGGGCAGCAGGCAGACGATGCAGAGATAGATGGCGCCCACGCCGGTCAGGCGGGTCAGCACGCGGTCCAGGTAATCGGCGGTGGACTGGCCGGGCCGGATGCCGGGGATGAAGCCGCCGTTCTTCTTGAGCTGGTCCGCCGTCTCGGACGGGTTGAACACCACCGCCGTGTAGAAGAAGGCGAAGAAGATGATCAGCGCCACATAGAGCAGCATGTAGCCCGGGCGGCCATGCGCCAGCGCGTTGGCGATGGTGGCCAGCCAGCCATCCGTCTGCCCGGCGCCGGAAAAGCCCGCGAAGGTGGCCGGCAGCAGCAGCAGCGAGGAGGCGAAGATCGGCGGGATGACGCCGGCGGTGTTCAGCTTCAGCGGCAGGTGGGTGTTCTCGCCGCCGAACATCTTGTTGCCGACCTGGCGCTTCGGATACTGGATCGGGATGCGCCGCTGAGCGCGCTCCATGAACACCACGAAGGCGATCACGGCGAGCGCGATCAGCAGAAACAGGATGATGAACACGGTGGACAGCGCGCCAGTACGGCCAAGCTCCAGCGTGGCGACCACGGCGTGCGGCAGGTTGGCAACGATGCCGGCGAAGATGATCAGGCTGATGCCATTGCCGACGCCGCGGGCGGTGATCTGCTCGCCCAGCCACATCAGGAACAGCGTGCCGCCGACCAGGGTGACGACGCAGGAGACGCGGAAGAACATCCCCGTCTCGAACACCGCCGTCTGGCCCAGGCTGCCGCGCATGCTTTCCAGCCCGATCGCCAGCCCCCAGGCCTGGAACAGCGCGATCACGACGGTCAGGTAGCGGGTGTACTGGTTCAGCTTCTTGCGGCCGGACTCGCCCTCCTTCTTGAGGGCCTCCAGGCTCGGCACGGCGCTGCCCAACAACTGCACGATGATGCTGGCGGAGATGTAGGGCATGATGTTCAGCGCGAACACCGTCATGCGGCCCAGCGCGCCGCCAGTGAACATGTCGAACATGCCCAGGATGCCGGAACCGTGCTGGCGCAGGATGTCGGCCATCACGTTGGCGTCCACGCCCGGCACGGGAACATAGGTGCCGATGCGGTAGACGATCAGCGCAGCCAGGGTAAACCAGATGCGCTTCTTCAGCTCGGTGGCTTTGGAAAGCACGCCGAGGTTGAGGTTGGCTGCGAGCTGCTCGGCGGCGGACGCCATGATATCCCGACCCTTCAACATGACTGCGGCGCCGGGAGCATGCCCCACGGCGCCGTTGCCAGCCCTAGACTGCATCACCTAGCGCCCCCTGACACGGGGGCGCAAGGCGTTACGCCTTGGGTGCTTCTTCCTCGGTGGCCACGGGGTTCAGCACGGTGACCGTGCCGCCCGCCGCCTGCACCGCCGCGATCGCCGCCGCCGAGGCGCCGGACACCGTGATGGTGATGGCGCGCTTGATCTCGCCACGCGCCAGCAGGCGAACGCCGACGACCTTGCCGCCGGTGCGGATCAGCCCGGCCTCACGCAGCATCGCCTCGTCGATCGTGCTGCCCGACAAGCGGCCGGACTCGATCGCGGCCTCCAGCGTGTGCAGGTTGATCGGCGCATATTCCTTGCGGAAGATATTGACGAAGCCACGCTTCGGCATGCGCCGGTAGATCGGCAGCTGGCCGCCTTCGAAGCCGTTCAGCGAAACGCCGGTGCGGGCCTTCTGACCCTTCACGCCACGGCCGGAGGTCTTACCCTTGCCCGAGCCAATGCCGCGACCGACGCGCTTGAACTTGTTGCGCGCGCCTTCGTTGTCGCGCAGTTCGTTCAGCTTCATCCTACTTCTCCGTGGTCTCGCCGACCTGGATCAGGTGGGCGACCTTGCGGATCATGCCGCGCACGGCCGGAGTGTCCTCCAGCTCCCGCGTGCGGCGGATCTTGTTGAGGCCGAGGCCGATCAGCGTTTCGCGCTGACCGGGCTTACGGCCGATGGGCGACGCGATCTGCGTCACCCGGACGGTCTTGTTCTCAGCCATTGGCCACAGCCTCCGTACCGGCGGCGTCGTCCTTGCGGCTGCCCAGCAGGTCCGAGACCTTCTTGCCGCGGCGCGACGCAACGGCCCGGGGGCTGGTGCAGCGTGCCAGGGCGGAGAAGGTCGCCTTGACCATGTTGTGCGGGTTCGTGGAACCCGTGCACTTGGCGACGACGTCGCCCATGCCGAGCGTCTCGAACACCGCGCGCATCGGGCCGCCGGCGATGATGCCGGTACCGGCCGGTGCGGCGCGCAGGATGACGCGGCCAGCGCCGAAGTCGCCGATCACGTCGTGATGCAGGGTACGACCCTCACGCATCGGGACGCGGATCATCGTCTTCTTCGCGCGCTCGGTGGCCTTGCGGATCGCCTCCGGCACTTCGCGTGCCTTGCCGGCGCCCCAGCCAACGCGGCCCTTCTCGTCGCCCACGACAACCAGGGCTGCGAAGGAGAAGCGACGGCCACCCTTCACCACCTTGGCGACGCGGTTGATGGTGACCAGCTTGTCCTTCAGCTCGTCGCCGGGCTCGCGCTCGGCGTTGCGATCGGGACCACGGCCGCGGCCACGACGATTCTGATCGTCGCTGCCGCCGCTCCTCGGTTCACGTGCCATGTTCTGTGCTCCTTAGAACGACAGCCCGCCCTCGCGGGCGCCGTCCGCCAGGGCTTTCACCCGGCCGTGATACAGGTAGGGGCCACGGTCGAAGACGACCGCGGTCACACCGGCGGCGATGGCGCGCTCGGCCAGCAGCTTGCCGATGGTGGACGCGGCATCCTTGTCGGCACCGGTCTTGAGACCGTCGCGCTGGGCCTTCTCCAGGCTCGACGCTGCGGCCAGCGTACGGCCGGCCTTGTCGTCGATGATCTGGGCGTAGATGTGGCGGCCCGAACGGAACACCGACAAACGCGGGCGACCGCCGCTCTTGAGGCGAAGCTGGAAGCGCAGCCGCGCGCGACGGCGGGTCTGCAAAGCGAGTTTGTTCGCCATTTACTTCTTCTTCCCCTCCTTGCGGAGGATGACTTCGTCCGTGTAGCGCACGCCCTTGCCCTTGTAGGGCTCGGGGCCGCGGAAGCCGCGGATCTCGGCGGCCACCTGGCCGACACGCTGCTTGTCCGCACCCTCGACCTTCACGGCCGTGGGACGCTCGACGGTGATCTTGATCCCGGCCGGCACGGCGTAACGGATCTCGTGGCTGTAACCGAGGTTCAGCACGAGGTCGTTGCCCTGCATGGCGGCGCGGTAGCCGGTGCCGGTGATTTCCATGGACTTGGAGAAGCCCGTGGACACGCCGATGCACATGCCGTTGATCAGGCTGCGGGTGGTGCCCCACATGGTGCGGGCCCGACGATCCGAGCCCTTGGGGGCCACGGACACTTCGTTGCCCTTGATCTCGACGTCCACCGCATCGGTCACGACCGGGTAGCTCAGCTCGCCGAGCTTGCCCTTGGCGGTGACGATGCCGTCGTTCATCGAGACGGTGACACCGGCGGGAACGGAGACGGGATATTTGCCGACGCGCGACATGCTGATCCCTCCCTCAGAACACGCGGCAGAGGACTTCGCCGCCAACATTGGCAGCGCGGGCCTCACTGTCGCTCATCACGCCGGACGGCGTGGACAGGATGGAGATACCAAGACCGTTGTAGAACTTCTGCAGTTCCTTGATCTTGGTGTAGACGCGCCGGCCGGGCTTGGAGACGCGGGTGATCTCCTTGATGGCGGGCTCGCCTTCGGAATACTTCAGCTCGATGTCGAGCATCGACACGCCGGGGCGCACCTGCTCGGCACGCCAGGCCCGGATGTAGCCTTCGCGCTTCAGGACATCGAGAACATCGGACCGCAGGCGGCTGGCCGGCGACACGATACGGCTATGCTTGGCGCGCTGTCCGTTGCGGATGCGCGTGAGCATATCACCGAGCGGATCGGAGAGAGACATGGTGTGCCCCGTTCCTTACCAGCTGGCCTTGACGAGCCCGGGGATCTGGCCGGTCGAGGCCAGGTCACGGAGCGCGATGCGGCACAGCTTGAATTTGCGGTAGTTGGCGCGGGGGCGGCCGGTCAGCTCGCAGCGCAGGCGCACGCGGTTGCGGGCCCCGTTGCGCGGCAGCTCGGCCAGCTTCAGCGTTGCCTCGAAGCGCTCTTCCACCGACAGCTCGCGATCCATGATCACGGACTTCAGGGCGGCGCGCTTGCCGGCGTGCAGCTTGGACAGCCGCTCACGCTGCTTGTTCTTTTCGATAGCCGAAGTCTTGGCCATACGGTTCTAATCCTCCGGAACCTGCCCGGTCTGGCCAAGTGACCAGCCGGGGCGGTTTTCCAAACTCAGTTGACGAAAGGAAGATCGAAGGCCTTCATCAGGGCCTTGCATTCCTTGTCCGTCTTCGCCGTCGTGACGAACACGATGTCCATCCCCCGGATCTGATCAACCTTGTCGTAGCTGATCTCGGGGAAGATGATCTGCTCCTTGAGGCCGAGCGAGAAGTTGCCGCGGCCGTCGAAGCCCTTATTAGCAGGAAGCCCGCGGAAGTCACGCATGCGCGGCATCGCGATCGTCACCAGACGGTCGAGGAACTCGAACATCTTGGCGCGACGCAGCGTCACCTTGCAGCCGATCGCCTGGCCTTCACGGATCTTGAAGCCCGCGATCGCCTTCTTCGCCTTGGTCTTCACCGGCTTCTGGCCGGCGATGAGCGTCAGCTCGCCCAGGGCGACATCCAGCTTCTTGCCATCGGCGGCGGCTTCGCCGACGCCCATGTTGATCACGATCTTCTCCAGCTTCGGCACCATCATGGGGTTGCCGTAGCCGAACTCTTCCATCAGCTGCTTGCGCACCGTATCGAGGTAGCGCTGCTGCATGCGGGGAAGCGTCTTCGCCTCGCTCATGCGATCACCTCGCCAGAGGCCTTCGCCACCCGGACCTTCTTGCCGTCCTCAAGCACCTTGAAGCCGACGCGGGTCGGCTTGCCGGACTTCGGGTCCAGCAGGGACAGGTTGGAGAGGTCGATGGTCGCCTCCTTCTCCACGATCCCGCCTTCCTGACCCGCGCCCTTCGGCTTGGTGTGGCGCTTCACGATGTTGACGCCCTGCACCACCGCGCGGTTGTCCGCCGGCAGGACCCGCAGGACCTCACCCTTCTTGCCCTTGTCGCGGCCCGTCAGGACCTGGACCTGGTCGCCCTTCTTGATCTTGGCGGCCATGTTACAGGACCTCCGGCGCCAGGGAGATGATCTTCATGAACTTGCGCGCGCGCAGCTCACGGACCACCGGGCCAAAGATACGGGTGCCGATCGGCTCGTTCTGCTTGTTGATCAGAACGGCCGCGTTGCGGTCGAAGCGGATGGCCGTGCCATCCACCCGGCGCACCGGATAGGCGGTGCGAACGATGACCGCGCGCTGCACGTCACCCTTCTTCACCTTGCCGCGCGGAATCGCTTCCTTGACGGAGACGACAATGATGTCGCCCACCGACGCGGTGCGCCGCTTGGAGCCACCCAGCACCTTGATGCACTGAACCCGGCGGGCGCCCGAGTTGTCGGCGACCTCCAGGTTGGATTCGACGATGATCATCGATCGCTACCTCAGACCGTCGCCGGCTCGGCCGCGGCGTCAAAGCCGGCCGGGGCGGGAACAGCCTCGCCATTGCGCGTGACCAGAAGCCAGGTCTTGCGCTTGCTGATCGGACGGCATTCCTCGATGGACACGAGGTCGCCTTCCTTGCACAGGTTCGCGTCGTCATGCGCGGCGTACTTCTTGGAGCGCCGGATGAACTTCTTGTAGAGCGGGTGCATCACGCGACGCTCGACAAGCACCGTCACGGTCTTGTCCTGCTTATCGCTCACGACCCGCCCGGTGAGGACGCGCTTCGGCATTGCCGGGGTCTCCTCGTCAGGCTTTGGCTGCCGAGCGGGTCTGCTCGGCCAGCACCGTCTTAACACGGGCGATGTCGCGACGCACCACCTTGATGCGGGAAACCGCCTCAAGCTGGCCTGTCGCGCGCTGGAAGCGCAGGTTGAACTGCTCCTTGCGGAGGTCCAGCAACATCGTCTTCAACTCGTCCGGGGACTTGCCCCGGACGTCCACGATCTTGGTCATCTGATCAGAGCTCCGCCGCACCCAGACGGGTGACCAGCTTGGTCTTGATCGGCAGCTTCGCGGCACCCAGAGCCAGGGCTTCGCGCGCCGTCTCCAGGCTGACGCCGTCGATCTCGAACATGATGCGACCCGGCTTGACGCGGGCCACCCAGTATTCCGGCGCGCCCTTGCCCGAACCCATGCGGACTTCCGCAGGCTTCGTGGACACGGGAACGTCCGGGAAGATGCGGATCCACACCCGGCCCGCGCGCTTCATGGCGCGGGTGATGGCGCGGCGGGCCGCTTCGATCTGCCGGGCGGTGACCCGCTCCGGCTCCAGCGCCTTCAGGCCGAACTCGCCGAAGGTGAGGCTGAAGCCACCCTTCGCCAAGCCCTTGATCCGACCCTTATGCGCTTTGCGGAACTTCGTGCGCTTTGGCTGCAGCATTTCTCAATACCTTAGCGCTGAGGCGCCTGCTCGGCGGCGCGCTTGTCCTGCGCCATCGGGTCATGGCCCAGAATTTCACCCTTGAAGATCCACACTTTGACACCGCAGGTGCCGTAGGTGGTCTTCGCGGTCGCGGTGCCGTAGTCGATATCGGCGCGGAGCGTGTGCAGCGGCACCCGGCCCTCGCGATACCACTCCATGCGCGCGATCTCAGCGCCACCCAGACGGCCGCCGCAGTTGATGCGGATGCCGCCGGCGCCGAGGCGCATGGCGGACTGCACAGCGCGCTTCATCGCGCGGCGGAAGGCCACGCGGCGCTCCAGCTGCTGCGCGATGCTCTCGGCCACCAGCTGCGCCTCGATCTCCGGCTTGCGGATCTCGACGATGTTCAGCGACACCTCGGCCCCGGCGAGCTTCGCCAGGTCCTTGCGCAGCACCTCGATGTCCGCGCCCTTCTTGCCGATCACGACGCCCGGACGGGCGGCATGGATCGTCACGCGGGGCTTCTTGGCCGGACGCTCGATCAGCACCTTGGACACGCCGGCGCCCTTGAGCCGGGTCTTCAGGGTGTTGCGCAGCTTCAGGTCATCGTGCAGCAGGCGCGAATAGTCGGCATCGGCGTACCAGCGGGAATCCCAGGTCCGGTTGATGCCGAGCCGCAGCCCGATCGGATTGACTTTGTGGCCCATGTTACGCGGCCTCCTGCTCTGCGGGCGCGGTCTCGGCGTTCGCCTCGGCCACCGTGATCGAGAGATGGCTGAACCACTTCTCGACGCGGGCGGCCTTGCCGCGGCCGCGCGCCTGGAAGCGCTTCATCACCATGGCGCGGCCTACCTCGACGCGCGACACGACCAGGCGGTCGACGTCGAGCGAGTGGTTGTTCTCGCCATTGGCAATGGCGCTTTCCAGCGTCTTCTTCATCGTGTCGGAGATCCGGCGCTTGGAGAAGGTCAGGATCGCGACCGCGTCCTGCGCCTTCTTGCCGCGGATCAGCCCGGCAACGAGGTTCAGCTTGGTGGGCGACACGCGGATGTTCCGCGTGACGGCCTGCGCCTCGGTTTCCTTGAGGGCGCGGGGATGCTTCGGCTTGCTCATGATGCCTTAGCCCCTCTTCGCCTTCTTGTCGGACGAATGCCCGGTGAAGGTCCGCGTCGGCGAGAACTCGCCGAACTTGTGACCCACCATGTTCTCCGAAACCTGGACGGGGATGAACTTCTTGCCGTTGTAGACACCGAAGGTCAGCCCGACGAACTGCGGCAGGATCGTGCTGCGACGCGACCAGATCTTGATGATCTCGTTGCGCGTCGAGGCACGGGCCGCATCCGCCTTGTTCAGCAGGTAGCCGTCGACGAACGGCCCCTTCCAGACACTGCGCGACATCGCGGTCAGCCCTTCGTGACGTTGCGGCGACGGACGATGAGGCTGTCCGTGCGCTTGTTGGTACGCGTCTTGTAGCCCTTGGTCGGCTTGCCCCACGGCGTGACCGGGTGGCGGCCGCCCGAGGTCCGGCCTTCACCACCACCATGCGGGTGGTCGACCGGGTTCATGACCACGCCGCGCTGATGCGGCTTGCGGCCCAGCCAGCGCGAACGGCCGGCCTTGCCCAGATGCTGGTTCTGGTTGTCGGGGTTCGACACCGCACCGATGGCGGCGATGCACTCGCCCCGCACCAGGCGCACTTCACCGGACATCAGCTTGATCTGCGCGTAGCCGGCATCCTTGCCGACCAGCTGGGCATAGGTGCCCGCCGAACGCGCGATCTTGCCGCCCGCACCGGGCTTCATCTCGATGTTGTACACGATGGTGCCGACCGGGATCGCACCCAGCGGCATCGCGTTGCCGGGCTTGATGTCGACCTTCTCGCCGGCGACGACCGTGTCGCCCACCTTCAGGCGCTGCGGCGCGATGATGTACGAAAGCTCGCCATCCGCGTACTTCAGCAGCGCCAGAAAGGCCGTGCGGTTCGGGTCGTATTCCAACCGCTCGACCGTCGCGGGCACGTTGAACTTGCGCCGCTTGAAGTCGACCACGCGGTAGGACTGCTTGTGCCCGCCCCCACGGAACCGGACGGTGATCCGACCATGATTGTTGCGGCCGCCGGAGTGGCTCTTGCCCTCCGTCAGCTGCTTGACCGGCTTGCCCTTGAACAGCTCGGAACGATCGATGAGGATCGTGCCGCGCGAGCTCGGGGTGACCGGGTTAAAGTGCTTCAGCGCCATGGCGTTAAGCGAGCCCCGTCGTCAGGTCGATGCTCTGGCCTTCGGCCAGGCGGACGACCGCTTTTTTCCAATCGGAGCGCACGCCCTCACGGCCGCGCACCCGCTTGGTCTTGCCCTTCACGACGGACGTGTTCACGGCGACCACCGTCACCCCGAACAGCGTCTCGACCGAAGCCTTGATCTCCGGCTTCGTCGCGCTCAGCAGGACCTTGAAGGAGACCTGGCCCTGTTCGCCCAGGCCGGCCGCCTTCTCCGTCACCAGCGGCGAGAGGATGGTCTGATACATCATCTCGCGCGACAGGACGGGCTTCTTCGTCTTCGCGGTCTCGCTCACGACAGGCGCTCCTTCAGGGCCTCGATGGCCGAGCGGGTCACCGCCAGCACATCGTGGTTCAGGATGTCGTACACGTTGGCGCCCATGGTCGGCAGGACGTTGACGTGGGGCAGGTTGCGCACGGCGCGGCCGAAGCCGTCTTCCACCGTGGCATCCACCACCAGCGCGCTCTTCCAGCCGAGCGCCTTGAGCTTCACCGCGACCGCGGAGGTCTTGGCGTTCTCGCCGAGCGCGACGTTGTCGAGCACGATCAGCTTGCCCTCGGCGGCCTTCTGGCTCAGCGCGCTGATCAGGCCCAGGCGGCGGACCTTCTTGTTCAGCGAGTAGCCATGGTCACGCACCACGGGACCGTGCACCACACCACCGGTGCGGTACTGCGGCGCGCGCAGCGAGCCCTGACGGGCGTTGCCCGTGCCCTTCTGGCGATACGGCTTCTTGGTCGAGCCCGAAACCTCGCCCATGCCCTTCACCTTGTGCGTGCCGGCGCGGCGCTTGGCCAGCTGCCAGTGCACGACGCGCGCCATGATGTCGGCGCGGGGGGACGCGGCGAAGACCTCGTCGGGGAGGTCGATGTCGCCAGCCTTGCCGTTATCCAGCGTAATGACCGGAACCTGCATTGTCCTGTTTCCTCAGGCCACGGCCGCGGGGAACGGCGCATCGGCATGGCGCGCGCGCTTCACAGCGTCCCGCACCAGCACGTAGCCGCCCTTGGCGCCCGGCACCGCGCCCTTGACCATCAGCAGGCCACGGTCGAGGTCGAAACCCGCGACTTCGAGGTTCTGCGTGGTAATGCGCTCGACGCCGAGATGGCCCGCCATCTTCTTGTTCTTGAAGGTCTTGCCCGGATCCTGACGGTTGCCCGTCGAACCGTGCGAGCGGTGCGAGATCGACACGCCGTGCGAGGCCTCGAGACCGGCAAAGTTCCAGCGCTTCATGGCGCCGGCAAAACCCTTGCCCTTCGAGGTTCCCGTCACGTCGACGATCTGGCCCTTCACGAAGTGCTCCGCAGAGAGCTTCGCGCCCACATCCAGCGTGGCATCGCTGCCCACGCGGAACTCGGCGACCTTCATCGGTGCCTCGACACCCGCCTTGGCGAAGTGACCCTTGTTGGGCTTCGAGACGTTCTTCGGCTTCGCCAGGCCAAAGCCCAGCTGCACCGCATCATAACCGTCCTTCTCCGCCGTCTTCGTCGCCACCACGCGCACCTGGTCCAGGTGCAGCACGGTGACGGGGACAGTGGAGCCGTCATCGTTGAACAAGCGGGTCATGCCCAGCTTCTTCGCGATCAGGCCGGTGCGACCATTCTTCGCGGCCATGGTATGTCTCCCGGCCTTCAGATCTTGATCTCGACGTCCACCCCGGCGGCCAGGTCGAGCTTCATCAGCGCGTCCACGGTCTGCGGGGTGGGGTCGACGATATCAAGCAAACGCCGGTGAGTCCGGATCTCGAACTGCTCACGGCTCTTCTTGTCGACATGCGGCGAACGGTTCACGGTGAACCGCTCGATCTGCGTCGGCAACGGGATCGGGCCGCGCACGCGCGCGCCCGTCCGCTTCGCGGTGTTCACGATCTCCCGCGTGCTGCCATCCAGCACGCGGTGATCGAACGCCTTGAGGCGGATGCGGATGTTCTGGCTGTCCATGACTGGCGCCTATCTCTTCCCGCTGCCCGCTTACGCGCTGATGGAGGCGACGACGCCGGCGCCGACGGTGCGGCCGCCTTCGCGGATGGCGAAGCGCAGGCCCTCATCCATGGCGATCGGCGCGATCAGCTCGACGTCCATCGACACGTTGTCCCCCGGCATCACCATCTCAACGCCGTCCGGCAGCGTCACCACGCCCGTCACGTCGGTCGTGCGGAAGTAGAACTGCGGGCGGTAGTTGGTGAAGAACGGCGTGTGGCGGCCGCCTTCTTCCTTGGTCAGCACGTAGGCCTCGGCCTTGAACTTGTTGTGCGGCTTGATCGAGTTCGGGGCCGCCAGAACCTGGCCGCGCTCCACGTCCTCGCGCTTGGTGCCGCGCAGCAGCGCGCCGATGTTGTCGCCCGCCTGTCCGCTGTCCAGCAGCTTGCGGAACATCTCGACGCCCGTCACCGTCGTCTTCACCGTCGCCTTCAGGCCAACGATCTCGACTTCCTCGCCGACCTTGATCACGCCCCGCTCCACGCGGCCCGTCACCACCGTGCCGCGGCCCGAGATGGAGAACACGTCTTCCACCGGCATCAGGAACGGACGGTCAATGGCGCGCTCCGGCTGCGGGATGTAGGCATCCACCGCCGCCATCAGCTCCAGGATCGCGTTCTCGCCCAGCTCCGGCGACTTGTCTTCCAGCGCCATCAGCGCCGAGCCCTTGATCACGGGGATGTCGTCGCCCGGGAACTGGTAGGAGCTCAGCAGCTCGCGCACCTCCATCTCGACCAGCTCCAGCAGGTCGGGATCGGCCATGTCGCACTTGTTCAGGAACACCACCAGCGCCGGCACGCCAACCTGGCGCGCCAGCAGGATGTGCTCGCGCGTCTGCGGCATCGGGCCGTCGGCCGCCGACACCACCAGGATCGCGCCGTCCATCTGCGCCGCACCCGTGATCATGTTCTTCACGTAGTCGGCGTGGCCCGGGCAGTCCACGTGGGCGTAGTGGCGGTTGGCCGTCTCGTACTCGACGTGCGCCGTCGAGATCGTGATGCCGCGCGCCCGCTCCTCGGGGGCCTTGTCAATCTGGTCGTACGCCGTGAACGACGCACCGCCCGACTTCGCCAGGACCTTGGTGATCGCCGCCGTCAGCGACGTCTTGCCATGATCCACGTGCCCGATCGTGCCAATATTGCAGTGCGGCTTGTTCCGCTCAAACTTAGCTTTCGCCATCGTCTTCAGTCCCCGATCGGGTGTCGTTACCAGCGGTAGTGGCTGAAAGCCTTGTTGGCTTCGGCCATCCGGTGCGTGTCTTCGCGCTTCTTCACGGCGGTGCCGCGGTTGTTCGCGGCATCCATCAGCTCCGAGGAGAGCCGCTCTTCCATCGTGTGCTCACCGCGCTTGCGGGAGCTCTCGATGAGCCAGCGGATCGCCAGGGCCTGGCGCCGCTCGGGACGCACTTCGACGGGCACCTGATAGGTGGCACCGCCGACGCGGCGCGAACGCACCTCGACCGCGGGCTTCACGTTGTCCATCGCCTCATGGAACAGGCGCAGGGGGTCGCTGTTCGGACCGCCGCGGCGCTTCAGGGTGTCCATGGCGGCGTAGACGATACGCTCGGCCGTGCTTTTCTTGCCGTCATACATCAGCACGTTCATGAAACGGCTGAGGACGACGTCGCCGAACTTCGGGTCCGGCAAAACTTCGCGCTTCTCGGCGCTATGGCGACGCGACATCGCTGCTATTCCTTACTTCGGCCGCTTCGCGCCGTAGAGCGAGCGCCGCTTGCGACGCTTGGAGATGCCCTGCGTGTCCAGCACGCCGCGCAGGATGTGGTAGCGCACACCCGGAAGATCCTTCACGCGCCCGCCGCGGATCAGCACCACGGAGTGCTCCTGCAGGTTGTGACCTTCACCGGGGATGTAGCTCACGACTTCATAGCCGTTCACCAGGCGCACCTTGGCGACCTTACGCAGAGCCGAGTTCGGCTTCTTCGGCGTGGTCGTGTAGACGCGGGTGCAAACGCCACGCTTCTGCGGGCAGTTCTGCAAGGCCGGAACCTTGTTCCGCACCGGCTTGGGCTCACGCCCGCGGGCAATGAGCTGATTGATCGTCGGCATGACGCCCCTTGTGCTTCTACTGACGCCCAGACCCCATGCAAGCGAAGCAGCCCGGCCAGACCATGCATTGCTGCATGACCCTTCCGAGCCTTTGCCCCGCCCCCGGCCTAGACATCCATGAAATGGATGCGGCACCGGTTGCGCAGAACCTGTCGTCCGAACTCCGCAGGCCTACCCGGTGCTCCGGATAAACCCCGTCGAGGGGGCGGAACCTACGCGCCGACCCACAATGAGTCAAGCACGCCGCACCCCCGTCACAGGGAATCCGGGGCCGAAAGGACCCCGGATTCCTTTTGCCTCCCCTGCGCCGGACGCGGGTGCGCCCGGCCGGGACCTTACTCCGCCGCTTCGGCGCCGGGCTTGGGCAGCGCCGCGCTGGTCTGCGGCAGCCGCTGGCCATCGCGCTGTGCGGCCAGCGCCCGCAGCCGGTTCATCACGGAGCCCGTGCCCGCCGGGATCAGGCGCCCGACGATCACGTTCTCCTTCAGCCCGGCCAGGAAGTCGACCTTGCCGGCCACCGCCGCCTCCGTCAGCACCCGGGTCGTTTCCTGGAAGGAGGCGGCCGAGATGAAGGAGGTGGTCTGCAGCGACGCCTTGGTGATGCCCTGCAGCACCGGCTCGGCCCGCGCCGGGCGCTCCTTGTTCGCGATCAGCTTCTCGTTCTCGATCTCGAACTCGATGCGCTCGACCGTTTCGCCGGTCAGGTAGGTGGTGTCGCCCGGCTCCAGGATCTCCACCTTCTGCAGCATCTGACGAACAATGACCTCGATGTGCTTGTCATTGATCTTCACGCCCTGCAGTCGATAGACGTCCTGGATCTCGTTGACCAGGTAGTTGGCCAGCGCCTCCACGCCCAGCACCCGCAGGATGTCGTGCGGCACGCGGGGACCGTCGACCAGCGGGTCGCCGGCCTTCACGTAGTCGCCTTCCTGCACGGACACGTGCTTGCCCTTGGGCACCAGGTACTCGCGGGCCACGGGCGCGTCGTCGCCCACCTGCTCCGGCACCACCAGGATGCGGCGCTTGGCCTTGTAGTCCTTGCCGAACTCCACGCGCCCATCGATCTCGCTGATGATCGCGTGGTCCTTCGGGCGGCGGGCCTCGAACAGCTCGGCCACGCGGGGCAGACCGCCGGTGATGTCGCGGGTTTTGGAGGACTCGCGCGGCAGGCGGGCCACCACGTCGCCGGCCGCCACCTGGGCGCCGTTCTCGACTGAGAGGATCGAGTCGGGCGACAGGAAGTAACGGGCCTCGGCGCCGTTGGAGAGCTTGGCGATGTTGCCCTTCTCGTCCTTCAGGATGATGCGCGGCCGCAGATCGACGCCGCGCGCCGCCTGCTTGTAGTCCACCACCACCTTGGAGGAGAGGCCGGTCACCTCGTCCTGCCGCTCCACCAGCGTCACGCCCTCGATCAGGTCGGCGTATTCGATCGCGCCACCCTTCTCCGTGATGATCGGCAGGGTGAAGGGATCCCACTCGGCCAGCTTCTGGCCGCGCGTCACGGCGATGCCGTCCTCCAGCGTCAGCAGCCGGGCGCCGTAGGGCACGCGGTAGCGGGCGCGCTCGCGGCCGGCGGCGTCGCTCAGCACGATCTCGCAGTTACGCGACATCACGATGGGCACGCCCTGGCTGTTGGTCACCACGTTGCGGTTGACCACCACCACGGTGCCGTCGCTGGTGGCTTCCACCGCCGACTGCTCCGCGCCACGCTGCGCCGCACCGCCGATGTGGAAGGTGCGCATGGTGAGCTGCGTGCCCGGCTCGCCGATCGACTGCGCGGCGATGACGCCCACCGCCTCGCCGATGTTGACCGTCGTGCCGCGGGCGAGGTCGCGCCCGTAGCACATGCCGCAAACGCCGGAGCGCGCGTCGCAGGTCAGCACGGAGCGGATGTAGACCTCCTCCACGCCCGCCTGCTCCACCATCTCGGCGGAAGGCTCGTCCACCAGCGTGCCGCGCGGCAGGATGACCTCGCCCGTTTCCGGGTCGACCACGTCGCGCTGCACGGTACGGCCCAGGATGCGCTCGCTCAGCGAGGACACCGTCTCGCCGCCATCCATCACGGCGCGCACGGTGATGCCGCGCTCGGTGCCGCAATCGGGCTCCACGATGATGCAGTCCTGCGCCACGTCCACCAGGCGGCGGGTCAGGTAGCCGGAGTTCGCGGTCTTCAGCGCGGTGTCCGCGAGGCCCTTGCGGGCCCCGTGGGTCGAGTTGAAGTACTCCAGGACGGACAGGCCCTCCTTGAAGTTCGCGATGATCGGCTGCTCGATGATCTCGCCGGAGGGCTTGGCCATCAGGCCGCGCATGCCGGCCAGCTGGCGCATCTGCGCCGGCGAGCCGCGCGCACCGGAATGCGACATCATCCACACCGAGTTGGTGACGCGGCCGACCTCCTGGCGGGAGATCTCCTTCATCATCGCGCCGGCAACCTCGTCCGTGCAGCGCGACCAGGCGTCGACCACCTTGTTGTAGCGCTCGCCGGCCGTGATCAGGCCGTCGAGGTACTGCTGCTCGAACTCCTTCACCTCGGCCTTGGTGCTGGCGATGAGCCCCTCCTTCTCGGCGGGGATCATCATGTCGTCCTTGCCGAAGGAGATGCCGGCCTTGGCCGCCTGCTTGAAGCCGAGGCTCATCAGGCGGTCGGCGAAGATCACCGACTCCTTCTGGCCGCAGTGGCGGTACACCGCGTCCATGACGTCCGAGATGGACTTCTTGGTCAGCTGGCGGTTGACCAGGCTGTAGGGCGTGCGCGGGTCGCGCGGCAGCAGCGCGCCCATCATCATGCGGCCGGCGGTGGTCAGCACGGTCTCGTGACGCTTAGCGTTGTCCTCGCTCGGCGCCGGCACGCGCGCCATCACGGCGGTGTGCAGCGTGATGGAACCGGCGGCCAGCGCCTGCTCCACCTCGCCCAGGTCGCCGAACACGTGCGGCCGGTGCTCCAGCGCCTTGCGCTCGGCATCGTTCAGCGCATCCACGGCCTTGCCGTTGGCACTGCCAATGGCGGCGCGGATCTGCTCCAGCTCCTTCTGGGCGACGCGGAACTCCGGCGTTTCTAGCGAGAGGTAGTACAGGCCCAGAACGATGTCCTGGCTCGGCACGATGATCGGCTTGCCGTTGGCGGGGCTGAGGATGTTGTTGGTGGACATCATCAGCACGCGCGCTTCCAGCTGGGCCTCAAGGCTCAGCGGCACGTGCACGGCCATCTGGTCGCCGTCGAAGTCCGCGTTGAAGGCGGTGCAGACCAGCGGGTGCAGCTGGATCGCCTTGCCTTCGACCAGCACCGGCTCGAAGGCCTGGATGCCCAGGCGGTGCAGCGTCGGCGCGCGGTTCAGCATCACCGGATGCTCGCGGATCACCTCTTCCAGGATGTCCCAGACCTCGGGACGCTCCTTCTCCACCATCCGCTTGGCGGCCTTGATGGTGGTGGCGTGGCCGTACTTCTCGAGCTTCGAGTAGATGAAGGGCTTGAACAGCTCCAGCGCCATCTTCTTGGGCAGGCCGCACTGGTGCAGCTTCATCTCGGGACCGACGACGATCACCGAGCGGCCCGAATAGTCGACGCGCTTGCCCAGCAGGTTCTGCCGGAAACGGCCCTGCTTGCCCTTCAGCATGTCGGACAGCGACTTCAGCGGGCGCTTGTTGGCACCCGTGATGGCGCGGCCGCGGCGGCCGTTGTCGAACAGCGCGTCCACGGACTCCTGCAGCATGCGCTTCTCGTTGCGCACGATGATGTCCGGCGCCCGCAGCTCGATCAGCCGCTTCAGGCGGTTGTTGCGGTTGATGACGCGGCGGTACAGGTCGTTCAGGTCGGAGGTCGCGAAGCGGCCGCCGTCCAGCGGCACCAGCGGGCGCAGCTCGGGCGGGATCACCGGCACGACGTCGAGGATCATCCACTCGGGGCGGGCGCCGCCCTCCTTGAACGCCTCGATCATCTTCAGGCGCTTGACGTACTTCTTGCGCTTGGCTTCCGACGCCGTCTCCTTGAGATCGACGCGCAGCTGCGTGCTCTCACGGTCCAGGTCGATGCCGGCCAGCATCTGCTTGACCGCCTCGGCGCCGATGCCGACCGAGAAGGCGTCCTCGCCGAACTCGTCCTGCTTGGAAACGAACTGCTCCTCGGTCAGCAGCTGGTGCAGCTTGAGGTCGGTCAGGCCCGGCTCCAGAACCACGTAGGATTCGAAGTACAGGACCTTCTCCAGCTCCTTCAGCGACATGTCGACCATCAGGCCGACGCGGCTCGGGAGGGACTTCATGAACCAGATGTGCGCGACCGGCGAGGCGAGCTCGATATGGCCCATGCGCTCGCGGCGCACCTTGGCCAGCGTCACCTCGACGCCGCACTTCTCGCAGATGATGCCGCGGAACTTCATCCGCTTGTACTTGCCGCACAGGCACTCGTAGTCCTTGATCGGACCGAAGATGCGCGCGCAGAACAGCCCGTCCCGCTCCGGCTTGAACGTCCGGTAGTTGATCGTCTCGGGCTTCTTGATCTCGCCATAGGACCACGAGCGGATCTGCTCGGGCGAGGCGATGGTGATCTTAATCTGATCGAAAGTCATCGCCTGGCCGGTCTGGCCAAGGATCTTCATCAGTTCGTTCATGCGCCCGTCCTCTCAAGGTGAGGCCGCCGCGCCGGGATCTTCCCGGCGCGGCTGAGCAAAAGGTGATTGGTGGAAGTCGCGGCGGCCTGAAGGATGGGCATCAGGTCGGACGCGTCTCCAGGTCGACGTTCAGGCCCAGGGACTTCAGTTCCTTGACCAGGACGTTGAAGGATTCCGGGATGCCGGCCTCGAAGTTGTCCTGATCGCGGACGATCGCCTCGTAGACCTTGGTGCGGCCGGACACGTCGTCCGACTTCACCGTCAGCATCTCCTGCAGCGTATAGGCGGCGCCATACGCTTCCAGGGCCCAGACCTCCATCTCGCCGAAGCGCTGGCCGCCGAACTGCGCCTTGCCACCCAGCGGCTGCTGCGTGACGAGCGAGTACGGGCCGATCGAGCGCGCGTGGATCTTGTCGTCGACCAGGTGGTGCAGCTTCAGCATGTAGATGTAGCCGACCGTGACCTTGCGCTCGAACGGCTCGCCGGAGCGGCCGTCGATCAGCGTGGTCTGCCCCGAGGTATCGAGGCCTGCCTTGGTCAGCATGGTCTCGATGTCGGAGATGCGGGCGCCGTCGAACACCGGCGTCGCGATCGGCACGCCGCGCTTCAGGTTCTCGCCCAGCTCCAGCAGCTGGTCCTCGGTCATGTCCTCGATGTCGCGGTCGAAGATCTCCTGGCCGTAGACCTCGCGTAGCTTCTCGATCAGCTCCTCGCGGGCGGCGCCCACGCGGCGGTAATCGTCCACCAGCTCGCCGACCTGCTGGCCCAGCACCGCGCAGGCCCAGCCCAGGTGGGTTTCCAGGATCTGCCCGATGTTCATGCGCGACGGCACGCCCAGCGGGTTCAGCACGATGTCGACCGAGGTGCCGTCCGGCAGGAACGGCATGTCCTCCACCGGCACCACGCGGGACACGACGCCCTTGTTGCCGTGGCGGCCGGCCATCTTGTCGCCCGGCTGAAGCTTGCGCTTCACGGCCACGAAGACCTTGACCATCTTCATCACGCCCGGCGGCAGCTCGTCGCCGCGCTGCAGCTTCTCGACCTTGCTGTCGAAGCGCTTCTGCAGCTTCTCGACCGCCGCGTCGAACTCGCGCTTCAGCGCCTCGATCTCGGCCATCACGGCGTCGTCCTGCACGCCGATCTGGCGCCAGGTGGCACGCGAGTACTGGTCCAGCACCTCGTCGGTGATGGGCGTGCCGGCCTTGATGCCCTTGAAGCCGCCGCTGGCCTTCTGGTTCAGCAGCCGCTCGCGCATCCGCGACGTGAAGGACCGCTCCTGGATGGCGCGCTCGTCGTCGCGGTCCTTGGCCAGCCGCTCCACCTCGGCGCGGTCGATCGCCATGGCGCGCTCGTCCTTGTCCACGCCGCGGCGGGAAAAGACGCGCACGTCGACAATGGTGCCGGTGGTGCCGGGCGGCAGGCGCAGGGAGGTATCGCGGACGTCGGAAGCCTTTTCGCCGAAGATGGCGCGAAGCAGCTTCTCTTCCGGCGTCATCGGGCTTTCGCCCTTGGGCGTCACCTTGCCGATCAGGATGTCGCCCGGGTTCACCTCGGCGCCGACATAGACGATGCCGGCCTCGTCGAGGTTGCGCAGCGCTTCCTCGCCGACATTCGGGATGTCGCGGGTGATCTCCTCCTGGCCCAGCTTGGTGTCGCGGGCCATGACCTCGAATTCCTCGATGTGGATCGAGGTGAAGACGTCGTCCTTGGCGATGCGCTCGCTGATAAGAATGGAGTCCTCGAAGTTGTACCCGTTCCACGGCATGAAGGCGACGAGCACGTTGCGGCCCAGCGCCAGCTCGCCGAGCTGGGTGGAGGGGCCGTCCGCGATGATGTCGCCCATCGCCACCTGGTCGCCCACCTTCACCAGCGGGCGCTGGTTGATGCAGGTCGACTGGTTGGAGCGCTGGAACTTGCGCAGGCGGTAGATGTCGACGCCACGGGTCGTGCTGTCCGTGTTCGTCGCGCGCACCACGATGCGGGCACCGTCGATGCTGTCGATCACGCCCTCGCGGCGGGCCACGATGGTGGCGCCGGAGTCACGGGCGACGGCCGCCTCCATGCCGGTGCCGACCAGCGGGGCATCGGACTGCACCAGCGGCACGGCCTGCCGCATCATGTTGGAGCCCATCAGCGCGCGGTTGGCGTCATCGTTCTCCAGGAACGGGATGAGCGCCGCGGCCACCGAGACGAGCTGCTTGGGCGAGACGTCGATCGCCGTCACCTCTTCCGGCTTGACCAGCCGGAAGTCGCCGCCCTGGCGGACGGAGACGAGGTCCGACTTGAACTCGCCGGTGTCGTTGTCGACCTCGGCATCGGCCTGGGCGACGACCAGCTTCTCTTCCTGCATGGCGGACAGGTAGCGCGGCTCGCCGGTGATCTTGCCGTCCTTGACCAGGCGGTACGGCGTCTCGATGAAGCCGTACTTGTTCACCTTGGCGAAGGTGGCCAGGCTGTTGATCAGGCCGATGTTCGGGCCTTCCGGCGTCTCAATCGGGCAGATGCGGCCGTAGTGGGTCGGGTGCACGTCGCGCACCTCGAAGCCGGCGCGCTCACGCGTCAGACCGCCCGGGCCAAGCGCCGAGAGGCGGCGCTTGTGCGTCACCTCGGACAGCGGGTTGGTCTGGTCCATGAACTGCGACAGCTGCGAGGAGCCGAAGAACTCGCGCACGGCGGCGGCCGCCGGCTTCGCGTTGATCAGGTCGTGCGGCATGACGGTGTCGATGTCGACCGACCCCATGCGCTCCTTGATCGCCCGCTCCATCCGCAGGAGGCCGACGCGGTACTGGTTCTCCATCAGCTCGCCGACCGAGCGCACCCGGCGGTTGCCGAGGTTGTCGATGTCGTCGATCTGGCCCTTGCCGTCCTTCAGCTCCAAGAGCGTCTTGACGGTGGCCAGCACGTCCTCCTTGCGCAGGGTGCGCAGGTGGTCGGGCACGTCGTCCAGGCTGAAGCCCAGGCGCATGTTCATCTTGACGCGGCCGACGGTGGAAAGGTCGTAGCGCTCCTCATCGAAGAACAGGCCGCGGAACAGGGCCTCGGCGGTTTCCGGCGTCGGCGGCTCACCCGGCCGCATAACGCGGTAGATGTCCATCAGCGCTTCGTCGCGCGAGTTGTTCTTGTCCACCACCAGGGTGTTGCGCATCCACGGGCCGGTGGACTGGTCGACCGCCAGGGTCGGCAGCTCGTCCAGCCCGGCCTGCTCGATGGCGGCGAGCTTCGGCTCGGTCAGCTCCTCGCCGGCCTCGGCCCAGATCTCGCCGGTGGTCATGTCCACCAGGTCGACGGCCACGAAGCGGCCCACCAGGTCGGCGCGGCCGACCAGCACCTCGGTGGTGCCACCCTCGGCGATCTTGCGGGCGGCGCGCGCCGTCAGCTTGGTTTCCTTCTCGGCGACGATCTCGCCCGAGATGGCGTCCACGAGGTTCTCGACCAGCTTCAGGCCCCGGAAGGAGTCCGGCTCGAAGGAGCGGCTCCAGCCCTTGGAGCCGAGCTTGAACACCACCTGCTGGTAGAAGGTGTTGAGGATCTCCTCGCCGTCCATGCCGCGGATCTCGCCCGGCTCCAGCGTCTGGCCAGGGGCCAGCGCGGCGCGCTTCTCCTGCGTCGCGGCGGATTCCAGGGCGTAGAGCAGTGTGGTGGCCGGCAGCTTGCGCTTGCGGTCCACGCGCACGTAGCAGATGTCCTTGGCGTCGAACTCGAAGTCCAGCCAGGAGCCGCGGTAGGGGATAACGCGGGCGGCAAACAGGTACTTGCCGCTGCTGTGCGTCTTGCCCTTGTCATGGTCAAAGAACACGCCCGGGCTGCGGTGCATCTGCGACACGATGACGCGCTCGGTGCCGTTGATGATGAAGGTGCCGTTGTCCGTCATCAGGGGCATGTCGCCCATGTAGACGTCCTGCTCCTTGATGTCGCGGACCGAGCGGGACCCGGTGTCCTCGTCCACGTCCCAGACGATCAGGCGCAGGCGCACCTTGAGCGGGGCGGCGAAGGTCAGCCCGCGCTGGATGCATTCCTCGACGTCGTATTTCGGCTCTTCAAGCTCGTACTGGACGAACTCCAGGCGGCCGCGCCCGGCGAAGTCGTCGATCGGGAAGACCGACTTGAACACTTCCTGCAACCCGGTGCTCGTCCGCGCGTCTGGATCGACACCCATCTGCAGGAACGCCTCATAGGACGCGCGCTGCACATCGATGAGGTTCGGCATCGGCGCCACTTCGGGCAAACGCCCGAACGACTTGCGGATGCGCTTGCGCCCGGTGAACGACTTGGTGATCGCGTTCATGCCCGTCATGCTTCCCTTCACGCCAACCCATGCCCGGCTTGCAGTCCCCAGCCGGCAGGGGTGTCCCAACTCGCGGGCCATCCGGGGGAAACCCCGGTCGCGCTCCCCGACAGTCCGTCAGGACCGTTCGGAACGCAGGTACGGGCAGGCACCCATAGGGGTCCCCGCCCGCACCGCTTCGCAGTCTCACCCGCCGCCCGGACCCTGAGGCCCGGGGCAGCGGCGGAAAACGGCTTACTTGACCTCGACGGTCGCCCCGTTCTCTTCCAGGACCTTCTTGATCTTGGCCGCTTCGTCCTTGGAAGCACCTTCCTTGACGGTCTTCGGAGCGCCCTCGACCAGATCCTTGGCTTCCTTCAGGCCCAGGCCGGTGATGGTGCGAATTTCCTTGATGACGTTGATCTTCTTGTCACCAGCCGTCGCGAGAATGACGGTGAACTCCGTCTGCTCCTCGGCGGGGGCGGCAGCGGCGCCACCACCGGCCGGGGCAGCAGCCACGGCGGCGGGAGCGGCAGCGGACACGCCCCACTTCTCTTCCAGCATCTTGGAAAGCTCGGCGGCTTCCAGAACGGTCAGGGCGGACAGATCGTCCACGATCTTAGCGAGATCGGCCATGTCTTGTATCCTTCGATGTAATCGCTTGGCTTGTTGAATGCAATCCCCAGGCCGCAACCCGGGGACCGCGTCTTCCGCGAGAGGCTGTTAGGCCGCCTCGTCCTTCTTGGCATATGCCGCCAGCACGCGCGCGATCTGGCCGCCAGGAGCCTGCAGGATGCCGGCGATACGAGTCGCAGGCGTCTGGATCAGGCCCAGCAGCTGGGCGCGCAGCGTCTCGAGCGAGGGCAGTTCCGCCAGAGCCTTGATGCCGTTGACATCGAGGACCTGGGTTCCCAGCGACCCGCCGAGGATGACGAACCGGTCGTTCGTCTTGGCGAATTCCACGGCGGTCTTGGCCACGGCCACCGGGTCCTTCGACCACGCGAGCGCGGTCGGACCCTTCAGCAGCGGCGAGATGCCCTGGAACGAGGTGCCTTCAAGGGCAAGGTTGGCCAGCCGGTTCTTCGCGACCTTGTACGTCGCACCCGCCGCCCGCATCTTGCGCCGCAGATCGCTCACGCCCGCGACCGTCATGCCCTTGTTCTGGGCGACGAGCACGAAGGAGGTTTCTCCGAACACATCCGCGAGGGAGGCAACGAACGCGCGCTTTTCCGTACGGTCCATACTTCCCAACTTACTGCGATAGCGGCCGCCTTGTGGAAGGGCGCCCGCCGGTTCACGCGGGGCCAGGGCCTGCGCCCCGAACCCCCGGTTCACCTGTCATTGAGTTCCACGGAAGACCAAGCCAATCCGCCGGCGGCCACAGCCACCGGATACGATCTCTCGGGCATCCCGTCTCACGCGTGCGGGGCGAACCCCCTTAGGACCCCGAAGGGTCACATGCATTCTCGGACAGGTCATCGGGCAGGACCATGCGGCCCTGCCCTGCCCACGCCGCCGGCGGACCGGCGGCGCGAATTCTGCTCAGGGCCTCAGGAGGCCGAGAGGGAGGTCACGTCGACCTTGTAGCCGGGGCCCATGGAAGAGGACACGTTGACCTTCTTCACGTAGGTGCCCTTGGCGCCGGTCGGCTTGGCGCGCTGCACGGCGTCCACGAAGGCCTTGGCGTTCTCGAGCAGCTGCTCCGCCGGGAAGGAGGCCTTGCCGATGCCGGCGTGCACGATGCCGGCCTTCTCGGCGCGGAACTCCACCTGGCCGGCCTTGGCCGCGGCGACCGCGCCCTTGACGTCCATGGTGACGGAGCCGAGCTTCGGGTTCGGCATCAGGCCGCGCGGGCCCAGGATCTTACCCAGGCGGCCCACCAGGCCCATCATGTCCGGCGTCGCGATGCAACGGTCGAACTCGATCTTGCCTTCCTGCACCAGGGCGGCCAGGTCGTCCGCGCCCACCACGTCGGCGCCGGCGGCCTGGGCCTCCTCGGCCTTGGGGCCGCGGGCGAAGACGCCCACGCGCACGGTCTTGCCGGTGCCGTTCGGCAGGCCGACCACGCCGCGGACCATCTGGTCGGCGTGGCGCGGGTCGATGCCGAGGTTCATCGAGATCTCGATGGTCTCGTCGAACTTGGCCTTGGCGTTGGCCTTGGCCGTCTCGATGGCCGCGCCGAGCGCATACAGCTTCTCGATGTCGAGGCCCTCGTAGAGAGCCTTCAGACGCTTGCCCTGCTTGGCCATGTTCAGCCCTCCACCACGGCGATGCCCATCGAGCGGGCGGAACCGGCCAGCATGGACACGGCCGCCTCGACGTCGTTGGCGTTCATGTCCTTCATCTTGGTCGCGGCGATCTCGCGCAGCTGCGACTTCGTGACGCGGCCCACGTTGCCACCCTTGCCGGGGGTCTGCGTGCCCTTCTCGATCTTCGCCGCCTTGAGCAGGAAGTACGTGTTGGGGGGCGTCTTGGTGATGAAGGAGAAGGTGCGGTCCGAGAACGCGGTGATGACGACCGGCGTCGGGGTGCCGGGCTCCATCTGCTGCGTCGCCGCGTTGAATTCCTTCACGAACTGCATGATGTTCAGGCCGCGCTGACCCAGCGCGGGGCCAACCGGCGGCGAGGGGTTCGCCTTGCCGGCCGGGATCTGCAGCTTGATGTAGCCGACGATCTTCTTCGCCATGATTTCGTCCTCTGCTATCCAGGGAACCCGCGGTCGGTAGCGGCCCTGGCAGGGCCTGCCGCGTTAACCTGAAAAAAGCCGGCCCGGACCAATCGCTGGTCCAGGCCGGGCGGGCGCGTATACGCCCTCCGGGTTGCAGGAGTCGAGTCCTTAATTTCGCGGCCGGGCCGCCGCCAGGGCGCGGGAAGCCACCAGATAGGCCACCGCCGCCGCGACCAGGCCGAACAGCAGCCCGCCCACCAGCGTTTCCTCCGCCGCCGGCAGGGCGCGCTGCATCCAGTGCGGCGCCCCGGCGGGCAGGAAATCGAAGTCGTGCGGCAGCAGGGCGCGGCCGACGGCATATTCGGCCGGGATCAGCAGCGCATGGGTCAAGGGATTGCCGAAGGCGAGGCAGGCGGCCGCCGCCCCGGCGAGGCTGCCACGCGACACCCAGGCCAGCGCGGCGGCAAGGATCAGGTGCATGCCGAAGACCGGCAGCATGGCGGCGGCAGCTCCGGCCGCGATGCCGCGGGCCACGGTGCCGGGGCCGCCGGGCGAGGCCAGAAGCCGCGCCCAGGCCGTCCGCGCCCGGTCTGTCAGGGCGCGGAGGCGCAGTGGGTCAGACCTTCTCGACCTGCGCGTATTCCAGCTCGACCGGCGTGGCGCGGCCGAAGATGGAGACGCTGACCTTCACGCGGCCCTTCTCCTCGTCGACCTCTTCCACCGTGCCGTTGAAGGAAGCGAAGGGACCGTCGGACACCCGCACCTGCTCGCCGATCTCGTAGACCACGGCGGGGCGCTTGGGCTTGTCGACGCCTTCCTGCACCTGCTTGACGATCCGCATGGCCTCGGCCTCGGTGATCGGGCTGGGGCGGTTGCGGGCGCCAAGAAAGCCGGTGACCTTGGGCGTGTCCTTGACCAGGTGCCAGGCATCGTCGGTCATGGTCATCTTCACCAGCACGTAGCCAGGAAAGAACTTCCGCTCGGAATTGATCTTCTGGCCGCGCCGGATCTCGGTCACGTCCTCGGACGGCACCAGGATGTCGCCGATCTGGTCGGCAAGCCCCTTCTGAGCGGCCTGCTCCTGGATCTGCTGGGCGATCTTCTTTTCGAAGCCCGAATAGACGTGGACGACGTACCACCTCATGTCAGCCATGGAACGCGCTCCGCGATCAGACGCCGAGGCCGAGCAGCAGGCTCATGGCCAGCTGGATCAGGCGGTCGGTCAGCAGGAAAAAGACGGCGGCCAGTGCGGACAGGGCCAGCACCAGGCCGGTGGTGATCAGGGTTTCCTTGCGGGACGGCCAGGTGACCCGGGCCACCTCCTGCCGCACTTCGCGCCCGAACAGGATGGGATTGAACTTAGCCAATGATCGGCGACCCTGCATGGTTCAAAGAGGAAACTGATCGTCCGGGCAAGCTTCGCGGGCGGGGGCATCCGGCGCCACCGCCCTCCAGCCACTGCCCGTGGGAAAGTCTCTCGCGGCGCTGGCAGGGGCGGAGGGTCTCGAACTCTCAACCTCCGGTTTTGGAGACCGGCGCTCTAGCCAATTGAGCTACGCCCCTGCATGCAGCGTCGCCGCGAGGCCCGTCCTATAGGCGAGGCGGCCGGGCCTGTCGAGGGGTCAAAGACCCCCGCAAACGCAAAACGGGCCGCCCCCGGAGGGAGCGGCCCGTCTCGTTCAGCCCGGAGGCGGCAGCGTTACGCGCTGATGGAGGCGACGACGCCGGCGCCGACGGTGCGGCCGCCTTCGCGGATGGCGAAGCGCAGGCCCTCGTCCATGGCGATCGGCGCGATCAGCTCGACGTCCATCGACACGTTGTCGCCCGGCATCACCATCTCAACGCCGTCCGGCAGCGTCACCACGCCCGTCACGTCGGTCGTGCGGAAGTAGAACTGCGGGCGGTAGTTGGTGAAGAACGGCGTGTGGCGGCCGCCTTCTTCCTTGGTCAGCACGTAGGCCTCGGCCTTGAACTTGTTGTGCGGCTTGATCGAGTTCGGGGCCGCCAGAACCTGGCCGCGCTCCACGTCCTCGCGCTTGGTGCCGCGCAGCAGCGCGCCGATGTTGTCGCCCGCCTGTCCGCTGTCCAGCAGCTTGCGGAACATCTCGACGCCCGTCACCGTCGTCTTCACCGTCGCCTTCAGGCCGACGATCTCGACCTCCTCGCCGACCTTGATCACGCCCCGCTCCACGCGGCCCGTCACCACCGTGCCGCGGCCCGAGATCGAGAACACGTCTTCCACCGGCATCAGGAACGGACGGTCAATGGCGCGCTCCGGCTGCGGGATGTAGGCATCCACCGCCGCCATCAGCTCCAGGATCGCGTTCTCGCCCAGCTCCGGCGACTTGTCTTCCAGCGCCATCAGCGCCGAGCCCTTGATCACGGGGATGTCGTCGCCCGGGAACTGGTAGGAGCTCAGCAGCTCGCGCACTTCCATCTCGACCAGCTCCAGCAGGTCGGGATCGGCCATGTCGCACTTGTTCAGGAACACCACCAGCGCCGGCACGCCAACCTGGCGCGCCAGCAGGATGTGCTCGCGCGTCTGCGGCATCGGGCCGTCGGCCGCCGACACCACCAGGATCGCGCCGTCCATCTGCGCCGCACCCGTGATCATGTTCTTCACGTAGTCGGCGTGGCCCGGGCAGTCCACGTGGGCGTAGTGGCGGTTGGCCGTCTCGTACTCGACGTGCGCCGTCGAGATCGTGATGCCGCGCGCCCGCTCCTCGGGGGCCTTGTCAATCTGGTCGTACGCCGTGAACGACGCACCGCCCGACTTCGCCAGGACCTTGGTGATCGCCGCCGTCAGCGACGTCTTGCCATGATCCACGTGCCCGATCGTGCCAATATTGCAGTGCGGCTTGTTCCGCTCAAACTTAGCTTTCGCCATCGTCCGTCACCCTGTCGGTCAGTCGGTCAGCGCCACCACGGCGCAAATCGGCCCATCCTGCCACCTGCCCACATATATGGAGCGGGTGACGGGAATCGAACCCGCACAACCAGCTTGGAAGGCTGGGGCTCTACCATTGAGCTACACCCGCACTGCATCCGGCTGGCTGCGAAGCCCGCCGGCCACAGGTGGCACTTCCCACCGGGGGTTTTGCCCATGCCGCGCCGTGAAGCGCGGCAGGAATATGGAGGGGGTTGGATTCGAACCAACGTAGGCGTGCGCCAGCGGATTTACAGTCCGCCCCCTTTAGCCACTCGGGCACCCCTCCACCTTAGAAACCCCGGTCGGCGGGAGCGCGCGGACTATCGCCTTTCCACCCCACCTGTCAACGGGCCGTGAGCAGGCTTCGCCCTGCTTCTTCGCGCCGCAACACGGGGCGGGCATCGAATCATGGCGCTTGCCCTGCTGCGCGGGATGCGGAGGATGCGCCTCATGCCTCGTCCTCCGCGCCGTACCGACGGCCCTTCTTCTTCTGGCGCCCCCCGCCGCCCCCAGCGCCCCGACGCGGGTGCCCCCCGCGGCGACGGCGCCGCCCGCTTTCCGCGTGGCGAGGCCGGTGGCTTCCGGCCGCGTGACGGTGCCCGCCCGGCGCCCCGGGGCACCGGCGAGCGCGCGCCCTTCCAGGGCGACGACCGCGCCCCCGCGCGCGGCGCCGTGACGCCGGCCCCTGGCGCCCGCCGCCCCGGCAAGGCCGAAAGCTTCGCCCCCCGCCCGCGCGACGAGGCCCCGGCGACCGAGGCCCCGCGCCGGGGCCGCGACCACCGCGGTGAGCGCCCGATCGAGGAATCGCCCCGCGCGGTGGCGCGCCGCAGCCGCCGCGAGGACGGCGATGAGCCGGCGCGCGGCGGGCCCCGCCCCGCCCGCGATGCCGCCCTGGCCGCGCCCGCCGGTTCGCTGTGGCTGTACGGCCAGCACGCGGTGGCCGCCGCGCTGGCCAACCCGAAGCGCCGCATCCGCCGCCTGCTGGCCACCACGGATGCCGAGGAAGCGCTGGCCGAGCGCCTGCCCCGCCCCTGGCGCGTCGCCGCCGAGCGTGTGGAAAAGAACCGCTTCCAGACCTTTCTGACCGAGGACGCGGTGCACCAGGGCATTGCCGTGCTGGCCGACCCGCTGCCGTCCGCCGATCTGGAAGACGCCATCACCGCCTCCGACGGCCCGGTGCTGCTGCTGGACCAGGTGACGGACCCGCGCAACGTGGGTGCCATCCTGCGCTCGGCCGCCGCCTTTGGCGTTGCCTGCGTGGTGATGCAGGACCGCAACGCGCCGCCGGAAACGGGCGCGCTGGCCCGCACCGCCTCCGGCGCGCTGGAAACCGTGCCGCTGGCGCGTGAGGTGAATCTGGCCCGCACCATCCAGGTGCTGCAAAAGGCCGGCTTCTGGGTGATGGGCCTGGAAGGCACCGCCACCCGCACCCTGGCCGAGGCCAAGCCCGCCGCCGGTTCCGGCCGCCGCAGCGCCCTGGTGCTGGGCGCGGAGGACACCGGGTTGCGCCGCCTGCAGCGTGAAACCTGCGACGAACTGGTGCGACTGCCGATCCGCAGCGCCATGGAAAGCCTGAACGTTTCCGCCGCCGCCACCGCCGCCTTGTATGAGCTGGCGAGAAACAGCGAAGCTGACGAAAGCTGACGCAGGCGTGAACAGCAATCCAGGTGCTGTTCACCTTTCGTCAAGGCCTGTCGGTGATGTTGCGACAGCCGCGCGGATTGCGGCGAGAAGCCAAAACGGCGCAGCACACAGGATAGACCCGATGCGTCCCGCCGAATGGCAAGACCTTTCCGATAGCATGCAGATCGCGCTGTCCCGCCAAGCCCTGGAGCGCGCCGCGGAAACCCTGGCCCAGCACGCCGAGCTGCTGGCGCGCGAGATGGACGCCGGCGCGCTGCTGGACCAGGGCGGGCCGGACGCGTTGCGGCTGTTCGCGGCCGTGGTGCGCGCCACCAATGCCAGCACCTATGGCGTGGCGGGCAACGCCTGACGGCGGGGCGGCAGGCCGGGGATACGTTTGGCCGGACCAGGGCCTCTTGGACCGGGCCCTGGCTGATGCGGCTGACCCGCCCGTGCGGCAGTCACGCGCAGAAGATCCCGGACTGTCCCAGACGGCAGGACGATTCCACATCTTCTGCGCGAAGATTTCGTTGATCCACGGCACAATGCGCGCCATTCCTTGTGGAGGGCAGAAAACAGCCGCACAGGATCGTGGATCTTCGCCATGCTGGACCAGACCCCCTCGGTCACCCCAGGCTGCGCCTTCGTGGCTGAGCCACCGCAGGAAGCCGACGACATCATGCTCGGCAGCCTCGGGCTGTCGCTCGGCGTCATTCTGTTGCGGCTCTGGCTGGGCGGCTGAATCCCCCGGCCCGGCCCTTGCCCGGCGCGGGCCGGCGGCGCATCGTTCCGCACCTTCGACCTTCCGGGAGTGAGCACCGATGAGCGTGACCGCCAGCGACAGCAACCAGGCCCTGCAGTCCCGCCGCGAGCAGGCCGTGCCGCGCGGCGTGGCCACGCAGCTGCCGGTCTTCGCCGCCAAGGCCGAGAACGCCGTGATCACGGATGTGGAGGGCCGCCGCTATATCGACTTCGGCGCCGGCATCGCGGTGGTCAACACCGGCCACATGCACCCCAAGGTCAAGGCCGCCGTCGCCGCGCAGCTGGAGAACTTCAGCCACACCTGCTTCCAGGTGACGCCTTATGAAAGCTACATCCGCCTGGCCGAGCGGCTGAACGAAAAGGTGCCGACGCGCGGCCCCCGCAAGACCATCTTCCTGACCACCGGCGCGGAAGCGATCGAGAACGCCGTCAAGATCGCCCGCGCCCATACCGGCCGCGCCGGCGTGATCGCCTTCTCGGGCGCCTTCCACGGCCGCACGCTGCTGGGCATGGCGCTGACCGGCAAGGTGGTGCCCTACAAGGTGGGCTTCGGCCCCATGCCGGGCGACATCTACCACCTGCCCTTCCCCGTCGCCTACCACGGCCGCGAGGTGGCGCAGACGCTGGACGCGCTCGAGACGCTGTTCAAGGCGGACGTGGACCCGAAGCGCATCGCCGCCATGATCATCGAGCCGGTGCAGGGCGAGGGCGGCTTCTACATCGCCCAGGCCGAGCTGCTGCAGGGCCTGCGCCGCATCTGCGACGAGCACGGCATCGTCATGATCGTGGACGAGGTGCAGACCGGCTTCGCCCGAACGGGCAAGCTGTTCGCCATCGAGCATTCCGGCGTGCAGCCGGACATGGTGACCATGGCCAAGTCCCTGGCAGGCGGCTTTCCGCTGTCCGCCGTCACTGGCCGCGCCGAGATCATGGACGCCCCCGGCCCCGGTGGCCTCGGCGGCACTTATGGCGGCAACCCGCTGGCCTGCGCCGCCGCCAACGCCGTGCTGGACGTGATCGAGGAGGAAGGGCTTTGCGCCCGCGCCGACGCGATCGGCGAGCTGCTGGTCAACCGCATCAAGCAGCTGCAGGACAGCAACAGCCTGAAGGGCGTGGTGGGCGATATCCGCGCCCTCGGCGCCATGGTGGCGATGGAGCTGGTGGCGGGCGGCGAGGCCGACCGGCCGGACCCGGACCTCGCCAAGGCCCTGGTGGCGCGCTCCGCGCAGAAGGGGCTGGTGCTGCTGTCGTGCGGCGTGCGCGGCAACGTCATCCGGTTCCTGGTGCCGCTCACCGCCTCGGACGCGCTGGTCAACGAGGGCATGGACATCCTGGGCGAGGCGCTGCGCGAATGCGTGGCCGAACGCGCGGCCTGATCCCATGAGCCTGCTCCGCTCCCTGCCGCGGGTCGCGGCGGGGGGCGCGTTGCTGGCGCTGCTGGCGCTGGCGGCGGGGCGGATCGGCCAGCGCGGCGCGTTGCCGGTGCCGGACGCGCTGCTGGCCATCGGTGCCGCGCGGCTGGGCGAGATCGCCGCCCTGGGTGCCGCGCTGGCCCTGCTCGCGACCCTGTTGCTGCGGCCGATGCCGGACTTCCTGGGTCGCGCCCTGCGCGGCGGCTTCTGGACCGGCGTGGCCAGCATGGCCGTGCTGCAGCAGGGCGCCTGCTTTCTGTTGTTCCACCTGTTCCACGCCCTGCCCGATCCCGGCTTCAGCCTGGCGCCCGTGCCGGCGCTGGGCGGCATGCCGGCCTATGTGGCGCTGCTGCTGGCCGGCGGGCTGGCGGGCGTCCTGCTGGCCCTGGCGGTGCAATGGCTGCCTTTGATGTGGCTGCCCGGCGCCGATCTGGCGCTGGGCCTCGCCGCCGGGGCGCTGGGGCTGTCGCAGCTGGCGGGCGTCGTGCCGGTGCCGCCTTTCGCCGTGGAAGCGCCCGGCTGGTGGGCCAATCTGGTCGCCAACGGCTCCTGGGGCCTTGGCACGGTGTTGCTGCTGCGCCCGCTGGAACTGCTGGGCAGCGAATAAACCCGCCCTGCCCCGGTTGAGCCCGGCCGCCATCCCGGGGCATAAGGCAGGCGGCGCCGGGTTAGCACAGCGGTAGTGCAGCGGTTTTGTAAACCGAAGGTCGGGGGTTCGATCCCCTCACCCGGCATGCCCTGCCAGCCCGGAAGATCCGCCATGCCCCAGCCCGTCGCCGTGCTCACCCTGGTTCGCGGCCGGGGCGACCATCTGGCCAACCTGCTGGAAGGGCTGGGCCGCGGCTCCCGCCGCCCCGACCTCGTGGTCGTGGCGGACATGAACGACACCCCCACCGCCCTGCCCGCCACGCCGTTTCCGCTGCGCCAGCCGCACCGGCCCGCCGGCACCCTGCCACTCGCCGCCGCACGCAACGCGGCCGCCGCCGCCGCCGGCGACACGCCGCTGCTGGTCTTCCTGGACGTGGATTGCATTCCCGGCGCCGGATGCGTCGCAGCCCTGGCGGATGCGCTGGAACAGCACAACGCCCTGGTCTGCGCCGACATCCGCTACCTGCCCGCCGGCATCGCCGCCCCGGGATGGACGGAAGCCGACCTGCTGCGGCACGGCCATTCCCACCCCGTGCGCCCCTTTCCCGCCGCCGGCCTGCGGGCCGAGCCGAATGCCGGGCTGTTCTGGTCCCTCGGCTTCGGCATTCGCGCCGCAAGCTTCCGCCGCCTCGGCGGCTTCGACGAGGGCTTCACCGGCTACGGGGCCGAGGACACCGACCTCGGCTTCCGGGCCCGCGATGCCGGCATCCCGCTGCTGTTCAGCGGCGATGCCCGTGCCTTCCACCAGCATCACGCCAGCTTCGACCCGCCCCTGCAGCACGTGGCCGACATCGCCACCAACGCCTGGCGCTTCCGCCAGCGCCACGGCTTCTGGCCGATGGACGGCTGGCTGGATGCCTTTGCCGCCCTGGGCCTGATCGCGCCGCCGGGCGACGGGCCCATCGCGCTGCTGCGGGCGCCGACCGGGGCGGAGCTGGCGGCGGCGCGGCGGCCGGAGGGGGCGCCGTTCTGAGGGGTGGGTGAAGGTTGGGGGAATGGATGCTCCCAAACCCCCATCTTTTTTCTGTCTGTTTTCCGGGTGCGGCCGCGGTGGCGCCAGGCGGAAGCGTCCAGCGGGCGGACGCTTCCGGATAGCAAGAGAAGAAGATGGGGTTCGGGGAAGACTTCATTCGTCCCCGGTTTCAGGTCACGCCGCCGAGGCGACCCCGTCCAGCCAGCCCGCTAGCCGCCCCACCGCCCCCGGCGCGTGCAGCGCGCCGATGCGGGCCGGGTCCAGCGCCAGCGCCCGGTCCAGCAGCCCGGGCCAGTCCGCCGCCGCCGGCCATTCCGGCAGCACGCAGGCGGCGCCCAGTTCCGCCAGCCGCTGCGCCTTCAGCGTCTGCTCGCCGAAGGGACGCGGTTCCGGCAGGCAAAGGAAGGGTTTGGCCAGGGCGGCGGCCTCGGCCACCAGCCCGTCGCCGGCGCCGCCCACCAGCACGGCGGCCCCGGCCAGCAGGGGCTGCGGGTCGGCCACCCAGCCGAGCAGCTCCAGGTTGGCGGGCAGCGCTGCATCGCCGGACACGGGGCCGATCACGCGCCACCGCCAGCCCGGCGTGGCGCGGGCGGCAGCGGCCAGGGCGACGGCGTCGCCCCCCGTGCCACCCTGGCCGAAGACCACGGTCACGCTGCGTTCCGCCACCGGCGCGGTGCCGGCGGCGACATCGGTCAGGAAGCCGGCATAGAAGGTCTTTTCCACCACCCAGTCCGGCGTGGCGGGGTCTTCCAGGGCGGCTGGAAAGGGTGCGACCAGATGCTGCGCGGCGGCAAAGGCGTGCAGGTGCGGCGGGTCGTCCCGGCGGCCGGCGAGGCGGAACAGCGCCACGGGCACGGAGCACAACCGGGCCAGCAGCGCCGCCTCGGCGGACACGTCCACCACCAGCAGGGCCGGGTCGGCCTCGCCCATCCAGGCAGCCAGCGCGGCGCTGCGCCGGCGCAGGCCGGAATGGCGCAGCGGCGCGTAATGCAGCAGGGGCGGCGGCACGCCGGGCGTGGCGCCGGGGACGGGCGCGTCGTCGGCGAGGTTCAAGGTGGCGCCGGGTGCCGCGGCCTGCTGCGCGGCGTTGAAGGTGCCGATCAGGGTGCAGGGTGTCGCCATGGCGCGGGCCACCGCCACGGCGCGGCGCCAGTGGCCGATGCCATGGTGATGCACGTAGTAGCCGACCGGCTGCGGCATCAGGCGGCGATGCGCCCGTCGCGGGCCAGGGCTTCCAGCGCGGCGGTGGCGGTGGCGATGGGCGCCTCGGCCTGCGGCAGCGCCGGCAGCAGCGGTTCGGCGCGGGCCAGAAAGGCGATGTCGTTGGGGCAGCCCGCGGCCAGCGCCGCCAGCTTGCCTTCCAGCCGGCGGGCATGGAACAGGGCCCGCAGGTCGGCGCGGCGTTGCAGCAGGGCCTGCCAGAAGGCGGCATCGGACAACAGGTGCGGCGCGCCGGTTTCGGCGATCCGCCGCCATTTCACCATTTCGGTCGCCATGCCGCCGCTGGCGCGGCCGTCCTCGCGGGCGGACACGCGCACAAACACCGCGGGGTCGTGGCGCAGGCGGCCGCCGGCGCGCTCCACTTCGGCCACCAGTGCGTTGTCCTCGCCGCAGGGCAAGGGGGGCAGGCCGCCGATGGCCTCGTAGAAGGGCGCGGCGATGGCCAGGCTGCCGGCGACGTGGTCGCCGTGCCGGGGCGCCGGGTCCCAGGGCAGCGGATCGATGCGGTCGGCCAGGGCCCGCACCGCGGCCCAGTAGCGGGCGACGGTGTCGCGCACCGCCAACAGCCCGGGGGGCAGCGGCAGAGAATCATCCAGGTCGATGCGCCCACCGACGCAGTCGGCCCCCTCCGCCAGGGCCCGCAGCTGGGCGCCGATCCAGTCCGGCGGCGGCAGGGCATCGGCATCGGTGCTGATCAGCGCGCCTTCCGGCTCGCCATCCCGCCGCAGCCAGTCCAGGCCGAGCGCCAGGGCCTGGCGGCGGGCAAAGCCGACATGCGCCTCGTCGCCGAGCAGGCGGGCTTCCTGGACCCGCAGGTCCAGGGCGGGGTGGGCGCTGGCGCGGGCCACGGCGGCGGTCGCATCCGTGCAGTTGTTGGCCAGCAGCAGGACCCGCAGCGGCCGGTCCGGGCCGGCCGCGCGCTGCGCCGCCAGCGCGCGCAGCAGGCGTGGCACCGCCGCCGCCTCGTCCTTGGCGGGAACGCAGACGACGCAGGGCAGCGGGGTCACGGCATCGCCACGGGCGGGCGCGGCGCCTTGGCCACCGGCAGCAGCGCCGGGTGCGGCGCGGCCACCGGGCGGTCCACATGCATCACCGCGCGCCCGGCCACCGGGGCGCTGGACAGCGCCGGGGCCAGCATGCCGCGATACACGGCCTCGTAGCCCGCCACCATCACCGTGGCATCGCAGGTCTGCTCGGCACGGCGGCGGCAGGCGGCGCGGCTCAGGCGGCCGGCGCGCAGAATGGCGTCGGCCAGCGCCTCCACATCGTCGGCGGGTGCGAGGGCGCCGGTGGCGGCATCGACGATCTCCGGCAGCGCGCCGCGCGCGAAGCCCGCGACCGGCGTGCCGCAGGCCAGCGCCTCGGCCACCACCAGGCCGTAGGGCTCCTCCCAGCGCGGCGTGCACAGCGCCACGCGGGCGCGGGCCACCTCGCGCGCCAGTTCGGCGTGGCCGAGGTGGCCGATATACTCGATGTCGCCGCCCAACCGCGGCTGGATCTCGCTTTGCCAGTAGCTGAGGTTGTTCAACGGCCCGGCCACGCGCAGCGGAATGCCGGCACGGCGGGCGGCGTCGATCGCCAGATGGGTGCCCTTTTCCGGCACCACGCGGCCGGACCAGATGGCATGCTCGCCCGCCACCGCGCCAAAGGCGAATTGCTGCAGGTCGATGCCGTTGCGCACCACGGCATCCACCGGCACCACCGGCTGCCAGATGTCGCGCACGCAGCCGGACACGGCGGCAAAGCGCATGCCCTCGCCACTGCGGTCACGCACGCCGGTTTCCAGGGTCGGGAACGGGGGCGTGTGAAAGGCGGTGAGCATGGGTATGGGCAGGCAATGCGCCATGGTCAGCGGCAGGTCGTGCAACGCGGCGTTGTGCACGATGTCGAAGCGCCCCAGGGCCACCCGCTCCATGATCCGGCGGTAGGCGTCCAGCTCGGCCACCCCCACCTGCTCCTCCAGCAACAGGTCGCCATGGCCTTCGCCGGTCGGCGGGCCGCTGGGACACAGGCCCAGCGCCGGGTCCGAGCCTTCAGCCGCGAACAGCGTCACGCGATGGCCGCGGCGGATCAGAAAGCGCGCCAGAAGATGGGTGTGCATCTCCAGGCCGCCGGCGAAGGGCTCCGCGATCGGGTATTTCAGGTGGGCGATCAGCGCGATGTTCAGCGGCACGGAGGGGGCGGCATCGATCAGGGCGACATCAATCATGCAGGGCTCCATTCCGGCGAATCCGGAAACTGACTGGTCAGAAGCCGAGGCAGGTGGCCGATGGGCCGGGAAGGGACGCCGGAATGCCGGCGGAGCCGTGGCAGCTGAGCCAGGAAAACGGCTGGGGCGCCCCCCGGTTGCGCAACAGGTGCCCGGACGGGGACGCACGGGAGGATGGAACGCCTATTGCACCCGGGCGTTACTCGCGCATGAAGACCATCCTGTTCCACAACCCATCCGCCGGCGGCGACGGCGACGCCCCTTCCCAGGAGGACCTGCTGGCCATGCTGCGCCGGTCGGGACTGGAGGTCTCGCCCCAGGACAACCGGACGGAGGACCTGTCCCGCGTCCTGGCCGAGCCGGCGGAACTGGTGCTGGTGGCGGGCGGCGACGGCACTGTCGGCCGCATCGCCACCGCCATGGCCGCCGCCCCGGGCGCCGCGGACCGCCTTCTGGCCGTGCTGCCGCTCGGCACCGCCAACAACCTGTCGCGCGCGCTCGGCTCATGGCCCGGCCCCGGGCACTTCGCCGAAGGCTGGCCGGAAGCCGCCCGGCGCAGCCTCAACGTGGCGGTGGCGGAAGCCGAGGGCTTTCCCGCCCGCCGCTTCGTGGAATCCGTGGGCTTCGGCGCCTTTGCGCGGGCGGTGGAACATGCCGATGAAACGGGCGAGCAGGGCGTCGATGCCGGGCGGGCGGTGTTCCGCCGCATTCTGTCCGGCGCCCTGCCCGGCCATGCCCGCATCATCGTGGACGGAGTGGCCGAGACGGTGGAAACCCTGCTGGTCGAGGTGATGAACGTCGCCTTGTTCGGCCCCAACCTGGTGCTGGCGCCGCAGGCCGACCCGGGCGACGGCATGCTGGACGTGGTGACGCTGCACCCCGACCAGCGGCACGCCATGCTGGACTGGCTGCGCGCCCCCGCCTGCGGCGAGCCGCCCGTGACCTTGCAGCGCGGCCGCAACGTGGTGGTGGAATGGGCCGGCGCGCCGTTGCGGCTGGACGACACGCCGCAGGAACAGGGCGCCCCGCCCGCCCTGGCCTTTCGCATGGCGGAGGAGGCGCTGACCGTCCTGGTCCCTCCCGAATGCCTGTCCGCCCCCCAGGGCGCCCGCGCCACCGCCGAGACGTGCAAGGCATGACCATGACCCCCGATCTTGATGCCATCGGCGCCCTGGCGCTGCGGCTGGCCCGCTTGGCCGGGCAGCAGATGGCCGATTCCCTGGGCCGCCCGCTGGAGGTGTCCTACAAGCCGACCGGCGAGCGCGAGCACAGCCTCAAGGACCCGGTGTCCGAAGTGGACCGCGCGGTGGAAGCCGCGCTGCGCCAGGAAATCGGCCGGCAGTTCCCGGACCACCACATCCTGGGCGAGGAGTTTCCCAACCCGCCGACGCGGCCGGGCGACGTCGTCTGGGCCATCGACCCGGTGGACGGCACCGCCAACTTCATCAACGGCTTTCCGCTGTTCGCCGGCTCGATCGGCGTGGTGCATGACGGCAAGCCGGTGGCCGGCGCGCTGTGGTGCGCTTCCTCGCACGCGCTGCGCGCCGGCGTGTATCACTGCGTTGCCGGCGGTCCGCTGCTGTTCGACGGCGAGCCGGTGTTGCCGCGCCGCAACCCCGAGGTGCGGCGCCGGCTGGGTGGCTTCCGCGATGCCTCGCACCGCTCGCCGCAGCAATGGGAGCCGCGCCGCACCGGCTCGGCCGCCATCGAATGCGCCTTTGTCGCCGCCGGGCTGATGGAGGTGGCGGTGTTCGAGAACCCTTATGTCTGGGACATCGCCGGCGGCCTCGCGCTGGTCCAGGCCACCGGCGGCGAGGCCTTTGTGCGCAATGCCGGCGGCTGGCAACGCCTGGAGCGCTTCGAGGGCGAGGACCTGCGCGCCTGGCAGAAGCCGATGATCGTCGCCGCCCCCGGCGCGGGAGACGCGCTGTGCCAGGCGATGGGCTGAGCAGCTTTCCGCCCGGCGGCCGCGCCGTGGTGGTCGGCGCTTCCGGCGGCATCGGGCGGGCGCTGCTGGACGCGCTGCACCGGTCCGGCGCCTTCGCGGAGGTGGTGGGTTTGTCCCGCCGCGACGGGCAGATCGATCTGGAAGACGAGGCCAGCATCGCCGCCGCCACCGCCCGGCTTCGGGACGGGCCGCCCTTGCGGCTGCTCATCGTCGCCACCGGCTTTCTGCACGACGCCGCGCAGCAGCCCGAGAAGACCTGGCGCACGCTGGACGCCGGGGCCATGGCGCGCGCCTACAGCCTCAATGCCATCGGCCCCGCGCTGGTCGCGAAGCACTGCCTGGACCTGCTGCCGGCCACGGGCAAGAGCGCCTTCGCAGCCTTGTCCGCCCGTGTCGGCAGCATCGGCGACAACCGCGCCGGCGGCTGGCATGCCTACCGCGCCTCCAAGGCCGCGCTGAACATGCTGCTGCGCAACCTCGCCATCGAACTGGCCCGGCGGAAGCCCGAGGCACTTTGCGTCGGGCTGCACCCGGGCACCGTGGATACGTCGTTGAGCGCGCCGTTCCAGGGCGGCGTGGCGCCGGGCAAGCTGTTCAGCCCCGCGCAGTCGGCGGGCTACCTGCTAGGGGTGCTGGACGGGCTGACGGCGCGGGACAGCGGAAACGTGTTCGCCTGGGACGGCAAGGCAGTGCCGCCCTGACACGGCGGGAAAGGCCAGGAGGAAGGGTTCCCCGGAATGGAAACAGGCGAGAAAGGGGTGCGGGGGAGTTCTCTCCCCCGGCCTTGCTAGCGTGCCGGCTCCAGCAACCGCACCGCCCGGTCCGCCAGCAGCGCCAGCCACGCGGTGAACAGCCCGCCTTGCAGCACATAGGCGCCGTTGTTGTTGGCCAGCCCGACGACGATGGGCGTGCCCAGGCATTCCGCCCCCGCCATCGCCCCCACCGCCGCCGTGGCGATGGACAGCACCACCGCCAGCCGCAGGCCGGACAGCACCACCGGCAAGGCCAGCGGCAGCTCGATCTGCGCCAGCATCCGCCACCGCCCCATGCCGATGCCGCGCGCGGCGTCCAGCACCGCGGGCGACACGCCGTCCAGACCCGCCACGGCGCCGCGCAGCACCGGCAGGCAGGCATACAGCACCAGTGCCAGCAGCGTCGGCGCCGCGCCGAAGCCCAACGCCGGCAGGGCGAGCGCGATCACCGCAATAGGCGGCACCGCCTGCGCCAGCGAGAACACCGCGTCCACCAATGGCCGCAGCCGCCGCCCGCCCGGCCGCGTGGCCAGCACGCCGCCGGCCAGCCCCAGCGTCGCCGCCACGGCCACGGCGCCCAGCGACAGCAGCAAGTGGGAGCCCAGCAGCGCGAACCAACTGCGCTGCTCCCAGACCGGCCGCTGCACCTCGGGGAACAGCGCGCCCCACAGCCCGCCGAGATGCGGCGCGGCGGCCAGCGCGGCGAGGAAGGCAAGCGCCTGGAGCAGGACGGAAAGGACGCGGCGGGGCATCAGGCGGGGAGAAGGTCGGGGGAAAGAATTGCCCCGAGCCTCCATCCTCTTTCTGATGTGTTTTCGGACGGCGCCCCGTCACCACGGCCGCCCCCGACAAACGGATAAAAAGAAGATAGGGGCTTGGGGGAATTCATTCCCCCGACCTTTGCAGCCGCTATCATGCCGCGCCCAGCACGTCGGAAAGGTACAGGCTCCCGCCCCCGGCCACCGCCACCCGGTCCGTGCCGTTTTCCAGCATCAGCATCAGCGCCTGCTTCATCGTGGCGCCGGCCGGCAGCGCCGGGCCGCCGGCCTCGCCGGGGGCGCCCACCGCCGGCAAGGTGCCGAGGCGGTGGAAGGCCAGGCTCTGCTCGCCGAACAGGTGGCGCACCACCGGGCCGGCGTCGTGCGCCAGCACGCGGGCGGGCGGGCCGTGGGCGATCAGCCGGCCGTCCTGCATCACCGCCAGCTCGTCGGCCAGCAGCAGCGCTTCCTCGACGTCGTGGGTGACAAAGAGGATGGTCTTGCCGGTTTCGGCGTGGATGGTGCGCAGCGCCGCCTGCAGCCCGCGGCGGATGCCGGGGTCCAGCGCCGAGAAAGGCTCGTCCATCAGCAGCACGGGCGGGTTGGCGGCCATCGCGCGGGCGAGGCCGACGCGCTGCGCCTGTCCGCCGGACAGCTCGTGCGGCATGCGGTCGCGGTATTGCGTGGGCGCAAGGCCGACGAGGTCCAGCAGCGCGTCGACGCGGGCAGCGGTGCGGGTGTCGTCCCAGCCCAGCAGGCGGGGGACGGTGGCGACGTTGCGCGCCACGCTCCAATGCGGAAACAGGCCGACCGACTGGATGACGTAGCCGATGCCGTGGCGCAGCGCCTGCTCCGGCACCTGGGACACGTCCTGCCCGTCCAGCATGACGCGCCCGGCATCGGGCAGCACCAGGCGGTTGACCATGCGCATCAGCGTGGATTTGCCGGAACCGGATTCGCCCAGCAGCACGCAGATGCGCCCGCGTGCCACCTCCAGGCTCACGGCATCGACCACGCGGCGCTCGCCATAGCGCTTGGTGGCGGTGTCAAAGCGGATCATGCGCGGCCGCCCGCCGGCATCAGCGCGGCCTGGACAGCGGCCAGCGCGGCATCGACGGCCAGGGACAGGCCGACCACCGGCAGCACGCCCAGCAGGATCAGGTCGGCCGCCAGCTGGCCGATGCCCTGGAACACGATGGCGCCCAGCCCGCCGGCGCCCACCAGCGCCGCCAGCGTCGCCAGCCCCACCGCCTGCACGGCGGCCACGCGCAACCCGCCCAGCATGGCGCCGAGGCCGAGCGGCAGGCGCAGCAGCCGCAGGATCTCGCGCTCGCTCATGCCCTGGCCGCGGGCGGCGTCCAGCAGCGCGGGCGGCGCCTGGCGCAGGCCGGCCAAAAGCCCGGCGGCCAGTGGCAGCAGCAGGTAGCAGGCGATGCCGAGCACGGCCGGCGCCGGCCCGATGCCGCCGATGCCCGCCGCGCGCAAGGCCGGATAGGCCGTGGACAAGGCCGCCAGCGGGGCCATCAGCAGGCCGAACAACGCGATGGAGGGCACCACCTGCAGGCCGTTGGCCACCGTCATCAGCGCCGCTTCCAGCCTGGGGCGGCGCAGGGCCAGCAGGGCCAGCGGCACCGCGACGGCAGCGGCCAGCACCAGCGCGCCCGCCGCCAGCAGCGCGTGCCGCCCCAGCGCCGCGCGCAGCTCCGGGCCGCGCGACGCCGCTTCCTGCAGGATGGACAGGCGGTCCAGCACGCCCAGCATCACCAGCAGCGCCACGCCGGGGATGGCCACGGCCAGAAAGCGCAACGGACTGGCGCCGCCGGCCTCGCGCCCTGCCGCGCAGCTGCCGCCCGCCAGCAGCAATGCCAGCGCGGCGGCCCAGACGCCGGCCGCGGGGGTGGCGCGGGCCAGCCGCGCGGCGCCTTCCAGCGCCGCGCCGGCGCCCAGCCCCACGGTCGCGACCAGGGCCACCAGTGCCAGCCCGGCGGCGGCCTCCGCCCAGGGCAGCAGCGCGCGGCGGCGGGCCAGCAATGCGACGCCCAGGCAGGACAGCAGGAACAGCCCGAGCGGCAGCGCCACCGCCGCCGTGGGCAACGCCGCGGCGCGGGGCGACACCAAGCGATTGGGCGCCACCGACAGCCAGCCCAGCAGGAAAGGCAGCGCCGCCGCGAAAGCGGCGAGCAGGGCGGCGGCCGTCGCCTCGCGCGGCACGGTCAGGGACGGAGGAACCGTGGGGGCGCTGGCCAGCGCCGCCGGCCGGGCAATGGCCACCGGGCTAGCCGATGCCCAGGGTCCGCAGGTGCGCCTTGGCCACGTCGCGGGCGTTCTGGCCTTCGACCACGATCCTGGCGTTGAGCCCTTGCAGGCCCGTCAGCGTCAGGGACTGGAACACCGGGTCCAGCCAGGTGGCGAGTTGCGGCTGCGCCTCGGCCACCGGGGCCCGCACGGTGGGGGCGGGCTGGTAGACCATCTGCGCGCCCTTGGGGTCGGCCAGCACCAGCAGGTCCAGGGCGGCGATGGCGCCGTCGGTGCCGTAGACCATGGCGGCGTTGACGCCGTTCAGCTTTTCGGCGGCGGCGCGCATGGTCACCGCCGTGTCGCCGCCGGACAGCACCAGCAGGTTGGCCGGCGCCAGCTTGAAGCCGTAGGTGGACTGGAAGGCCGGCAGCGCGGCAGGGCTTTCCACGAATTCGGCCGAGGCCGCCAGCTTGAAGCCGGTCCAGCCGCCGTTCACCAGCCGCGCCAAGTCTTCCAGGCTGGCCAGCGTTTGCCCGGCGGGCGCGGAATCCTTGCGGATGGCGATGGCCCAGGTGTTGTTCGCGCTGGCCGGCTTCAGCCAAACCACCTTGTTGCGCTCGGCATCCAGCGCACGGACCTTTTCGTAGGCCTGTGCCGGGTCACGCCAGGCGGGGTCGCTTTCCTGGTTGAAGAAGAAGGCGCCGTTGCCGGTGTATTCCGGGTAGATGTCCACCTCGCCGGCCAGCAGCGCGCCGCGCACGATGCGCGTAGGGCCCAGCTGCAGGCGGCGGGACACGGACACGCGGTTGGCTTCCAGCACCTGGGCGATCATCTCGCCCAGCAGCGCGCTTTCCGTATCCAGCTTGGAAGACACGGTGACGGCGCGCCCCTGCGCGACAGCGAAGCGCGGCAAAGTGGCGGCCAGCGCCAAGCCGGCAGTGGCCTGCAGCAGAACGCGACGGGAAAGAATGTTGGGCATGGGCCGGCTCTCCGCGAAACAGTGCCGGCGGTTGCCCCCGCAAGCCGGGGCATGAACGCAGGCGCCGGCGAGTCGTTGCAAGGACGGCGGGCGAGGACGCGAATCGTGCTGGAGACGCGGGCGGCATGCTTCCGTGGCGGCACGCCGCGGGGCAGCAGGCAAAGCGGCCGCTCCCCGGCCGTTTCCGCTACTCCTCGGCCGCGAAGGCCGCCGCTGCGCCGAACAGCCCCGGCTGGGGGTGGCCCGCCAGCCGCACGGGGATGGATTGCATCATCGCCTCGAACCGCCCCTTGGCCGCGAAGCGCGCGGCAAAGCCGGACCGCGGCAGCACCGCATCGATGCGCGGGCTGATGCCGCCGGCCAGCACCACGGCGTTGGCGCCCTGGGCCAGTGCCAGGTCGCCCGCCACGGCGCCGAAGCAACGGCAGAAATGGTCCAGCGCCGCCATGGCCAGCGGTTCGGTGCCGGCCAGGGCCGCGTCCCACACCGCGCGGTCGCCGCGCGGCGCGGCCTGGATGCCCTGCTCGTCCAGCAGCGTCTCGTAGATCGCCAGCAGGCCGGGGCCGGACACCACGCGCTCGGCCGACACGCGGCCAAAGCGGGCGCGCAGCCGGTGCGCCAGGCGGTCCTCGAAGGCATCGGTCGGCACAAAGCCGGCATGGCCGCCTTCGGTGGGGATCACCCGTGCTGAGCCGCCCCGCTTCACCACCATGGCGACGCCGAGGCCGGTGCCGGGGCCGATCACGGTGAACACGCCATCCTCCGGCATCGGCCCGGCGGGGCCGCACACGGGGGTCAGGTGGTCCGGCGCCGCCTGCGCCACGGCATGGCCCACGGCGGCGAAGTCGTTCAGCAGGATGCAGCGGTCCACGTCCAGCTCGGCGGCCAGCGTGTCGGTATGCAGCGTCCAGGGGTTGTTGGTCAGTTGCAGCGCCCCGGGGCTGACCGGGCAGGCCACGGCCAGCGCCGCCTGCCGCGGCAGGACGCGCCCTGCGGTCCTGGCGAACGCGGCCCAGGCGGCGGCAAGGCCCGCATGGTCGGCGGTGCGCAGCACCACGGCCTCGCCCAGGCGCGCCACGCGGCGGCCGCTCAGCTCCGCCAGCGCGAAGCGGGCATGGGTGCCGCCGATATCCACCACCACGATCTCGCTCATCCGCCGCTCCCCACCTGCCGGGCCACGCGCCTAGCAGAGCCGGGCGGCGTCCGCCACTTTCCATCCACCCCGCCCGCCCGCATGCTGCGCCACCACCGCCAGCGAGTGCCTTTCCCCATGGTTTCCCGCATTCTGCCCGTGCAGCCCTTCGACTACGTGGTGTTCGGCGCCACCGGCGACCTGACCATGCGCAAGCTGCTGCCGGCGCTGTACAGCCGCTTTCGCGACGGGCAGTTCGGCACCGACAGCCGCGTGATCGCCGCCGCGCGCAGCGAGATGGACACGGCCGAATACCGTGAGCGCGCCGAGGCCGCGCTGCGCGCACATATCCCCGGCCACGACCGCACCGACCAGAGCGTGGCCGCCTTTCTGGCGCTGCTGAGCTACGCGGCGGTGGACGGCGCGGGCGAGGACGGCTGGGCCGCTCTGCTCGCCACCCTGGCGGAGCGCGAAGGGCAGGTGCGGGTGTTCTACCTGGCCACGGCGCCGGCGCTGTACGGCAGCATCTGCGAGCGGCTGGCGGCGCATGGCGCGATCGACGGGCGGTCCCGCGTGGTGCTGGAAAAGCCGCTGGGGCACGACCTCGCCTCGGCGCGTGCCATCAACACCGCGGTGGGCGCCGTGGTGCCGGAAGCGCAGATCTTCCGCATCGACCACTACCTGGGCAAGGAAACGGTGCAGAACCTGCTGGCGCTGCGCTTCGCCAACCCGATCTTCGAGCGGCTGTGGAACGCCGACGTCATCGACCATGTGCAGATCACGGTGGCCGAGACGGTGGGGGTGGAGCAGAGGGCCGGCTACTACGATACCTCCGGCGCTTTGCGCGACATGGTGCAGAACCACATCCTGCAGCTGCTGTGCCTGCTGGCCATGGAGCCGCCCGCCTCGCTGGACGCGGACGCGGTGCGCGACGAGAAGCTCAAGGTGCTGCGCGCGCTGCGGCGCATCCGCCCGGGCGAGGTCGCGGCGCAGTCGGTGCGCGGGCAATACGTGGCGGGCGCCGTGGGCAGCCAGCCGGTGCCGGGCTACCTGACCGAGCTCGCCGCCCAGGGCGGCAGCGGCGGCAGCACCACGGAAACCTTTTTCGCCATGCGCGCGCAGGTGGACAGCTTCCGCTGGGCCGGCGTGCCCTTCTACCTCCGCACCGGCAAGCGGCTGCCGCGCAAGGTCAGCGAGATCGTGGTGCAGTTCCGCACGCCCCCCTTCTCGCTGTTCCCGGCCGGGGCGCATGGCCCGTCGGAGCCCAACCGCCTGCTGATCCGCCTGCAGCCGCAGGAAGGCATGCGGCTGGAGATGATGACCAAGGACCCCGGCCCCGGCGGGCTGCGGCTGCGCCCCACCGGGCTCGACATCTCCTTCGAGGAAACCTTCGGCCAGCGCTTTCCCGATGCCTATGAGCGGCTGCTGATGGACGTGGTGCGCGGCAACCAGACCCTGTTCATGCGGCGCGACGAGGTGGAGGCGGCCTGGGACTGGGTGCAGCCGCTGCTGGATTCCTGGGCCGACAGCGCCGAGCCCCCCCGCCCCTACGCCGCCGGCGCCTGGGGCCCCACCGCCGCGATCGCGCTGATCGAGCGCGACGGGCGCACCTGGTACGAATAGCGCACCCCCGCCCCTGGCATTCCGCAGTGGTGGACGGCGCAAACGATCGCTAAAGGCGGGCGTTCACGTCTTATCACTGCCGCGAAAGCCCTGCACATGTACACGCTCGAGATCGGTGGCCAGCCCACCGCCATCATGAACGCCGACGAGGCCGATGCCCGCGCCATTCTGGAGGCCGACGGCTTTCTGGACGACCTCAAGACCCTGACCACCGAGGGCAAGCCCATCTGGGACGGCAAGGCTCCGCTCAACCTGCGCGCCTCCACCGAGGACGAAGTGGCCGAGTTCGAGGCCAGCGAGGACGAGGACGAGGAGGAAGAAGAGGACGAGGACTCCGCCACCGTCCTGTTCCTGGTTCCGCTGGACGACGACGAGGAAGACGAGGACGACGAAGAGGCCTGAGGCCCCGTCCGGGGAAAGCCACCGGCTTTCCCCCTCCACGCCTGCTGTCGTGGGGCATCCGCTGAAATAGCGGTCCCCCGGCATTCCGCCCCTTGTGGCGGGGGCGGCGCGATCCCAGCTTTCTGTCAGCAGCAACAACAGAAAGGAGGTGATCTAGTGTCTCATTGTTTGACGTCGGCCCCCGTGGCCCAGGCCTGGATCTCTCTGTCCCTCGCGCCGGCTTGCGCGCGCTGAGATAGGCCCCGCCGGCGCTTGGCGCCGGCCGGTACCAGGCCGGGTCCCACAGGGCCCACAGACAATGCCTGAACGACGGAAGGCCCCGGGGATCGCTCCCCGGGGCCTTCTTCATGTCCGGCCATCCCGGCGGTGCCGGGACCGCGGGATCAGCCCAGGCGGGACTTGAGGTCCTTGGCGGGCTTGAACTTCACGGACTTGCTGGCCGCGATGTCCACTTCCTCGCCCGTGGCGGGGTTGCGGCCCTTGCGGGCGGCGCGCTCGCTGATGGCGAAGCTGCCGAAGCCGGCCAGACGGACCTCGCGGCCCTCGCCCAGCGCGTCGCCCAGGCTGGTCAGCATCGCCTTCAGGGCGGCGTCGGCCTGGTTCTTGGGCAGGCTGGTGGCCGTCGCCACGGCGTCGATCAGGTCCTGGCGGCTCATCGGGCGGTTTTGATCGCTCAAAGGAATTCTCCAACTCATAGAAGCGCGGCAGCAAGGACACGGCTCGGGGGGCGCGGTCAAGACGGCTGCCGCGCTTTCCCCGCCTGCACGCCCCGGTTGTGACCGGAAATCGTCATCTGCATGCCATGCAAGCGTCACCGAACCCCAACAGGAAGGTCACGCAACCCGGTTAAGCAGCCGCCCCATGACGGAATTCACTGGGCATCCACCGCCGGGCGGCATCCACATCCGCGCCGTGGAAAAGCGTTTCGGCCACACGCAGGTGCTGCGCGGCGTGTCGCTGGACATCGCGGCGGGCGAGTTCGTGGCCCTGGTCGGGCCGTCCGGCTGCGGCAAGACCACCCTGATGCGCATCGTTGCCGGCATCGAGCAGGCGGATGCCGGCTCTGTCGCGATCGGCGACCGGGACGTGACGCGGCTGCGCCCGGGCGACCGGGACGTGGCCATGGTGTTCCAGTCCTATGCCCTCTACCCGCACCTGACGGTGGCCGAGAACATCCGAGTGCCGCTGGCGCTGCGCCGGCTGAACGCGTGGCAGCGGCTGCCGCTGCTGGGCGGCTGGATGCCAGGCGCCGCCGATGAGGGCCACCGCATGGACCAGGAGGTGCGCCGCGCGGCCGAGGCGCTGGGCCTGCGCGCCCTGCTGGACCGCCGCCCGGCGCAGCTTTCCGGCGGCCAGCGGCAGCGCGTGGCGCTGGCCCGCGCCATTGTGCGCCGCCCGGCGGCCTTTCTGATGGACGAGCCGCTGTCCAATCTCGACGCCAGCCTGCGGGTGCAGACGCGGCGCGAGATCGTGGACATCCACCGCCAAGCCGGCGCCGCCACCCTCTACGTCACGCACGACCAGTCCGAGGCCCTGACCATGGCCGACCGCGTGGCGGTGATGCAGGGCGGCGAGCTGCTGCAGGTGGCGACGCCCGAGGCCATCTACGCCGACCCGGCCGACCTGCGGGTCGCCACCTTTATCGGCTCGCCCCGCATCAACACCCTGCCGGCCGAGGCGGGGACGGACGGCATGGTGCGCGTCGGCGGCCATCCGGTGGGGCTTTGGGGCGCCCGTCCCGGCCCGCTGACGCTGGCGATCCGCCCCGAGGACCTGCTGCCCGCCGCCACCGGCCTGCCGGCACGGGCCGAGGCACTGGAGTTCCTGGGCGAGAGCCTGCTGCTGCATGCCCGCCACGAGGCCACCGGCACCCCCCTGGTGCTGCGCCTGCCGCCCGAGATGCGGCCGGACCTGCCGCCCGGCGGCAGCGCCTTCGCCCTGCAGTTCGACACCAGCCGCGCGCTGCTGTTCGGGCCGGAAGGCCACCGCGTCGGCGCCAGCGTGTTATCGGGGATGCACGCCCTTGTCTGACATGGCCTTGACGCGCGCCGCCCGCGCGCCCTGGGGCGAGGCGGCGGCGGCCTGGATGCTGTCCGCCCCCGCCGTGCTGGCCTATGTCCTGATGCTGGCGCTGCCGACCCTGGCCACCGTGCTGCTGGCCTTCACCGACTTCGAGCTCGGGGCCACGGGCTTCCGCTGGATCGGCCTCGACAACTTCGCCGAGATGCTGAGCGACCGCGGCTTCGGCATCTCGCTGCGCAACACGCTGATCTATGTGGGGCTGGTGACGCCGGGCTCCATCGCCGGCGCGCTGGCACTGGCGCTGCTGATCGAGGCGGGGCTGCGCGGGCGCACGCTGTTCCGCGCCGTGTTCTTTCTGCCCGTCGTCTCGCTCACCGTCGCGATGGCCGCCGCCTGGCAATACCTGCTGCACCCGACCATCGGCCCGTTGAACGCCATGCTGCGGCTGGCGGGGCTGGGCGCGCCGGAATGGCTTTCTTCCAGCTCCACCGTGCTGGTTTCCCTGGCGGCGATCGGCATCTGGGAGAACCTGGGGTTCAACCTGGTGCTGTTCCTGGCGGGGCTGACCGCCATCCCGCGCGAGTTGTACGCGGCGGCCGAGGTGGACGGCGCGCGCAGCGCCTGGGACCGCTTCCGGCTGGTCACCTGGCCGATGCTGGGGCCGACCACGCTGTTCGTGCTGACCATCACCATGATCCGCGCGGTGCGGGTGTTCGACACGGTGGCGGTGCTGACCCAGGGCGGGCCGAACAAGGCGTCGCAGGTGCTGCTCTACACCATGTACGAGGAAGGCTTCACCTACTTCCGCCTTGGCTATTCGGCGGCCGTGACGCTGGTGTTCCTTGCCATCGTGCTGGCCATCATGTGGCTGCAAACCCAGCTTCTCGACAAGCGGGTCCATTATGTCTGAACCCCGCCCCCCCCTGCTGCGCGATGCGCCGCGGCTGGCGCTGCTGGCGCTGGCCGGCGTCATCATGCTGATGCCCTACATCTGGATGGTCGCCGCCAGCATGAAGCCGCTGGACGAGATCTTCCGGGCCTCGCTCTCGCTTTGGCCGGAACGGTTCTTCGCCATCGAGAATTACGGCAAGGTCTTCGCCACGATCCCCGTCGGCCGCTACCTGTGGAACGGCCTCGTCGTCTGCGGCGGCATCCTGTTCTTCCAGCTGCTGTTCGCCGTGCCCGCCGGCTACGCGCTCGCGAAGCTGCGGTTCCCCGGCAAGGACCTTGTGTTCGGCGCGGTGATGCTGGGGCTGTTGGTGCCGCCGCATGTGCAGGCGCTGCCGCTCTACGTCGCCTTCAGCCAGGTGGGGCTGCTCAACAGCTACACCGCGCTGATCGCACCCTTCACCATCTCCGTCTTCGCCATCTTCCTGTTCCGCCAGTTCTTCCGCTCGCTGCCGGACGACCTGATCCACGCGGCGCGGCTGGACGGCTTCTCGGAACTCGCCATCGTCTGGCGCGTGGTGCTGCCCAATGCCTGGCCCGCCGCCACCGCCTTCGCCATCTTCTCCGTCGTCGCCCATTGGAACGACCTGTTCTGGCCGCTGATCGTCGTCAACGGCACGGACTACGCGACCCCCGCCCTCGGCGTGCTGTTTTTCCGCTCGGCCGAGGCGGGCGACGACTTCGGCGCGTTGATGGCGGCCGCCGTCATCATGACCGCCCCCCTCGTGATCGCCTTCCTGCTGGCGCAGCGCCGCTTTGTCGAAGGCATCGCCACCACCGGCCTCAAAGGTTGAACCTCTCCATGACCCAGCTGTCCCGCCGCGCGGCGCTCGCGCTGCCCGCCGCCCTCGCGCTCCCGGCGCTGGCGCGCGCCCAGTCCGCCGCCACCGAGATCACGGTCCACTACGCGCAGCCCAACATCTACAAGGAAAGCTACGACGCCATCCTCGCCGGCTTCAACAAGCGCGAGCCCGGCATCCGCGTGAACTTCGTCACCACGCCGAACTACGAGGAAGGCGCGCAGCTTCTGTTGCGCCAGGCCGCCACCAACCAGCTGCCGGACCTGTCCTACCAGGGCTTCAACCGGCTGCGCATGTTCGCTGAGCGCGGCGTCGCGCAGGACCTCCTGCCGCTGCTGAAGCAGGAGGCGGCCGACCCGGCGACGCTGGGTTATTCCGAGAACCTCCTGAAGCTAGCTTACTTCGGCAACATGCAGGCCGGCCTCGCCTACGCCGCCTCCAACCCCATCTGCTACTACAACGCCGACCTCGTGAAGCGTGCCGGCGGCGACCCGGACAACTTCCCGAAGGACTGGGACGGCGTGCTGGCGCTGGCCGCGAAGATCGACGCGCTGGGCGATGGCGTCGACGGCCTGTGGTACACCTGGAACGGCGACGACTGGATGTTCTCCGCGCTGCTGTTCGGCCATGGCGGCCGCATGCTCAACGAGAACGAGACGGACGTGGCCTTTGCCGGCCCCGAGGGCATGGCGTCGCTGAAGCTGCTGGAGCGCATGGTCAAGCAGGCCGGCATGCCGAACCTGACCGCCGTGGCCGCGCGCCAGGCCTTTGCCGCGGGCAAGATCGGCATGTTGTTCCAGACCACGGCGCTGGTGCGCGGCACCGCCGCCGCGGTGGGCAACAATTTCGTTCTCCGCACCACCGGCATGCCGGTGATCGACGCCGAGCGCGGCCGCCTGCCCACCGGCGGCGCCGCCGGCATGCTGACCGCCAAGGACCCCGCGAAGCGCGCGGCGGCCATGAAGTTCCTGCGTTATTCCACCGGCCCCGAAGGGCAGGCGATGATGGTCAAGGCCAGCGGCTACCTGCCCTGCAACCAGATCGCCATCGACGACCCGCAGTACCTGGGCGAATTCTACCGGGAAAACCCGCTGTTCGTGGCCTCCGTCAAGCAGCTCCCGATCAGCATCCCCTGGTATGCCTTTCCCGGCACCAACAGCGTGCGCGTGACGCAGACCATGGTCGACAACATGGCGCGCATCGTGGAAAGCCGTGCGACGCCGGAGCAGGTACTGCCCGAGATGGCCGCCGAGATCCGCCGCCTCCTGCCGCGCCGGAGCTGAGCACCATGGCCTTCCGCATTGCCCAGATCACCGACACCCACCTGTCGGAGCGCCACGCCGGCTTTTCCGCCAACTTCGACGCGCTGGCCGAGCATCTCCGCGAATCCGCGCCCGACCTGGTGGTGCATACCGGCGACGTGTCGGCGCATGGCGAGCTGGCGATCGATGACCTGCTGTTCGCCCGCCGCAAGATGGACGCGCTGGGCCTGCCGTGGCGCGCCATTCCCGGCAACCACGACGTCGGCAACGACCCCGGCCTCGGCAACACGCCGGCCGATGCCGAGCGGCTGTCGCGCTGGCGCGCGGCCTTCGGCGCCGATCGCTTCGTGCTGGACGTGCCGGGCTGGCGGCTGATCGGACTGGACACGCTGATCACCACCACCGACCTGCCGGACGCGGACGAGCAGTTCGCCGACCTGGCCGACGCCCTGGCTTCCGCCGGCCCGCGCGCCATCGGCCTGTTTCTGCACAAGCCGCTGTGCGAGGAAACGGTGACGGAAAGCGTCGTCACCTACTGGTCCGTGCAGCCCGGGCCGCGCCGGCGGATGCTGGACCTGCTGCACGCCTTTCGCCCCGCCTTTGTCGCGTCCGGCCACGTGCACCAGTGGCGCGACCGGGGCGTGTCGGAAGGGCTGCGGCAGATCTGGGCGCCGGCGGCGGCCTTCGTCGTCGGCGACACCTGGCAGCACCGCGCCGCCGGCGGCGCCAAGCCGGTGGGCTATGTGGAGCACCTGCTGCACGAGGACGGCCGCCACGAATGCCGGCTGGTCGAGCCGGCGGGCATGCAGGCCCATGACCTGGGCGAGATGCCGGGGATCTACGCGCCCATGCAGCCGGTGGTCGCCACCGCGGCGGAATGAGGCTCGGCGGGCCTCAGGGCCCGCCTCCCCCATCCGCCACTCAACGCGCCGGCGTGGTGCCCGCGCCGCCCGGCATCGCCATCGGGCTGTAGCCCTGCGGCACGGTGAGGCGGGTGGCCTCCACCGGGGCATAGGTCACCTGCGTGGCTTCCATCACCGTCATGGGGGTGCCGTTCGGCGGCGTGGTGACGGCGCGCAGCAGCACGCCGTCCTCGGTGATGCAGGAAGTTCCCCGGCCCTGGCCGGCGGTCACGTCCCACTCCGTGCAGGCCAGCCCGGCGACCGTGGCGGTGCCCTTGCGCGTGAAGGTGGCGCCGGGCGGCACGCCCTGGGTCATGGCGCCCACCGTCGCGGGGGGCATCGCCATGGTGGCGCGCTGCGCATCCATCACCATCACCGCCGTGTTGGCTTTCCGGTCGATCAGCATCCATCCCATGTTGCCCGGCGGGTCGATGCGCTGCTTGCCTTCGCTGACGGAAAAGGCCATCCGCATTTCCTGCGGGGCGGCCGGCGCACCACCCGCCGCCGGAGCGTTCATGCGGTAGGTGACGCTGACATCGCGGGTGGGCTGCAGGTGGGCCGGCTGGGCCAGCGCGGGCAGCGCGGCGAGCAGCAGCACCGCCGTGGGGGTCATGACGCGCAGCATGCGGTTCCTCCTGTTTTCTTGGAAGCCGAACCTGGACCGGACGCCGGGGGCTGTCCATGCCCGCCGCGCGCCCTTTATCCGGCGATCAGGATGTAGCGCATGCGGATGCGAAGGGTCATCGTGTCGCCCTGCATCTCCGGGGTGAAGCGCGGCACCATCTGGCCCCGGAACACCGACAATGCACCGATGTCCAGCAGGCGCGAGCCGGAGGTGGTGCGCAGCACCGCGGACCGCACCTCGCCGCTGCGCGCCACCACGATCTCCAGCACCGCCATGCCGCTTTCGCCGTTCCGCCCTGCCTCGGGCGGATAATAGATGTGGTTCTGTCCCCATTCGTGAAACGCGCCCAGCCAGCCGCCGGTCGGCGCCGTGCCGGCCACGTGCTCCACGCTGCTGCTGATGCCGGGGGCGGCCGGGCGCGCACGGCTTTCCGGCACCCGGCCCATGCTGAGGTCGATGCTGCCCGGCGGCATGCGCTGGCGCGGCGTGCCCCCACCTGGCGGCGCGAAGGCGATGGACGGCTGGCGGCTGAGGTCCAGCGTGCCGGGAAAGGGCGGGCGCGGCGCGGCGCGGGGGGCCTCGGCGGGTGGCTGTGGCGGCGGGCGCGGGCGCAGCGGCAAGGCCAGCTCGGTGCGGTCGGCCGGCGGCAGCCCCGGCAAAGGTTCCAGCGGCGGTGGTTCGGCCTGGGCTGGCTCGGGCGGCGCCGGCTCGGGCAAGGGCGGCGGGGCCTCGGCGACCGGCGGGGGCAGCGGCGGCGGCGGCACAGGGGGTGACACGGGGGGCGACACGGGCAGCGGCGGGGCGGCGGCCAGCGGGCCGGGCGTGGGTGACGGCGGGCCGGGCAAGGGCGGCGCATCGGGCGGCACCGGCAAGGGGGGCGCCGGGTCGGGGTCGCCCGGCGGCGGGGCCGGCGCGGTGTCCGGCGCGTCCGGCAGGGGCGGCGCGTCGCTGCCGGCGGTTTCGAACACCACCGGCACGCCCTCGGCCGCGCCGGGCGAGCCCAGCTCGCGCTGCGGCGGCGCCAGCAGAAACAAGAGGCCGGCCATCAGGTGCAGCAGCGCCGAGCCCGCGATCCAGGCCCACAACCGCCGGCGGCGCGGCGCGCGCGCGGGGCGCGGCAGCGGAACGGGCTTGGGCGGGGGCGGCGGGATGTGCAGGACGGCACCTCGGGGCGATGGAAAGCCTCCCTAGCACGGGGCCGCACGGGCCGCGCGTATCGTCCTGTTTTGGAATCGGCCGGGCTGCCCTACCCCCGCGCACCCCACCGTTGCGCAACCGCCTGTTCCTTCGGGCGGGCGAAATGTTCTACACGGTCGCCCATGACCGTCCTCGCCATCCGTGACCTGACCATCCGCATCGCCGGCCGCCCGCTGCTGGAGAACGCCGACCTGATGGTCGATCCCGGCCGCAAGATCGGCCTCGTCGGCCGCAACGGCGCCGGCAAGTCCACCCTGCTGCGCGCCATCACCGGCCAGCTGCAGGCGGACGGCGGCGAGATCCGCCTGGCCGCCCGCGCCCGCATGACCCATGTGGCGCAGGAAGCCCCCGGCGGCCCCACCAGCCTGATCGACACCGTGCTGGCCGCCGACACCGAGCGCGCCAGCCTGATGGCAGAGCTCGACACCGCCACCGACGGCACCCGCCTGGCCGAGATCCACGAGCGGCTGATCGCCATCCAGGCGGACAGCGCTCCCGCCCGCGCCGCCATCGTGCTGTCGGGCCTGGGCTTCGACGCGGCGGCGCAGCAGCGGCCGGTCAGCGAGTTTTCCGGCGGCTGGCGCATGCGCGTGGCGCTAGCCTCCGCGCTGTTCCTGGAACCCGACATCCTCTTGCTGGACGAGCCGACCAACCACCTGGACCTGGAAGCCACCATCTGGCTGGAAGGCTGGCTCACGCGCTTTTCCGGCGCCGTGCTGGTGGTCAGCCACGACCGCGGGCTGCTGGAGCGCTGCGTCGATGCCATCGCGCATCTCGACCAGAACAAGATCACCCTCTACCCCGGCGCCTACGACAACTTCGTGCGGGTGCGGACCGAGCGCGCGGCGCAGCAGCAGGCGGCCAACGTCAAGGTGGCGGCGCAGCGCGCCCACATGCAGGCCTTCGTGGACCGCTTCAAGGCGCAGGCTAGCAAGGCCCGCCAGGCGCAGAGCCGCATCAAGGCGCTGGAGAAGCTGCCGCAGATCGAGTCCGTGATCGAGGACCACGTCACCCGCTTCGCCTTTCCCGAACCCGCCGAGCTGCCGCCGCCGATCCTGGCGCTCGCCCGCGCCGATGTCGGCTACGACGGCCGCACCATCCTGGGCAACCTGGACCTGCGCCTGGACCAGGAGGACCGCATCGCCCTGCTCGGCGCCAACGGCAACGGCAAGTCCACGCTCGCCAAGCTGCTGGCCGGCCGCCTGGAAGCGAGCCGGGGCGAGGTGAAGCGCACGCCGCGCCTGAAGGTCGGCTACTTCGCGCAGCACCAGACCGACGAGCTGGACCTGAACGGCACGCCGCTGTCCCACATGCAGGCCGCACTCGGCAATAAGGCGACCGAAACGCAGTGCCGCGCGCAGCTCGCGCGCTTCGGCCTGGATGTCGAGCGCGCGGTGACCAAGATCTCCTCGCTCTCGGGTGGCGAGAAGGGCCGCCTGCTGCTGGCGCTTTGCACGCGCGAAGCCCCACAGCTCCTGATCCTCGACGAGCCGACCAACCACCTGGACATCGACGCGCGCGAGGCGCTGGTGCGCGCGCTGGCCGACTACCGCGGCGCCGTGATCCTGATCACCCACGACCCGCACCTGGTGGAGCTGGCGGCCGATCGGCTGTGGCTGGTGGGCGAAGGCAAGGTGACGCCCTTCGACGGTGACCTCGACGACTACCGCGCCTACCTCTCCGACCGCACCCGCGCCGCGCGCGCCGCCAACGCCAAGGAAAAGCCGCGCGACGAACGCAAGGAACGTGCCGAGGCCCGCGCCGCCAGCAAGGCCGCCCTTGCGCCCTTGCGTGACCGCGTGGCGCAGATCGAGGCGGACATGGCGCGCATGGGCAAGGAAGCCGAGATCATCGCCAAGAAACTCGCGGACCCGGCGACCCACGCGCGCTTCAAGCCCTCCGACATCGCCAAGGTGTCGCAGCGCCACGGCTTCCTGACCAAACAGGTCAAGGTGCTGGAGGAGGAGTGGCTGTCACTGCAGGAACAGCTCGAAGCGGCGTGAAGCAGGCCAGGGGCGCTGCCCCTGGACCCCGCCGGGGTGGCTGAGCCACCCCGGACCCCGGCATTCCCGGCCGTTGCGGGACCTGCGCGCCGAGGGTCGATGACCCCCGGCGATTGAGGGTGCAGCCCGCGTGGCTTTTTAAATCAAACCCCGCCAGCGGCCTGCTGCGGCCTTCAGGCCCAGATGCTTTCTGACGGCGGGGTCTGGGGTGGCACTGCCACCCCAGCGGGGGTCCAGGGGGCAGCGCCCCCTGGCGGCGCCACGCCTCAGCCAGCCAGCGCCGTCCGCCCCCGCCGCTGCTGCCGCAGCACGTCCTCGATCCAGTGGTCCAGCCGCATCGTCTCGGCCTCGGCGCGTTCCATGTCCGGGTAGGCGGCGGGGAAGCGCAGCGAGAGCCAGCGCCAGGCCACCAAGCGCTTGTGCACCTTCTCGCCGCGCTGCAGCTCCTCGCCGCTGGCCTGCATCGGGTCGGGCAGGCGGCCGGCGGCGGGGGGCACGACGGGGCGGCCGGCGGCGTGGTCCACTGCCCAGCGGGCCAAGCGCTGGATGCCGTTATCGCGCTCGTCCACCGGGCAGAGGGCGTAAGTCCAGCGGTCCATCAGCGCGAGGCCGACGCCATCGATGGCCGAGGCGATGGCGGCGGCCTGGGTCATGTCGGCCAGGCGGTAGTTGGGGTCGTCGAGCCGCAGCACGGCGCGCTTGATGCGCGCCAGCACGCCGAACAGGCTGTCGGAGCCAATTTCGGCGGCCACCGCCTGCACGATATCGGCGTCCGGCTGCACCTGGGGGCGGAGTTCGGCGGGGGGCGCGGGCGGGGCATTCAGCAGGTGGCGCACGAAGTCGGGGCTGCCGGCGCCGGCCAGCACCGCGACGATGCCTTCCTCGAAGCGGCCGAAGCGCCCGGCGCGGCCGCCGATCTGCTTGACCTCCTGGGCGTTGAGGTCGCGCCGTCCCTCGCCGTCGAACTTCTTGAGGGCGGAGAAGACGATGCGGCGGATGGGCAGGTTCAGGCCCATGCCGATGGCGTCGGTGGCCACGACGATGTCGGCCTCGCCGTTGCGGAAGCGCGCGGCCTCGGCGCGGCGCACCTCGGGGGAGAGGGCGCCGTAGATGACGGCCACGCGGCGGCCACGGCGGACCAGCTCGGCGCGGAAGTCCAGCACGTCGCGGCGGGAAAAGGCGATCAGCGCGTCGCCGGCCTTGAGGTCGCCGATGCCCACCGGAGCAGCGGCGGCGCGCAGCGGGCCCTTGCGCTCCAGCGATACCTTCTCGACGCTGTCGCCGCAGAGCTGGGCGATGCGCTCCACCATCGGGATGCATTCGGGCGCGCCGAGCACGAAGACCTCGCGCGCCGGGACGCCCATGATGGCGGCGGTCCAGGCGGCGCCGCGGTCGCGGTCGTGCAGCAATTGCGCCTCGTCGACGATCGCCACGTCCACCGGGTTGCGCAGCGGGCACATCTCGACGGTCGCCGCCAGGTGGCGGCTGCCGGGAACGTGGATGCGCTCCTCGCCGGTCGACAGCGAGGCCTCGACGCCGCGCGATTCCAGCGCGTCGCGGAACTCGTGCGCCAGCAGGCGCAGCGGCGCCAGGGCGTAGCCGCTTTCGGAGGTGGACAGGCGGTCCAGCGCGGTGTGGCTCTTGCCGCTGTTGGTCGGGCCGGTGACCAGCACGATGCGCCGCTGCATGGCGCGGGCGGTGGCGAAGTGCGCGGCGTAGCGGTCCAGCGCCGCGACGCGGGCGATGGCGGCATTGCCGACGCGGGTGAGCGAGACCTTCTGCGGCGCCTCGCCCTTGCGCGTGGGCGCGGCTTCCTGCTCGGCGCGGCGCCATTCGGCGGAATCGCGCTTGAGGGGGATGATCTCGGCGGGATCGAATTCCCAGCGCTCGCGGCCGCCGCGGTCGCGCTGGCGGCGGGCCACCGGCAAGAGCCCGGCGCCGGCCCAGCGCAGCGCCTCCTTGGGCGTGCAGCCCAAGAGGCCCGGGATGCCCTCGATGCCCACCAGGCTCTTTTCCCAAGCGCGCAGCCGGGCCACCTCGTCCCGCCGCTTGGCGCGGGCGGCCTGCTCGGCGCCGCGCAGCTCGGCGCGGCGGCGGTCCTCGGCCCGGATGGCGGCGGCGACAAAGGAAGCCGTTTCCGTCCGGTCCAGCCCGAAGGCCCAGGCAACCTGCTGCGCCAGCGTGGCGTGGCGGTCGGCGGGCAGCAGGTGGCCGGTGGCGTCCAGCAATTCGGCCGAGATGGAATCCAGCGCCGCCTGGGCGTCCGGTCCCGCGGCGCGCAGCCGGGCGGCGATGACGGTGCGCAGCGCGTGGCGCAACTGGTCCTCGTCCGGTTCCGGCGTGGCGATGGAGGCCGCCGCCGCCTCGGCATCCGCGCGGCGCACCCAGCTTTCGCCGAAGCGGTTGGCCAGGTCCATCAGCTTGCCGGTCCAGGCCTTGCGGCGCACGTCGCACAGCGCGGCCGCCACGGCTTCGCGGTCCGCCGGCATGCGGCGCGCGACCAGGCGGATCAGCTGCGGCATTTCGCGCGATTCAACCGTCAGGCCCGAAGCCAGGATGGCGGCCTCGGCCGGGCTGGCCACGGGCTCGTGCGGAATGTCGTTCAACCGTTGGTCCTCGGCGGGCAGTGCATCAGGGGGAGATGGGCCAGGGCGGCCGGGTTTACCACAGCAATTCCATGCCGGGGGCACATGGGTGGCAGCGGACCAGGGAGGCTGGTTCAGGGATGATGCCGCGCCGCCCTTGAGTTTAACCTCTTGCCGACGTCCAAGGAGGATGCCCATGGAAACCGAACAGGCCACCCGAAGCCGGCTGACCAGCCAGATGCTGCCCGCGCTGTCGTTGCCTTCCACGGCGGGCGGCGCCGTGGACCTGGCCGCCCTGCCCGCCGGGCGCAGCGTGATCTACGCCTATCCCCGCACCAGCGAGCCCGGGCAACCAGCGCCGCAAGGCTGGGACATGATCCCCGGCGCGCGCGGCTGCACCCCGCAGGCCTGCACCTTCCGCGACCACCATGCGGAGCTGGCGGCGCTGGGGGCCGGCGTGTTCGGCCTCAGCACCCAGCCCACCGCCTACCAGCAGGAAATGGCGGAACGCCTGCACCTGCCCTTTCCCGTGCTGAGCGACGCCGAATTCCACCTGACCGACGCGCTGGACCTGCCGAGCTTCACGGCCGACGGCATGCGCCTGCTGAAGCGCCTGACGCTGATCCTGCGCGACAAACGGATCGAGGCTGTGCTCTATCCCGTGACCGCCCCGGAACGGAGCGCGGAGGAGGTCGTCGCCTGGCTGAAGGCCCACCCGCTTTAGCGGCGGCGCCAGCGCGCCCGCAGCCCGAGCACCGCGTCCACCGGCAGCGCGGCCCCTTCCCGCGCCCGCCACCACCAGCGGTCCCGCCAGCCCATCGCGGCCTCGGGCGGGGGTGCGGCACGGGCGGGCAGGCCCATCAGCCGCAGCAGCATCACGCAGCGCGGCAGGTGGTAGCCGCTGCTGACCGCCCAGACGGGGCCGTCATGCCCCCGCAACATCGTGGCGCAGGCGACGGCCGAGTCCAGCGTGTCCTTCGCCGTCGCCTCCTGGCGGATGGCATCGGCTGACACGCCGAGGTCCTGCAGCAGCCGGGCCATGATCACCGCTTCCGGCTCGCCGTAGCGGCCCTGGCCGCCGGTGGGGATGTAGAGCGGGCCGTCCAGCGTCGCGCCGAAGCGCGCGGCGGCCTGCACACGGCGGCGCAACGTCAGGCTGGGGCCGCCATCGGGGCGCACGGCGGCGCCGAAGATGATCAGGGCGGGGCGCGGCATGGTCAGCCGGAGAGAAGGCTGGGGGAAGGGATTTCCCCAGGCCCCCATCTTTTTTCTGCCTGTCTGCCGCAGGCCACAACGTCACCCTGCATGGCACGCCCTGTGCCATCGGCGAGCTCTGGACAGACAAGAAGAAGATGGGGGCTCGGGGGAATTCCTTCCCCCGACCTTTCCGCGCCCGTCACGCGGGTGCCGCCAGCAGCAGCCGGTTGAAGGGTTCCAGCCCCGCCCGCAGCGCCGCGAAGTCGCGCAAAAAGGCTTCCGGCGCGACGCCATTGGCGGCCAGCGCCGCACCGATCTCGCCGATGCTGCGGCGGCCATCCACGCGGGACAGGATGGCGGCCGCCAGGCGCGGCAGCGGCACGCCGACGCGGATGTCGTCAAAGGCGATGCGCAGCACGCCGTCGGGCGGGATGCCCTTGGCCAGGGTCGGGCCGTCGATCTCGCGCAGGACGGGGACGGAGGCGGGGTCGTCCCAGGCGGGCTGGGGCGGCGTGTCCGCCGCGCGGGTGCAGTAGGCGACGTGGATGCCCATGTTGCCGGCCATCGCCTCGGCCAGCGCGGCGCGGCCCACGGCATCCAGCGTGGCGGTGCGGGCGCGCAGGCGGGGGTCAGGCAACAGGCGGTCCGGGTCGTAGCGGCCGGGTTCCAGGAAGCAGCGCAGTTGCAGCCCGGCGCCCTCGATCAGGGCGGCGAGCTGCGGCACGGTGAAGGCGACGTCGCGCGGGTTGAGCAGCAGGTCGTAGAGCCCGGCATCGCCGCCGCGGATGTGGTCGTCGATCCAGGCGTTGCGGCGCAGCCAGGCGGTCTCGGGCAGCTGCTTCCACAGGCGCTTGGCGATCTCCACGCGTTCGGCGGGTGGCATGCTGTCCGGCGCCAGCAGGCGCAAGGCGTCCTGCAGCATGTAGACGCCGGTGCGGCCGTGCGGCGCGTAGACCATCAGGCCGATGCCGCCGCCGGGGGCCAACGCGCCCGCCAGGGAAGCAAGGCCGGCCGCAGGGTCCGGCAGGTGGTGCAGCACGCCGCAACAGTCGATGTAATCGAACTCGCCCAGGCCCAGCGTCGCGAGGTCCAGCAGCGAGCCATTCCGGAACGACACGTTGGACAGGCCGCGCACCCGGGCGCGCTGTTCCGCCACCGCGCGCGCGGCGGCGGAGCGGTCCAGCCAGGTGACGTGGCCGGGGCGGCCGGCGCTGGCCAGCTGCTGTGCCAGCATCATGGTGCCGTCGCCGCTGCCGCCGCCGGCCATCAGGGCTTGCAACGGCTGACTGGCGGGGCGGCGGGCGCCGAACACCCAGTGGTCGATTTCCCGGAGGTGGCTGGGGCTGCCGACGATCAGGCGCTTCGCCTCGTCCCGCGGGTCGCGGGCGGGGTAGGGATAGGCCTCGTACTGTTCGGCGAGGCGGGAGTCGGTCGCGTCCTGCATGGCCGTGGTGGATAAAGCAGATCACCCCGCCCCGGAAGGAGCCTCGCCATGCCCCCGATCTCCACCCTGTCGCGCATCCTGCTGGTGGTGATGGTGATCAGCGCCCTGGTCCGGATCGCGATGTTCGCGGCGGGATAGCGGTCCCATCCAAACGGTCGCCATGCCCATCAGCAGGATGTGGTGCACCACGCCGGTGTATTGCCGCCATGCGTCCCGCGCGGCGGCCGATAGATGGTAGAGCTCGGCATCGCTGCGTCGGCATCGCTGAGAATGAAGGGGCAGCGGCGCGGCTGTCACCTGTCTTACGTAGTCCGCCAGTCCCCACGGCGGCGATGCCGTAGGGGCCACCAGGGGCTCCACGCCGATCCCGTGCTGGCCTGCGGGCCGTCGGGAAGACAAGCGATATTCACGCGGCCGCTGGCCCCTTTCGCCGGGCGGCGGAATGCCGCCCGCCGATGCTACAGCAAACCTTCCCGCCGGAACGACAGGTGCCGCCCGTTGCCGACGATCAGGTGGTCATGCACCACGATGGACAGCACCGCGCCGGCGGCCTTGATCTCGGCCGTCATCTCGATGTCGGCGCGCGACGGCGTGGGGTCGCCGCTGGGGTGGTTGTGCACCAGGATCAGCGCCGTCGCGTGCAGTTCCAGCGCGCGCTTGACCACCTCGCGCGGATAGACCGGCGTGTGGTTGACGGTGCCGCGCGCCTGCGCCTCGTCGGCGATCAGACGGTTCTTGCTGTCCAGGAACAGAATGCGGAACTGCTCGATCTTCTCACGCGCGATGGCGGCGTTCAGGTAGTCGATCAGCCGGTCCCAGTTGTTGAGGACAGGCTTTTCCATGACCTCGGCCCGGGACAGGCGCAACGCCGCGTCCTGCACCAGCTTGATGGCGCTGACGCTGTGCTCACCCAGCCCCGGCGTGTCCATCAGCTCCTGCTGCGGCGCCGTCAGGACGTTGGCGAAGGAGCCGTAGCGGTTGATCAGCGCCTTGGCCAAGGGCTTGGTGTCGCCCTTCTTGAAGGCCAGAAACAGCAGCATCTCCAGCAGCTCGTAATCCGCCAGCGCGCCGGGGCCGCGTTCCAGCAGTTTTTCCCGCATGCGGCCGCGGTGCCCCTGCGGGCCCGTGCTGGCGAAGGGCAGGCCGGCGGAGGGCTCGGCGGCGGGGCGGTCCTCGCCATCCCAGTCGTCCGGCGCGCGACGGCGGGCGGCGGCGGGCGGGCGGGCGACCCGGCTGCTGCTGGACCGCGCCTCGCCGTAGTCGATGCCGGCCGACTGCTCGGCAAAGCCCGGTGGTGCCGCGCCCACCGGCTTGGGGCGGTACACCGGCACGGCGGCGCCACGCCGCAGGATCTTGCCCAGCCACATCGATGCATCCCCCTTTTGGCGTGCCGCGCGGCATCATCGGCAGGCTCGGGCCGTTCATCAATGGTTAAACTCACGATTTCGTGACAAATACCGGAGGTCGCCTTCCCCGCCCGGGTCTTCGGCCCCAGGCTATGGCGGTCAGGGAAGGAATCGCGCCATGCGAACGGGCGTCATCGGGCTGGGCAGCATGGGCATGGGGGCAGCCCTGTCGGCGCTGCGGGCCGGGCTGGAGGTGACGGGGGTGGACCCCCGCGCCGCGGCGCGCGACAGCTTCGCGGAGGCGGGCGGCGGCGCCGTGGCCCGCGCGGCGGAATTGCCGGAAGGCACCCAGGCGCTGGTGGTGCTGGTGGTCAATGCGGCGCAGACGGAGGCCGCGCTGTTCGGCCCGGACGGCGCCCTACCCCGCTTGGCGCCCGGCGCGGTCGTCATCTCGTCGGCCACCATGGCGCCGGAGGATGCCCGGCGCATCGCGGAGCGGCTGGGGGCGGCTGGGATGCTGGCGCTGGACGCGCCCGTGTCCGGCGGCGCCGCCAAGGCCGCGACCGGCGAGATGACCGTGATGGCCAGCGGCAGCGCGGCCGCCTTCGACGCCGCCGCCCCCGTGCTGGCCGCCATCGCCACCAAGGTGTGGCGCCTGGGCGAGGCGCCAGGCATCGGCGCCACCGTCAAGGTGGTGCACCAGCTGCTGGCCGGCGTGCACATTGCCGTGGCGGCCGAGGCCATGGCGCTGGGCATCCGCGCCGGCGCCGACCCGCAGCAGCTTTACGACGTGGTGACCAGCGCCGCCGGCAATTCCTGGATGTTCGAGAACCGCATGGCCCGCGTGCTGGCGGCGGACGACGCGCCACGCTCGGCGGTGGATATCTTCGTGAAGGATCTCGGCCTGGTCACGCAGATGGCGAAGTCACTGGACTTCCCGGTGCCGCTGGCCGCCCAGGCGCAACAGCTCTTCACGGCGGCCCACGCGCAGGGGCACGGGCAAAAGGACGATGGCTTCGTGATCCGGGTGTGGCAGGCGCTGACCGGGATCAAGCTGCCGGGGGACTGAGGGCATGGCCAGGGGGTGCCGCCCCCTGGACCCCCGCCGGGATGGTTGAACCACCCCGGACCCCGACATCGACTTGGCATCTCTCGGCGACTGAGAGGTCGGCGCCAGTGGCTTTCATCCAAAATCGCTGCCGGCAGCGGGGCACCGTGACCCTGAAGCCACCCACCGCTTTCTTTCGGCGGGGTCTGGGGGGACACTGTCCCCCCAGCGGGGGTCCAGGGGGCAGCGCCCCCTGGCCACGCCCTCAGCCTGCGGCGTTCGCCCCCCGCAGTTCCTCCACCGTCATCAGGTCCGCGTATTTCTGCCCCATGTCGAAGAGGTTCGCCTCGTGCGGCCCCAGGGCGCGGTCGCCCACGCAATCCGTCACCACCACGGTGCGGAAGCTATGGCTGCAGGAATCGACCACCGTGGCGCGCACGCAGCCGGAGGTGGTGCACCCGGCCACCAGCAGCGTGTCCACCCGGCGAAAGGCCAGCCAGCCGGCCAGCTCGGTGCCGAAGAAGGCGCTGGGCTGGCGCTTGCGGAACACCATCTCGCCCGGTGCCGGCTCGAGTTCGGGCACGATCTGCGACAGCGGGCTGTGTTCCGTCAGCGTCAGCAGGGGTGGCACCTTGAGCGCGAAGGCCCCGCCATCCGCCCCGTCATCGGCGTAGACCACGCGGGTATGCGCCACCGGCCAGCCCCGGGCGCGGGCCAGCGCCAGCAGCTCCACCGTGCGGCTGATGGCCTCGCCGATATTGCCGCCGCCGAAATGCGCGGGGTCGGTGAAGCCCTTGACGAAATCGACCACCACCACCGCCGGGGCGGCGCCGATTCCCACCGTCTGCGCGAAGCCCTGGCTCTTGTAGATATCCAGCTCGTCGGTCATGCGATCCTCGTGCCTGCGCCCGGCCACCTTGGCCGGGGGTGGAGATGGACTGTCAGCGCGCGGCGAGCAGCCTCGCCAGCCCCTCGAACTCCGCCACGGACAGGGTTTCGGCCCGGCGGGTGGCGACAATGCCGCCCTGTTCCAGCAGCGCGTCCGAGTCGCCCAGGGCCTTGAGGCTGGAGCGCAGCATCTTGCGGCGCTGGCCGAAGGCGGCGGCGGTGAGCTTTTCCATGGCCGCCAGCAGCGCCGGCGCCGGCGCTTCTGGCCGCGGCACCAGCTGCACCACGGCGGACCAGACCTTGGGCGGCGGCGTGAAGGCGCCCGGCGGCAGGCGCATCGCCATGCGGCATTCGCAGCGCCACTGCGCCAGCACGGACAGCCGGCCATAGGCGTCGGTGTCCGGCGCGGCGCAGATGCGCTCGGCCACCTCCTGCTGGAACATCAGCGTCAGGCTCTCGAACAGCGCCGCCTGCTTGATCCAGCCGACCAGCAGCGGCGTGCCGACGTTGTAGGGCAGGTTGGCCACCACGCGGCGCGGCCCCTCGGGCAGCAGCTCCTCCGTGCGGGCCTTCATGGCGTCGCCTTCCACCACCTGCAGGCGGCCGGGATAGCTGTCCGACAGCTCGGCCAGGGCGGCGATGGCGCGGCGGTCCAGTTCCACCGCCACCACGCGGGCGGCGGGGCTGTCCAGCAGCGCGCGGGTCAGGCCGCCGGGGCCGGGGCCGACCTCCAGCACCTGCCGTCCGTCCAACGGCCCGGCGATGGCGGCGATGCGCGCGCAAACCCCCGGGTCCAGCAGGAAGTGCTGGCCCAGCGACTTGCGCGCCGCCAGCCCGTGCCGCGCGATGACATCGCGCAGCTCCGGCAGGGCCGGCACGCTCAGCTCCGCTGCTCGATCACGGCGCGGCGGCGCAGGTCGCGCTGCAGCTGGCGGGAGGTCAGCTCGGCGCGGTCTCGCAGGATCTGGGAGCGCGCCTGGTCCGGCGTCAGCTCCGCCAGGTTGCGCTGTTCCTTGGTGCAGACGGCGATGATCATGACGCCATCCGGCGTGATGATGGGCTGGCTGGCGCGGCCGACCGGCAGGCCGGCGATCAGGTTGCGCAGCGGCGGCGGCTGCAGCGTGTCCAGCCGCACCTGCCCCGGGTCGGCCGGGCGGTTGCCGTTCTGGCCACGCGCCGCGGCTTCCACCACCGGGCAGGCCTTGCCTTCCAGGGTGCGGGAGCGTTCCACGGCGCTGCGCTGCTGGTCCGTCGGGTTCTGCGGGTCCAGCGGCGAGGTGAAGGGGAAGAAGGCCTGGCGCAGGCTGACCAGCGTCGCGATCTCGCGCCCCGTTTCGCGCTTCTGGCGCAGCGCCACGATCTGGAAGCCGCCCGGCACCTTGGTGGGGTTGGCGATGGCGCCCACCGGCATGCGGCTGACGATGGAGGCGACGGCGGGGTCGAACTCGTCGGCCCGCACCCAGCCCATGTCGCCGCCCTGCAGCGCGGTCTGGCTTTGGCTGAACTGGGTGGCGGCGGCGGGGAACGGCACGCCGCGGCGCAGCTGCGCCACCACGTCGTCCACAAAGCGCCGCACCTCGGCCTCGGAGGACACGTCCTCCACCGGCACGAAGATCTCGCTCACCAGGTATTCCGGCTCACCGATGCGGGCCTGGTGGGCGGCGACGAACTCTTCCACCTCGCGCGGCGACACCTCGCCCTGCGCGCCCAGCATGGCGCGCACCAGCCGGGCCCAGCCGATCTGCACGCGGATCTGGTCATACAGCGCGCGGGGCTCGACGCCCGATCCGCGCAGCTGGGCGGCCAGCCCGCCGGGGGGCAGGCCGTTGCGCTGCTCGATGTCGGCCACCGCCTCGCCCACTTCCTGGTCGGCCACCAGGATGCGGCGGCGCTGGATCTCCTGCAGCCGCAGCCGCTCATCCACCAGCAGGCGGGTGACCTGCGGGGTCAGGCGCGCCAGCACCTCCGCATTGGCGCCCATGCCGCTGTTCAGCGCGAACAGCCGGGCGCGGTTGGCGATCTCGTTGGCGGTGACGACGTCGCCGTTGACCACCGACACGATGCGGTTGGTTTGCGCCGCCGCGACCCCGGCGCCCGGCACGGCGGCCGGCAGCAGCGCGGGGGCCAGCAGCAGCGGCGCCGCCAGCGCGAGCGCCCGCAGGGCAGGAAGGGACGGGAGGCGGGGGGAGGAAGTGGCACGCATATGCGGTTCCTAGAGCAGAACGGGCGCCGGCGGAAATCGCCCGGCGCTAGCAGGCCGCCCCCGCCGCGGGGAGGCCGCCGGGGCGATCAGATCGCCCGGAAGCCGAAGTCGCCGATGGTCTTGAAGCCGACGCTGAACAGCAGCGTCTCGCCCGAGGGGTAGTAGGTGCTGTTGCTGACGTTCTCCGCCCAGGAGCGGCTGTAGGAGGTGTTGAAGATCAGGCACTCGTCCTCGTAGACGAGGTTGACGCCGGCCGAGACAGGCTTGCTGGTCTCGATGTCGTAGCGGCCGGTGGCGCCCGCGCGCCAGTACTGGCCGAGCCGCGCGCTGACGCCGCCCGACACCTCGCGCCGGCGGGCGTTGGGCGTGGTGGTCAGCGCCGGGTTGGGCGTGGTGAACAGGTAGCCACCCGACACGGCCACCGGGCCGAGGCTGACGCGGGCGCTGGTTTCGGTCAGGCGATTGGCGAAGGTTTCGCCGTCCTGCCGCGCGCGGGCGATCAGGTCCAGCCAGGACACGGGCGACACGCGCACCCGGCCCACGTAGTCGGAAGCCTTCTTTTCCAGGCCGGAGCCGGCGTAGAACACGTCCTCCTCGCTGGCGCGGAAGGAGCGGCCGACGAGGCCCTCCACCTGCCCGCCATTGGGGAACAGCCAGGCGCCGCGCATGGCGGCATCGACGCGGGTGCCGCCTTCCTGGCGGTCGCGCCCGGTGAAGCGGTTCAGCGCAAACAGGTTGGCGTCGGTGAACTCGAAGTCGAGGCTGTCCTCGTTGGGGATATCGTATTGCCGGCCGGTGGAGGGGCCGGACACGAACTGCACCCGCGGCTCCAGGATCTGGCTGCCGTATTCACCGGCGCTGCGCACAAAGGGCATGCGCCAGTCCAGGCCGACGCGCACGTTGCCGGTGGCCGTGGTGTTGCTGCTTTCGGTGGTGGAGGACACCGGCGCGAGGTTCAGGTTGTCCGCCGACAGCCCGATCAGGTCGGCCTGCCCGCGCACCGTCCAGACGCTGCCGAAGCGGTCCTGCTTGGGCAGGTCGTAGCTGACGCGGGTGGCCAGCCGGCGGGTGTCCGTGCCGCTGCTGCGCAGCAGGATGTGGTTGCTGGTGTCGGCCGTCAGGTAGCCGCCCCAGCCATCGCGCGGGTAGGCGTAGTCGGCGTACAGGTTGGGCAGCACGATGGGGATGACGGAAGTGTCGTCCCGCTCGTTCAGGCTCTGGTAGATGCGGCTGTCGAGGCGCACGTAGCCCTCGGTTCCCCAGAAGCCTTCCAGATACACGTCCGAGGTCAACTGCCGCGGCGCCGGGTAGCGCCAGGCGCGCAGGTAGGTCTGGTTGCTGGCGCGGTTGATGTTGATGCCGGCGCGCCAGTGCTCGTCCAGCGAGAACTGGGCCGAGCTGTAGATGTGCCCGCCCCAGCCGCGCTCGTCATCGGCGATGTTGCCGCCCGACAGGTCGCCCAGCGAGGCGCTCAGGTTCACCGTGCCGCTGTTGAAGCGGCGGCGGTAGTCGAGCCCGAGGCCCGGCGACTGCTTGGACGAGAAGGTCGGCCGCAGCGTCAGGTCCGAGCTGCCGTCGATCGCGTAGTAATACGGCGTCTGCAGGAACGGCCCGAGGTAGCGGCTGGAGCCGAACACCGGCGTCAGAAAGCCAGAGGCGCGCGGGATGGTCGGGTCGGGATGCGACAGGTAGGGGGTGTAGAGCACCGGCCAGCCGTCGATATCCAGCGTCGCGTCGCGGTAGCGCAGGCGGCGCTCCTCGCGGTCGTGGGTGGCGACGCGGGCGCGCAGCTGCCACAGCGGCGCGGCTTCCGGGTCGTCGGCGCACAGGTCGCAGGTGGAATACACCACGCGGGACATGTCGACGACGTTGCCATCCGTGCGGCGGGCGCCGTTGGCCACCATGCGGCCGTTCTGCGCCAGCCGGGCCTTCAGCCCCTCGATCACGCCGTTGCGCATGTCGCCGGTCAGCTCGGCGCGGTCGGCGAAGGTCACCTGGCCGTCCGGCTCCAGCAGCTGGACATTGCCTTCGGCGGTCGCGATGCCGGTTTCCCGGTTGTAGGTGAAGGTGTCGGTGCGCAGGATGCGCTCGTTCTGCCACGCTTCCACCGAGCCGCGGGCGGTGACCAGGTTGCGGTCCTGGTCATATTCCACCTCGTCGGCCGTGAAGGTCACGGGCGCGTTGCGGTCACGCGCCCCGGCCGCCGCGGCGGGGCGGGCGGGGGCCGTGGCTGCGGCCGGCGCGGGCATGGGTGCCGCCGGGATGGACGGCGTGGCCAGCGCGCCGCCGGACTGGCCGCTGCCCATCATGCCGGTGGCCGGGTCGATCGCCCCCATCAGGTCGGCGCCGGAGCCCGAGCCCATCAGGCTCTGCGCGGGCGCGCTGGCGCCGGGCAGCAGCAGGGCGGGCCAGAGCGCCGCGCTGCCGAGCAGCGCCAGGCGCCAGGACCGGCGCAGCCGCACGCCGCGCCGCGGAAGGGTCGGGGCCGGGCCGGGGCCGGCGTGGTGCTGGGCTCGCTGCATGCTGCCTGCATAGCCTGTCCCGCGCCGGCCGACGAGAGGGCGCGCGAGGGGCCGAATGTTTCAGCCGCCCAGCGTGGCTTTCGGCCCCGCCGCGTCCCCTGGCAGCACCAGCCGGAACAGCGCGCCGCCGCCGGGCGCCGCTTCCACCGCCACCGTGCCGCCATGGATCGCGGCCGCGCGCCGCACGATGGACAGGCCGAGTCCCACCCCCTGGCGCCGCCCTTCCAGCCGCCGCCGCGCCCGCCAGAAGCGCCGGAAGATCAGCTTGCGCTCGTGTTCCGGCACGCCCGGGCCTGAATCGGCGACCTCCAGCACCGCCCCTTCCCCGTCCGGGCGCAGCGCCAGGGTGACGGTGCTGCCGTCCGGCGCGTGGCCGATGGCGTTCTCCAGGAGGTTGGCGATGGCCTGGGACAGCGCTTCCTCCCAGCCGCGCAGCGGCAGGGGGGCGGGGGGCAGCGCCAGTGCCAGCGCCACCGCCCGCCGGTCCGCCAGGGGCCGCAGCAGCGCGGCGATGTCGGCGGCGAGCTGCCGCAGGTCCAGGGTGCCGGGCGTGCCCAGCGCGGCGTCCTCCAGCTCCGCCACCGCCAGCAACTGGGCCACCATCCGCTCCAGCACCCAGACGTCGCGCCCCAGCGCCGTGGCGGCGTCGCGGTCGCGCAGCAGGTCCAGATGCGCCTGCAGCACCGCCAGCGGGGTGCGCAGCTCATGCGCCGCATCGGCGATAAAGCGCTGCTGCTCGGTGCGCGCCGCTTCCGCCCGTTCCAGCAGGCCGTTCAGGCGGCGGACCAGCGGCAGCAGCTCGGACGGCACCTCCTCCTCCGGCAGCCGCTCGGCCGGGCGGGCGGGGGACAGCGCCTCGGCGCGCGCCGCCAGCATCCGCAAAGGTCGCCGCAGCCGGGCCAGGGCCATCAGCAGGATGGCGGATAGCACCAGGAACACCGGCAGCACCAGCCAAGCGATATCGGCGGCCAGCCCCTCGGCGGCATCGTCCAACAGCACGTCGGGGTGGCGCAGGTCCTCGGCCACCTGGATGGACAACGTTTCCCCATCCACCACCACCGGCACCGCCAGCCCCTGCAGCTCCCGCCCGTTGCGCCGCAGCGAGAAGCCCTGCGCCACCGGCCCCGGGATCGCCAGCGGCGTGTCGGTGCCGGAGCCCAGGAGAAAGGCGCCATCGCCGCTGACCACCGCGTAGCGGGCGCGCCCATAGGCGGTGGAAAAGGCGGCCGCCATCTCCTGCGGCAGGGTCAGGGTCCAGCCGCCTTCCGGCGTGCGGCCGAGGTGCTCGGCGATGCTTTCGGCCCGCCCGGCCAGGGACCGCAGCTCCAGCCGCTCGATCACCGCCGCGTTGCGCAACGGCAGCAGCACCAGCAGCAGCAGCGCCGCCACCGCCAGCGCCGACAGAAAGGCCAGCGCCGCCCCGGCGGTGAGGGAAACGGGGTGGCGGCTCACGGGCCTTCCACCAGCCGGTAGCCCAGGCCGCGCTCGGCCCGGATGGCCAGCCCCGCCGCCGCCAGCCGCCGCCGCAGGCGGGACACGTAGACCTCCACCGCGTTGCTGCCCACCTCGTTGTCGAAGCTGCCCAGCGCCTCCTCCAGCACCTCTTTGGGCACCAGCCGGTGCCGGCCGCGCAGCAGCAGTTCCAGCACCATCATCTCGCGCCGCGGCAGCGGCTGCACCGTGCCGTCCACGGAAAAGGTGCGCGCCGCCGGCTCCAGCGCCACGCGGCCGAGGCGCAGCGCCTGCGGCGCCGGCGTGTCGCCCCGCCGGCAGGCGGCGGCCAGCCGGGCCACCAGCTCCTCCAGCGCGAAGGGCTTGACCAGGTAATCGTCGGCGCCGCCGTTCAGCCCCTGCACCCGCTCGGACAGCCGGCCGCGCGCGGTCAGGATGATGACGGGCAGAAAGGTGTCGTTGCGCCGCAGCTCGCGAAGCACCTCCATGCCATCGCCATCCGGCAGGCCGAGGTCCAGCACCAGGGCGCGGTAGCGCACGGCGCGCAGCGCGGCCAGCGCTTCCTCCACCCCGCCCACCAGGTCGACCGCCCAGCCGGCGCGCTCCAGCCCCTGCACCAGCAGCGGGCCCAGCCTGGGGTCGTCCTCGGTCAGCAGAATCCGCATCCGTCGCGTCCCTCCCGCAGCAAACTCCGCGCGGTGTCAGCTTGGTGCAAGCTTCACGCCGAAGGCTCCGCTTCGGGGCACGACGCCGTGCCCCGGCCCGTCAGCGGGCCGGACCAACGGAGTTCTCCTCCCGATGCCGCACCCCGTTGCTCCGGCCGGCCCGCACCGCCCCCCGGACTGCAGGCCGCACGCCGCCTGACACCGCCGCACGCCCGGCCCGGAACCGGGTCCGGTTCAACCGCATCCACCGGCCCCGCGCCAGGGGCCGGGCGGCGGCCGCTTCCCTTTCGCGGGTTTTTCCACCCGCCCGACTGGAGTTCACCCGGTGACAAAGCTGTCCTTCCTCCGGCGCCAGGCCCTGCTGTGCGGCACGGCGCTCGCCGCCACCCTGGCCGCCGGCACGGCCCCCGCCCGCGCGCAAAGCAGCACGCAGAACCTGCGGCTGGAGATCCAGAACCTGCAGGAGCGGCTGAACCAGCTGGAAGCCCAGCAGGCCGAGAACACGCGCGCCCAGCAGGCCGCCGCCGCCCAGGCGGCCGAGGCCAACCGGGCCGCGCAGGCCGCCAAGCAGGCCAGCATGACGGCGGGCAGCTTTCCCGGCTCCTTCCGCGTGCCGGGCACCAACACCTCGGTCCGGCTGTACGGCTTCATCCGCGCCACCGGCACCTACGACCTCAACGGCCGCAACCGCACGCCGTACCAGAATTCCAATGCCGTACCGCTGACCACCGGGCCGGCCGAGCGCCAGGGCGGCGACACGCAGTTCAGCGCCCGCTATTCCCGCCTGGGCTTCGAGACGCGCACGGACAGCGACTGGGGCCCGATCCGCAGCGTGGTGGAAATGGACTTCGGCGGCGTGCAAAGCACCGGCAGCCTGACCACGCAGAACAGCTGGATCCCGCGGCTGCGCCAGGCCTTTGTGGAAGCCGGGCCGCTGCTGGCCGGCCAGACCACCACCCTGTTCGGCGACACGCTGGCCTGGGACATGATTGACTTCGGCACCATGGTGGGCCTGGGCGGGCCGCGCCAGGCGCAGATCCGCTACACCGCCACGCTGTCGCCCGGCGTCACCTGGGCCTTCGCGCTGGAAAACCCCTACAGCGACTACACCTATAACGGCGGCGCCGTGCTGCCCGATTCCGACACCACGCCCGCGCTGGCGGTCAACCGCCTGCCCGACTTCACCACCAGCGCCCGCGTCAAGGGCAACTGGGGCGACGTGGCGCTGCAGGGCGTGCTGCGGCGGATCGACTTCACCAACGACGGCGCGGCCGTGGCCAGCCAGCGCTTCAGCGACGAAACGCTGGGCTACGGCGTGGCGGTGAACGGCGTGCTCAACGTCTTGCAGCGCGACCGCATCATGGCGCGCGCGGCCTATGGCGACGGCGTCGGCCGCTACATCGACAACTTCGGCTCCGGCGCCGTCAGCAATGTCGGGCTGGCGGGCGTGCTGCATCCGGAGCTGGACACGGTGAAGGCCAGCAGCATCATGGTGGGCTACCAGCACTTCTGGTCGGATTCGGTGCGCAGCAGCGTCGGCGCCGGCTTCGCCCACTTCAACTACCCGAGCTACGCCCGCAGCTTCTCGCCCGCCACGCAGAACATCCAGAACACCAACTTGGTGCAGGGGCTGGCCAACATTATCTGGACGCCGGTGCCGGCGCTGGACCTCGGCCTGGAATACAACTACGGCACCCGCGACCTGCTGTCGGCCAGCACGGAAGGCGCGACCCACGGCCTCGGCCAGCGGATCACCGCGCTGGTGCGCTACACCTTCTGACACCCGCCGCCGCCCCCCGGCCGGAAACGGCCGGGGGTTCGCTCAGCCGTCTTCCAGGTGCAGCAGCAGGGCAAGCGCCAGCATCAGCCCCGCGACGGAGGGCGCCCAGGCGGCGAGCTCCACCGGCAGGGTGCCGGCCTGGCCGAACTCCTCCGCCACCTTGTCCAGCAGAAACAGCGCGAAGCCGGCGCCGACGCCGAAGCCCAGCGTGCGCGCCACGTCGCCGCGCCGCGACTGGCGCATGGAAAAGCCCGCCGCCAGCAGCGACATGGCAACCGCGAGCAGCGGCGTGGACAGGAGCGAATGGAAATGCAGCCGGTGCTTGGTGGCCGAAAAGCCCGAGGCCTCCAGGATCTCGATGAATTCCGGCAGCGCCCAGAAGGATAGGGTGTCAGGGCTGGCGAAGCTGTCCTCGATGCGGTCGGGCGTCAGGGTGGTGGGCACCACCAGCGGCGCCGGCAGGCCCGGCTGGCGGTTGGCACCGAAGCTCACCGCATCGCGCAGCGCCCAGGTGCCGTCCACCAGCCGCGCTTCGGGCGATTCCACCCGCACCAGGGGGCGGTCGGCGGCCGACATGCGCCACAGCGAGACGTCGCGCAGCCGGAAGCCGCCCTGCCCCAGCTCCGGCCGGCCGGCCATGATGATGGTGCCGCCGGGGTCGAGGTCGGTGTCCGCCTGCCGCAGCCACAGCCGGCCGCCGGCCAGGGTGGCGGGGCCGGACGCGTTGCGCAGATAGGTGGCGTCCAGCCGCTCGGCGCGGGAGAACATGGCGGCCGACAGGGGCGACACCACGGTGATGGCCAGCGTGCCGAGGCACAGCGCCACCAGCGCCGGGCCCAGCAGGAAGCCCCAGGCGGAAACGCCGGCCGCGCGCGCCACCACCAGCTCGGACGAGCGGGCCAGGCGCCAAAAGGCGATGATGCCGCCGAGCAGGATGCCGAAGGGCAGGATCTGCAGCATCACGTAGGGCAGCCGCAGCCCGGCGATGGTGATGACCAGCGCGAAGCCGGCATCGGCGCGCGTCGCGGCGCGGCGCAGCAGCTCGATGAAATCGAACAGCGCCACCAGCCCGGTCAGCGCCAGGATCAGCAGGATGGCCATGGCCGCGAAGCGCCGCGCCACATAGGCCGAAAGGGTAAAAGCGATGGGCATGGGCGCGCGCTCAGCTCAGGCGGGGTTCAGGCAGGGCGGCGTCGTCGTCATCGTCATCATCGGCCAGATCATGCGCGCCCGTCGGCAGGCGGGGCTTGCGGCGCGGCAAGCCGGGCGAGCCCAGCAGCACCCACAGCCCGCCCACCGCCGGCAGTGCCACCTGCAGCCAGATCAATGGGATATAGGCATTGTTGCGGGCCGCGGCATTGCCGCCGGCCAGCCCCAGCGCCAGCAGCCCGACCACCAGGGCGACACCCGTGGCCGCCGGGCGCGAATCGCCATGGCGGCGGAAAGCGGTGCCCAGCGCCGTGGCCAGTGCCACCAGCGCGAAGGCCAGCGCCGTGAAGGGCGAGGCCAGCCGCTGGTGGCCCTCGGCGCGGAACTTGCGGATGTCGCGATCCGGCAGGTTCTCGGCCGGATCCGGGTTCAGCAGCTCGTCCACGAAGCGCTCGCGCGAGTCGCGGTTGCGGCCGCCATCCTGCTGGCTGCGGGACGAGGTGGCGAGGTCCAGGCTGTTTTCGGTGAAGGTCAGCACCGACAGGCGCGGCGCCGGGTTGGCGGCACCGGGCGGCGCCTGCTCCAGGGTTTGCCGCACGCCGTTCAGCAGTGTCACGCGCGGGCCGCGCGGCGTGCTGACCAGCCGCCCCTCCTCCGCCATGATGGTGACCGGCGCGCCGGGCTGGCGGCTGTCATGCACCATGATGCCGCGCAGGTTGCCGTCCGGGTCGCGCCGGCGGGCATAAACCGTCAGGTCATCGCCCAGGGCGCTGAACACGCCCTCCTGCACCAGGATGGCGGCCATCTCGTTGCGGATCTCGTACTGCCATTCGCGAAAGGCGGAATGGCTGACCGGCACCAGCCAGAGCTGCAGAAACAGGCACAGGCCGGTGCAAAGGGTGGCCAGCACCAGTGCCGGCCGCGACAGCCGCCAGTCCGACAGCCCCGCCGCGCGCATCACCACCAGCTCGCGGTCGCCCGCGAGCCGCACATAAGTGAACAAGGTGACCACGAAGGTGGTGATCGGCAGGATCACCGCCACGAAGGAGGGCAGCAGCAGCCCGGTCAGCTCCACGAACACCGCCGCCGACAGGCCGCGGTCCAGCACCAGCTCGATGAAGCGGAGGCTTTGGGTCAGCCATACCAGCGCGGCCAGGCCAACCGTGACGGCGACCAGCGTGACGGACAACTGGCGGAACAGATAACGGTCGAGGCGGTTCATGCGCGGCCTGAATAACCTTTCCGGGCGGCCAAGGGAAACCGTCCGGTGGGCGATGTGGACCGGGGGACGCGCCATGTGAAGGGAGCGACGTGTTACGGAGGTTGTCCGGCGGCGGGAGGGCGTGGCCGGGGGTCGCCGCCCCCTGGCCCCCCGCTGGGGTGGCAGTACCACCCCAGACCCCGCCGAAAGAAAGCGTCTAGAGCATTCAAGCCCGAACGCGGCACCGGAAAACTTCATGTGAAGCAGCGCGGGCTGGCACCCCAGTCGCCGGGGGTCATTGACCCCTGGCGCGCAGGTCCCGCAATGGCCGGGAATGCCGGGGTCCGGGGTGGCTCAGCCACCCCGGCGGGGGCCAGGGGGCAGCGCCCCCTGCCTTTCGGTCAGGCCGGCAACACCGCCACGCCCTTGCCGCCCAGGCTGATCCCCACCGGCTCGCCGACGCCGCGCATGCGGTTGGTGTGCGGGTCGATCACGAACATGTCGCCCGCCTCGGTGGCCAGGGTGTATTCCATCAGCCCGCCCAGATAGGCGGCCTTGCTGACCGTGCCGCGCAGCATGGCCGCCGGGTCGGCGGCGTCGTGCAGGGCGATGGCCTCGGGCCGGACGGCCAGCTGGATCGCGCCTTCCCGGGCACCGCGGTGCGGCAGGGTCAGGGTGGCGGGGCCGAGCGTCACCTTGGCCAGCTCGCCCTCCCGGTGGGAAAGCGTGGCGTCCAGCCGGTTGGCCTCGCCCACGAAGCCGGCGACAAAGGCGTTGGCAGGCTGCTCGTAGAGATCGCGCGGCGTGCCTTCCTGGGCGATCACCGCCTGGTTCATGACGATGATCTTGTCGGAGATCGCCAGTGCCTCGGCCTGGTCGTGGGTGACATAGGCCACCGTGACGCCGAGCCGCTGCTGCAGGTCACGAATCTCCTCGCGCATGCGGCGGCGCAGCCGGGCATCGAGGTTGGACAGCGGCTCGTCGAACAGCAGCACGGCGGGCTCCAGCACCAGGGCGCGGGCCACGGCCACGCGCTGCTGCTGGCCGCCGGACAGCTCCGACGGCAGCCGCTCGCCGAAGCCGGACAGGCCCACCGATTCCAGCGCCGCCAGCGCCGCCTCCCGCACCCGGGCCTTGGGCTGGCGGGACACGGCAAGGCCGTAGCCGACGTTTTCCAGCACGTTCATGTGCGGGAACAGGGCGTAGGACTGGAACACCATGGACACGTCGCGCTCGGCCGGCGGCAGGGCGGACACGTCCCGCCCGCCGATCAGCACGCGGCCGGAGGTGGGGTATTCCAGCCCCGCGATCATGCGCAGCGTGGTGGTCTTGCCGCAACCGGACGGGCCCAGCAGCGTGCACAGCGTGCCGGCCGGGATGGTGAAGGACACGTCCCGCACCGCCGTGGCGCTGCCACCATAGGACTTGGTGACGTTCTCGAAGCGGACTTCTGCGGCGCGGGTCATGCGATGGCTCCGGGAACAGGCGCGGCGGCGGCGGGCGTGGCGGCGGCGCGGCGGCCGATGCGGCGGCGGCCGACGGCCAGGTTCATCAGCCCCAGCACCGCCAGCATCAGCACGATCAGCACCAGCGAGGTGGAGATGGCCAGGCCGTAGTCGCCGTTGATGATGCGGTTGACGATGAAGACGGTGGCCAGCTCCGTCTCGGCCGTGACCAGGAAGATGACGGCGGAGACGGTGGTCATGGCGCGCACAAAGGAATAGGTGAGCCCCGCCACGATGGCCGGCCGCAACAGCGGCAGCACCACGCGGCGGAAGGCGTCCAGCCCGCCGCCGCCCAGCGTGTGGGAGGCCTCGTCCAGCGAGCGGTCGATCTGCGCCATGGCGGCCATGCCGGAGCGCAGGCCCACCGGCAGATTGCGGAACACGAAGCAGGCGACGATGATCGCCCCCGTGCCCGCCAGCTCCAGCGGCGGCAGGTTGAAGGCCGCCAGGTAGGCGACGCCGATCACGGTGCCCGGCACCGCGAAGGACAGCAGCGTGGCGAATTCCAGCGCGCCCTTGCCGGCGAAGCGGGTGCGGGAAAACAGCCAGGCCGCCAGGATGCCGAGTGCCGCCGTGATGGGTGCCGAGATGGCGGCGAGTTCCAGCGTCGTCAGCACGCTGTTCCAGGCGAGGCCGGTGAACTGCCCGCCCTCGATGGAAAAGGCCTTGGCGAAGTGGCGCAGCGTCGGCGTGTAGTCGCGGCCCCAGACCTCCACGAAGCCGCCCATGAAGGCCAGCACGTAAAGCCCGACGGTCAGCGCGCCCCAGGTGCCGGCGACGGCCACGCACAGCCGGCGCACGCCGCGCGGCAGCGGCGGCGGCAGGCCGGAATCGCCCTTGCCGGAGATGGACACGTAGGACTTCCGCCCCGTCAGCCGCTGCTGCAGGAAGAAGACGACGAGCGTGAGGACCAAGAGGATCAACGACAGGGAGGCGGCGCGCCCGGCATCCGCCTGGGCGCCGACGACGGCGAAGAAGATCTCGGTGGCCAGCACGTTGAAGGAGCCGCCCAGCACCACGGCGTTGCCGAAGTCCGCGATGCTTTCCACGAAGCCCAGCAGGAAGGCATTGGCCAGACCCGGCAGCAGCAGCGGCAGGGTGACGGTGCGGAAGGTGACGCGCTCATCGGCCCGCAGCGTGGAGGAGGCTTCCTCCAGCGTCGGCGACAGCCCCTCCACCACGCCGATCAGCACCAGAAAGGCGATGGGGGTGAAGGCGAAGAGCTGCGCCAGCAGCAGGCCCGGCAGGCCATAAATCCAGCGCCCCAGCTCCCAGCCGAACCAGGAGGAGGCGGCCTGGGACAAGAGGCCGGAGCGCCCGAAGATCAGGATCAGCCCGAGGCCCAGGATAAAGGGCGGCGTGACGATGGGCAGCACCGTCAGCCAGCGCAGCGGCCCGGGAAACCGCAGCCGCCCGCGCGTGACCAGCAACGCGAAGGCGAGGCCGAGCGCGGTGGTGCCGGCCGCCGTCAGCAGCGCCAGCAGAAGCGTGTTCCACACCACGCCGCAGCGTGGCGCGCCGGCCAAACAGCCCAGGCCCCAAAGGCGGTCATCCGCCAGCCGCGTGACGGCCGAGGCGGGGGCGAAGCCGCCGGCGGCGTCGCGAAAGGCGCCGGCCATCATCTGGCCGATCGGCAGGATGGTGAAGACCACGATGGCGACCGTCAGCACCGCCGCCACGGTGGCCGTGAAGGCATCGCCCCGAAAGGCGCCACGCCCGGCGAGGCCCGCCGCCAGCAGCACGATCAGCGCACCGGAAACGACGGTACCGCCCCAGCCGATGCCGTATTGCCGTGCCTCCGTGTCACCCCAGGCGGCCTGCAGCCAGGGGGCCATCCAGCCGCGCGGGCCGATGCTCCAGCCCTGGGCCGCCAGCAGCATCAGGCCGAGGCCGCCCGCCAGCAGGAACAGCCAGGAGCGGGCCGGGCGCGACATCGGCAGCACGGCACCCGCCAGTCCGGCCAGCGGCGCCACCACCGCCGGCCACAGCCACCAGCGGCCTTCCGCCAGGATCATGCCGAGCGCCGGCGCACCGTCCGGATCGGTCAGCCAGGCGCCGCCGGCATAGGAAAGGGAGCCGATGCCGTCCTGCAACAGGTACCAGGGCAGCAGCAGGCTGGCGGCCAGCGCGATGGCGCTGGACCAGAAACCGGCGGAACGCATCTGCGCGCGGCCTTAGCGCGGCAGGCTGTTGACCTCGCGGTCCCAGCGCTCGATCAGCCGGCGGCGCTCGGCCGAGGCACCGTACTTGGCGAAGTCGTAGTCGATCAGGCGGATCTGATCCATCTTGGGGGCTTCGGCCGGCACCGGCGTGTTGCGGTTGGACGGCGTCTGGAACTGCTTGGTTTCCGCGCCCAGCTGCTGCGCCGCCGGCGTCAGCGCCCAGTCGTAGAAGCGGCGCGCGTTGCGCTCGTTGCGGGCTCCCGCGATGATCGACATGGAGCCGATCTCATAGCCCGTGCCCTCGCACGGGACCACGTACTGCACGGGAAAGCCGCCGAGGCGCTCCGTCACCGCGTCATGCACGAAGGAGATGGACACGCCCGTCTCGCCGCGCGCCACCGCCTTGATCGGGCCGGTGCCGGAACGCGGATAGGCGTTGACGTTGCGGTGCAGGGCCTTGAGGTATTCGAAGGCCGGCTCCTCGCCCATCAGCTGCACGATGGTGGCGATCATCACGTAGGCGGTGCCGGAGGACTGCGGGTTGGCCATCTGGATCTCGCCGCGGAAGCGGGCGTCCAGCAGGTCCTTCCAGCAGGCGGGCGGCGCGGCGTTGCGGCGGGCCAGCAGCTCCGGGTTGTAGCCGAAGCCCATGGCGCCGGCGTAGATGCCCACCGTGCGGTAATGGCTCTGCTCGGCCTGCTTGCGCGCCCAGTCGTGCAGCTGGTCCAGCATGGGGGAGCGGTATTCGGCGCTCAGCTTGTCCTCGGCCGCCTGCAGGTGCGGGTCGCCGGTGCCGCCGAACCAGATGTCGCCGCGCGGGTTCTGCGCCTCGGCGCGGATCTGCGCCAGCACCTCGCCGCTGCCCTTCTGGGACACGTTGACGCGGATGTTGGTTTCTTTCTGGAAGGCGTTCGCCGCCGCCTGGCACCATTCCACCTGCGCTGAGCAGTAGACGTTCAGCGAACCCTGCGCGGCGGCGGGCAGCGCGCCCAGCGTGAGGGTCGCGGCAAAAGCCACGGCCAGGGTGGCGAGATGGCGCGGTCGCATGGGCGGCTCCTCCGGCTCGCCCTTGGTGGGCGGCGCTTCGGGCGGCTGAATGCAACAAAACTGTCACATTTGCAACGGTGCCGGTTGCCCCCCGGCCGGTCACCACATGGTGTCCCGCGCGCGCTCGCCCCAGCTCCGGTCATAGGTGTCGCCGCCCACACGCCCCTGGCTCATCTCCGCCAGGATCTGCCCGGGCGTCGGCAGGCTGCGCGGGTCCACGTGGCTGTCGGCGCGCCACAGGCCGGAACGGATCAGCGCCCGGGCGCACTGGAAATACACCTCCCGCACCGTGACGACCATGACGCTGCGCGGGGCCTTGCCTTGCACCGCAAAGGAACCGAGCAGCGCCGGGTCGTCCTCGATCACGGCATGGCCGTTGACCCGCAGGGCATTGCCGATGCCGGGGATCAGGAACATCAGCCCGACGCGCGGGTCGCGCACCACGTTGAGCAGGCTGTCGATGCGGTTGTTGCCCCGCCGGTCCGGCAGCAGCAGCGTTTCGCTGTCCGCCACGCGCACGAAGCCCGGCAGGTCGCCGCGCGGCGAGCAGTCCAGCCCTTCGGGACCGGAGGTGGCCAGCGCCAGAAAGGGCGAGGCCTCGATGAAGCGCCGGTAATGCGGCGTGACGTGGTGCGCGACCTTGGCCGTCGAGGCCTCGCCCACCGCATCGGCGCCACCGTAGATGCGCCGCAGATCCGCTGCCGTCTCGATCACCGCCATAGCTGTTCCCCCTGCTGCCGGACGAGGGATTGCTAGATCGGCGGGATGAACCGCGATATCGAGAAGTTCTGCCCGATCCGTGAGTTTCGCTCACCAAGGAGCCGCCGTGCGCCGCCTGCCCCCCTTGTCCGCGCTGCGGTCCTTTGAAGCGACCGCGCGGCTCGGCTCCGTCACCCAGGCGGCGGCGGAGCTGGGGCGCACGCATGGCGCGGTCAGCCGGCAACTGCGCTCGCTGCAGGATGCGGCGGGCTTCGCGCTGTTCGACAAGGCGGGCACGGGGCTGCGGCTGAACGCGCACGGCACGGCCATGCTGCGCTTTGTCGCGCGGGCCCTGGACACCCTGGAAGAGGGCTGGGACCGGCTGCGCGACGATGCCGGCGGCCCGGTGCTGCACGTGGCCTGCAGCGCCACCTTCGCCATGCGCTGGCTGGTGCCGCGGCTGCCGGGCTTCTACCAGACCTGCGCGGATGCGCGGCTGCGGCTGTCCATGACCACCGCGCGCGAGCTGCGCTTCGAAGGCGCCGACCTGGTGGTGGCCTGGGACCGGTCCACCTATCCGGCGGCGGACCGGGCACGGGCCATCCCGCTGGGCGAGGTCGCCTTCGGCCCGGTGTGCGCCCCCGGATACCCGGCCGGGCCCGACGGGTCCTGCTTCCGCATGCCGGCGCGGATCGGCCATGACCACACCGCGCGGGCCTGGGACAACTGGCAGGCGCGCGCGGGCCTGGTGCCGGCCTTCGGCACGGAGCTGCGCTTTCCACACACGCATCTCTGCATCGAGGCGGCGATCGCGGGGCTCGGCGTCGCCATGGTGGAACGGCGGCTGGTGCTGGACGAGCTGGCCACCGGCCGCCTCGTGGCCCCCTGCGGCTTCACGGGCTTCGCCGAGGGCTGGGCGGCGGTGCCGTTTTCCGGCCGGGCGGATACGCCGGCGGCCCACGCCTTTCTGCGGTGGCTGCGCGAAACCCTGGCGTGAGTCCTCGCGCCGCCCCTCTCAGCCGGCGAGCAGCGACGCGGCGCCGCCCAGCATCGCCGCTGCCGCCGCCGGCATCACCCAGCGCGGCCGGAAGGTGAGCAGCAACACCACCGGCAGGGCCGCCGCCGTTAGCAGCCCGGTCCAGTTCACCACCCCGAGGCCCCAGCCATCGGCCCGCACCAGCGGCAGCGGCGACAACAGCAGCAGCAGCCAGCCGGCGCCGGCCAGCAGGCGGCGGCGCAGCGGCGCGATGCGCCGCCGGCCCAGCACCTGTTCATGATGCCGCTCCATGCTCAGGCACAGCAGCACGAACCCGGCATGCGCGCAGGCGAAGCCCAGCCCGTTCACGGCGTGGACGCCAGCGGAGCCGCCGGGGCCGCGGCGCGGCGCGCCGGCGGCGCCGCCGCCGCCTTGTGCCGGTGCACGAACCAAGCCGCCGTGGCCAACAGCGCCGCGACCGCCAGCAGCCCCAGCGCGAAGCCCGCCCGCACCCAGTCGCCCTGCAGGACGGATGCCAGCAGGTGGCGCTCCGTCACCACCGCGTCCAGCAGCGGCAGCAGGGCGAACAGCAGCGCGCCGGCGGCGAACTGCTCCATCCAGGCGCGGCGGCCGCGCCGCAGCAGCGGGTGCACGAGGCAGGCGGCCCAGGCGATGAAGAAGACGTGGATTTCCCAGTCCGCGCGGCTGGGCAGGTCCAGCGGCAGCAGCCGGTTGGCCATCAAGAATGCGGCCATGGCCAGCGGCATGCCGGCGATGGTGGCGACGTTCAGCAGCTCCACCAGCCGGGTGCCGAAGCCGGGGCCGCCGCGGCGTTCCGCCTGCTGCCGCTGCTTGACGGCCCACAGCACGCAGCCGGTGGCCACCATGGCGGTGCCGGCCAGCCCCGCCAGCACGAACAGCCCGCGCAGCAGCGGCCCGGCGAAGCGGCCGATATGCAGCCCATACATCACGCCCCGGGTTTCCGCCGCCGCGCCGCCGGCGCCGCTGCTGGCGACCAGCACACCGGTCGCGCCGCTGAAGGTGACGGACTGCGCGCTGTAGGACAGCCGCTCGGAATCGCGGCGCACCAGCTGCACCGTGGCATTGCTGTCGCCGGCATGGGACACGACGATGCGCCCCACCGTGCCGCCGCCCCAGTGGTCGGACGCCTGCCGCACCAGCGGCGCCACGGGCACCAGCGGCGCGGCCACGCCGGCCGGGCGGCGCGGCGGCGGATTGCCGGACAGCTCGGCATTGAAGGCGGCGCGGTCGTTGGGATAGGCCTGCTGCACGCCCCAGGGCATCGCCATCATCATGAAGATGACCAGCCCGGTATAGGTGATCATCAGGTGATAAGGCAGCGCCAGCACGGCGCTGACGTTGTGCGCGTCCAGCCAGGAGCGCTGCCCCTTGCGCGGGCGGAAGGTGAAGAAGTCCGCGAAGATGCGGCGGTGGGTGATCACGCCGCTGACGATCGCCACCAGCATGACCATGGTGCAGGCCGTGACGATCCAGCGGCCCCAGAAGACGCTGACGTAGTGCAGCTGGAAGTGGAAGCGGTAGAAGAACTCGCCGCCCATGGTGTCGCGCGCCGCGACGGTTTGTCCGGTCGCGGGGTCCAGCGCGGCCTCGCGAAAGCGGCGCCCGCCGCCCTGCGCGTCGCGCCAATACACCCGCGTCACGTTGTCGCGCCCGTCGGGCAGGGTGATGAACCAGGATGGCGAGCCCGGCGCCATCTGCTGCATGGCGGCCACCGCGACCTCGGCGTCGCGTGGGCCGGGGGGCGCGGCCATGGCGATCTCGGGCCGCATCCACACGGAGATTTCCGGCCGCAGATAAGCGGCCGTGCCGGTCAGAAACACCGCGAACAGGATCCAGCCCACCAGCAGGCCGGACCAGCTGTGCAGCCAGGCCATGGATTGACGGAAGCCGTCCTTCACGCGCCGGCCCCCCGCAGCAGCAGCACCCCGCCCAGCAGCGCCGCCGGAACGGCGATGCCGGCGCAGGCCCGCAATGGGCCGCGGGCCGCGAAGGCCCAGACCACGGCGGCGGCGTAGACCGCGAAGCTGGCCATGCTGGCGGTCAGCACCGCCTCCACCCGCGCCAGCGGCAGCGTCGCGGACAGCAGCATGGTGAACAGGGCGGCCAGGGCGTAGCCGCCCCCCACCGCCACCACCACCCGCACCGCGACATCGAGCCGCCGCCTTGTTGCCGCCCCCGGCGCGAACCGGGCACGGAGGGGATGGGCCCCGCGCGGCGTCATGGCCGGCCCGCCGCCAGCAGGGCCGCGATGGGCGCGGGCAGCTGGGGCCGGAACGGCGGTAAGGCCCGGCACAGGGTCATGCGCGGTTCCAATGCGTGCTATTGCGATGCATTCTCATATTGCAGGGCCGCTGCAAGCTCAACCGCCATCTGCCGCCGCTACGCATGCGTCAGGCTTCCGGGAGCCATGGCGTGAACGCGCCCTGACATGCGACTGAGTATCAACTAGGCTCCGGGCACAGGCCCGACGCCGGGCCGCGGGAGCGGGCACGTGCTGGTATCGTTTCTGATCATGCTGCGCGAAGGGCTGGAAGCCGCGCTGGTTGTCGGCGTCGTCGCGGGCTGCCTGCGGCGGCAGGAGCAGGGCGGCTGGATGCCGCTGGTCTGGATTGGCGTGCTATGCGCCGTGCTGGCGTGCCTGGGCGCCGGGCTGCTGCTGGACCTGCTGGGCAGCGAATTCCCGCAGCGGCAGCAGGAGATGTTCGAGGCGGCTGTGAGCCTGCTGGCCGCCACCATGCTCACCGCCATGGCCTTCTGGATGCGCCGCGCCGGCCGCGCCATGGCGGGCGAGATGCGCGCGCGGGTGGCACGGGCGGTGGGCAGCGGCTCGGCCTGGGCGCTGGTGGCCATGGTGTTCCTGGCCGTGGCGCGCGAAGGGCTAGAGGCGGTGATCTTCCTGCTGGCGCTGCTGCGGCAAAGCGAGGGCTGGTCGGTGCCGCTGGGCGCCGTGCTGGGGCTGGCCGCCGCCGCGCTGGCCGGCACCGCCATCGCCTGGGGCGGCGTGCGGCTGCCGCTGGCGCGCTTCTTCCGCTGGACCGGCGTGGTGCTGCTGCTGGCCGCCGCCGGGTTGGCCGCCGGCGCGCTGCGGGCGCTGCACGAGGCCGGGCTGTGGAACGCCCTGCAGCAGGTGCCCTTCGACCTCAGCCACACGCTGCCGGCCGATGGCGCGGCCGGCGCCGTGCTGGCCGGGCTGTTCGGCTATGCCGACCGCCCCAGCCTAGGCGAGCTGGCGCTCTACCTCCTGTTCCTGCTGGTGACGCTGCCGCTGTTCCTGGCGCCGCAGCCGCCGGCCGCGGCCCCGGCGGCACGCGCGTGAGCGCCGGGCCGCCGCGCGGCGCCGTCCGCCTGGGCTACGGCTTGGTGGCGCTGCTGGCCGTGGGGGTGGGCGCGCTGGGGGTGCTGGACTGGCGGGCACACCGCGCGGGCCGCGGGACGCCGGAGGAAGCGGCCGTGACCGTGACGGTCACCGCCCATGCCTGCGAGCCGGACAGCCTTTCCGTGCCGGCCGGGCGCAGCGTGTTCCGCATCGTCAATCGGAGCGAGCGCCTGCTAGAATGGGAGATCCTGGACGGCGTGATGGTGCTGGAAGAGCGCGAGAACATCGCCCCCGGCCTCAGCCAGCGGCTGGTGGCCCGGCTGGCGCCGGGCGACTACAGCATCACCTGTGGCCTGTTGGGCAACCCGCGCGGACGGCTGCGGGTGCTGCCGGCGGCGGGTGGCGCCGGCCGCGCGGCACCGGATCTGCGCGCCCTGGTCGGTCCCATGGCCGAGTATCAGGTGTACCTGACGCTGGAAGGCGTCGCCCTGTCGGACGCCATGGAGGATCTGGCGCGCAGCGTGGCACAGGGCGGCGACGCCGCGCCCGCCCTGGCCGCCGCGCATGCCGCCTACCAGCACCTGCGTCCGGTCAGCCGGCTGGCGCAGGCGCCGCTGGACCTGAAGCTGGACGCGCGGGCGGACGAGCTGGCGGGCGGCGAGGCCGACCCCGCCTTCACCGGCTTTCAGCGCCTGGACCTGGCGCTGCGCCGGGGCGATGGCACCGCCCCCGCCATGGCCGCCGGATTGCAGGCCGATGTCGCGACGCTGCTGGACAGCATGGCCCGGAGCATGCCGCCGCCCGACCGCATGCTGGCCGGCGCCGCGCTGATGGCGCGCCAGGCGGCGGAAACGCCCGACCCCGCGCTGGCGGGGGCGATGCTGGAAGGCGCCGCCGAGGTGGTGCGCCTGCTTGCCCGCCCCGTCCAGGCCTGGGACGCGCCGGGGGTGGCACGCATGCGGGGCGGCCTCGCCGCCGCACGCGCCGCCCTGGCCGCCGGCCCGACGGAACGCCGCGCGGCCTTGCTGGACCTGGCCGAAGGGATCGACGCTTTGCGCGACAGCCTGGGCCAGGGGTGACGGAAGGGGAACGCACCGCATGACCGACCACGATGCGCGGCCCGGCCGCTGCCCGCTCCGCCCCCCTGCCCCGCCCGCCGCCGCCGGCCGGCGCGGCCTGCTGCTGGGCCTGGCCGGCGGCGGTGCCGCGCTGACGGCGGGCACGGCGCGGGCGGCTGGCGCGGCGTTGATGCAAAGCCCGCCGGGGCGCGATGCCGCGGCATCCAGCCAGGCGATCCCGTTTCACGGCCCGCATCAGGCCGGCATCCTCAACCCGCCGCCGGCGGCGGGCATGGTCGCCGCCTTTGACGTGCTGGCCGGGTCGCGCGAGGAACTGGCGCAGTTGTTCCAGCTGCTGACCACGCGCATCCGCTTTCTGATGCAGGGCGGCACGCCGCCGGCCGAGGACCCGCGCTTTCCGCCGGCCGATTCCGGCATCCTCGGCCCCGTCATCCTGCCGGACGGGCTGACGGTCACGGTGGCTGTCGGCGCCTCGCTGTTCGACGAACGCTTCGGGCTGGCGGCGGCCCGGCCGCGCCACCTGGTGGCCATGCCGCGCTTTCCCAACGACGCGCCGGACCGCGACTGGTGTCATGGCGACCTGCTGCTGCAGATCTGTGCCCACACCCCGGCCGCCACGCTGCACGCGCTGCGCGACATCCTGAAAAACACGCCCGCGCTGCTACGGCTGCGCTGGAAGCAGGACGGCTTCCTGCCCGAGGCGCGCGGCGGCACGGCGCCCGAAACGCCGCGCAACCTGTTGGGCTTCAAGGACGGCACCGCCAACCTCGACCCCGGCGATGCGCCACTAATGCGCGACCTGGTCTGGGTCGGTCCGGGGCGGGAGGAGCCCGCCTGGGCCACCGGCGGCAGCTATCAGGTGGTGCGCATCATCCGCAACTTCGTGGAGCGCTGGGACCGCACGCCGCTGCGCGAGCAGGAAGCGATCTTCGGCCGCGCCAAGGATTCCGGCGCGCCGCTGGGCGGGCGGGACGAGCACGACCCGATCCACTACGCCGACGATCCGGACGGCGCGCGCATCGCGCTGGAATCGCACATCCGCCTGGCCAATCCGCGCACCGCCGATACCGACGGCAGCCGCATCCTGCGCCGCCCCTTCAACTACAGCCGCGGCGTCACCCGCGCCGGGCAGCTGGACATGGGGCTGCTGTTCATCTGCTTTCAGGCCGACCTCGCCGCCGGCTTCGCGGCCGTGCAGGGGCGGCTGAACGGCGAGCGGCTGGAGGAATACGTCAAGCCCACCGGCGGCGGATATTTCTTCGCTCTGCCCGGCGTGCCCGATGCCGGCGGCCACCTCGGCCAGACGCTGCTGCAGTCCTGATGCCCATGCCCGAAAAGGAACTCCCGATGCGACCGATGCTCCTGCTGGCCGCCGGCCTCGCCCTGTGCGGCCCGGCCTTCCCCGGCACCGTGCTGGCCGCGACCCCCGCCGCCGTGTCGCCGCTGGAGCTGGCGGCGCCCATCGCGCGCTACAAGCTCTACGTGATCGGCGAGGCGCGGCAGCTGGTGGAGCAGACGCAACGTTTCGCCGCCGCCATCAAGGCCGGCGACATGGCCGCCGCGCGGGCGCTCTACGCGCCGGCCCGGGTGCATTACGAGCGGATCGAGCCGCTGGCCGAGTTGTTCAGCGACCTCGACACCGCCATCGATTCCCGCGCCGACGACCACGCGGAAGGCGAGAAGGATGCCGGCTTCACCGGGTTCCACCGGTTGGAATATGGGTTGTTCGCGCAGAACAGCACGGCGGGACTGGCGCCCGTGGCCGACAAGCTGGTGGCCGACGTGCGCGAGCTGCAGCAGCGCATCCGCGACCTCACCACGCCGCCGGACAAGGTGGTGGGCGGTGCCGCCGCGCTGATCGAGGAGATTGCCGCCACCAAGATCTCGGGCGAGGAGAACCGCTACAGCGGCGCCGACCTGTCCGACTTCCAGGCGAACCTGGACGGCGCCAAGATCATCGTGGGCGTGCTGCGGCCGCTGCTGGAGCGCGCGGACACCGCGCTGCTGACCGGCGTGGACGGCAACTTCGCCAAGGTGGACGCCATCCTCGCCCGCTATCGCACGCCGGACGGCTTTCAAAACTACGAGACGCTGACACCCTCCGACCGCAACGCCCTGCAGGCGCCGGTCACCGCGCTGGCCGAGGACCTGTCCCGGCTGCGCGGCACGCTGGGGCTGGATTGACGGCTCAGGCCGGCGCCTCGTCCTGCAATGCATCCAGCGCCATGATATGCGCCAGGTGCGACAGCCCCTGCGGCAGGTTGCCGAGGTAGGTGCCGCTGCCGGGGTCGGCCATCTCGCTGTAGATGCCCACCCCGCGGTCCAGCGCCGCCGTCAGCCGGCCCAGCGCCGCCTGCGCGCGGCTGCGCTGGCCGAGCAGCGCGCGCGCTTCCACCATCCAGAACGAGCAGGCCAGAAAGCAGCCTTCCTCCACTTCGGACCCGCTGTAGCGGTAGTGGTATGGCCCGGCGCCCAGGCGGCGGTCGATCGCGTCCAGGGTCTTTTCCAGCCGCTCCCGCCCGTCGAAGCCAAAGCGCACCGCCAGCGCCAGCGATGCGTCCAGCTTGTCCGAGCCGGGATGCAGCACGAAGGACTGCTGCACCTCCGACCAGCAGTTGGCTTCGATCCAGTGCGCGATGCGGTCGCGCTCGCGCTCCCAGCGCTCGCGGCAGGTGGTGGGCAGCTGGCCCTGGTCGGCCAGCTCCACGGCGCGCGCCAGGGCCTGCCAGCAGCTGATCTTGGACATGGTGTAATGCTCGGCATCCGGCAGTTCCCAGATGCCGGCATCCTTTTGCCGCCAGCGGTCGGCGCACTGGTCGGCGATGTGCGACAGCAGCTCGGCGCTGGAGGGGTCCAGGATATTGCCGTAGCCCACGAAGCGCGCCGCGGTTTCGAAGATGTCGCCGTAGATGCCGTGCTGGTGCTGGTCGGTCGCCAGGTTGCCTGTCACCACCGGCCGGGAATCGCGATAGCCCGGCACGTCGATCTCGCGCACCTGCGGCACCGGCGCGCCAGACAGCGTGTAGCACACCCGGCAGCCTTCCTGCCGCAGCCGGTCGAGCAGCCAGGCGAAGGCGGCCTTGGCTTCCGCCTGGGCGCCGGCGGCCAGAAAGGCCTTGATGGTGTAGCCGGCGTCGCGCACCCAGGCGTAGCGGTAGTCGTAATTCTTTTTGCCGCCGATGCCCTCCGGCAGCGAGGTGGTGGCGGCGGCCGCGATGGCGCCGGACGGCGAGAACAGCAGCAGCTTCAGCGCCAGCGCGCTGCGCACAAAGGCCGGCCGCTCCGAGCTGCGGTGCGCCACGCTGTCCGCCCAGGCCCGCCATTCGTCGTCCGAAATGTCGATGCGCCGGTCGATCTCCTCCACCGGCGGCACCACCAGCGGCTCGTCCATGCCGGCGATGATGGCCAGCACCTCGCGGCTGCCGGCGGATACGGAGAAGCTGCCCGTGACGCTTTCGTCCGTGCGCTCGCAGCGGATGCCGTCGCTGTGCAGCAGCAGCCCCAGCACGCGCTCCACATGGAATACGAAGTGGCGACCGATTTTGGACTGGTAGGGGCTGGCGGCCTGGGCGCGGCGGCCCGGCCGCATGTCCAGCCGGAAGCGCACCTCGCCGGACAGGCCCTCGATGCGCCGCGCCAGCTCCGCCCAGGGCAGGCGCCCGGCACGGCCGCTGTTCAGCGATTCGGTCAGCCGCGCCTCGCCGGTGTCCGTGGTGAACACCGTTTCCAGGACGTTGCTGCGCGGGCGGTAGGATTGCCGCACCGTGAAGGGCAGTTCGGGCGCGATCACGAAGCGCCCACCTTCCTCGGGGTCCAGCAACCGGTCGAACAGCGGCGGCGAGTCGAGGTTGGGCACGCACCACCAGTCGATCGAGCCATCGGCGCCGGACAGCGCGACGGAGCGGCCATCGCCCAGCGCGCCGTAGTCTTCCAGTGGCAGGCAGCCGGCATTCCGCCGCCCCGCCTGGCGTGTCGGAACGCCCTGGGGCGGCAGCCGGTCCATCAGTGCCGCCAGCGATCGGGGCGGTGCAGCGGACGGGCAGCGACGGGGCGGGGGACGGGGCGCGGCTTGTCGCGGCCCAGGCCCAGCCCGATCAGCGTGCCGAGCCCGAGCAGCCCGCCGGCGACGGCGACCTTCAGCATGTCACGCTGGCGGGACGTGAAGATGTCCCAGGTGCCGGTCACCGCGCGGTCGGTCGAGGCGCCGTCGATGCGCGCGGGGCCGGGCACCGGCTCCTCCAGGTTGCCGGCCTTGTCCGGGGCCGGCGCGCCCATCTGCTGTTGCTTGAAGGAGCTGGCCTGCCGGTCGGCGAAGCCCGGCGCCAGCGCCTGGCCCACCGCCATCATGGCCGTGGAACGGCCCACCCAGTATTCGCGCTGCGGGTCGTGGATGGCGCGGGCAATGGCCGTAGCGCAGACGCGCGGGTCGAACAGCGGGTCGGGCAGCACCTGCTGGTGGCCGGTGTGGTTGCGCGCCCAGCTGGGCTGCGGCGTGTTGACCGCCGGCAGGTAGACCACGGACAGCGCCACATCCACATGGTCGGCGATCAACTCGGCCCGCAGCGAATCCGTGAAGCCGGATACCGCGAACTTGGCCGCGCAATAGGCCGCCTGCATGGGCACCGCGCGGAAGCCGAGGCCGGAGGAGACCTGCACGATCACCCCGCGGTTGCGCGGCTTCATGTGCCGCAGCGCCGCCAGCGTGCCGTGCACCTGGCTGAGATAGGTGGTGGCCGTGACGCGCGCGTATTCGGCGGCGGTGATCTGGTCCGCCGGCGCCACCACGGTGGACATGGCGTTGTTGACCCAGGCGTCGATCGGGCCAAGCTCGGCTTCCACCTGTTCGGCAGCGGCATCCACCGCCTCGGCATCCGCCACGTCGGCGCTGATGGCGATCACCCGGGCATAGCGGGACAGCCGCGCGCGAGCTTCCTCCAGCCGGGCCTCGTCGCGGGCGATGATGGCGACCTGCCACCCGTCGCGGGCCAGATGTTCGGCCGTGGCAAGGCCGATGCCGGCGCTGCCGCCGGTAACCACTGCTGTTCTGGGCACATCATTCTCCGGTCTGGTCGCCGTGAAAGCGCGCGGGCGCCGAGTGGGGTTGCGCGAACACGCCAATTCAGCACACGCCGCTTGCGCCGGCCCGCCAATGTGGCACCTTGCAACCTATGGCCCCTCGCAATGTGACCTCTCTCGGCAAGGCCGCCCGCCACGCCGCCATCCTGGACGCGCTGTCCACCGACCCCACGGTGCGCATCAGCACGCTGGCGGAGCAGTTCGCCGTGTCCACGGAAACGGTGCGGCGCGACATCGAGGCGCTGTCGGCGTCCGGCATGGTGCGGCGGACCTATGGCGGCGCTTCCGCCTCCCAGCCGGCCAGCCAGCCGCGGCTGTCGGAGCGGGAAACGCTGCTGGTGGCCGAGCGCGCGCGCATCGGCCAGGCCGCCGCCGCGCTGGTGGAGGACGGCACGGTGGTGATGCTGGACGCGGGCAGCACCACCACGCATTTCGCCCGCGCCCTGGCGGCGCGCGGCGTGCGCGCCACGCTGCTGACCAACAGCCTGGACGCGGCGCTGGCCGCCGGCGCCAGCGAGGCGCTGCGGGTGCTGGTGGCGCCGGGCGAGCTGAGCGTGGTGGAGCGCGGGCTGTACGGCCCCGAGACGGCGGCCTTTCTGCGCCGCTTCCATGTGGACATGGCGGTGATCGGCGCGTCCGGCCTGACCGAGGAAGGCCCGAGCGAGGCGGAAAGCCGCGCCGCCTGGGTCAAGCGCGCCATGCTGGAGCGCGCCCCGCGCCGGCTGCTGCTGGTCGACAGCTCGAAGTTCGGCCGCGCCTTTCTGGAACAGGTGTGCCCGCCCGAGCAGATCACCGACCTGGTGACGGAAGCACATCCGCCGGTGCCGCTGGCTGCCGCGCTGGGGCGGCACGGGCTGCGGCTCACTGTCGCGGAACTGTAAAAAACATGTTTGACCTGCCACAGGGATAGGTGGCAAGTGCAACATGTATATGACACAAGACCTGCCCCGCCCCCTGTCCGCCGCCCCCGCCGCCCAACTCGCCGCGCTGCGCTGGGTGCTGACCGACATCGACGACACCCTGACCCTGGACGGCCGCCTGCCCGCCCGCGCCTATGCGGCGCTGGAAGCGCTGGACGCCGCCGGCATCGCCGTGGTGCCGGTGACCGGCCGCCCGGCCGGCTGGTGCGACGCCATCGCCCGCCATTGGCCGGTGGCCGCCGTGGTCGGCGAGAACGGCGCGCTCTGGTACGCGCAGGACCGGCAGGCGCGGCGCATGCTGCGCTGGCAGGCCCAGCCCGAGGCCGAGCGGCTGGCCAACCAGGCCCGCCTGCATGCGCTGGCGGCCGAGGCGCTGCGTGCCGTGCCCGGCAGCGCCATCGCCGCCGACCAGCCGTTCCGGCTGTTCGACGTGGCGGTGGACTTCTGCGAGGACGCCGGGCCGCTGGGCCTGGAGGCGGCCGAGCGCATCGCCGCCGTATTCCGCGCAGGTGGTGCGGAGGCCAAGGTCTCCTCCATCCACGTCAATGCCTGGATTGGCGGCTGGGACAAGCTGGCCGGCATCGAGGCGCTGTTCGCCGCCCGCTTCCACCCCTTCGATGCGGTGCGCCAGCAGGTCGCCTTCGCGGGCGACAGCGCCAACGACGCGCCGTTGTTCGCCGCCGTCGCCTGCTCGGTCGGTGTCGCCAACGTGGCGCCGTTCCTGGCCGGCATGAGCACGCCGCCCGCCTTTATCACCCGTGCCGAAGGCGGCGCGGGCTTCGCCGAATTCGCCGACGCGCTGCTCAAGGCGCGCGGTTCCATCCCGGAGGAAAACGCAGCATGAAAACCCTGTTCCTGGCCGGCACCGCGCTGTGCCTCAGCCTCGGCGCCCTGTCCCTGTCCGCCACGCCCGCCGCCGCCCAGCAGGCCGCCTGCGCCTTCCGTGGCGCGCTGGACGAGGCCTATTGCGACGCCAACCGCGACATGGTGGCCGACGCGCCGACCGACCCGTCCAAGCTGCGCGATCCGTCGACCATCGTCTTCACCTACACGCCGGTGGAAGACCCCGCGCTCTACGCCAGCCAGTTCAAGCCGTTCCTGGATTACCTGACGCAGTGCACCGGCAAGCGCGCCGTGTATTTCCAGGTGACGTCGAACGCCGCGCAGGTCGAGGCCATGCGCTCCGGTCGCCTGCACGTGGCGGGCTTTTCCACCGGCCCCACCGCCTTCGCGGTGAACCTTGCCGGTGCCGTGCCCTTCGCGGTCAAGGGCGATGCCCAGGGCTACGAGAGCTACAAGGTCGTGATGATCGTGCGGGCGGACAGCCCCTACCAGTCGCTGGCGGACCTGCGCGGCAAGCGCGTGGCGCACACCTCGGCTACCTCCAACTCCGGCAACCTGGCGCCGCGCGCCTTCTTTCCCGCGCTCGGCCTGACGCCGGACACGGACTACAACGTGGTGTATTCCGGCGGCCATGACCGCAGCGTGATGGGCGTCAATGCCGGCGACTACGATGCCGCGCCCGTGGCGTCGGACGTCTGGACCCGCATGATCGCGCGCGGCCAGGTGAAGCGCGAGAACTTCCGCGTGCTGTGGGAAAGCGATCCCTTCCCCACCAGCGGCTTCGCCGTCGCCAGCGACCTGAAGCCGGAGCTGTCCGCCAAGATCCGCCAGTGCTTCCTGGATTACCGCTTCCCCGAGCAGATGGCGCGCGACCTGGGCGGCAACGACCGCTTCTGGCCCGCGACCTATGCCGAGCAGTGGGCGCCGGTCCGCGCCGTGGCCGATGCCGTGGGCGCCCCCTACAACCGCGCCGCCTTTGATGCCGAAAGCCGCCGCGAGCTGGAAGCCGAGGCGCGCAAGCGGGCCCAGGCGCAGCAGCCCGCCGCCCCCACCCATGTCGCGCCCACGGGTGCCACGCCCGCGCCCGCGCGCTGACCGCCTGAAGAGCACAGCATGTCCGCCACCATGACCGCCGCACCCCAGGGAACCCCTGGGGGCGCGGCGCCCGCCGTCGCCAGCGTCCTGCAGATCCGCAAGCTGGTGAAGGAATACGCCGCCGGCAAGCCGGTGCTGAAGGGCATCGACGTGTCGGTGCCGGCCGAGGGCATCACCGCCATCATCGGCCCTTCCGGCACCGGCAAGTCCACGCTGATCCGCTGCATCAACCGGCTGGTGGAGCCGACCAGCGGCTCCATCACGCTGCACGGCGCGGAGCTGACCGGGCTGCGCGGCAAGCAGCTGCGGCTGGCGCGGCGGCGCATCGGCATGGTGTTCCAGGAATACAACCTGGTCGAGCGCCTGACGGTCATGGAGAACGTGCTCAGCGGCCGGCTCGGCTACGTGCCGCTGTGGCGCGCCTGGCTGCGCAAGTACCCGGAGGAGGATATCCAGCGCGCCTTCATGCTGCTGGATGCTGTCGGCCTGCCGGAACACGCGACGCGCCGCGCCGACGCGCTGTCCGGCGGCCAGCGGCAGCGCGTCGGCATCGCCCGCGCGCTGATGCAGCGGCCGGAGATCCTGCTGGCCGACGAACCGACCTCCTCGCTCGACCCGCGCACCGCGGTCGAGGTGCTGGAACTGCTGACAAAGCTGACGGCGGCCGAGGGCGTGCCGGTCATCATCAACATCCACAACGTCGAGCTCGCCAAGCGCTACGCGCGCCGCATCATCGGCATGTCCGGCGGCTCCGTGGTGTTCGACGGCCCGCCGGAGGAGCTGGAGCAGCACCACCTGCGCGCCATCTACGGCGGCGAGGACTGGCTGTGAGCGCCACCACCGCACGGCGCGTCGCCTTCGCGCCCAACTGGGCGCTGCGCGCGGCGCTGCTGGTGCTGCTCGCCTATACGGTCTGGGCGTCCTCGCGCCTCGGCCTGAGCTGGGACCGCGTGGCGCATGGCATGGGCGAGGGCGGCCGGCTGCTGGCCCGCATGGTGCCGCCGAACTTCGAGCGCTGGCAGCTGCTGCTGGAAGGCATGCTGGAAAGCTTGCAGATCGCTGTGCTGGCTTCCGCGCTCGGTATCCTGATCTCGCTGCCGCTGTCCGTGCTGGCGGCGCGCAACCTGTCGCCGCTCTGGATCGCCGGGCCGGTGCGCGGCGTGATCGCGGTCTGCCGCTCGCTGCACTACGTGATCGTCGCCATCCTGTTCGTGAAGGCCATCGGCTTCGGCGCGCTGGCCGGCACGGCGGCGCTGGTGGTGGCTTCCGTCGGCTTCATCGCCAAGCTCTTCGCCGAAGCCATCGAGGAGATCTCGATGAAGCAGGTGGAGGCGATCCGCGCCACCGGCGCCGGCGTGATGAAGGTGCTGTTCTACGCGGTGCTGCCGCAGGTCTCCTCGCGCTTCATCGGCTTCTGCCTGTACCAGCTCGACAGCAACCTGCGGAACTCCACGCTGGTCGGCATCGTCGGCGCGGGCGGCATCGGCGGCACGCTGTTCGCGGCCTTCAAGCGCTTCGACTACGACTTCGTGGCCGCCATCCTGCTTTCCATCATCGCCCTCATCTTCCTGGCCGAGATCATCTCCGGCCGCATCCGGGCCGCCCTGCGATGAACAGCATCACGCATGATCCCGTCGCGCCGCTCCGGCGCGAATGGCAGCGCCACACGCCCGCGCAGCGCATCTCCCGCTGGCTGGTCTGGCTCGCCTGCGTCGCCGCCGTCGTCTGGGCGGTGCGCAGCATCGACATCATCCCCGAGTTCCTGGCGGACGCGCCGGAGCAGATGGGCGACATGCTGGTGCGGATGTGGCCGCCCGAGCTGTCGCATTACTACCCGGAAGTGCACAACGCGCTGATCGAGACGCTGCACATCGCGACGCTCGGCACCGTGTTCTGCTTTATCCTGGCCGTGCCGCTGGCGCTGCTGGCGGCGCGCAACATCTGCACGATCCGCCCGATCAACGCGCTGGCGCAGCTCGGCCTCGTCGCGTCCCGCTCGGTCAACTCGCTGGTCTGGGCGTTGCTGTTCGTCGCCATCTTCGGCCCCGGCCCGGCGGCGGGCGTCTTCGCCATCGCGTTCCGCTCGGTGGGCTTCGTCGGCAAGCTGCTGGCGGAAGCCCTGGAGGAAACCGCGCCTGGCCCGCGCGAGGCACTGCGCGCCGCTGGTGCCCCCTGGGGCTCGGAGCTGCTGAAGGGCGTCTGGCCGCAGGTGCAGCCGGCCTTCTGGGGCATCGCGCTGTTCCGCTGGGACATCAACGTGCGCGAAAGCGCCGTGCTCGGCCTGGTCGGCGCCGGCGGCATCGGGCTGGTGCTGGACGATGCCATCAACTTCTTCCAGTGGCCGCGCGTCGCCACCGTGCTGCTGGCGGTGCTGGTGGTGGTGCTGTTGGCCGAGATCATCGTCACCCGCATCCGCGCGAGGCTGATCTGATGCCCGGCACCATCGACCTCCTGGTCATCGGCGGCGGGGCTAACGGCGCCGGCATCGCGCGCGACGCGGCGGGGCGCGGGCTGTCCGTGCTGCTGGTGGAGCGCGGCGACCTCGGCGGCGCCACCTCCTCCAACTCCTCCAAGCTGGTGCATGGCGGGCTGCGCTACCTGGAGCACCGCGAGTTCCGGCTGGTGCGCGAGGCGCTGGCGGAGCGCGAGGTGCTGCTGCGCACCGCCCCGCACATCGTCTGGCCCATGCGCTTCGTGCTGCCGCACGTGCCGGACATGCGGCCGCGCTGGATGCTGCGCACCGGACTGTTCCTGTACGACAACCTGGCCAAGCGCGTGACCCTGCCCGGCAGCCAGGCGCTGGACTTCCGCACCCATCCCTGGGGCGCGCCGCTGAACGGCGCCGCCACGCACGGCTTCGCTTATTCCGATGCCTGGGTGGAGGATTCCCGCCTCGTCATCCTGAACGCCCGCGATGCCGCGGCGCGCGGCGCCGAGGTCCGCGTCCGCACGCGCTTTATCGGCGCGGCCCGCGATGCCGAGGGCTGGACCGTGACGCTGGAGGCCGAGGGCGGCCAGCGCGAAACGATCCGCGCCCGTGCCATCGCCAATGCTGCCGGCCCCTGGGTGATGCAGGCGCTGCAGGATACCGGCGTGAAGGCACCGGACCGCATCCGCCTGGTGCGCGGCAGCCACATCGTGGTGCCCGCGCTGTACGAGGGCGACCAGGCCTACATCCTGCAGAACGACGACCGGCGCGTGGTCTTCGTGATCCCCTACGAGGGGCGCTTCACGCTGATCGGCACCACGGACGTGCCGCACGACCCGGACAGCGGCCCGCCCCGCTGCACGCCGGAGGAAGCGGCCTATCTGTGCCGCGCCGTGTCCCGCCAGTTCCGCAAGCCGGTGACGCCCGAGGACATCGTCTGGACCTATTCCGGCGTGCGCCCGCTGCACGACGACGGGGCCGAGAACCCTTCCGCCGTGACGCGGGACTATGTGTTGAAGATGGACCGGTCGGCCGCGCCGCTGCTGTCCGTGTTCGGCGGCAAGATCACCACCTACCGCCGGCTGGCCGAGGACGCGGCGACGCAGCTTTGCGACGCGCTGGGCCGCCCCCGCCCCGCCTGGACCGCCGGCAGCACCCTGCCCGGCGGCGACCTGGGCGGGCTGTCGGCGCAAGCCTTCCTTGCCGCCGCCGCCGCGCGCTACCCCTTTCTGCCGGCCGACCGGCTGGCCCGGCTGTTCCATTGCTATGGCGGCGAGCTGGACCAGGTGCTGGGCGGTGCCGCCTCCGCTGGCGAACTAGGCGAGGACCTGGGCGGCGGCATCACGGAGCGCGAGCTGGACTGGATGGTGCGCAACGAGTGGGTGCGGGCGCCGGACGACGCGCTGTGGCGCCGCACCAAGCGGGGGCTGCACATGACCCCGGCGGAGCGTGATCGTTTCGCCGTGGCGTTCCAGGGGCTGGCGCAAGTCGCCTGAACGGTGGGGGCGGACACATTCGTTTCCCGCCCCCCCCCGCGGCCACATCCGCCTTTTCCCCGCTCGGTTGGGTGGCAAGGGCTCTGGTGCCTGGGGCGGCGCGTCATTCCGCCCGTTGCAGGATCCGCTCGAAGCGCCGCCGTGCCGGGGGCGGCAGGTTGTCCGGCAAGGCCGCCGCGTCGGCCCGGGCATCGCCCACCTGCACCAGCATCACCATGCCCATCGCGAAGTGCGGGATGCACTGGATGCCGTAGGTGCCGGGCACGGCGAAGGGCACCACGATCTCCTCGTTGATGCGCCCCTTGAAGGAGGTGGCGCCAGGTGGCAGCATGGCGGGGATGGAGGCGGCGTTGTGCGTCACGTGGGTGGCGACAAAGCGGATGCTGTCGCCTGGCCGCAGGCGCAGGAACTCTGGCTCGTAGACCATGCCGCCGGTGTCGTTGCGGTTCAGCATGCGCACCTCGTGCACCTCCGCCCGGGCGGGGACAGCCAGCAACAGCAGCGGCAGGATCAACAGTCGCATCCGAGGACCTTTCAATCGGCGGCGTGGAAGCGGATGACGCGCGCGCCGTCGGTGGGGTCGGTCAGCACGGCGGCGCGCACGCCGAAGACGTCGCGCAGCAGCGCGGTGGTCAGCACCTCCCACGGCCGGCCCAGCGCCACCAGCCGCCCCCGGTGCATCACGCCCAGCCGGTCGCAGTTCAGCGCCTGGTTGAGGTCGTGCAGCGCGACCACGGTGGTCACCGGCAGGGTTTCCACCAGCCGCAGGATGGAAAGCTGGTGGTGGATGTCCAGGTGGTTGGTCGGCTCGTCCAGCAACAGCACGCGGGGCTGCTGCGCCAGGGCGCGCGCGATGTGTGCGCGCTGGCGCTCGCCGCCCGACAGCGTCGCCCAGTCGCGCGCGGCGAATCCGGCCATCTCCACCACCGCCAGCGCCTCGGCGACGATGGCGTCGTCGGCCGCCGACCAGGGCCGCAGCATGGACAGCCAGGGCGTGCGGCCGAGTTCCACCGCGTCGCGCACCGTCACGCGGTCGGCGGTCTCGGCCTGTTGCTCGACCAGCGCCAGCAGCTGCGCCACCTCGCGCCGCCGCATGGCCGCCATGGGGCGGCCGCCCAGGCGCACGGTGCCGGCATCCGGTCGCAACACGCCAGCCAGCAGGCGCATCAGCGTGGACTTGCCGGAGCCGTTGGGGCCGATCAGGCCCAGCGTTTCGCCTTGCGCCACGGCCAGCGACACGTCGCGCAGGATGGGCACGCCGCGCGCGGACCAGTGCAATGCCTCGGCGGACAGGATCATCGGGCCGGCCGCCGCCGCACCAGGATCAGCGCAAAGGCCGGCGCGCCGACCAGCGCGGTGACCACGCCGATCGGCAGCACCTGCCCCTTGACCGCGATGCGCGACACCACGTCGGCCGCGATCAGGAACAGCGCGCCGGTCAGCGCCGCCGCCGGTACCAGGCGCACGTGCCGCACGCCCGCCAGAAAGCGTGCCGCATGCGGCACCACGAGGCCCACAAAGCCGATGGAGCCGACGATGCTGACCATCACCGCCGTGGCAAAGGACGCGCACAGGATCAGCAGCACCTGCACCTGCCGCACCGGCACGCCCAGCGCGATGGCGGAATCCGTGCCGAAGGTGAAGGCGTCCAGCGCGCGGGCATGCCACAGGCAGACCAGGGTGACGGCCAGCGCCACCGGCACGGCGAAGACCACGTTGTCCCAGCGCGCGCCGCTGAGGTTGCCCAGCAGCCAGAACAGGATGCCACGCGCCTGCTCGGCGCTGGCGGAGCGGGTGATCACGAAGGCGGTGATGGCGTTGAACAGCTGCGAGCCGGCGATGCCCGCCAGCACGATCTGCCCTGCCGCGCGCGGCCCCACCCCGCCGCCTGAGAAACGCGCCAGCAGCGCCACCAGCAGAAAGGCGCAAAGCGAGCCGGCGAAGGCGCCGAGCGACAGCGACACCGCCCCCGCGCCGACGCCCGCCACCGTCACCAGCACGGCGCCCGTGGACGCGCCGGCCGAGATGCCCAGCAGGAACGGGTCGGCCAGCGCGTTGCGCAGCAGCGACTGCAGGATGACGCCCGAAACCGCCAGCCCCGCGCCGCAGCAGGCGGCGACGATGGCGCGCGTCAGCCGGTAGTTCCACACGATGCCCTGGTCGATGCGGTCCAGCGCGAAGCCGGCGCCGAACAGCTTGTTGGCCAGGGTTTGCAGCACCGTGCCGGGCGGGATCGGCGTTTCGCCGATGCACACGCCCGCCAGGATGGCCGCCGCCAGCAATGCCGAGATCCAGCCGGCATGCAGCGCCGCGCGGCCGAGCAGCCGGGCCAGCGCGCGCGGCAGGCCGGCGGGTGGCGGGCCCGCCGTCACCGGTCCAGCCGGGCCATCGCGTCCGTCAGGGCTTCCAGCCCGCCCACCAGGCGGAGGGTGGCCTGCATGGCGTGGGCGTCGATGATGACGATGCGGCCGTGCTTGACCGCCTCCATCTCCCGCGTCACGGGGTCGGCGCGCAGAAAGGCGAGCTTGCGTTCCACGTCGTCGGCCGGAAAGCGGCGGCGGTCCATGCGCGCGATGACCAGCACGGAAGGGTTGGCGCGCGCGATGCTTTCCCACCCCACGGTGGGCCATTCCTCGTCCGACTGCACCACGTTGCGCAGGCCGAGCGTGCGCATCATGTAGCCGGGGATGCCCTTCTGCCCGGCCATGTAGGGATCGAGGTCGAGGTCGGCGGAGGAAAACCAGAAGGCGGCCGAGGCATCGCTGAGGTTCAGCGCCCGGGCACGCGCCACCGCCGCCGCTTCCCGCGCGCGCAGATCCGCCACCAGCGCGGCGCCCCGGTCCTGGCGGTCGAACACCGCGGCCAGTTCCGTGATGCCCTTGTATAGCGATTCCGTGCTGAAGGCGGCGGTGCGGGTGCCGTCGGCGCCCACCAGGTTGTTCTTGCCCTCGCAGTCGGGGGGCATGACGTAGGTGGGCACGCCGAGCTCGTGGAACTGCGGGCGGGTCCCGACCACGCCCTGCGGCCCGACCATCCATTCGAACTGCGTGGCCACCAGCCCGGGGCGCTTGCCGATCACGGATTCAAAGGAGGGCGCGTTGTTGTCCAGCCGCGGCACGCGCGCGTTCTGCTCGCGGAACTCGGGCAGCACCTCGTTGAACCACAGCGCGGTGCCGGCCATGCGGTCCCCGGCGCCGAGCGCGTAGAGCACCTCGGTCACCGACTGGCCGATGGTCACGGCGCGGTCCGGCGCGGCGTCGAAGCGCAGCGACTGGCCGCAGTTCTCGATCAGCAGCGGATAGCGGGTCGGCTGCGCCGTGGCGGCGGACAGCGACAGCCCGAGGCCGATGGCGGCCAGGGCGAGGCAGCGGCGCATCATGCGCATGCCCCCTGTTGCGGGAGCGTGGCACCTGCGCGCGGCGGCGCGGGCCGCCGCGCATGGCGTGACGGTTCAAACATCGACATTCCTCCCCGGACACCCCGCCGGATGGGTCAGTTGCACAAGCCGGCAGGTCTCCTGACTGGCGGGTCAGCGCCCCATCCGGCCTTCCCGGGATGGCTCCCAGTGGCGTGTTCGGATCGGGCTCGCCGCCTACAGTTGCGGGGGCAGTTCCGTTTGGCGGCCGGCAAAGGCCGCGACGGATTCCCTGTTAGTTCCTTTCGGAAACCGGCATCGCGAGGGGTAACGGATGCGCGGCCGGCGCACAAGCGCCGGCCGCGCATCCCCTCAGTTCACGCCATGGCATTCCGAGGTGGTTTCGCGCCGGCTGCTCATGCCGCCGGCGGGACGGATCTCGCACACCACGTACTTGCCGCCCTTTTCCAGCGTGAAGCTCGGCCCCATGGCGGCGACGATGCGGTGGCCACCGTTCAGCAGCGCGCTCATCGGCTGGTCGATCTCGGTCCACACCGTGACGGGGCGCGCGGGCGGGGCGGGTGCCTGCGCCCAGGCCGGCAGGGCGGCGCACAGCAGGGCGAGGCTGGCGGGAAGCACGAAGCGGTTCATGGTATTTCCTGTGGATGGGACGGTGCGGCAAGCCTACCGGCGGCGGCATGGCGCGTCACCCCGCGCTGGCCCTGGGGCGGGCGGCGCGGCCGCGCTACAACCGCCGCAGGTCGAACCGCATTGCACCGTCGTGACGCCGCCAGTCCGCAAGATCATCCACATCGACATGGACGCCTTCTACGCCTCGGTCGAGCAGCGCGACGACCCGGCGCTGCGCGGCCGCCCGCTGGCGGTGGGCGGCTCGCGCGATCGGGGCGTGGTGGCGGCGGCGAGCTACGAGGCACGGCGCTTCGGCGTGCGCTCCGCCATGCCGTCGCGCACCGCGCTGCGGCTGTGCCCCGAGCTGCTGTTCGTGCCGCCGCGCTTTGAGCGCTACCGCGCCGTATCACGGCAGATCCGCGCCATCTTCCTGGACTACACGCCGCTGGTGGAGCCGCTGTCGCTGGACGAGGCCTATCTGGACGTCACGGACAACCTGAAGGGCGAGCCGCTGGCCAGCCGCATCGCGCGCGAGATCCGCGCCCGCATCCGGGAGGACACGGCGCTGACCGCCTCGGCCGGCATCAGCTACAACCGCTTTCTGGCCAAGCTGGCATCGGACCACCGCAAGCCGGACGGCCAGTTCGTGATCACGCCGGAGATGGGGCCGGACTTCGTGGCAGGGCTGGAGGTGGGGCGCTTTCACGGCATCGGCCCGGCCACGGCGGCGCGCATGAACGGCCTCGGCATCCGCACCGGGCAGGACCTGCGCGCGCAGTCGCTGGCCTTTCTGCAGGCGCATTTCGGCAAGGCGGGCGCGCATTTCCACGCCATCTCGCGCGGCGAGGACGCCCGCCCCGTGGTGCCGGACCCCCCGCGCAAGTCGTCCGGCTCGGAAACCACCTACGGCCACGACCTGGCGGATGCGGACGGCGTGCTGGCGGGGGTGGAGGCGCTGGCGGCGGAGGTCTGGGACTGGTGCGCCGGGCAGCAGGCCTTTGGCCGCACCGTGACGCTGAAGGTGAAGTTCGCCGACTTCCAGCAGATCACCCGCAGCCGCTCCTCGCCCGAGCCGGTGAACAGCCGCGCCGCCCTGCTGGGCGCGGCGGCGGAGTTGGCGCGGACGGTGCTTCCACTGCCCAAGAAGGTGCGGCTGCTCGGCGTCACGGTGTCGAACTTCGAGGAGCCCGGCGCGGCGTCGCCGCAGATGACCTTCGACTTCGGCGCCTAGACAGCGCGGAAGCGCACCGGGTCCTCGATGCCCAGCTCCGCCGCCCGGGCATCGAAGGCCGCGTCATAGACCCCGGCCAGCGGGCCGCCTTGCGCCTCGTCCAGCGCCGGCACGCCCGCTTCCAGCGCCAGGGCCATCAGGTGCGAGGCCTGGGCGGCCAGCCCGGCGGCGTGCATCGACTCCACCGCCAGCTTCGCCTCGGCCACGGCCAGCTGCCGTTCCAGCGCGGCCGACTGCCGCTCCGCCGCGTCCAGCCGCCGGCTTTGCTCGGCCAGCACGCCGCGCAGGGCGCGCAGCCGCGCGGCGGTGTCGGCCACGGCCTGTTCCATGCGCTCCTCGATCCCGCCCAGGGCATCGTCCAGAAACGGGATGGTGGCGGCGGGGGGCTGGGACATGGCGGTTCTCCGGGCGGCGCGGGGGGCCTTGTATAGGTCGGCGGCTTCGGGCGCGAAATGCCGGCGGCCGCCAACACGGCGTGATCGGCGGGCCGGCCGCTCTAGCCAAGCCGGCCGTTCTCCGGTGTCATGCTTGCCGCCACGGAACGACTGTGAGGACCGCATGCCGATCCTGGACTGGAACGGGGCCGCCGCTGTCGCGGAGGAGATCGCCGCCAGCTGGGCGGGCGGGCCGGGCGGCGCCATCGTGCTGTTCGACGTGGCCGGGCCGCGCGCCACCGCCGCCGGCGGGCTGGCGAGCGTCGAGCATGCCCTGCCCTTCACGCCCGACACGCCCAGCCGCTATGCCTCCATCAGCAAGCACCTGCTGGCCGCGACACTGCTGCTGGAGGAGATCGAGCTGCGCGCCCCGCTCGGCGTGCTGCTGGACGGGCTGCCCGGGCCGATCGGCGCGGTGCCGCTGGGGCGGGCGCTGGACATGACCGGCGCGCTGCCGGACATGATGGAGGTGCTGTGGCAGCAGGGCGTGCCCTTCACCGCCAGCCTGTCCGCCGCCGAGGTGCTGGCCGCGCTGCGGCGCCTTTCCGGCACCAACGCGCCGCCGGGCACGGAGATGGCCTATTCCAACACCGGCTGGCGGCTGGCGCAGATGGTGCTGCCGGCGCAGCGCGGCGTCGAATATGCCGAGGCCTTGAGGCGCCGGCTGACCGCCCCGCTGGCGCTGGACATCACCTTGCCGCTGGACGAGGCCGAACCCGTGCCTGGCCTGGCCACCGGCTACTGGCGGGACGGCGCCACGCTGCGGCGCGGACGCTACGGCCTGCATTTCTCCGCCTCCGGCGGGCTGGCGGGCAGCGCGGCCACGCTGGCGCGCTGGGCGGCGGCGCTGCTGGCGGGGCAAGGTCCGCTGGCGGGCATGCTGGACCGGCTGTCGGCGCCCCGCTTCTTCGCCGATGGCACGCCCAGCGCCTATCGGCTGGGGCTGGTCAGCACCAGCCTGGGCGACGCGCCGCTGCTGACCCATGGCGGCTCCCTGCCCGGCTACCGCAACCACCTGATCCTGGCACCGGAGCATGGCGCCGGCGTGGTGCTGCTCGGCAATCGCGAGGAGGAGGCCCTGTGGCCCGCATTGCAGGTAATGGCCGCCCTGCTGGGCCAGCCGATGCCGCGCCCTGCCGGCAACCCCACCGGGCTGTTTGCCACGGCGGAAGGTCCCTTCTGGGCCGAGCTGCTGCCCGGCGCCATCGGCTTCATGGGCGGGCACGAGGCCTTGGTGGAAGATGGCGCGGGCGGCTTCCGCTCGCTGCCCGCTTATCTCGACATCCGGCTGCGGCCCATGGCGGATGGCGCGCTGGAAGGCCATGTCGGCGGCGCCGCGCGGCGGCTGCTGCCCGTGCCGCCCGGGCTGGCGCTGGACCCGGGGCTCGCCGGCCGCTGGCGGGAGCCGGCATCGGGCGCCGAGCTGCTGGTGCGCCCCGACGGCACCGCGCGCCTGCCCTGGGCCGGCGGCCTGGGCGCGGAGACGGTGCTTACCCCCCTGCCCGGCGGCCGTGCCCTGGCATCGCTGGCGCATGCCATGTGGCGCCACCGCCCCTGCCTGTGGCGCGACGCGGACGGTGCCCTGCGGCTGGCCGGGCACCGCGCCCGGGTGCTGCGTTTCCTGCCCCTTGGACCGGAGGTCTCATGACGCGCTTCCGCCTCGCCCTCGCCCTGCTGGGCCTGATCCCCCTGGCATCGCCGCAGGCCCAGGATCTGCCGCCCGACCGCGTGCTGCGCGTGGCGCCGCATGCCGACCTGCGCACGCTGGACCCGGTCTTCGCCTCCATCGTCATCACCCGCATGCACGGGCTGATGATCTACGAGACGCTGTTCGCCTGGGATTCCAAGCTGCAGCCGCACCCGCAGATGGTGGACAGCTTTTCCACCGCGCCGGACGGGCTGTCCTGGACCTTCACGCTGCGCCCGGGCCTGCTGTTCCATGACGGCCAGCCGGTGACCAGCCGCGACGTGGTCGCCTCCCTGAAGCGCTGGATGGCGCGGGACACGGTGGGCGGCAAGCTGGCGGAATACGCGGCCGGGCTGGAGGTGGTGGATGCGCGCAGCTTCGTGCTGCGGCTGAACAGGCCGATGGGGCTGGTGCCCTTCGCGCTCGGCTCCGCCGTCGGGCAGATCCCGGTGATCATGCGCGAAAGCGACGCCGCCACCGACCCGATGCGGCCGGTGACGACCACCATCGGCAGCGGTCCCTTCCGCTTCAACCGCGAGGAATGGCGCAGCGGCGCGCGCGTCGTCTACGACCGCAACCCCGACTACCGCCCGCGTGCCGAGCCGGCGGACGGGCTGGCCGGCGGCCGCGTGGTGAAGCTGGACCGCGTGGAATGGACCATCATGCCGGACCCGGCGACAGCCGCGGCGGCATTGCAGGCAGGCGAGATCGACATCTGGGAACAGCCCAGCCAGGACCTGCTGCCCGTGGTGGCACGCGCCCGCGGCGTGGCGGTGGACCGCTACGCCAGCCTGCCCAACCAGGCCATGCTGCGGCCCAACCACCTGTTCCCGCCGTTCAACGACCCGCGTGCCCGTTTGGCGATGGCCCTCGCCACCGACCAGGGCGACTTCCTGGCGGCAGGCTTCGGCGACGAGCAGTGGTGGAAGCGCTGCGGGTCGTATTTCGTGTGCGGCAGCCCCAACGGCACCGAGGCCGGCGCCGAGCCCTATGCGGCGCCCGACCTGGACCGCGCCCGCCGGCTGCTGGCCGAAAGCGGCTACAAGGGCGAGCGGGTGGTGCTGAACTCCTCCTACGACATCGCGCCGATCGGCCGCATGGCGGAGGTCGCGGCGGAATCGCTCCGCAGGATCGGCATGAACGTGGACCTGCAGTTCGCCGACTGGGGCACCGTGACCACGCGGCAGGCCAACCGGGGCCCGGTGTCGGAGGGCGGCTGGAACCTGTTCGTCACCACCGCCTCGGGCGCCACCATGCAGTCGCCCGTCACCAACATCGGCACCAACATGGGCTGCGACCGCGCCTGGTCCGGCTGGCCCTGCGACGGGGAAGCCGAGCGCCTGCGCGGCGCCGTGGTGGACGCGCCGGACGAGGCCGCGCGGCAGGCCGCGACGGCAGCGCTGCACCGCCGGCTGGCGGAGGTGCAGCCCTACCGCGTGCTGGGGCAATACGACCAGCCCTATGCCCGCCGCGCCAACGTGTCCGGCGTGCTGAACGCCCCGGTCATGGTGTTCTGGAACATCGAGAAGAAGTAACGGCTTTCGCTGATAGCCGGGAAGGGTCGGCGCCCCTCCCGGCCCGTATCAGGCCGCGCCGATCCCATCCAGCGCCGCCACCGCGTCCTCCGGCAGGTGCAGTTCCGCCGCCGCGAGGTTTTCCCGCAGATGCGCGACGGAGGAGGTGCCGGGGATCAGCAGGATGTTCGGCGCGCGCCGCAGCAGCCAGGCCAGGGCCACCTGCATGGGCGTGGCGCCCAGCCGCGCCGCCACGCCGGTCAGCGCCGAGGATTGCAGCGGGCTGAAGCCGCCCAGCGGAAAGAACGGCACGAAGGGGATGCCGTCACGGGCCAATTCGTCGATCAACGCGTCGTCGCCGCGATGCGCCAGGTTGTACTGGTTCTGCACGCAGGCGATCTCGCAGATGCGGCGTCCTTCCGCGACCTGCGCGGGCGTGACGTTGCTGAGCCCGATGTGGCGCACCAGCCCCTGCCGCTGCAGCTCGGCCAGCACGGACAGCGGCGCTTCCAGCGACCCCTCGGCCGGGCCGTGCACGCTGAACATGCTGCGCAGGTTGACCACCTCCAGCACGTCCAGGCCCAGGTTGCGCAGGTTGTCGTGCACTGCCTTTGTCAGCTCCTCGCGCGAGAAGGCCGGCAGCCAGGCACCCTTGTCGTCCCGCCGCGCGCCGATCTTGGTGACCAGGGTGAGCCCGGCGGGATACGGCGCCAGCGCCTCGCGGATCAGCTGGTTGGTGACGTGCGGGCCGTAGAAGTCGCTGGTGTCGATGTGGTCCACGCCGCCTTCCACCGCCGCCCGCAGCACGGCGATCGCCGCGTCGCGGTTTCGCGGCGGGCCGAATACGCCGGGGCCGGCGAGTTGCATGGCGCCGAAGCCGAGCCGGCTGACGTCGCGGCCGCCGAGCGTGAAGCGGCCGGCCTTGCTGAGCAGGGTCATGGGTTTCTCCTGTGGGTGCCGTGAAGCTAGGCCCTGTCCCGGCGCGCGATAACGGGGCAGAATCGGCACGCCCCGTGCGGAATGGCGAACAATGCAGGCTGACCTTGGCGACCTCCAGGCCTTTCTCGCGGTCGCCCGCGCCGGCGGCTTCCGCGAGGCGGCGCGCGCGGCGGGCGCCAGCGCCTCGGGGCTGAGCGAGGCGGTGCGCCGGCTGGAAACCCGGCTTGGCGTGCGGCTGCTGCACCGGACCACGCGCAGCGTCGCGCCCACGGAAGCCGGCGCGCGGCTGCTGGAGCGGCTCGGCCCGGCGCTGGGCGAGGTGGCGGCGGCGATGGACGTGGTCAATGGGTTCCGCGACCGGCCGGCGGGCACGCTGCGGCTGAACGTGCCGGTCAGCGCGGCCCGGCTGGTGCTGCCCCGGATCGTGCCGCCGTTCCTGTCCGCCTTTCCCGAGATCCGCCTGGAGGTGATCGCGGAAGACAGCTTCGTGGATGTGCTGGCCGCCGGCTGCGACGCCGGCATCCGCTACGACGAGCGCCTGGAGCAGGACATGATCGCGGTGCCCATCGGGCCGCGCCTGCAGCGCTTCGCCACCGCGGCATCGCCCGCCTACCTGCACCGCCACGGCCGGCCCGCCCACCCGCGCGACCTGCTGGGCCATGCCTGCCTGCGCAGCCGCTTCAGCAGCGGCGCCATGCCCGTGTGGGAATTCGAGCGCGACGGCGAGGTGGTGCGCGTGGACCCGGCCGGGCCGCTGCTGGTCAACGCCGGCGCGGCAACGGACCTGGCCGTGGAGGCCGCCATCGCCGGCACCGGCGTCGTCGCGCTGTTCGAGGACTGGCTGCGCCCGCACCTCGACAGCGGCGCGCTGGAGCCGGTGCTGGAGCCCTGGTGGCCGTGCTTTTCCGGCCCTTTCCTGTATTACCCGGGGCGGCGCCTGGTGCCGGCGCCGCTGCGCGCCTTCATCGACTTCGTGCGCGCTTCCGCGGCCGGGTCGGACTCGCCGTCACGCTCCGCCGCGCACAGCTTCTCCACCGACGCCTCGTAGGCCTTGGCGTCGATCTTGCGCAGCGAGTTCTCGCTCTGGTAGCGCACGGTGCCGAAGACAGGCCGCCGCGCCCAGGGGCGGTCGTGCAGCCCGTAGACCCAGGCGACGTTGGTGAAGGAATTGGCGTCCCGCCCGTCCAGGAAATACCGGTTGTTGATGCGCAGCGTACGCTCGAAGCCCTGCTCCGGCGTATCCGACCATTCCAGGATCTTCTTGCCCCAGTACATGCGCAGGTGGTTATGCATGTATCCGGTTTCCCGCATCTCGGCCATCGACACGTTCCAGTAGTGGTCGTGCGTCTTGCCTTCGCACAGCTCCTCGTCGCTGTAGCGGTGCGGGCGCTTGTCCTTGGCGTGCTCCTGCAGCGCCCCGCGCGCCCAGGCGGGGACAGCCTTGTCGTAGCGGTCGTAACCCTCGGTATAGTGCACGTGGTTCATCGCCAGCTCGCGGCGCACCACCACTTCCTCGATAAAGGCGGTGCGGTCCTCGTCCTTGCCACCCTTCGCGGCCTGCACGGCCAGCACGATCTCCACCGGCGAGATCTGGCCGAAATGCAGGTAGGGGCTCATGTGCGACGCGGCGCCGGCCTCGGGCTTGCCGCGCTCGGCGCCGTAGTTGCGGAACGGACCGGCGAGATAGGCCTTCAACAGCCGGCGCGCCTCCGTTTCTCCACCGCGGAAGCGCCGCACCGGGGAAACATCGCGGTCCAGCGTCATGCCCGCCAGCACCGCCGCCGGGTCGGACATGTCCATGCCCTTGAGCGACAATCCTGCCGCGCTATGCTTCACCTTCACGGGGCTGATGTCGTGCAGGAAGTCGGCCATGCGGCGGCCGATCTTGGGGCGCAGGGTGCGGGCCGCGTGCTCGTGCTTGTCGGACGCGACCTCCACCGGCACCACCACGTCGCCTTCCACCTGCACCACGCGCAGCTTGGCGCTCTTCAGGATCTCCGCGTACCACTGCTTCTGGATGGCCAGGTAGCCGCGGTCCAGCACCAGCAGCGCGGCGCGCTTGGACAAGTCGATGGCCACCTCGGCCGGCGAACCCTTGCGTGCCACGAATGCGATGCCCCGCTTGGCCAGCCCCGCGGCGGCATCCGCCAGCCCTTCCAGCAGAAAGGCGTAGTGGCGGGCATTGGCTTCGGGAAAGCCGTTGGAGCCGTCGAGCAACCCGAAACAGGCGACCACCGGCAGGCCCAGGCGGTTCGCCTCCTCCACCGCCAGCTCCAGCGCCGGGTTGCACCGCGACCGGTTCGCCTGCTGCAGCAGGCACAACACGTAGTCGGCCCCGTCGCGCGGCTCCGCCTCATGCAGTACGCGGATTCGCTCCGCCTCGATCCTCGCCAATCCCGCCCCCTGCCATCAGTACCAGGGAAGGCAGATATGGCCGATCTGCCTGCCGACAACCCGTCGTCGGCGCGGGGCCGGCGGCAAAAGCCACCATGCCACCCTTCGCCGTTTTGGTGCGTTTCACCCGCAACGTCGATCGGGAGCGATGAAGCATGGCAGCGTGGGTGGCAGAACCGGAGGGCCTTCTGGCCGCGCAGCTGACCGAATGCGTTTCGCGGTCCGGCGGCATGGTGTTCCTGGCCCGCAGCGAGGCCCGTGCCGGCCGCCTGGCCCGTGCCGCCGCCGCCCTGGCCCCCAGGCTCCGCGTGGTCCTGCTTCCGGGCTGGGACTGCCTGCCCTACGACCGCGGCTCGCCTTCGCGGCAAAGCATGGGACTGCGCATGGCCGCGCTGCGGGCCCTGTCGGCTGGCACGGACGAGCCGGTCCTGCTGTTCGCCGGCATCGAGGCCGCGACCCAGCGCCTGCCGCCGCCCGGGGCGCTGGCGGAACTGAGGTTCCGCACTGGCGACGCCTTTGACGAGGCGGCGGCGGCGCGCCGCCTGGCGCAGCTCGGCTACATGCTGGACGACCGGGTGGACGAGCCGGGTGAGGCGGCGCTGCACGGCAGCGTGCTGGATGTGTTTCCCCCCGGCGACGGCGTGCTGCCTTGCCGCATCGAGCACGAGGATGGCCGGATCCTATCGATCCGGCGCTATGACCCGCTGACCCAGCGCAGCGTGGACGAACCCGAGGACGGCGTGACGCTCGGCCCCGCCTCCGAGGTGGTCTGGCCCGAGGATGCGACGGAGCACCACGCCCAGGGCATCGAGCATGCCCTGCCCGACATCTACCCCACGCTGGTCGCCGTGTTCGACCTGTTGCCCGGCGCCGCCGTGCTGGCCGACCCGGAGGTGGAGGAGCTGCGCGTGCAGCGCGGCGCCGAGGTGGCCGACGCATTCCGATCCCGCTTCAGTTTCGCGCAGCCCGGGTCCGACCTGCGCCCGGCATCGGAACCCGCGCGCCTTTATCTGGACGATGCCGCCTGGGAACAGGCGTTAGCCGGCCGCGCGGTCACGGTGCTGGACGCGGCGCCCGAAGACCCGCAAGGCAGCATCCCCAGCTTTGTCGCCATGCGCGAGCCGGAGGAGGCTTTTCTGGCCTTTCTGTCGGAGCAGCTGGAGGCCGGCCGCCGCGTCGCCCTGTCGGGCCACGACCGGCAGCGCACCCGCGCGCTGGCGCGGCTGGCGCGCGACCGCGCCGGGCTGGATGCCGTGGAGTTCGCCGATTGGGCGGCAGTGCGGGCCGCGCCCCCCGGCAGCTTCGGCGTGATGCGGGGTCAGCTGGACACCGGTTTCTCCGACGGCGCGGCGGTGGTGGTCGCGCCGGACGACGTGCGCGTCGGCCAGCGCCTGCATGAATCCTTTCGCCGCGAGATTCCTGGCCTGGGCGACACGGTGCTGCAGCCGGGCGACGCGGTGATCCACCTGGACCACGGGCTCGGTGCGCTGCGCGGGGTGGAAACGGTGACGGTGGCCGACGTGCCGATGGATTGCCTGGCGCTGGAATACGCCGGCGGCACCAAGCAGCTGGTTCCGCTGGACGAGATGGATCGCATCTGGCGCTACGGCGCGGAAGCCGAGGGCGTGACGCTGGACCGGCTGGGCGGCACCTCCTGGCCCAGGCGGCGCGCCGAGGTGGAAGCGCAGGTGGCGGACTCCGCCCGCGCCCTGTGCCGCATGGCGCGGGAGCGCGCGCAGCGCACCGCGCCCGTGCTGCGCGCACCCGCCCGCGCCTACCACCGCTTTGCCGCACGCTTCCCCTATGCGCTGACGCCGGACCAGGCGGATGGCATCGACGCCGTGCTGGCCGACCTCGCTTCCGGCACCCCGATGAACCGGCTGGTCTGCGGCGATGTCGGCTTCGGCAAGACCGAAGTGGCGCTGCGCGCCGCCGCCGTAGCTGCCCTGGCCGGCCGGCAGGTGGCGGTTCTGGCGCCCACCACGGTGCTGGTGCGCCAGCACCTCAACACCTTTCGCCGCCGCTTTGCCGGCATGAAGCTGGACGGCCGGCCGATCCGCATTGAGCAGTTGTCCCGCCTGTGCTCGGCCGCCGAGGCCAGGGCGGTGAAGGCCGCGGTCGCCGACGGCACCGTGCACATCGTCGTCGGCACCCAGGCGCTAGCCGGCAAGGATGTGCGCTTCGCCGGACTCGGCCTCGTGGTTGTGGACGAGGAGCAGCGCTTCGGTGCGCGGCAGAAGGCGGCGCTGCGCCGCATGGGCGAGGACGTGCACCACCTCGCCATGACGGCGACGCCGATCCCGCGCACGCTGCAATCGGCGCTGGTGGGGCTGGAGGATCTCAGCATCATCGCCACGCCCCCGGGCCGGCGCCAGCCGATCCGCACCGTGCACGTGCCGATGGACGATGCGGTTCTGCGGCAGTCGCTGTCGCGCGAGAAGCGGCGCGGCGGGCAAAGCTTCGTGGTCTGCTCGCGCATCGAGGACCTGCCCGATATGCGCGCGCGCATCCAGCAGGCAATGCCGGAGCTCTCCATCATCGAGGCGCATGGCGCGCTGCCGGCCGACGAGGTGGACAGCGCCCTGGTGCGCTTCGCCGAGGGCGAGGGCGACGTGCTGCTGTCCACCAACATCGTGGAAACCGGGCTGGACGTGCCGCGCGCCAACACCATGCTGGTGCACCGCGCGGACCGCTTCGGCATCGGTCAGTTGCACCAGCTGCGCGGCCGCGTCGGCCGCGGGCGCACCCGGGGCAGCATCGTGCTGCTGACCGACCCGGCGGAGCCGCCCAGCGAGCTGACGCGCAAGCGCCTGAAGACGCTGGAGGCCTTTGACCGCATCGGCGCCGGCTTCGCCATCAGCGCGCGCGACATGGACCTGCGCGGCGCGGGCGACCTTTTGGGTGAAACCCAGGCCGGGCACATGAAGCTGATCGGCCTCGACTTCTACCAGCACATGCTGCAGGGCGCGCTTTGCCAGGCCCGCGGCGAGGCGGTGCGGGAAGACTGGACGCCGGCGCTGTGCATGGCCGTGCCCGCCGGCATCCCGCGCAGCTACGTGGAGGAGGAAGCGACGCGGGTGGAACTGCATGTCCGGTTGGCCGCCATCCTGCGCCGGGGCGATGCCATCGCGCTGGGCGACTTCGCGGAAGAGGTGGACGACCGCTTCGGCACCCCGCCGGAAGAGGTCGCCAGCCTGCTGGCCCTGGCGCGGCTGCGCATCGGCTGCCGGCGCCTCGGCATTGCGGAGCTGAAGGCCGGGCCCAGCGCGGCCACCGCCCGCTTCCGGGGCCGGATGCCGGAGGTGGAGGCGCCGCTGGAACGCCGTGGCGACCGCATCCGCCTGGCACGCGAAAGCCAGGACGCGGCCGCGTTGCTCACTACCGCGAAGATCCTGGTCAACACCCTGGCGAAGCAGCGCCGCGCCCGGCGCCAGGCCCCGGCCGAGGACCTACGCGTGGAAGCATGACGCGCCCGCGATCTTAACCGGGACTTCAAGGACATCGGCTAGCTTGCATGCGAAGCAAGGATGATCCCCATGAAGGGCCGGGTGTTCACGGAACTGTTCGACCATGTCGAGAAGCGCTACGGCATCGACATGGTGGACGACATCGTCGATGCGGCACAGTTGCCACATGACGGTGTCTACGCCAGCACCGGCAGCTACCCGTTCCAAGAGATGGTGTCGCTGGTCAAGGCATTGTCCGCCACGACGGGCCGAAGCCTGCCGGAGATCCTGGAGCCTTTCGGTACTCATTGCTTTGAAAGCTGGGTGAGCGACGCGCCACACTACTTCTCGCGCGATCGCAGCCTGTTCGACATCCTGGAAGGCATCGACGCGTTCCATGAGGTCGAAGTCCGCAAGCTTTACCCGGACGCGGAGCTGCCGTCCTTCCAGCCGGAAGCGCGCAGCGCCAGTTCCCTGACGCTGGGCTATCACAGCTGCAAGCCGCTGGCGCCTCTCGCGCTCGGCGTGATTCGCGGCGCCGCCACGCATCTGGGGCAGGAAGTGGCGCTCAGCATCGAGCCAGCCACCGGCCCGCGCGGGGCCTACACCCGGATCCACGTTGACCTGCTGCGGTGACCTGCGTGACCTGTGCAGATCCGGCTGAAGTGATCGCGCCGCCGGAACAGGTCCGGCGCCTGCAACGCAGGCTGGCGCGGGAAACCGCGGCGCGCAAAGAGGCCGAACGGCTGCTCGAACAGAAGAGCCTGGAACTGTTCGCATTGAACCGCAGCCTGATGCAGCTGAACAACCACTTGGAACAGCGGGTCGAGCATCGCACCCGGGAGCTCATGCAGGAAAGGCTGCAGGCACAGGAACAGGCGTATCGCGACCCGCTCACCGGGCTTGCCAACCGCCCCATGTTCCGCCGGCACCTGCGGCAGGCGGTGCGGCGCGCCGGATGCCTGTCGCATGCTGCCGTGCTGTATCTTGATCTCAGCGGCTTCAAGACGGTCAACGACACGCTCGGTCACCCGGTCGGCGACGCGCTGCTGTGCGCGGCCGCGGCGCGGCTGCGGCATTGCACGCAGCCCGGCGACTTGGTGGCCCGCATCGGCGGCGACGAGTTCGTGGTCGTGCAGATCGGCCCCGCGCAGCCGGAAGCTGCGGCAGCGCTGTCGAAGCAGCTGCTGCGGGCCATCCAGGCGCCGTTTTCCGTCCAGTCGCACCGCATCGCCATGAACGCGAGCATCGGGATCGCCACCGCGCTCGCGGCTTCGGCGGATGCCGATGTCCTGCTGCGGGATGCGGACATCGCGTTGCGCGTGGCACAGGCGGAAGGTCGGGGCACCACGCGGCTGTTCCGCCCCGAGATGCACCGCCAGGTGCAGGACCGCCAGCACAGAGAGGGCGAGCTTCGCCACGCGGTGGAACAACAGCAGTTCGAGCTGTTCTACCAGCCGCTCCTGCATGCCGGCGCGGGCCATCTGGCGGGCTTCGAGGCGCTGCTGCGCTGGCGCCATCCCGAGCGCGGCCATGTTCCGCCGGCCGAGTTCATTCCCCTGGCCGAGGAAACCGCCCTGATCCGGCCGCTTGGCGCCTGGGTGCTGGAGCAGGCCTGTCGTGAGGCAGCCCGGTGGCCCGGGTCGCTGAAGGTCGCCGTCAACCTGTCTCCCGTACAGTTCGTGCAGGGCGAGCTGCTGGACGGCGTGCGGCATGCGCTGGACGCATCGGGGCTGGATGCGGCGCGGCTGGAGCTGGAGATCACGGAATCGGTTTTGCTGCGGAACAGCGACGAGACCCTGCTGCTGCTGCGGCAGATGCAGGCGCTGGGCGTGCAGATCTCGATGGACGACTTCGGCACGGGCTATTCGTCGCTGAGCTATCTCCGCAGCTTTCCTTTCAACAAGATCAAGATCGACCGGGCCTTTGTCCGCACCCTGGCGGATGGCAAGGGCAGCCTGGAGATCATCCGCGCCGCCGTCGGCCTCGGACGCGCGCTCAACATGAAGGTGCTGGCGGAAGGCGTGGAAACGCCCGCGGAGTTGGCCACGCTGCGGGCGGAAGGCTGCGACGAGGTGCAGGGGTTCCTGTTCAGCAGGCCGGTCCCGTCGGCCGAGGCATGGCGCCTGATCGCCCGGGACCAGAACGGGCGCGCCCCATGGCGACGCAATGACGCCCTGCAGGAAGCCTGCAGCTGAGGACAACTGCGGCGGATGCCGCCGAAGGTCCTGCCAGCAAGCCCACCGCCCTGAACACAGATGCCGCGACAGCACGGCCGGCCACGGGGCCGCGGCGCGGGCCACCTGCACAGCAACATTCAAGTTGAACCACGACCGCCGGCCGCATGCGCGCCCGGCAATACGTGCGACTTGGCGAATGCCCATGATTTTGACCAGGATATGCTTGAGAAACAGGCAGCCTCGTTTTTTGTGCAGTGCAAATTCCTCCGGGCACTATTGACGCTTCGCACGGCAAGGGATGTGATTGCCCCGCGTTCTGGGGGAATGGATCATGATCGTCGCCACGCCGGCCTCGCGCCAAAGACGGACCTACGCCGGTGGACGCTGATCTGATCCTTCACGGCGGCCGCGTGTTTCGTGGCCTGGAGAATGGCTGCGCGGAGGCGCTGGCGGTCAAGGACGGCCGGGTGCTGGCGGTGGGCACGGAAGCGGAGGTGGAAGCCCATGCCGGCCCCGCGACGCGCCGCGTCGACCTCGGTGGCCGGCTGGCGACGCCGGCACTGAACGAGGCGCATATGCACCTTCTGTCCTACGGCCTCGGCCTCAGCCAGGTGAACCTGCGCGCCGAGCAGGTGCGCACGCTGGACGAGGTGCTCACGCGCGTTGCCGCCGCCGCCGAAACCACGCCCAAGGGCGAATGGATCCTGGGGCGCGGCTACGATCACGGCGCGCTGGATATCGGCCGCCACCCCACGGCGGCCGAACTGGACCGCGCGGCACCCGACCATCCGGTGTTCCTGACCCGCACCTGTGGCCATGTGGGGGTCGCCAATTCCGCCGCCATGCGGCTCGCCGGCATCGGCCACAACACGCCGGACCCCGAGGGCGGCGCCATCGAGCGCAAGGATGGGCAGCTCACCGGGCTGTTCCAGGAACGCGCCATGCGGTTGCTGCGCGACATCATGCCGCCGCCGTCCGAGGCCGCCATGGTGGCGGCCATCGATGCCGCCGGGCGCAACCTCGCCGCGCTGGGCTTTGCCTCCGCCAGCGACATGAACGTGGGCATGACGGCGGGGCTGGCCGAGATCGCCGCCTATCGCCGCGCCGAAAGCGAGGGCGTGCTGCACCAGCGCATGTGGCAGGTGCTGGCGGGCAATCCCGAGGGTATCGCCAAGGATGCGTGGGAGCAGGGCCTGCGCCCCGGCATCGCCGCCGGCGCGACCGCCGACGCGCTGCTGGCCTGGGGCGCGGTCAAGGTGTTCGGCGACGGCTCCGCCGGCGGGCTGACGGCGGCCTTCTTCGAGCCGTATCTGGAGGCCGTCGGCGGCGGCACTGGTATCTTCTGCTTCCCCGACGAGACCATGCAGCGCCTGCTGGCGGAATACCACGCGCAGGGCTGGCAGCTCGACATCCACGCGATCGGCGACGCCGCCATCGAGCAGGTGCTGGTGGCCATGGAGCAGGCGGAGCGCGACGACGCGCCGCTGGCCGGCCGCCGCCACCGCGTCGAGCACTGCGGCTTCGTGACCCCCGCGCAGCGGCGCCGCATGCTGCGCCACGGCATCCTGCCCGTGCCGCAGCCGGTGTTCCTGTATGAGTTCGGCGACCTGTACCTTCGCAACCTCGGTCCCGCGCGCAGCGAGCATTCCTACCCGATGCGCACCTGGCTGCGGGAAGGGCACCACCCGGCCGCCTCCTCCGACAGCCCGGTCTGCACGGTGGACCCGTTCATCAACCTTTTCACCATGGTCACGCGCCAAACCAACCAGGGCACCGTGATGGGTGCCGAGGAAGCGCTGACGCCGGCCGAGGCCTTGCACTGCTACACCTGGTGCGGCGCCTTCACGCAGTTCGCGGAAGCCGAGCGCGGCACGCTGGAGCCGGGCATGCAGGCGGACATCGCCGTGTTCTCGCGCGACCTGCTGGCCTGCGCGCCGGAGGAGATCCTGGGCACGGAAGCGGACCTCACCCTGCGCGGCGGCACCGTCATCTTCGACCGCCACGGCGCGCTGGCTGCCTGAGCCATGCTGCGCCACATCCTGCAGCGCCTGCTGCTCACGGTTCCCGTCATGCTCGGCGTGCTGCTGGTTGGCTTCCTGCTCATGCAGGTGGTGCCGACCGATCCCGCCATCGTCCGCGCCGGCCCCACGGCCTCCGCCGAGATCGTCGCCGAGATCCGCCGAGAGCTGGGGCTGGACGAGCCGCTTTACTACCAGTTCGGCATCTATCTGTGGCGGCTGCTGCAGGGCGACCTCGGCGTATCCATCATCAACAACGTGTCCGTGGTGCATGAGCTCGGTGCCACCATCGGCCCGACGTTGGAGCTGATGTTCGCCTCGCTGTTCTGGTCCATCCCCACCGGCATCGCACTCGGCACCGTGGCCGCCTATTGGCGCGGCTCGCTGCTGGACCGCTTCGTCACCGCGCTGTCGGTCGCGGGTGGCTCCGTGCCGGTGTTCTTTCTCGGGCTGATGCTGATCTGGTTTGTCGGCTTCCAGTGGCAGTGGCTGCCCTTCACCGGCCGCGGCGGGCCGCTGTGGACGCTGGAAGGCTGGCAGTCCGTGGCGCTGCCGGCGCTGACGCTGGGCGGCGTGTTCATCGCCCCTGTGGCGCGCATGACCCGTGCGGCCGTGCTGGAAACGCTGGGCGCCGAGCACGTACGCACCGCCCGCGCCAAGGGGCTGGCCGAGGGCACGGTGGTGGTGCACCACGCGCTGCGCAATGCCCTGATCCCGGTGGTGACGCTGATCGGCCTGCAGATCGGCTTTCTGCTGGGCGGCGCCGTGGTGACGGAAACCGTGTTTTCCTGGCCCGGCGTCGGGCGGCTGGCGGTGGGCGCCATCCTGTCCTCGGACTTTCCCATGGCCCAGGGCACCATCATCGTGCTGTCGCTGGGCTTCATCCTGATCAACCTGCTGGTCGACATGCTCTACGTCGCGCTCGACCCGCGCATGCGGGGGCATTGAGCATGAGCGCCCAGGCCACGAACGCCGCGACGGCTGCGGCCGCCCCGGCGCCCACCATGCCGCGCCGCCCCGGCCTGCTGCGGCGCCTGTTGCGTGAGCCGGTGGCCGCCTTTGCCGGCGCCCTGGTGCTGGCGCTGGTGCTGGCCGCTGTGTTCGCCCCCTGGCTGGCGCCGACCGACCCCTTCGACAACGACCTGGCCAACGCCATGGCGGTGCCCGGCACCCCCGGCCTGCCGCTCGGTGCCGACAGCCAGGGGCGCGACCTGATCACCCGCCTGTTGTTCGGCCTGCGGGCCACCATGCTGATGGGGCTGGCGGCGGTGCTGCTGGGCGGCGGCGGCGGCGCGCTGATCGGCTTCTGCGCCGCCTATTACCCGCGCATCGACGGGCTGCTGATGCGGCTGATGGACGTGCTTCTGTCCTTTCCCGCCATCCTGTTCGGCCTCGCCATCGCGGCCATCTTCGGCCCCGGCATGCCGGCGGTGATCCTGGCGCTGTCGGTGGCCACCGTGCCGCTGATGGCGCGCATCGTGCGCGGCAACGCGCTGGTGGTGATGCGCCAGGACTACATCGAGGCCGCGCGCGCCACCGGGATGGGCGACGGGCGGCTGATGCTGCGCCACCTCGCGCCCAATTGCCTGTCGCCGATCTTCGTCTTCGCCACGCTGCGCTTCGGGCAGGTGATTCTGCTCGGCTCCGCGCTGTCCTTTCTCGGCCTCGGCGCGCAGCCGCCGGTGGCCGAGCTCGGCGCCATGGCCTCCGAGGGCCGCAACTTCCTGTTCTTCGCGCCGCACATCGCAGTCATCCCCTGCGTGATGATCTTCGTGGTGGTGCTGGCCTTCAACATCCTGGGCGATGCGCTGCGCGATGCGCTGGACCCCAGGCTCCGCGTCTGATCGTCGACTGTCTGAACCCGCAACACGGGCCCCGAACCGGGCCGCTGGGAGAACGGTGACCATGAGCAAGACCCTGAAGGCCGCGCTGCTGTCGCTGGCCGTGCTGGCGCCCGCGTCAGAGGCCCTGGCGCAGGCCGCGCCGCGCGACACGCTGGTGGTGCTGCGCGAATACGACGCCGACCGCTACGACCCGCACCGCTCCACCGCCCGCAGCGCCGGCGAGGTGGTCTACATGATGAGCGACACGCTGGTGTCGCTGGACTTCGACCAGAAGACCGTGAAGCCCGGCCTGGCCGAGAGTTGGACCGTCAGCGACGACGGCAAGCTCTACACCTTCAAGCTGCGCCAGGACGTCACCTTCTGCGACGGCAAGAAGATGACAGCGGCCGACGTCGCCTATTCCATCAACCGCTGGATCGCGCCGGAAACGCGCAGCCCCGTGCGCTGGCGCGCCGGCCCGGTGAAGGAGGTGCGCGCCGTCGACGACTACACCGTCGAGTACGAGCTGACGCAGCCCTATGGCGAGCTGCTGTACCAGCTGGCCCTGTTCTTCGCGGTGATCATCGACAAGGACAACGTGGAAAAGCTGGGCGCCAACTTCGGCGTGCAGGGCTTCAACGGCACCGGCCCCTATTGCTGGCAGTCCTGGACGCCACGCCAGGACATGGTGCTGACCCGCCACCCCACCTACAACTGGGGTCCGCCGATCTACCGCAACCCGGCGCCGCAGATCGGCAAGGTCATCTGGCGCATCATCCCCGAGGCCAATACGCGCCTCGCCGCGTTGCAGACCGGCCAGGGTGACATCACGCAATACGTGCCGCCCTTCGCGGTCGCGCAGTTGCAGCGGGTGCCGACGGTGCGCGTCAGCACCCAGCCCAACTACTTCTGGGACTACTTCCTGGGCTTCAAGGTGGACAAGCCCGTGGTCAACGACCCGGCCATCCGCCGCGCCGTCAACATGGCGGTGAACCGCGACGCGGTGGTCAAGGCGGTGTTCTTCGGCGCCGCCGAGCCGGCCGACGGCTACCTCAACCCCAACACGCTGGGCTATGACGCCGAGGCCGCCAAGCTGGTGCCGGGCTTCGACCCCGAGGCCGCCAAGAAGCTGCTGGACGAGGCCGGCTGGGTTGTGGGCAGCGACGGCGTGCGCGCCAAGGGCGGCGAGCGTGCCTCCTTCAACGTCTACGGCATCCAGTCCGCCGAATGGCGCCGCATGACGGAAGCGATGCAGGCCGACCTGCGGCGCGTGGGCATCGAGATGCGCATCCAGCTGTGGGATGCCACGGTCGCCTGGGGCAAGCTGGCGACGCAGGAGTTCGACAGCTTCGTGATGTCCTACCCCTATATCTCGGCGACCGACGGCCTGGCGCTGTATTTCGACGGCCGCAGCCGGCCCACGCCCAACCGCATGAACTGGAACGACAGCGAGACCGACCGGCTGATCGATGTCGCCAAGAGCGACCTGGACCCGGCCAAGCGCGCCGAGGCCATCGCGCATGTGCAGCGCATCGTGGCGCAGAACAACGTGTGGCTGCCCATCGCGCGGGAGAACCTCTACCTCGCCGCCTCGACCCGGGTGGAAGGTGCCCGCGCCCACGGCATCTACGGCGCCGGGCTGTACCGCGGCCTCGACCTGCGGCTGACGCGCTGAGCAGCCGGAAGGAAACAGGGACATGACCACCACCGTCATCCGCAACGCCGACCTGGTGATTGCCTGGGACGCGGCCGAGCAGCAGCACACCTACCTGACCGACGCGGAGGTGGCCTATAGCGACGGCAAGATCACCTTTGTCGGCCGGGGCTATGATGGCCCGGCCGACGAGGTGCTGGACGGCAAGGGTATGATGGTCATGCCCGGGCTGGTGAACATCCACTGCCACCCGTCCAGCGAGCCGATGAACAAGGGGCTGATCGACGAGATCGGCTCGCCCGGCCTGTATAATTCCTCGCTCTACGAATACATGCCGATCTTCCGCACCGATGCCGAGGCAGTGCCATCCTGCGTGCGCGTCGCGCTGTCGGAGCTCTTGCTGTCCGGCGTCACCACGGTGGCCGACCTATCCATGTCGCACCCCGGCTGGCTGGACCTGCTGGCCGAAAGCGGCATGCGCGTCTGCATCGCGCCGATGTTCCGCTCCGCCCGCTGGTTCACCAAGAACGGCCATGTGGTGGAATATGAATGGGATGAGCAGGCCGGCGAGAAGTCGATGGGCGAGGCCTTCTCGCTGATCGAGCGCGCGGAGCAGCATCCCTCGGGCCGGCTGTTCGGCATGGTGGTGCCGGCGCAGATCGACACCTGCTCCGAAACGCTGCTGCGCGACAGCTTCGCGGAATCCCGCATGCGCGGCCTGTCCTGGCAGATCCACGCGGCGCAGAGCGTGGTGGAGTTCCACGAGATCACCCGCCGCAGCGGCCTGACGCCGATCGGCTGGCTGGACAGCATGGGGCTGCTGTCCGAGCGCTCGATCATCGGCCACGGCATCTTCCTGGACGACCACCCCAGCACCCGCTGGCACACCGAGAACGACCTGGACCGGCTGGCCGACACCGGCACCACCGTGGCGCATTGCCCGACGGTGTTCGCGCGGCGCGGCATCGCCATGAAGTCCTTTGGCCGCTATCGCAAGCGCGGCGTCAACATGGGCGTGGGCACCGACACCTATCCGCACAACATGCTGGATGAGCTGCGGCTCGTCTCCTACCTCGCCCGCACGCAGTCGGGCGACCCGCGCAGCCTGTCCTCCACCGACCTGTTCGACGCGGCGACCATTGGCGGCGCCAAGGCGCTGAATCGCGAGGACATCGGCCGCCTGGCCCCCGGCTGCCGCGCCGACTTCGTGATGGTGGACGTGACGCACCCGCAGATGCGCCCGTCCCGCGACCCGATGCGCAGCCTGATCTACGCCGCCGGCGACCGCGCCATCCGCTCCGTGCACGTGGACGGGCAGATGCTGGTCAAGGACGGCAAGGTGCTGACCATGGACTACGAGGGTGCCGCCGCGCATCTGGATGAGGCGCAGAAGCGCATCGTCGCCCGCGCGCCGCAGCAGGACTGGGCGCACCGCCCGGTGGACAAGATCTCCCCTCCCACCTTCCGTTGGGCCTGATGAGCACGGACCTGCTGCGCGTCGAGGGGCTGCGCACCGTCTTCAAGACTTCGGCCGGGCTGGTCCGGGCGGTGGATGGCGTCGACCTTTCCGTGCCGCGCGGCAAGACGCTTGGCATCGTCGGTGAAAGCGGCTGCGGCAAGTCCATGCTGTCGCTGTCCATCATGCGGCTGGTCCCCTCCCCCGGCCGCACGGTGGAAGGCCGGGTGCTTTTGGACGGGCGCGACCTGCTGGCGCTGCCGGCGCGCGAGATGCGGCAGGTGCGCGGCGGGCAGATCGCCATGATCTTCCAGGAACCGATGACCAGCCTGAACCCGGTGCACAGCATCGGCCGCCAGCTGGTGGAGGCGATGCGCGTGCATTCGCCAGGACTTTCCACCGCCGCCTTCCGCGACAAGGCGATCGCCGCCCTGAAGCGGGTGCGCATCCCCTCGCCCGAGCGGCGCTTCGAGGAATATCCGCACCAGCTTTCGGGCGGCATGCGGCAGCGGGTGATGATCGCCATGGCGCTGGCCTGCGAGCCGCGCCTGTTGATCGCCGACGAGCCAACCACGGCGCTGGACGTGACGGTGCAGGCGCAGATCCTCGACCTGTTGCGGGAGTTGCAGTCGGAGACGGGGATGTCGATCATCCTGATCACCCACGACCTCGGCGTGATCGCCGAGATGGCCGACGAGGTGGCGGTGATGTACGCCGGCAAGGTGGCCGAGCGCGCCACCGCGCGTGAGTTGTTCGAGGACCCTCAGCACCCCTACACCCTTGGCCTGCTCGGCTCCGTGCCGCGGCTGGACGAGGACCGCGAGCGGCTGCTGGCAATCGATGGCTCGGTGCCACCGCCCTTCGCCTTTCCGCCCGGCTGCCGTTTCAACCCGCGCTGCCCCTTCGCCATCGCGCCCTGCCGCGCCGAGCTGCCGGTGCTGCGCGAGATCACGCCCGGCCACGCCGCCGCCTGCCTGCGCGCGCCGGTCGAGCTTTCCCTGGGGAACGCGGCATGAGCCGGCTGCTGGAGGTCGAAGGTCTGGCCAAGCACTACCCCGTGAAGAAAGGTGTGGTGCTGCAGAAGACAGTAGGCGCGGTGCGTGCCGTGGACGGGGTGTCCTTTCACCTGGACCGTGGCGAGACGCTGGCGCTGGTGGGCGAATCCGGCTGCGGCAAGTCCACCACCGCGCGGCTGGTGTTGCGGCTGATCGAGCCTTCCGCCGGGCGGCTGCGCTTTGACGGGCAGGACGTGACGGATGTCACCGGCAGCGCCATGCGGCTGCTGCGGCGGCGCATGCAGATCGTCTTCCAGGACCCCTATGCCAGCCTGAACCCGCGCATGACCGTGGGCGACGCCATCGCGGAGCCGATGGTGGTGCACGGGCTGGGCAATGCCGCCAGCCGTCGCGCCAAGGTGCGCGAGCTGCTGTCGCTGGTCGGGCTGCAGCCCTTCCATGCCGAGCGCTACCCGCACGAATTCTCCGGCGGCCAGCGGCAGCGCATCGGCATCGCCCGCGCGCTGTCGGTGGAGCCGGATCTGGTGGTGTGCGACGAGCCGGTATCCGCGCTGGATGTTTCCATCCAGGCGCAGGTGGTCAATCTGATGAAGGACCTGCAGCAGCGGCTCGGCCTGTCCTACCTGTTCATCGCCCACGACCTGGCGGTGGTGAAGCACATGGCGGACCGCATCGCCGTGATGTACCTGGGCGCCATCATGGAAACCGGGCCCAAGGGGGCGCTGTTCGCCACGCCGCGCCACCCCTATACACGCGCGCTGCTGGCCGCCATCCCGCACCCTGACCCCGCACGGCGCGGCCGGGTCACGCCGCTGGGGGGCGACGTGCCCAGCCCCATGGCGGTGCCGCCCGGCTGCCGCTTCCACACCCGCTGCCCTTTCGCGCAGGAGCGCTGCCGCGCCGAGGTCCCCGCGCTGCGCCTGCTGGGCGAAGGACAGCAGGTGGCCTGCCACTTCTCCGAAAGCCTGCCCGATGCGGGGCTGGACTACACGGGCGGGCTGACCGAGGCGGCGTCCCGCCGTTTGGCGCTGTACGACGCCGCGCGGCGCCGGGCGGCCTGAGGCTGGCCGGCGCCGAGGCCCTCAGACGCCCAGCGCCGCGAAGTCCGCGGCGTCGTGCCGCTCGCGAAGCTGGCGGGCGGGGTCACCATTGACCTTGTTGACCATGGCGCCCCGCTTCACGGCGGGGCGGCCGCCCACCAGCGCGGTCCAGCGCTGCAGGTTGCGGTACTCGCCCACCTGCAGGAACTCACCGGCGGCGCCATAAAGCTCGCCCTTGGCCAGCAGCCCGTACCAGGGCCAGATGGCCATGTCGGCCACGGTGTAGTTCGCACCCGCGATGTATTCGCTGTCCGCCAGCCGCCGGTCCAGCACGTCGAGCTGCCGCTTGGCTTCCATGGCGAAGCGGTTGATCGGGTATTCCAGCTTTTCCGGCGCATAGGCGTAGAAATGTCCGAAGCCGCCGCCCAGGAACGGCCCGCTGCCTACCTGCCAGAACAGCCAGGACAGGCATTCCGCCCGCGCGGCGCCGTCTTTCGGCAGAAAGGCGCCGAACTTCTCGGCCAGGTGCACCAGGATGGCGCCGGATTCGAAGATGCGCACGGGCGCCAGGCCGCTGCGATCCACCATCGCCGGGATCTTGGAGTTGGGGTTGATCGCCACGAAGCCGCTGCCGAACTGGTCGCCCTTGCCGATCTCGATCAGCCAGGCGTCGTATTCGGCGCCACTGTGGCCGGCGGCCAGCAGCTCCTCCAGCATGATGGTGACCTTCACGCCGTTGGGGGTGCCGAGCGAGTAAAGCTGCAGCGGATGGCGCCCGACCGGCAGTTCCTTGTCGTGCCGCGCGCCGGCGGTGGGCCGGTTGATGCCGGCGAAGGCGCCACCGTTCTGCTGGTCGTCCACCCAGACCTTGGGCGGCGTGTAAGCGGAAGCGTTGCTCATCTGGTGTCTCCTATCGGCTGCCGACGACGCCGCCGCCGGTTGGCGAAGGCATCCTGGCCTGCGCCATGGTAGGCACCGAGGGGGCCGGCCTCCACCCCCCGCCGGATGTCATCCCGGTGAAGTGCAGGCGATCCGCCAGGATCCGTCCCGTGCCCCGTACGCCCGGGCCCATGGAACGGCCTTGCCTTTGAGGCGTTCTCCGCATGTCAAAGGCAGAGGAAGACGATGATGGCCGATCACCCGCCCGAAGGTCCGAAAGCCCGCTTCACGAGCGAGCAGGCCACACAGGGATACGTTCCCAAACCCCCCTCGCCGCAGGATTTGGACGTTGTTTCCGAAGCCCAGGCACAGATCACGGACGAGTGGACGGGCGACGGCCCCGAACAAGACACACCGTCATCGAAGCCATAGGCGAATGAGATAGGCTTTCGGACGGCGGGAGAACCAGCGGCGGCTCTTTCATGAGCCAGCCGCTGCCGTTTTTAGATTCCCCGGAGGTGGGCCGAATGCGTCGATATCAACTGGCCTGTTGGGCCTTGCCCCTCATCGTCACATGATCGCATCGGCAAACGCCGCCATGGAGGGCACACGTGCGATAGGCACGGCCGTGTTGGCAATCGTGGCACCGGTCCCGCGCTTGCCATGCCGCCGATCGACCCAGACCGTCGGGATGCCAAAGCGTGACGCCGGATCCACGTCGTGATGGCGGCTTTGGGCGACGTGCAGAATACTCTCCTTTGGGTAACCCCTCGCGGCTAACTCGGCGATAGCGGTCTCGAAATGGGGTGCGGCCGGCTTGTAGGATCCGACACGTTCAGCCGTGACGGTGAGGAGGAAGGGTACCTCCAACAGCCGCAGGCTCCGCAAAAGCGATGCCTCATCCACATTCGACAGGATGGCCAGCGCGAACCGGCCGAAAAGGCGGCGCAACGCCGCGACCGTATCCGGAAAGGGCGGCCAATCCCCGGCCGAAGCTGCAAACGCCGCGCACTGGTCCGGACTGTCTGGAAGCCCGAAGGTGGCGGCCACGTCGCCCCAGGTACGGGACAGGACTTCCGGATAGAGAAGCGTCGGGCGGGTCTGCTGATGCCTCGCCTGATGGAGCGCGAAGGCGCTGAGCAGCAGATCGTCCGGGATATCGGAGCGTGCTGCCACGGCAAGCCATGGGCGCACCAGGGCGAGGATCCCTGATTCCCAATCGATAAGGGTGCCGTAGCAATCAAAGGTGAGGATACGCCTGCCGGTGGCATCCACCCGGTTGTCGAAGGTCATGTGATCTCCTGCTTCCCCAGCCAGGCGTCGACACGGGCGCGCGCTTCTTCGACTTGGTCCGCGTTGAGCTCCGCCGCGGCTTCTCCCTGGCCGCGCCGGGCGAGGGTGAGCAGCTCGCGGTGCGAGGCAACCCAGCCGTAGGACAGGCCGGCGGCGGTCCAGGCGGGGAGGAGGTAGCGGGACACCGCGACATGCAGGCTCTCGATCTGGGCCAGGACGCGGGGCCGCGCGGCACGGTGCATCAGAACACGATGGAAACGCCAATGCAGTTCGGACTGCTCGATCGGATTTCCCTGCGCCTCATCCGCCGCAGCCAGCAGGGCGGCCGCGTGATCGATATCATCGGTTGCTAGGCAAGGGATCGAAAGCCGCAGCGCGTGGGCCTCCAGCATCGTGCGGAGTTCCGTGAGCTCCCGAAGGTCATCAGGATCGGTGGGGGCGACGATGATACCGCGGTGACGGTTCACCACCAGAAGCCCTTCTCCCGTCAGGACCTGCAAGGCTTCCCGCACCGGGGCACGGCTTGTGCCGAAGTGGCGCGCGAGGTGATCCTGCTTGAGTTGGGCCCCTGCCGGCAGGCGGCCCGTCAGAATGCCGTCGCGCAGGGTGGCGGCCACCGCATCGGAAAACGAGCGGGTGGCTGTGACGTGGAGGGACGCCAGATTGTCCAGGGATACGGCCAGCATAAGGATATCTTCGGCGATGTTTCGATTTTCGACAATCGAAATTATTAGCAACAAGCGTGGCAGCCGGCTTAGATTCTAAGCGGCCAACGCATCCGAATCTGATATGCAAAAGTGTATTCACTTATGCCGTAGGAGTGGTATCCAAGAGTTATGGATGAGGCACAGCCGGCCCGCTCTGCGGATCGAATCTATGAACGGGTCAAGGCGATGGCCTGCACCTACCGCCTTTCCCCCGGCGGGCGGGTCAACGAGGTCGAGCTGGCGCGGCAACTGGGTGTCAGCCGGACACCGCTGCGAGAAGCCCTGAACAGGCTCTCGTCCGAGGGCTTCCTGGTTCCGACGCTGAACAAGGGCTACCATGTGCGGCCCCTCAATCCGGCTGAAATCCTTGCGCTCTACGAGTTCAGGGCAACCCTCGAGGTGGGCAGCCTTTACCTGGCCTGCGAACGCGCCACCGATGATGCGCTCGGCGGGCTGGAGGCATTTGCTCGGCAAAGCCGCGATGAGCCGGATGAAGATGCGCGCGCCCTGCGCCTGCTCCATCTCGATGAGCAGTTTCATGAGCGCCTCGCCATTCTGTCGGGAAACGATGAATTTACGCGCGCCATACGCGCCACCAATGAACGCATCCGGTTCGTCCGTTGGATCGACATGCAGGATCGCCGTGCCGGCACGCAGGACGAGCACCTGACCATTCTGCGCCACCTGAGGTCACGCGATGCCACGGCGGCGGGGGCGCTGATGCGACAGCACATCAGTCGCCGCCTCGATCAGATCACTGACGTCATCCGTATCAGCTATGGCGAGATCTACACCGGCAATGCGCTGGCGGCGCATGTGCTCGGAGACGCCGCCTAGCTGCCGCCCGCCCCAAACTTCTGGAGATCAAGATCCGTGTTTCCGGCATCCAAAGACCTGACGATCCTGTTTGCCCATCCCGCCTATCAGATGCAGCAGCGCTTCGAGGCGCGCGGGACCGGCGTGCCGTGCGCCCAGGTGACGTCGCGCGAGGATCTGGCGGCGCGGATCGGCACCGCCGACGTGGTGGTGGTTTCGGGCCTGTGGGACAACGCGCTGCTGGAGCGGGCCCCGAAGCTGCGCTTCGTCCAGTCCATCAGCGCCGGCGTCGATCAGTATGGGCAGGACGCCTTCCGCGCGAAGGGCGTGCGCCTCGCCAGCGCGCAGGGCGTCAACGCCAATGCGGTGTCCGAGCACGCCATGGCGCTGATCCTGGCCGCCGCCCGCCTGCTGCCGCAGGCACGCGACAATCAGGCCAAGCACCACTGGCGGCCGATGATCGGCGAGATCGCGCAGCGCGAGGATGAACTGGGCGGCAAGACGCTGCTCGTCGTCGGGCTGGGACGTATCGGCGGGCGGCTGGCCCGGCTGGCGAAGGCTTTTGACATGCGGGTCATCGGCCTGCGCCGGGACCCCGCCGCCGGGGCGGAAGGCGCCGACGAGGTGCATGCCATCGGAAGCCTGCGGGACTGGCTGCCGCAGGCCGATATCGTGGCCCTTACCTGCCCGCTCACGCCCGAGACCACCGGCCTGATCGACGCTGCCGCATTGGCGGCGATGAAGCCCACCGCGCGGCTGGTGAATGTCGCCCGTGGCAAGGTGGTGGACGAGAACGCCCTTGTGGCCGCGCTGCGGGAAGGCCGCATCGCCGGCGCGGCGCTGGACGTGACGGTGCAGGAGCCGCTGCCGCAGGCCTCGCCGCTTTGGGACCTGCCCAACGTGTTCATCACCCCCCACAGCGCCGGCGAAACCCAGCGCTACGAGGACAATGTCATCGACATTCTGCTGGAGAACCTCGGCCGCCTGCAGCGTGGCGAGGCGCAGCTCCGCAACCAGATCGTCTGACCGTCTGCGCAAGGATCATGGATCATGACCACCATCACCCGCCTGGACCAGAATGCCCGCCGCTCGCGCGCAGTGGTGCATGGCGACACGGTCTACCTCGCCGGCCATACCGCCGATGACTGCACAGCCGACATCGCCGGGCAGACCCGCCAGGTGCTGGCCAAGATCGACGAGATGCTGGCTGCGGCCGGGAGCGACAAGTCGAGGCTGCTGAACGTCACCATCTGGTTGGCCGACATGGCCGATTTCGCCGCCATGAATACGATCTACGACGCCTGGGTGGTGCCGGGCGAGACCCCCGCCCGCTGCTGCGGCGCGGTGACCTTGGCCCGGCCGGATATCCGGGTCGAGATCATGGTCGTGGCCGCGCGCTGAGCAGACGGCGATGAACACCGCCGCCCTCCCCAGCCTCCGCCCCGCGCGCCGCATCGCGGGGATCGGGGTATCGGAGATCCTGGCCATCGGTGCGCGGGCGGCCCAGCTTCGCCGGAAGGGGCGGCCGGTCATCGTGCTCGGCGCCGGCGAGCCAGACTTCGACACGCCCGACAACGTCAAGGACGCCGCCATCGCCGCCATCCGGGCGGGTGCCACCAAGTACACGGTGCTGGATGGCACGGCGGAGCTGAAGGCGGCGGTATGTGCCAAGCTCCGCCGGGAAAACGGCCTGGACTACGCGCCGGCGGAGATCACGATTGGCACCGGTGCCAAGCAGGTGATCCACAATGCCCTGATGGCGACGCTGGATGAGGGCGACGAAGTCGTCATCGCAGCGCCCTACTGGACCTCCTATGCCGACATGGTGACCATCGCGGGCGGAGTGCCCGTGCCGGCCGCCGGGCAGGAGGAAAACGGCTTCCGCCTGGAAGCAGCGGTGCTGGAGCGCACCATCACCCCGCGCACGCGCTGGCTGATGCTGAACTCTCCGTCCAATCCCACCGGCGCGGCCTATTCGCCCGGCGATTACCGGCCCATCCTCGACGTCCTTCTGCGCCACCCGCAGGTCTGGCTGATGACGGACGAGATCTACGAGCACCTCTGCTACGGCAACTTTGCCGCCGCCTCGCCTGTGGCGCTGGAGCCGGCGCTCCGGGAGCGGGCGCTGATCGTGAACGGGGTTTCGAAGAGTTACGCGATGACGGGCTGGCGCATCGGCTACGGTGCCGGGCCTGAAGCCCTGATCCGCGCCATGGCCATCGTGCAAAGCCAGAGCACCTCCAATCCTTGCTCCATCTCCCAGGCCGCCGCCGTCGAGGCGTTCAATGGTCCTCAAAATCTGCGGGCCGATCGCCGGGCATCGTTTCTGCACCGCCGGGACCTGGTGGTGGAAGCGCTGAACGCCATTCCCGGCATCACCTGCCGCCGGCCGGAAGGCGCCTTCTATGCCTTCGCGGGCTGCGCCGGCGTGATCGGCCGCACCACGCCCGCCGGCACCGTGCTGTCCACCGATGCTGATTTCTGCCGTTACCTGCTGGAGGATCATGACGTGGCCGTCGTTCCCGGCTCCATCTTCGGCCTGGCGCCGTATTTCCGCGTTTCCTATGCGACGGCGGAAGCCGAACTTCGCACCGCCATGACGCGCATCGCCCGCGCGGTCGAGGTGTTGCGGTGAACGCCCCCCGCACCGGCGGCCAGATCCTGGTCGACCAGCTCGTGGCCCAGGGCGTGGGCCGCGTCACCTGCGTGCCGGGCGAAAGCTACCTCGCGGTCCTGGACGCGCTGCACGATGCCAGCATCGATGTGATCACCTGCCGCGCGGAGGGCGGCGCCGCCATCATGGCCGAGGCCGAGGGCAAGCTGACCGGCCGCCCCGGCATCTGCATGGTGACGCGCGGCCCGGGTGCCACCAATGCCTCCTGCGGCGTGCATATCGCGATGCAGGATTCGACGCCGATGATCCTGTTCGTGGGCCAGGTGGCACGCGACATGCGCGAGCGCGAAGCCTTCCAGGAACTGGATTATCGCGCCGTCTTCGGCACCATGGCGAAGTGGGCCACCGAGATCGACAGTGCCGACCGCGTGCCGGAGATCGTGTCCCGCGCCTTTCACGTGGCCATGCAGGGCCGCCCCGGCCCGGTGGTGATCGCATTGCCCGAGGACATGCTAACCGAGATGGCCAGCGTCGCCGATGCCCCGCGCGTGCAGCCCGCCCTCGCCGCTCCCGCCGAGGCCGATCTGCAGGCGCTGGCCGGGCTTTTGAGCGAGGCCCGCAAGCCATTGGTGATCCTCGGCGGCTCGGGCTGGGATGCGGCGGCCGTGGATGCCATGGCCACCTTCGCCGACAACTGGTCGCTGCCCGTCTGCACCTCCTTTCGCCGGACAGACCGGTTCCGGTGGGACCACCGCTGCTATGTCGGTGACCTGGGCATAGGCCCCTCTCCCGGCCTTGCCACGATGGTGCGCGAGGCCGACCTGCTTCTGCTGCTTGGCGGCCGCATGTCGGAGATGCCCTCGGGGTCCTACAGCCTGCTGGACATCCCCGTTCCAAAACAGAAGCTGATCCACCTCCACCCCGGCGCCGAGGAGCTGGGCCGCGTTTATGCGCCGGCACTTGCCATCCAGTCCTCGCCACGACGTTTCGCCCCCGCCCTGGCCATGCTCTCGCCCAACGCTGCACCGGCCTGGTCGGCGGACATCGAGGCCCGGCACGCTGCCTACCTGGAGTGGTCCGGCACGCCCCGCAGCCTGCCCGGCCGCTTTCAATACGGCGAGATCATCCGCTGGCTGAACGATCGCCTGCCCGGCGACACCATTCTGTGCAACGGAGCCGGCAATTTCGCGGGGTGGATGCACCGGCACTGGCGGTTTTCCCAGCTCGGCACACAACTGGCGCCGACCTCGGGCTCCATGGGCTACGGGGTGCCCGCGGCGATCATGGCCAAACGGCATGCGCCCGGCGCCGTGGCACTCGCCATCGCCGGCGACGGCGACTTCCTGATGACGGGCCAGGAATTCGCGACCGCCGTGCAGCACGACATCCCGGTGCTCATCATCGTGATCGACAATGGCATGTACGGCACCATCCGCATGCACCAGGAGCGCGATTATCCCGGTCGCATCTCCGCCACCCGCCTCAGGAACCCGGACTTCGCGGCCTACGCGAATGCCTTCGGCGGGCATGGGGAAACGGTGTGGGACACGGCGGAGTTCGCGCCGGCGTTCGAGCGTGCGCTGGCCTCCGGCAGGCCCGCCATCCTGCATTGCTTTCTGGACCCACGCGCCCGCTCGGTCGGCCGCGACATGCCGGAAGGACAGCCGCTGTGAACCGCCATGTCGCCGTCATCGGCGCGGGCATCGAGGGTGCCGCCAGCGCCATCGAGCTGCTGCGGGCAGGGCACCGGGTCACGATCCTGGAGCCGGGCATGCCCGGCGGCGAACAGGCCGCCAGCTATGGCAATGCGGGGTGGCTGTCGTCTCATTCCGTGCTGCCGCCGAGCGGGCCGGGATTGTGGAAGCAGGTGCCGGGCTTCATCGCCGATCCTCTGGGACCCTTGGCGATCCGCTGGCCACACCTGCCGCGCTCCGCGCCGTGGCTGCTGCGATACCTGGCGGCAGGCTGGACGGAGGAGCGCGTGCGGGGGATCGCCGCGGCATTGCGGCCGCTTCTGAAAGATTCGCCGGTCCTGCACGGCGCCTTGGCGCGCGAGGCGGGGGTACCCGGGCTGATCGAGCACAAGGGCTTGATGAACGCTTGGCACGCGCGCGCCGGCTTCGAGGGAGAGGCCATGGGCTGGCGCATCCGTCGCCAGCTCGGCATCTCCTGGACCGAGGTCGAGGGTGCGGCGCTGCGGGACATGGAGCCGGACCTCGACCCCGCCTATACCTTCGCGGTGCTGACGGAGGAGGCGGGGCGTTGCCTGGCGCCCGGCCGCTACATTGCCGCACTCGTCGCGCATGCCCAGCGGGGCGGCGCAGCCCTGCGCCCCGTCGCCGCCAGCGGCCTGCGGCTGGAGGGGGAAAGCCTGCGCGGCGTGGCCCTGGCCGATGGCAGCATGCTGGACTGTGACGCGGCGGTGATCTGCTGCGGCATCCGCTCCGCACCGCTGGCGGCCCAGGCGGGTGACCGGGTGCCGCTGCAAACGGAACGCGGTTACCACGTCATGCTGCAGGGCGCCTCGGTCGGCCCGCGCCACTCCGTCAGCCTGGGCGCCGCCAAGATGGTGGTCAACAGCATGCAGGACGGGCTGCGCACCGCCGGGCAGGTGGAGATCGCCGCGACCGATGCCCCGCCGGATTGGCGGCGCGCCGAGATCCTGCGCGATCATCTGCTGCGCTCCTTTCCGGGCCTGCCGCGGCCCTTCCCGGAGGAGCGGGTGAAGCTCTGGATGGGCCATCGGCCCAGCACGCCGGACGGGCTGCCCTGCCTGGGTCCGTCCCGCCGCAGCCCGCATGTCGTGCATGCCTTCGGCCACGGCCATGTCGGGCTGGTGGCCGGTGCCCGCACCGGGCGCCTCGTCGCGCAGCTTCTGTCCGGTCAGCCACCGGAGATCCCACTCGCCCCCTTTTCCGCGGCTCGCTTCCGATGAGCTGAGGTGGCACCGGATTGACCCTGAGACCGCATCACAGCGGCGGGGTGTCACGTACACGGCCCTCAATCTTTCAGGTGAAGGCGATCATGACGAAGACACTTCTTTCTCTTCTTGCTGGCTGCGCCGGACTGGCGCTGGCAGCTCTCGCCCCGCCAGCGCAGGCGCAGGGATCCGGCTCCGCCACCATCGATGCCATCAAGGCCCGCGGTGCGCTGGTCTGCGGCACCTCGGCGGACCTGCCCGGCTTCGCGGTGTTGAACGAGCGCGGCGAATACCGCGGCCTTTACACGGATTTCTGTCGTGGCGTCGCCGCTGCCCTGCTGGGCGATGCCAACAAGGTCCGCTTCGTCGCCACCACTTACGCGAACCGGCTGACGGCCCTGCAGACAGGTGAAATCGACATCCTGTCCTCCAACACCACGTGGACACAGCCCCGGGAAGCTTCCCTCGGCCTGCTCTTCACCGGCGTCCTGTTCTATGACGGGCAGGGCTTCATGGTTGCAAAGAAGCTGGGCGTGACATCAATCCGGGAACTCGATGGTGCCAGCGTCTGCGTGCAGCCCGGCACCACGACCGAGAAGAACCTCGCGGACTTCTTCCGCGCCAGCAACATGAAGCTGAATCCGGTGGTGATCGAGAGCGTCGAGGAGATCCGCAACGCCATGACCGGCGGGCGGTGCGATGCATTCACCGTGGGCACCAGCACCCTCGCGGCCTTTCGGGCCGGGCTGGGCTCCCGGGCCGATGATTTCATCGTCCTGCCGGAGCTGATCAGCAAGGAGCCGCTGGGCCCCGTGGTGCGCAAGGGCGACGACAAGTTCTTTGACCTGGTCCGCTGGACGCAGAATGCCATGCACCTGGGCGAGGAATTCGGCATCACCAGGGAAAACATCGGCCAGCACATGAACGACCCGCGCCCCGACGTGCAACGCCTGCTGGGCGTCAGCGGCGACTTTGGCACGCCAATGGGCGCGCCCGTCGGCTGGGCTGCCAACATCCTCCGCCAGGTCGGCAACTACGCCGAGATCTGGGACCGCAACGTGGCCCCCATGGGCCTGCCGCGCGGCCGCAATACCCTCTACACCGAAGGCGGCTTGCAATACGCGCCGCCGGTCCGCTGAGGCTCACCATGACCACATCCCTTCCCCCCGTGCTGCCGCAGCGCCGCGGCGTCGCCAAAGGCGGCAAGGCCGTCTATGGCGTGCCGCTGGGCATCCTGATGCTCGAAGCGCGCTTTCCGCGCATCCCGGGCGATATGGGCAATGGCACCACCTGGCCTTTTCCCGTGATGTACCGCGTGGTGCGCGGCGCCAGTCCGGAGAAGGTGGTGCTGAACGGCGCCGATGGCCTGATGCAGGACTTTCTGGACGCTGCGGCGGACCTGGTACGCCTGGGGGCCGAGGCCATCACCACCAATTGCGGGTTCCTTTCGCTGTTCCAGAAGGAGCTGGCCGCGCATGTCGGCGTGCCGGTGGCGACCAGCAGCCTGATGCAGGTGCCCTGGGTGCAGGCCATGCTGCCGCCGGGCAAGCGGGTCGGCATCGTGACCGTGTCCGGCTCGACCCTGACGCCCCGTCACCTCGAAGCCGCCGGCGTGTCGCTCGACATCCCTGTCGCGGGCACGGAAAACGGCCGTGAGTTCTTTCGCGTGCTGATCAAGGCCGAGAAGGACGACATGGATGTCGATCTGGCGGAGCAGGACATCCTGGAGGCCGGGCGTGACCTGGTGACGCGGCACCCGGACGTTGGCGCGATCGTGCTGGAATGCACCAACATGCCACCATACGCCGCGGCATTGCGGCGGGAGGTCGGCCTGCCGGTCTATGACATTTATTCCATGGTCAACTACTTCCATGCCGGGCTGCGCCCCCGCGTGTTCGACGCCCCCTGACCTTCCGGCGTGGGGGAGAAGACAGCGCCTCCACGCCGAAACTGCGCCGTAACCATAAAAAATCATCCTCGCCAGAGATCACCGGCTTCCGCTTGTCCGAGAAAGGATCAGTTCGGATGCTTCGTTCCATCGCCATGCTGCTGGCTCTCACCATGCCTTTCGCGCAGGGACAGGCGCAGGAGGCTGCCTGGCCATCACGGCCCATCACCATCCTGAACGGCTTCCCCAGCGGCGCGGGAACCGACATCTATGCCCGCAAGCTCGCCGAACCCTTGGGCCAGGCGCTGGGTGTTCCCGTTGTGGTGGATAGCCGCACCGGTGCGGGCGGCAACATTGCATCCGACGCAACGGCCAAGGCGCGGCCCGACGGATACACATTCCTGCTGGCAACGGCAGGCACCCATGCGATCAATGCCGCGCTCTACAAGAACCTGAGCTTCGACGCTTTTCGCGATGTCACGCACATCGCCTTGCTCGGCGACGTGCCGAACGTGTTGCTGATCGACCCGAGGCGTTCGCCCAACATCAACACATGCCAGGACCTGATAGCCGCTGCACGCGCGCAGCCGGGGCAGATCAACTACAGTTCCACGGGCAACGGCGCTTCGACCCACCTCACCGCCGTGCAGTTCACCAGCGCAGCCAGGATCGACACGGTCCATGTGCCCTACCGTGGTCAGGGTCCCGCCATGACGGCCCTGTTAGCCGGCGACGTGACATTCTTCTTCAATCAAAGCGGGCCGAGCATCGCAGCCGCGCAGCAAGGCCAGGTCAAAGCCCTTGCCGTGAGCACGGCCCAGCGCCTGCCCGCGCTGCCCGACGTGCCGACCGTGGCTGAAGCCTGCGCGCTGCCAGGCTTCTCCAGCAGCACTTGGTACGGCCCCCTCGCACCGCCCGGCCTATCGGCCTCCATCCAGGCCCGCGTCAGCCAGGAGGTCAGCCGCATCATCGGCCAGCCTTCGTTCCAGGATTGGTTGGTCACGACCCAGGGGATCGCGCCAGCGGCCGACCCGAGCCCGGAAGCGTTCCGCCGGTTGCACCAGCAGGACCTGCTTCGCTGGGCCGAGGTCGTGAAACAATCCGGAGCGACTGTCGACTGAAGCATTGTGATCGCTTGAAAGGGGGCTGCGTCCCCCTTCCCGTTCAGCCTCCTGTGCTTGCGAAAGCATAGAGAACCGGGGCGATCGGCCTCCTTGCCGCCAACGCAGGCGATCGCTTTCCGATAATACCCGGCGTCTAGGGGAGGACAGCGTTCGCGGCCGCGGGCTGCCGCAATGGCCTGGGACCTGGGAGGGCAGGCAGGATCGCCGCCCGCAGGGCTGCCATGGCGGGCGGCACCAGCCCCGGTCCGAACGGGTCCGCGACCTCGATCGGCTGGCCGTCCTGCATGACGTAGCAGCGATCCGCGAAGCCTTTGACCAGCCGCAGGTCGTGGGTGACGAACAGGTAGGCGATGCCCCTGCGACGGCGTAGCTCCCGCAAAAGGCCGAGCACCAGGGCCTGGGTTTCCAGGTCCAGGCTGTTCACCGCCTCATCCAGCAACACCAGCCGCGGTGCGGGCGCCAGGGCGCGGGCGATGCACAGGCGCTGCAACTGCCCCCCGCTGAGGCGGTGGGCGAGACGGTCCAGGAGCGCGGGGTCGAGCCCCACGTCCCGCAGCAGAGCTGTCGCCTGGTCCCGTAACGCCGCCTTGCCTGTGCTTCCGGCGCGCAAGGGCTCGGCGAGCACCTCAAGGCAGGTCAGGCGCGGGCTGGTGGCACCGTGCGGGTCCTGGAACACCGCCTGGATGGCGCGCCGGGTGACGGGTGCGATCCGGCCACGCCGGTCGTGCAGCGGTGCGCCGTCGAAGCGCACGTCACCGGCCCAGGGCCGCTCCAGGCCCAGGGCCAGGCGGCCCAGCGTGCTCTTGCCCGAGCCGGTCGGGCCCAGCAGCGCGACGCATTCGCCGGGCGCGATCTGCAGCGAGGCGTCGCGCAGCACCGACTTCGCCGTGCGGGGGGCGAACAGCCCGCCCTGACGGTAGCCATGGGACACCGCGCGGAGTTCCAGCAGGCTCATGCGTAGAGCGCCAGATGGGCCGCCATCAGCGCCTGGGTGCGCGGATGCGCCGGGTCCTCGAAAAGGCGGCGCACCGGCCGCTGCTCGACGACCTGCCCGGCGTCCATCACCACCACCTGATCCGCCAGCCGGGCGATGACGGAGAAATCATGCGTGACCAGCAGCACGCCCAGCCCGCGCCGCACGACCAGCCGTTCCAGGAGGTCCAGCAACTGTGCCTGCACCACGAGGTCGAGGTCGGTGGTCGGCTCGTCCGCCAGCAGGAAGTCGGGGTCGCGGGCCAGGGCGAGCGCGATCATGATCCGCTGCAGCATGCCGCCGCTGAGCTGCGTCGGATACAGGCCGACGACCGAGGCGGGGTCGCCGAACCCGACTTCCCGCAACAGCTCCAGCATCGCGTCGCGCGCGGCGGCGTCCCGGATGCCGTCGCAGGCCAGGGTTTCGGTGAAGTGCCGCCCGATGGTGACCAGCGGGTTGAAGCCGCCACGCGGTGCCTGCTGCACCAGCCCGACGGTCCTGCCGCGCAGCGCCACGCGGTCGGCGGGGGCATCGTCCAGCGCCACCATCCCGGCCACCTGCCGCACGCCAGGGGGCAGCAGGTCCAGCAGCGCCAGCGTCGTCAGGCTCTTGCCACTGCCGCTGGTGCCGACCAGCCCCAGCACCCGGCCGCGCCGCAGCGTGAGGGACACCCCGCGCACCAGCGCGTGGCCGCCCGCCGCCAGGTGCAGGCCGCCGACGGACAGGCGGCGCGCACTCAATGCACGTGGTCCGGCATGGCGGGGTCCAGCCGGTCGCGCACCGCGTCGCCCAGCAGGTTGAAGCCCACCACGGTCAGCAGGATGGCGGCGCCCGGCAGCACCACCAGCATCGGCGCGGTGCGGAAAAAGGGCCGCGCATCGTTGATCATGATGCCCCATTCGGCGGCGGGTGGCGCCAGCCCCAGGCCGAGAAAGGACAGCCCCGCCACATGCAGCATCCAGTGCCCGAGATCGAGGCTGGCCAGCACCGCCAGCGGCCCGGCCAGCGCGGGCAGCAGGTGGCGCCGCATGATGGCCAGCCGCGACAGCCCGGCCACCTGCGCCGCCGCCACGTAGTCCCGCCCGCGGAGCGTCAGCGTCACGCCGCGCACCAGCCGGGCGTACCAGGCCCAGTGGGACAGCGCGATGGCCACCACCACGTTGGTCAGCCCGGTGCCCAGCGCGCCGATCATGAACAACGCCAGCACCAGCGTCGGCACGGTCATGAAGGCGTCGCAGACACGCATCAGCAGGGCATCCACGGCACCGCCCAGCAGCCCCGCCACCATGCCCACCGCGCAGCCCAGCGTCAGCACCAGCGCCAGAATGGCCGCCACGGCCGCGAAGGACGCCCGCGCGCCCCAAAGCAGGCGTGACAGCAGGTCGCGCCCCAGATGGTCGGTTCCCAGCCAGTGGCCGGCGGAAGGCGGCAGCAGGCGCCGGGACAGATCGGTCAGCGCCGGATCATGGGGCGCGAGCCAGGGCGCGAGGATGGCGGCGGCGAGCATGGTGGCGACCAGCCCGACGGCCAGGGGAACGGCGATGCGCCTCACGCCGCGCGCTCCAGGCGGATGCGCGGATCAAGCCAGGCGTAGAGCAGGTCAACCAGCAGGTTGCACAGCACAAAGACCGCGGTCATCACCACGATGAAGCCCTGCAGCACCGGATAGTCCCGGTTGCCGATGGCCAGCAGCGCCCAGCGGCCGAGGCCGGGCCAGCCGAACACCGTCTCCACCACCATGGCGCCGCCCATCAGCTCGCCCAGGTGCAGGCCGATGGCGGTCAACGGCGGCACCATGGCGTTCAGCACGATGTGACGCCCCAGCAGCGTGCGCGCGGGCAGGCCGCGGGCGCGGGCGAAGCGCAGATGCGCCTCCCCCAGCACGCCGAGCACGGAAGCGCGCACGAGCCGCAGCATGACGCTGGCGGACATGGCGGCGGTGGCCAGGGCGGGCAGGATGATGCTGGCGGGCCCGTCCCGCCCGACGGCGGGCAGCCAGCCCAGCGTGACGGCGAAGAAGAGCACCAGCAGGAAGCCCAGCCAAAAGTTCGGCACCGACACGCCGAGAAAGCTGATGACCCGCGTCAGATGGTCCGGCCAGCGGTCCCGGTGCAGCGCCGCCCAGATGCCCAGCGGCACGCCCGCCAGGATGGTGACCAGCATGGCCGTGCCCGCCAGTTGCAGGGTGGCGGGCAGGTAGTGCGCGATCTCCTCCGCCACCGGACGCCCGGTGAACCAGGACACCCCGAGGTCGCCGCGCAGCGCCGCGGCCAGCCAATGGAAGAACTGCACCAGCAAAGGCTGGTCCAGCCCGAGCTGCTGCCGCGCCACCGCCAGCGCGGCATCGGTGGGCGGGATCTGCGCCAGGCGCAAGTAGTCCAGCACCGCGTCGCCGCGCCCCAGCCGCAGCATGGCGAAGAAGCCGAAGGAGACGATGAGCAACAGCGGCAGCAGCGTTGCCAGCCGTCGCAGGACGAAGCCAGCCACGCTCAGCCCCGGCCGATCCGGGCGAAGGGAATGTCCGTCCGCGTGTCACCGAACGGCACCCGGCCCAGCGACGGCCGGTGCACGAGCTTGTTGGTGAAAAAGGAAACCGGAACATACACCGCCTGCTCGTGCAGCGTGGTCAGCAGCCAGCGATACTCTTCCGCCCGCCGCGCGTGATCGGTGATCGCCAGCACGGCACCGATGCGGCGGTCGATCTCGGCCTTCATCGGCAGCCCGCGCTGGGCCTGGTAGTCGGCATGCGACGGTGCGCGCATCGAGGCCAGAAAGGCGTGGGGGTCGTAGGGCGCGCCCCAGGTATCGTTGAAGATCATGCCGAAATCGCCGGAGCGCTGGCGGCCGTAATAGGTGCTGGCATCCTCGCCCACCAGCCGCGCGGCGATGCCGATGCGCGCGAGGTCGCCCTGCACGGCCTCGCCAATAGCTTTCTGCAAGGCATCCGCGCCGATGAAGCAGAGGTCCAGCGCCAGGTCCCGGCCATCCCTGCGGCGCACCCGCCCCCCGGCGGGCAGCGTCCAGCCTGCCGCCTCCAGCCGCGCCGCCGCCGCCGCGCGGTCGAAGCCGGGCGCCTGCAGGCCCAGATCGGTATAGGGGAAGTTCGTGGCGAACAGCGTTCCCGCCGCGGGCTCGGTGTCCAGCAGGATGTGCCGGACCAGCGCCGCGCGATCGATGCCCTGGGCGATCGCCTGCCGCACGGCGGGGTCGTCGGTGGGCGCCAGGGCCGAGTTCAGCGCCAGCAGCCGCGTGCCGATGGGCGGCGAGATGGCGGTGGTGAAGCGCCGGTCAGCGGCGAAGCGGCGAAAGGTATCGGCATCCAGCTGGTCCGTGCCGTAGGCCAGGTCGATCTCGCCGCTTTCCAGCGCCAGCGCCCGGGCGTTGCTGTCGCCCAGCACGCGCACCAGCACCTCCTCCAGCACCGGCTTCTCGCCCCAATAGCCATCGTTGCGGCGGAACAGGTCGTGCTGGCCGCGCGCCGTTTCCGCCAGCACCCAGGGACCGGTGCCGACCGGCGCCGCGATGCCGCCATCCGCCCGCAGCACCGCCGGGGAAGCGAAGCGCAGGGGACGAGGCAGGGACAGCTCCAGCAGCGCCGGATAGTACGGTCCCTGCAGCCGCAGTCGGACAGTGCCCGGGTCGATCGCCTCGGCGCCCTCGATCTGGTTGACCAGTTCCAGCCAGGCATGCCGCGCACGGTTGCGAAGCACGGCGTCGACATTGGCCACCACGGCGGCGGCGTCGAAGGGCGTCCCGTCGGAAAAGCTCACGCCCTGCCGCAGGGTGAAGCGCCAGGCGCGGCCGTCCTCCTCCATCTCCCAGGCCGTGGCCAGCGCGGGGACGATCCTGCCACCCTCGGCGTAGCGCACCAGCGGTTCATACAGCATCGACTGGGCGTACATCTGGTTGGGCGAATAAAGATGCGGGTGCAGCGGCCCGGCATTGCTGGGCCAGGAGAAGGTCAGCCTGCGCCGGGTCGCCTGGGCAGCGGCGGGGGTCATGGCGGCCAGCGCCGCCGCCCCGCCCATGGCGTGCAGCATCGAACGGCGCAGCATGGTAATCCCCAGCGTCCTGAACAGCGTGGTATGCTAAGTTTATCGGAACAGCATATCAACCCATCGCGAGAGGCGGCATGCAGCGCATCACCATCACCCTCGACGACGACCTGCTGCGGGAGGTTGATGGCCTGGGCTATGCGAACCGGTCGGAAGCCATCCGTGACCTCGCCCGCGCCGGATTACGCCAGGCCGCCGAGGCACGACAGGCAGAGGGCCCCGCGGTGGGCGCGCTGGCCTATGTCTACGACCATCACCGTCGCGACCTGCCGGAACGACTGACCAATTCGTTCCACGACCACCACGCCCTTTCGGTGGCCACCCTGCACGTCCACCTGGATCACCATGCCTGCCTGGAAGTTGCCGTCCTGAAGGGGGACGCATCGGTGGTCCGCCGCTTCGCGGACGCCGTGATCGCGGAACGCGGGGTACAGCACGGAAGCCTTCTGCTGCTTTCGCAGGCCAGGGCGGCCGTTCCTGACGTAAAGCCCGACCAAGGCTGATATCTCGCCGGCCCACGGCCAGACAACCGATCTGGCGACCGCAGCCCCGGCGGTGGTCCAGGATGATTCCATGCCGTGACCGGCCATGGCCGACTGGAACACCATGACCCACACATACGGAAGCTATTCCGAAAGTCGGTACCCGACGCCTGGCTCCGTCTTGAGCAAACCCGCCGCCCGGCCGAACTTCTGGCGGAGATGACCGACATAGACCCTGAGGTACTGTGCCTCGTCGGAGTGGGCCGGGCCCCAGACCGCCGTTAACAGCTGCTGCTGGGTGAGCACCCGCCCCCGTGCCTGAGCGAGACACACGAGGAGGGACCATTCCCTGGGCGTCAGGTGCAACGGCTCCCCCCCTCCGATCTTCGCGAACCGCCGATCAATGTTGATGCAAAGCGAACCCACATTCAGCTCGGTCGCCGGGGCCCGATCGCCGGAGGCTGCTCTGCGGAGGGCGACGCGGATGCGCGCCAGCAGCTCCGCAAGAGCGAAGGGCTTCTCAACATAATCGTCGGCCCCGGCATCCAGCGCCGCGACCTTCTCCTCCTCCTGGCCACGGGCCGAAACAACGAGGATCGGCGCCTGGATGAAGGCCCTCAGGCGCGAAATCATGAGTTGGCCATCGATGTCCGGCAATCCGAGATCCAGCAGGATCAAGGCCGGTTGCCGGATGGCCGCCAACCGCAGAGCCTCCTCCCCGGTTTCGGCCTTGATGGTGTCGTACCCGGCGGCGGCCAATGCAGGGGCGAGAAACCGGTGGATCTGCGGCTCATCGTCGACAACGAGCAACCGCGTGCGGCTGGCGGTCATGCGGGCAGGGACACCGTCATGCGGGTTCCATGCCCATCCCGGATGGGGCTCTCAGCAGTGATACGTCCTCCCATGGCATGCGTGAGGCCCTGGCAGATCGCAAGTCCCAGGCCACTCCCAGCCGGTGCGGCGTCCCCGCGGCGCACACGGAAGAAGGGGTCGAAGATCTGATGAAGCTGATCGTGTGGAACACCGATGCCCTGGTCTTCCACCGCAATGGTCACCTCGGGACCCACGCGCCGCGCCTTGACGACGATCGGTGTGTCCGGCTCGGAGAATTTGGCAGCGTTGTCGAAAAGGTTGGCCAGGATCTGCTCCAGGAGAACGGGGTCCAGCCGTGGTGCCGGAAGCCTGCTGTCGATATCGCAGGTGATGTCGCGTCCGATGCGACGACTGGCCCGCTCCGCCGCCGAGCGGACCGCGTCCTCGATATCCACCGGCTCACGCCTAGGCTCGACCTGCCCACCTTCCAAACGAACAATGTCGATGACATTGCTCAGGTAACGGGCGAGCCGCACGGTTTCTTCCTCGGCGGTCGTCAAGAGGTCGCTGCGGACTGCGGCCGTCAAGCTGTCACCGGAGATCCGCAGGGTTTCTATCGCACCCCGGATTGATGTCAGCGGTGTGCGCAGGTCGTGGCCGATGGAGGCCAGCAAGGCAGATCGCAACGTTTCCGTTTCCGCGCGCGCCGCGTTGCGCGCATTCTCAGCCATCAGCTGCGACCGTTCGAGCGCGATCGCGGCTTGGTCGATCAATGCATCCAGTGCCCGGTCCCGCTCGGTCTCGATGTCCTTCACCTGGCCAGCCATCTGCAGGGCCAGCAGTCCCACCACGCCATCCGCGGTGCGCATGGGCCGAAACTGCCAGTCGGCAGATGGCAGCGCATCGGTCGCAAAGCCAGCCCGCGTTCCCCGTGACAGCGCCCACCGCGCGGCCGCCATGGAAGCGGCATCGGGCTCCATCTCGACAGGGCGGGCGGCGCGCACGACCGGCTCGCCATCCAGCGGCAGAAGCACACAGGCCGGACGGTCGGCCAGTTTCGCGGCCTCCTGCGCCACCACGGTCAGGAGATCCCCTGTCGACGTCACGGCGCTGAGCCTGCGCGACACCTCGACCAGGCGCCGCATACCGAAGATCCGTGCGCGCGCGGTGCTGACAGATCGCCCGAGGCTGCCGGTGGTCCCCGCCAGCAGCAGCGCGACGGCGAAGAAGATGGCGCCGCCCATCACCTCCTGAATGCCGGACAGCGCGAAGGTGAAGCGGGGCACGAGAAACAAGAAATCCCAAACCAGAAAGGACAGCAACGCCCCCGCGGCGGCGGCGGTGGGGCCGAACCAGGCCGCCAGCGCCACGACGGCAGCCAGGTAGATCATGCCCAGGCCACCCTCGGGCACGATCCCGTCGGCCCAGATGCTCACGAGCGTGGTGAGTGCCACCAACGATGGCACGGCAACCCAACTGGCCCAGTTCGGCAGTCCCGCCACTTCCCGCCGCACGCGCGGCATGACGCCCGATAGCGCAGGCACCAGATGCAGGGTGAAGCTGCTGGCTTGCCGGACCAATGCTGTGGTGAGGGTCCGCCCCGTCAGGCGGCGCCAAACAGAGGGCTGCCCGCGGCCGACCACCAGATGGGTCGCGTTGTGCGTGCGGGCATGGTTCAAAACGGCGGTGGGCAGGTCGCGTGCAGCCGTGGTCTCGACCTCAGCGTGAAGCTGCTCGGCCAGCCGGAGAGCCGGCGATGGGCTGATGCCGCCCGCCCCACCCGGCATCTCAACATGCAGGACCATGAGCGGCGCGTGCAGCGCATCGGCAATCCGCCGGGCGTGACGCACCACAGCCTCCGCCGAGGCATCCCGGCCAACCAGGGCCAGGACCCGATCGCCGACCGGCCAGGGACCGGAAATGGCATTGGCGCGCATGTAGCCGGTGACATCGGCGTCCACCCGCTCCGCCGTTCGCCGCAGCGCGATTTGCCGCAGCGCCGCCAGATTACCCTCGCGGAAGAAGCCCTTCAGGGCGCGGGCCGCCTGCTCGGGGCGATACACCTTGCCTTGCTGCATCCGCTCCAGAAGTTCGGTGGGCGGGATGTCGATCAGCTCGACGGCATCCGCCCCCGCCAGCACGTGATCCGGCACGGTTTCCTGCACGCGGATGCCGGTGATGCGCGCAACGTCGTCCGACAAGCTTTCCAGATGCTGGACGTTCATCGCCGTCCACACCTCGATCCCGGCATCCCGCAATTCCTCGACATCCTGCCACCGCTTGGGATGGCGGCTGCCAGGGGCATTGGTATGCGCGAGCTCGTCCACCACCAGGACCTGGGGATGCCGCGTCAGGGCGGTGTCGAGGTCAAACTCCCGCAACGTCTGGCCGCGGTAGGAGATCTGCCGCAGCGGTAATACCTCCAGGGTACCGATCTGCGCGGCGGTGTCCTGGCGCCCATGCGTTTCCACCAACCCGACGACAACATCGGTGCCACCATCCCGCAGACGGCGCGCCTCGTTCAGCATCTCGAAGGTTTTGCCCACGCCGGGCGCCGCGCCCAGGAAGACCTTCAGGCGCCCACGGCCCTCCCGTTGCGCCATGGCCAACAGGGCATCGGGGTCCGGGCGGGCAGACGGGTCATTCATGCTTGGCGCTTACAACGGCGGGTGCGGCATTCAAAGCATCATCGGAGGTGCGGCGGAGCCGCATGCCAGGCCATGCCCATAGCTGCCAGCGCGATGATCGCACATCCGGCAAGCCAGACCCAGGGGGCGTATGGGAAAGCCGGCGCATGGCCTCGTTGACCCAGTCCCAGTGCGAAAGAACAGAGAAGCGCCCATGACATCTCGATTAGGACCGTGGCAGCGAACAGCCATTCCCCCGGGAACGCCACCAGACGAGATGATAATGATGAGCGAGCCCTGAACCGCACCGATCCGTGCCCGCCCGCACCCGGTTGAAGGTGATGGCTCTCGGAATACGCGGGAGCCGCACTTCCTCGCAGGTCAACCATCATTGTCTCCGGGAAGCCGTTGCGGACTGCAAGCAGGTCGCTTGGCTGATAGGCCGGAGAGCCATCAAAAAGATATGTGAGCCTTCAAGCGAACCAATAAAGGCGGCATAAAAACGCGCAGCTCGGACGAGCGCTTTTATGGGTTTTTTATAAGTCCTGGACAAAACTCACATCGAAATTTTGCGCGCCGCCAAGTTAGCAGCAGAGACCTGAATGGGGCTTTCCCGTTCTCCGTCGCGCGAGTTCATCCCGATGATCGATGTTCTGCTCCTGGCGCTTGGCCTCGGCTTCTTCGGCCTGATGGCGGCCTACGCCGCCGCCTGCGAAAAGGTCTGATACCCCGTGCTCGACCTCATCCTGGGCGCCGCCGTTTCAGCGGGCCTGCTCGGCTACCTGCTATGGGCGCTCCTGCGCCCCGAGGATCTGTGATCCCATGACCCTGATCGGATGGGCGCAGATCGCGCTCGTGCTCGCCGCCGTCCTGGCAGCCGCTATCCCGCTTGGCCGCTACATCGCCGCCGTGGCTGAGGGCCGCATCCGCTGGCTGCGACCGGTCGAGGCCCTGTTCTTCCGCGCCGGCGGCATCGATCCCAATGCCGAGCAAGGCTGGCGCGCCTATGCCATGGCCATGCTGGCGGTCAACGCGCTCGGCTTTCTGCTGCTTTACCTCCTCCTTCGCCTGCAGGGCATGCTGCCACTCAATCCCCGCGGCTTCGACGGGCTGTCTCCCTGGCTGGCCTTCAACACCGCCGTCTCCTTTGTCAGCAACACCAACTGGCAGGCCTATTCCGGGGAAGTGGCGATGTCCTACTTGTCCCAGATGGTGGGGCTGGCGGTGCAGAACTTCCTTTCGGCCTCGACCGGCATCGCGCTGGCGCTGGCGGTGTCGCGAGCCTTCGCCCGGGGTGGCATCTCCAGCCTCGGCAACTTCTGGGCGGATTTCACACGGGTCACGCTGTACGTGCTGCTGCCGCTGGCCGTGGTGGTCGGCTTCATCTTCGTCGCCCTCGGCATCCCGCAGACCTTCGCCGACTACGTGACCGCCACCACGCTGGAGGGCGGGCAGCAGGTGATTCCGCTTGGCCCCGCGGCGTTCCAGATCGCCATCAAGCACCTCGGCACCAACGGCGGCGGCTTCTTTGGCGTCAACTCGCTGCATCCCTTCGAGGGACCAGGCGCTCTGGTGACGGCCATCCAGATCTGGTGCCAGGCGGTCATTCCCTTCGCGCTATGCATCACCTTCGGCCACCTGGTGCGCGACGCGCGGCAGGGCCGCACCCTGCTGGCGGTCATGCTGGGCTTTGTTGTGGTAGCGACGCTCGCCATCTACGCCGCCGAGGCCGCGGGCACGCCGATCATGGCCGCGCTGGGGGTGGACCCCGCGCAGGGCAACATGGAAGGCAAGGATGTCCGGTTCGGCCTGGCCCTGGCCTCGCTGTTCACAGCCACCACCACCGGCGCCTCCTGCGGCGCGGTCAACGCCATGTTCAGCAGCTTCACGCCGCTGGGCGGCATGGTGCCGCTGTTCCTGATTCAGCTGGGCGAGGTCCTGCCGGGCGGCGTCGGCTCTGGCCTCTACGGCATCCTCATCTTCGCTCTGCTGGCGGTGTTCGTCGCCGGGCTGATGGTGGGCCGCACGCCGGAATACCTGGGCAAGAAGATCCAGGCCCGTGAGGTCAAGCTGGCGATGCTGGCGGTGCTGGTACTCCCCGCGACCATCCTGGGCTTCACCGCTGTCTCCCTGGTCCTGCCGATGGCGACCGCCTCCCTCGCCCACGTCGGCCCGCACGCGTTGACGGAGATGCTCTACGCCTACACATCGGCGGCGGGCAACAACGGCTCGGCCTTCGGCGGGCTCACGGCGGACACGCCCTGGCTGAACACCACGCTCGGCATCGCCATGCTGCTCGGCCGCTTCGCCTATGTGGTGCCTGTCCTGGCCATCGCGGGCGGCCTCGCCGCCAAGGTGAAGGCGCCGGAAGGCACCGGCACGCTGCCCACGCATGGGCCGCTCTTCGCCGGCCTGCTGGCCGGCATCATCCTGATCCTGGGCGGGCTCCAGTTCCTGCCTTCCCTCGCTCTCGGTCCCCTGGCGGAGCACTTCGTGATGCTTGCCGGGAAGACCTTCTGAGGTCCTGAACCTATGGACATGCCAACCCCAACCGTCGCCGCCGGCCGCCAGAATCAAGCGGGGATAGGCCTGGACCGGGCCTTGCTCGGCCGCGCCGTTCTGGAAGCGCTGCTGAAGCTCAACCCGGCCAAACTCATCCGCAACCCGGTCATCTTCGTGACCGAGGTCATCTCGATCCTGGTGACCATCCTGGCCGCGGCCGCCGCATTCCGGGGCGAGACCTGGGGCTTCCAGGCCGCCATCGCCGCATGGCTCTGGTTCACCGTACTGTTCGCGACCTTCGCCGAGGCGGTGGCCGAAGGCCGCGGCCGCGCCCGCGCCGAAAGCCTGCGGCGCGCCCGGACCGAGGCGCGGGCCAAGCTGCTGGTCCGCCCCGACGACCGCGCCCTGTGGCAGCCCCGCGCCGCGACGGAGCTCCGCGTCGGTGACCACGTCCTCGTGGAATCCGGCGACATCATGCCGTCCGACGGCGAGGTGGTGCAGGGCATTGCCTCGGTCAACGAAGCAGCCGTGACCGGCGAAAGCGCGCCGGTGATCCGCGAAAGCGGCGGCGACCGCTCGGCGGTGACCGGCGGCACCACCGTGGTCTCCGACTGGCTGGTGGTACGGATCACGGCCGCTCCCGGCTCCACCTTCCTGGATCGCATGATCGGGCTGGTCGAGGGTGCCTCACGGCAGAAGACGCCGAACGAGATCGCGCTCGACATCCTGCTGGCCGGCATGACGATCATCTTCCTGATCGCCGTCGTGACGCTGGTGGGGCTCGCCTCCTGGAATGGGCAGCCGCCATCCGTGCCGGTGCTGGCCGCGCTGCTGATCACGCTGATCCCGACCACCATCGGCGGCCTGCTGTCGGCCATCGGCATCGCGGGCATGGACCGGCTGGTGCGCTTCAACGTGATGGCGACCTCCGGCCGCGCGGTGGAGGCGGCGGGCGACGTGGACGTGCTGCTGCTGGACAAGACCGGCACCATCACGCTGGGCAACCGCCAGGCCGCCGGCTTCTCCCCTGCGCCCGGTGTCGAGATCGGCACGCTCGCGCAGGCCGCGCTGCTGGCTTCCCTGGCAGACGAAACGCCGGAAGGCCGTTCCATCGTCGCCTTCGCGCGGGAGCGGCATAACCTCCCGCTGCCCAGCCTGCCGCCGGGCGCCGAGGTCGTGCCCTTCACGGCACAGACACGGATCTCCGGCATCGACACACCGGACGGCAGCTATCGCAAGGGCGCGGTCGATTCCCTGCTGCGCACGCTGAGCACCGAGGTGCCGAACGCCGTGCGTCAGGAAGCCGATCGTATCGGCCGCAGCGGCGGCACGCCGCTGGCGGTTGCGCAAAGCGGGCGGCTGCTGGGGCTCATCGAGCTCAAGGATATCGTCAAGCCCGGCATCCGCGAGCGCTTCGCCCAACTGCGCGCCATGGGCATCCGCACCGTGATGGTGACCGGCGACAACAAGCTGACCGCCGCTGCTATCGCCACGGAAGCCGGGGTGGACGACTTCATTGGGGAAGCGACCCCGCAGGACAAGCTCGGCTACATCCGCGCCGCCCAGGCCGAGGGCCGGCTGGTCGCCATGGCGGGTGACGGCACCAACGATGCGCCCGCCCTGGCGCAGGCCGACGTGGGCGTGGCCATGCAGACCGGCACGCAGGCGGCGCGCGAGGCCGGCAACATGGTCGATTTGGACAGCGACCCCACCAAGCTGATCGAGGTGGTGGAGATCGGCAAGCAACTGCTGATCACCCGCGGCGCGCTGACCACCTTCTCCATCGCCAACGACGTGGCCAAGTACTTCGCCATCCTGCCCGCCATCTTTGTGACATCCTATCCGGAGTTGGGCGCGCTCAACGTGATGCGCCTGGCCAGCCCGGAAAGCGCCATCCTGTCGGCGGTGATCTTCAACGCGTTGATCATCGTGGCGCTGGTGCCGCTGGCGCTGCGCGGCGTGGCCTACCGCCCGGAAGGCGCGGCGGCGCTGCTGCGACGCAACCTCCTGGTCTATGGGCTGGGCGGCATCGTCGCACCCTTCATCGGCATCAAGCTCATCGATGTCATCCTCGTCCTGCTGGGGGTTGCCTGAACCATGACCGGCCTGCTTCGTCCCGCCGCCACCACGGTGGTACTGTTCACCGCCCTGCTCGGCCTCGCTATGCCCGCCGCCATGACCGGTGTCGCCCAGGCCGTCTTTCCCACCGAGGCAGGCGGCAGCCTGATCGAGCGGGAAGGCCGGGTGGTCGGATCCGCGCTCATCGGCCAGGCCTTCGCGGAGCCGCGCTATTTCCAGCCGCGACCCTCGGCGGCCGGGGATGGCTACGACGCCAGCGCGGGTGCCGCGTCGCAGCAAGGCCCGACCAGCACCAAGCTGGTTGACGCCGTGCGCGAGCGTGTTGCCGCTGCGGGGGCCAAACCCGTACCCGCCGACGCGGTCACGGCATCCGGGTCCGGATTGGACCCGCACATCACGCCCGAGAATGCGGCACGGCAGGTGCAGCGCATTGCCGGCGCGCGTGGGATCCCTGCTGACCGTATCCAGACCCTGCTCCAACAGCACACCGAAGGTCGTGAGCTGGGCTTTCTGGGCGAGCCACGCGTCAACGTGTTGCAGCTGAACTTGGCGCTCGACGCACTGCGCTGAATCGCGGCGCAGCTGCACGACCGTTCCCCTTGTTGCCACCAATCTGGACGACACCATGTACCGTATCGCATCCGCGGCAGGCTTGGCCGTGGCCGCTGCCGTTCTCGCTCCCGCCGCCGCCTCGGCGCAGATGAGGGTCGAAGCCCTCAATCTGACCCTCACGGCGACCCCTGCTGTCGCAACCGACTACCTGTTCCGCGGCATCAGCCAGACCCGCAACCGACCGGCCGTCCAAGGCACTTTTGAAGCACTGCATGATAGCGGCTTTTATGTCGGTGCCTTTGTCAGCAATGTTTCTTTCCTGGGCACCGATGCGCGACAGGAAGTGGACCTGCTTGCTGGATATCGGTTTGAGGCGATCGGTCTTTCGTGGGACATCGGCGCCATCTACTACAGCTATCCCGGATACCGCCGGGTGGCGGGTACGCAAGAGATCGATTTCATCGAAGGCGCCGTGAAGGCGAGCAAGATTGTTGGCCCGGTCACTCTGCTCGGTTCAGCCTTCGTTTCGCCAAACTATTTCGGGCGCTCCGGTACCGGCGTTTATGCCGAAGGTGGTGCCGATGTGGCACTCCCGCTGGGCCTCACCGCATCCGGCCGGTTCGGCTATCAGTGGATCGAGCGCGAGCCAAGGTTCGGCACGCCAGACTACGCGACGTGGTCCGCAAGCCTGTCGCGCGAAGTCTTCGCCGGAGCGACGCTCGCCGTCGGCTACTACGGCACCAATATCTCGCAGAACGAATGCTCGGGCGGTCAGAAGCTTTGCGATGACCGGGTGATGGTCACCCTGAGCCGTAAATTCTGAACCCTCATCTTCTGCCGCGGCGACCCGCCGCGGCAGAGTTGGATCGTCAGAATATGGAAATCCTCCTCGCCTTCGTCTTAGCGTCCACTCAGGTGATCAATCGATTTCTCCTGCGGATGGCCTGCATTATCCTGTTCTCGTTTGCTTATCATGGGTCTGACAGAAGCCCTTGGAGGGTTGTTTCCGACTTATCTTTCGTGACCGCTTTCACATGCGTCGTGCTCGCCCTCCTGCTTCGAGAGCGCAAGTTCGGTGACAGGCTAACGAACTGGGACGAAGCCGCCGCTTATATCACGATCGGATTGATTGCGCGCGCCGCAGTATCGGCGTGACCTGGCGTAAACGTTCTTTATGATACGAGCCTCTAATTGCTATCGATTTTTTACGCGAAGTTCGAGCACAACACGGGCGTGGAGGTTCCCATGCTCAGTTCTGCTCACGTGACCCAAGCCAGCAAGGCTGAAATCGTCGACGAACACAGTCCGACGGACAAAGCGATGACCTTGCTCAGCCGACCCGCACGCATTCACCATATCATCCGCCAATCGTCCGAGGACGATGGCGGGCTCCTTGATGAGGTTGCGGCTTCGACGGAGGATCGGGTTCTGGTGGTTGGTGGCACAACCGCCGATCTGCTGTGCGCATCCGTTCGCCGCGGGTGCCGGTCCGCAATCGGCGTCTCGAAGGCCCCCCTGCACCCGGAAGCTGCCGAGGTTGTGGTCGCACCGCGCGTAGCCTCGCTGGATCAGGCCACAGAGATTGCGTTCTGCGCCCGGAAGGCATTGTCGCACGGCACCCATGAAGGGCGGCTCGCCATGCGCCTGCTCGGGATCAAGACAGTCAGTTTGGCGGGCGGCCTGGTACGGCAGTTGAAGGCTCTCGGATACGCACGGGTCCACCTCCGGCGCACCCGTGGCGATACCATTGTCGTGACCGGGCGCCTGGCCACTCTTTCCCCTGCAGCTTGAGGTAATCACCGTGTCGATGCGTCGGCAGTTCATGACCTTTCGTGGTTCCATCCCGGCCCTGGTCACGCCGTTCCGCGCCGGTGACGGGGAGCTCGATGAGGTTGCCCTGGGTCGCTTGGCAGAACGCGCCGCGGACCGGGCGTCATCCGGCGTCGTGGTATGCGGCAGCACGGGCGAAGCAGCCGCGATGACACTCGATGAGCAGGGGCGGGCGATCCATGCGGTCAAGGAAGCCGTTGGCAATCGCATCCCGGTCATCGCGGGCATCACCGCCCCCTGCACGCAGGCGGCTGTCGCAATGGCGGCAGCGGCTGAGAGGGTCGGTGCGTCCGCGTTGCTGTGCGCGGCCCCGCCCTATGTGAAGCCGTCGCAGGCAGGCATGCATGCTCACCTTCGCGCTGTCAGCAGCGCATCGGGGTTGCCGATCATCCTTTACGACGTACCCTCACGCGTTGGGGTGCGGTTCGATGACGAGGTGATCGCAAAGCTCCACAACGACGGGATCATTGTTGCGATCAAGGATGCCACGGCGGATCTGGCAAGGCCTGCCAGGCTTCGTCGCCTTTGCGGTGCGGATTTGCAACAGCTCTCGGGCGATGACGCAACCGCGCTTGCTCACCTTGCGATGGGTGGCAGTGGTTGCATCTCGGTGACGGCCAATCTGGTGCCGGCGCTATGCGCCGCCGTGCACGAGGCATGGCTGGAGAACGACCGCGAGCGCGCAGCGGAACTACAGGACTGGCTGTCACCCCTGCATCATGCCCTTTTCACCGAAACAAACCCTGTCCCCGTCAAGGGTGCCATGGGCTTGCTCGGGCTGTGCGATTGGACACCACGGCTCCCTCTTCTGCGCGTGAGTGACGAGGGGCTGGCGCAACTCGACGTTCTCCTCCGCGAACTGATGCTCATGGAAAATTCGCTCGCGCGGTCGCTAGTGCATCAGGCACATCAAGCAATGCCGGACGCCAATGGACGTTCGATGGCGGGGCGGCACGGGATCAGCATGGTGAAGATGCCTCGGAGTGCCGCGATGGATGACATCTATTTTCGGTAATCCGGCGGTGCGGTGCAATCGGGCGCCCGGTCCGCACCTCGGTCGATAAGAAGCCGGCTCCGGCCGCCACAGCCCATCCGTCCAGCTCCTGCTCTGCCAGGGCGAAGGCAGGCCGTCCCATATGGAGCCGACCTATCTCAAGGCGTCGCCATGCGCCGTGCCTTGCAGGAGCGAGGACGGTCTGGCAACATCGCTATATCCATTGGGATACAGCGTAATATGGGACAGGGCTGCTGCGAACCAAAGCCGTCGATCGCAGGGAGCTGGGCCGTGGGTCCATCCCACGGCCGTCTCGCTGCGTCAGGGCCGCTGCCCATCCGCCCGCAGGATGCCTACGCTTTCGCGCACCGGCGCCGGAAGCTGTGGGAGCTGTCCGGAGTCTTCCACTGCTCGATCATCGGCACCTGCCTGTCCACCGGTGAGCTGCGCAAGCTCCTGATCAAGCTGCACCCGCCCCATGCCCGGGAAAGCGATCACACCCTGCATGGCGTTGCGGTTGGTTTGTCCGAGCGGCACGACGCTGCTGGCAAAGTTCTGCAAAAGGCACTCGACGCCCGCCATACGGCCGCCATCAACCGCTGCGCCCGCGCCCGGACAACGGAGGCCGTACGGGAGTTCTGGGCAGAAGCCCGCGCCGCCGGGGATATCCCTGGTCCCTATTGGGCCGTGATGACCCATTCGGACGCCTCGCCCGAACTGCAGCGGGAGGTGTTCGGGGAGGTGCACATGCTGTCCCACCTCGTCGGGGCCGCGAACCGGGCCGACATCCGCCGCCTGGCGCAACTGGAAGCCGAGAACGTGGCCCTCGCAACACAGGTCGCCCGGCAGCAGGCCCGCCTCCAGGATCTGGCGGCGGAGCGTGACGTCGTTATTCAAGAGCTGCACCAACGTCCGCAGAAGCCGGACAGGCGCAGCGTGGCGCAGCGTAGCGACGCGGAGGTCCAGGGGGAACTGGAACACGCACGTCGCCGCCTGGACAGCGAGGTGGGGCACCGGCTCACCCTGGAACGGCGGCTGGAGGAGATGCGGGCCTGCCTCGACGCGGAGCAGCGGGCCGGTGCCGAGGCCATGGCACAGGTGGAAACGCTCCGGGCGGAGATCGTGGCGCTGGAGGAGGCCCTCGCGCCCGGGGAAGCAGGCGATGCTCGGATCAGACTCGATCTGCGCGGCATGACGCTGCTCTATGTCGGTGGGCGGCCAAACCAGTCCGCTCGGTTGCGGCGCATTGCGGAGGACGCGGGCGCCGTCCTGCTGCTGCACGACGGCGGTGTCGAAGATGCCGAGGCTCAACTCGCCGGTTTCGCCAGCCGGGCCGATGTCGCGCTGTTTCCCGTGGATTGCGTGAGCCACGACGCGGCCCTGGCCGTGAAGCGTCACTGCCGCCGCCTCGGCAAGCCGTTCATCCCGCTGCGCGGGACGGGGGGCGCCGCCTTTCTCGCCGCGCTGCATGGCCTCGCGGCCGCGCCGGAGAATACCTCGTGACGCTCGCTCCGCCCTGGCCTGGTGCGGGCAACCGTCCCACCCCCGGCCGGCCCGTCGAAGCAGCCGCTCGTCGTGCGGAAAGGGCTTTTTTGCTGGCAGAGGCAGGGTGTTGACGGCACGCTGGCGGTCTGCCTGCTTGACCCGCCCCGAAGACACCGAAGGACGCCGATGCCCGAGACCCGCGCCTCCGTCTGCCCGCATGACTGCCCCAGCACCTGCGCCCTGGACGTGGAGGTGCTGGACCAGCGCACCATCGGCACGGTGCGTGGTGCCGACAATCCCTACACGGCGGGCGTGATCTGCAACAAGGTCATGCGCTACGCGGAGCGGGTGCATCATCCCGACCGCGTGCTCTACCCCATGCTGCGGGACGGCCCGAAGGGCAGCGGCATGTTCCGCCGTATCACCTGGGATGAGGCCCTGGATCGCATCGTGGCCGCCGTCACGGAGGTCACCGCCCGGCATGGCAGCGAGGCGGTCTGGCCTTATTCCTCCGCGGGCACGATGGGTTTGGTCAACCGCGACGGCATCTTCCGCCTGCGCCATGCCATGCGCTGGTCCGGCCGCAAGGGCACCATCTGCTCCACCATCGCCGCCGCGGGCTGGACGGCGGGCTGCGGGCGCGTGACGGGCGTGGACCCGCGCGAGATGGCGGTGGCAGACCTCAACGTGCTGTGGGGCACCAACCCTGTCTCCACCCAGGTGAACGTGATGAGTCACGTGACCCGCGCCCGCAAGGAGCGGGGGGCCAAGCTGGTGGTGATCGACCCCTACCGCACCGGCAGCGCCGCTGCGGCCGACATGCACCTCGCGCTGCGTCCCGGCACCGATGCCGCCTTGGCCTGCGCGGTGATGCACTGCGCCTTCCGCGACGACCACGCCGACCGCGATTACATGGCGCGCTTTGCCGATGATCCGGCGGCGCTGGAAGCCCATCTGGCGACGCGCGGGCCGGACTGGGCGGCGCCGATCACCGGGCTGGCGGTGGAGGAGATCGAGGCCTTCGCCGCGCTCTACAACGCCACCCCCCGCGCCTACATTCGCGCGGGCTTCGGTTTCACGCGCGGCCGCAACGGCGCCGCCTCCATGCACGCGCTCACCTGCCTGCCCACCGTGACGGGCAAGTGGAAGCACGAGGGCGGCGGGGCGCTGTGGAACAACCACGGCATCTACGGCTGGGACAAGTCGCTGATCGAGGGCACCGCCTGGCGCGATCCCGCGGTGCGCGAGCTGGACATGAGCCGCATTGCCAGCATCCTGACTAACGATACCGGGGCGCTGCTGGGCGGCCAGCCTGTGCGGGTGCTGCTGGTGCAAAGCGGCAACCCCGCCTCCGTGTGCCCCGACAGCAACCGCGTTCGCGAGGGCTTGCTGCGCGAAGACCTCTTCACCGTGGTCCATGAGCAGTTCATGACGGAGACAGCGTGCTACGCGGACATCCTGCTGCCTGCCACCATGTTTCTGGAGCACGACGACATCTATCAGGCCGGCGGCCACAGCCACGTGCAGATCGGCCGTCAGGTGATCGAGCCGCCCGGCGAGGCGCGCTCCAACCACGACCTCGTCTGCGCTCTGGCGCAGCGTCTCGGCCTTGATGATCCGACCTTCCGGATGTCGGGGCTGGAACTGGCCGATGCGACGCTGCGTGCTTCCGGCTATCCCGGCGCCGAGGAGATGACCGAACGCCGCTGGCTGGACGTGCAGCCACCCTTTGCGCGCGCGCACTTCCTGGACGGCTTCGGCCATCCCGACGGCCGCTTCCGCTTTCGCGCCGACTGGCGGGCACTGGGCGACGCGGAGGGCAAGCTCCCCCCCTTGCCGGACTGGGTGCCGCTGGTGGACCTGGCGACCGAGGAACGGCCAATGCGGCTGGTCGCGGCCCCCGCGCGGCAGTTCCTGAACTCGACCTTCACGGAAACGCCGAACGCCCGCAAGCGCGAGGGGCGTCCTCAGGCCCTGATCGCGCCGGAGGACGGTGCCCGGCACGGCATCACCGACGGCGCGCTGATGCGCCTCGGCAATGCGCGGGGCGAAGTGGTGCTGCACGCCCGCCACGTCCCCGGGCAGACATCAGGCACCGTGGTGGTGGAAAGCATCTGGCCCGCCGCCGCCTTCGGGGGAGCGGGACACGGCATCAACGTGCTGACGAGCGACGAACCTGCCCTTCCGTCCGGCGGCGCGGTGTTCCACGACACGGCGGTCTGGATGCGGGCGGAGGAGGTCGTCGCTTTCGCAGCCGAGTGAGGTTTGGCGGGCCGGACTAGCCAGCCACGTGGCGGGCGAGCGCACTCAGATGACGTTTGGCCGCCTTCAGCGCGTCACGCTCGATGGCACGGTAACATGCGACGATGTCCTCCCCCATCGGCGTCAGGGACGCACCACCGCCCGCGCGGCCCCCCGCGGCCGTGGCCACCACCGGGGTTCCGAAGGTCTGGTTCAGGTCGTTCACCAGGTCCCATGCGCGCTTGTAGGACATGTCGAGCTGCCGTGCCGCAGCAGAAATCGATCCCTCCTTCGAGATCGCTTCCAGCAGCTTCACTTTGCCAGGCCCCAGGCGGCGGGCACCGAAATCGACGCGAAGGCTCAGCTCGGGCTTGGTCATCGACCACACGATAGCAGGCGCAGGAGGGTGATTTCTACCCGGACGATCCTTCGCGACAAGGCTGGGCGATCTGCAAGATGCCGCGCACTGGTCGGCCGCCACCGCCGTTTCACCGCGATACGAGGACGTCGTCGTCGCCAGGCTGGCGTGGTGCCGGTGGCTTGAAGTCCGAGCGATCGGGCTTGATGTCGAGCAATGGCGTGCCGTCCAGGCAATCTAGTCCTTGCACCAGCAGTGTCGAACCCTCCCGTCCGCGCAGCACCACGACCGAGGAGCCGATGGGGTTCGGCCGCACCGGCGAGCGGATGGAGAAGGTTCCGCGCGTCTTGCCATCGCTCGCCGGGCTTTGCAGCACGAGGTCCCGCCGGGACAGGTGCAGCCAGTAGAGCAGTTCCAGGCGTGCGCTCAGTTCCACACCGTCCAGGATCGCGGGTGCCCAGGGCGGGAACACCTCCACCCGGCAGATTGGCCCATCCAAGCGGCCCTGGCGGGGACATTGCAGCCGGTCCGTCCAGGGCGTGTGGATGCGGCCCACGAACACCAGACCAGCATCGATGCGGTCCGGCACAGCGACGGCCTGCTCGCCCGGCCTGATCTGATCCTTGCGCGTCATGTGTCGTGAAGGCTCCTCGGTTGCGGTCATGGGTCCGGCCGCCGGCTGAGATAGCGCGCTGCCGAGGATGGCCCGCCAAAGTCCGGCACCGCCACATCGCGCCCCCGCTCCGTGCGAAGGACGTCGATCGGCAGACCATATGCCTCCTTCAACAAAGCCGGGGCGATGATCTGCTCCACGGGACCCGCGACCGCCCGGGTGCGCCCCAGCAGCAGCACGTCGCCACCGCAGGCCAGGGCGTGGCTGGGGTCGTGGCTGCTCATCCCGATGGCGAGGCCCTCCGACGCCAGGGCCCGGACCACGTCCAGCACCTGCCGTTGGTTGGCGAGGTCCAGGTGCGCCATGGGTTCGTCCAGCAGCCGCACCGGGCTGTCCTGGACCAGGGCGCGTGCCATGCGCACCATCTGCTGCTCGCCCCCGCTGAGCTCATGCATGGAGCGCGCCGCGAAGTGGCCGATGCCGAGCCGGTGCAGCGCCCGCGCCGCCCGCCCGCGGTCGGCCTTGCCGGGGCGATGGAACAGCCCGAGATGCGCCGCGCGGCCGGTCAGCACGATGTCGGCCACGGTGAAGGCAAATGTTTCCGCTTCGCTTTGCGCCATGAAGGCGATGCGCCGCGCCCGCTGTGCGTCGTTCAGACCGCGCAGCGGCATCCCGGCGAAGGTCACCGTCCCGCGGGTGGGAAGAGCCAAGCCAGCGAGGCACCGCAGCAAGGTCGACTTGCCGACCCCGTTGGGGCCGAGAATGATCAGCGGGTGACCGGGCCGCAGGGTCACGCTCAGTTCCTCGAACACCGGGCGCCGCGCGCCGGGATGCGCGAAGGCAAGGCCGTGCGTGGCCAGCGACGCGGTGGTCACGACCACGCCTTCTCTCCTCGCAGCAGCATGACGGCGAAGACCGGTGCGCCCACCAGGGAAGTGACGATGCCCAGCGGGATCTCGGCGGAGGATAAGGAGCGAGCCAGCGTGTCCACCAGCAGCAGGAAGGTGCCACCCATCAGCAGGGTGGCGGGCAACAGCCGGTCGTGGTCGGCGCCCACCAGCAGGCGGCCGAGATGCGGCACTACCAGCCCCACCCAGCCCACCAGCCCGCAGACCGCCACGGCGCTGGAGGCCAGTGCCGTGGCCAGGCCAAGCTGGAGGGCGCGTTCCAGGCCCACGCGGACGCCCAGCGCGCTTGCGGCCTCGTCGCCCATGGCCAGGAGGTTCAATCGCCAGCGCAGCGCCAGCAGCAGGGCCAGCAACGGCGCGTTGATGGCCAGCAGGGTCCAGAAGGTCGGTGCCCGCACGCCGGACAGCGAGCCGAGCAGCCAGTACTCGATGACCGGCAGCTTGTTCTCGGGGTCCGCGCTGTATTTCAGCAGGCCGAGCAGCGCGGTGAACATTGAGCCGACGATGATGCCGGACAGCACCAGCACCAACGTGCGGTTGCCGCGGTAGGCACGCCCCAGGAGGCTGGTGCAGAACGTCGCCAGGGCGGCAAACCCGAAGGCCGAGACCTGCACCGCCAGTGCCCCGCCGTCCAACAGGATGGCCAGCGCCGCGCCAAATCCGGCACCCGCCGAGACACCCAGCACGAAGGGGCTGACCAGCGGGTTGCGGAACACGCCCTGACAGGCGGCACCGCCCGTGGCCAGGGACGCGCCCACCAGCATGGCAACCCCGATGCGCGGCAGCCGCACCTGCATCAAGGCGATCTCTGCCGTGCGGGGCCAGCCGGCCTCGATGGGCAGCACGTGAGACAGCAGGATTCGCAGTACGGTGCCGGGCGGCAGGCTGAAGCGCCCCAGCCCCAGCGAAACCAGCACCGCTGCGATTGCCAGCAATCCCAACCACAGCAGGTGCCGCTGCCCCCGCCGGGTCGGGGCGGCCGCGGGGGCCACATCGTCACGCACCGTCGTAAACCACGCCGTAGAAGCGCTGGTAGAAGTCCTCGGCGCGGGCCCGCAGGTCGATATCGTTGAACAGGTCGGGATGCAGGGTCTTGGCCATCCAGGTTTCCCCCAGCGCCAGGCTTTCCGGCACGGGATGGCCCCAGGGCTTGACGTATTCAGGCGTCACCGTGATGCGGTTGCGGGCCACCGCCCGCACGGGTGCCCAGGCCGGGTCCTGGCGGATCTGGCCGGCCACCGCGGCATAGCGGTCCTGGACGATCACCGCCTCGGGGTTCCAGGCCAGCACCTGTTCCATGGTCACCTTGCCATAGCCCTGCATGGCACGCGCCACGTTCAGCCCGCCCGCCAGCCCCATGACGACGCCAGTATACTTGCCGCTGCCATAGGTGGTGAGGTCGGGGTTGGCCATGTACATGCTGGTGCGGCCTGTATCCGGGAGGTTCGCGGTGCGCTCCTCCACCAGGCGCCGCCCCGCCAGGGCGGCCCCGACCAGCCGTGCCGCCCGCTCCTGCCGTCCGGTGATCTCACCGAGCAGACGCACCGCCTCCACCAGCCCATCGGTATAGGCCTGCTTCTCGTTCTCCAGCACGGGGTTCAGCTTGCCGCGCTCGCTGGGCGGGCCGGTGAAGAAGGCCATCTGCGCCACTGGCATGCCCGCAGCCTCGATGGCCTGCACCATCTGGGGTGGTGCGTAGTGGGTCAGGATCACCAATTCTGGTGACAGGGCCAGCAACTCCTCGACATTGGCGCTGGTCAGCGTGCCCGGCGTCGGCAACGCGGCGAAGCCCGGCGCCAAGCGGGCGAAGCTGGGGCCGAGCTGCTGCCGCCAGTCCCGCAGCACCCCCACCACTTGCCCGGTCGCGCCAAGCTGGGCCAGCACATCCATGCTGTGGTGCTGCAGCACCACCAGGCGCGTCACGCGCTCCGGCAGCGGCACACGGCGGCCGTTCTGGTCGACGATCTCGCGCGTCGCGGCCTGCGCGAAGCGTGGCCGCAGCAGCGTCGTGGAGGCAAGCGCCGGGAGCGCCAGCCCGGCGCGGAGCAGCAGACGGCGGGACATCATGGCAGCATCCTTGGGCGTTATGTTGACAGGCATATAACGTCTGGCGCGCCTTGCCACGGCGGCAGACTGAAGGCGGTCAGGGCACCGCGCTGCGCAGCATGGCCGCAAGCTGCGCCTCGTCCGGCCGCCGGTGATAAAGCATGTCGGACAGCGCGCCGATCTGGTCGGCCAACCGGTCCCTCGGGCGGATGCCGAACAGCACCGGCAACCAAGCCAGCCCCAGCAGGCGATTGACCGAAGGCGGGCTGTCGACCCAGCCATAGGGTAACACGGGCGCGACCGCGACATGCCCCGCCCGCACGGCGCGCAACGTGCCCCACAAGGGGTGACCTGGCATCGCGGCGGCCAGTCCCGCCTCCGGCGTGATGATCCAGTCCGGATCCCACAGCACCACCTGTTCGGCCGAGACCTGGGCCAGCCCACCGCGGCCCGCCTGCGTGGCAGCGACGTTCTCCGCACCGCAGAACTCGATGATCTCAGTGTTGATCGAACCCGCGACCCCGGTTTCCAGCCCCTGGGGTCCGCGAGCGTAGTAGACCCTCGGGCGGCCCCGCGCGGCCAGTTCTGCCGCAGCCTCGCGCGCGTCGTTCAGCCGATGGGCGGCGGCGGCGGCCAGGGGTGCGGCGGCGGCCTCGCGGCCCAGGATCTCGCCCAGCAGGCGGAAGGTGTCCGGGATCTTCGCCAGCGTTCCGTCCAGCAGCAGCGACGGAATGCCGGTCTGCGCTTGCAGGCGATCGGCCAGTGCCGCGTAGGACGGCGTGACGGACCCGTAGTCCAGGATCATGTCGGCGCGGGCGGCAACCACGGCCTCGACGCTGGCGGTGTCGGCGGCACTGCCGGTCAGGCGGCCGGTTTCCGGCAGGGCGGCGGCCTCGGGCGGCAGGAAGGCCCGTTCGGGGCCGCGCGGCGCCCGCACCCAACCCGCCAGAAGGTCCGGAGCCAAGCTCCAGACTGGCAGGGCGGCGGGCGGGCCGGCGGCGAAGACCCGGGTCACCCGCTGCGGCAGGGTGGCGAGGCGCCCCGCCGCGTCCCGCACCGGGCGAGTGCCCTGGGCCCGAGCGGCCAGGGGCCAAGCGGCCATCGCCCCCAACAGCGCGCGGCGGCCAGGGGCGGCGGGCATCAGGCCTTGCCGACGATGACGTCAGACGCCTTGACGATCGCCGAAGCCTCGTCGCCGACTTTGAGCTCCAGTGCATCGACGGCTTCGTTGGTGATGGAAGCCGTGATCACCGACCCGCCGGGCAGGGTGATCTTCACGCGGGCGGTCGTCTGCCCCTTGGTGACTTCGCTGACAGTGCCGGACAGCACATTGCGAGCGGACAGCTTCATGATGAAATCTCCTTTGTTTGACGGAAGGTCTGCCCGGATCGGCAAGCCCACACAAGCGGTTCGGCAGGCATCATCCGCGCCGCACGCTCCTGGCTTCCGTAACGGCGACGAACCCGTGCCGGACCAGGATGTCCTGGCCTTCCGGCGAAAGGATGAAGCAGAACAGCCGCACTGCCCCGGGATGGTCCGAAAGCAAAGCCAGGGCGTAGTCGGCACCCACTGCCAGGGCAGGCGGCAGGTCCACCACCTGGGTGCCCGGGCATTCCCGCAGAACCGCTGCGGCAGAGGTGCGATAGCTCAGGAAGATGTCGGCACGGCCTTCCGCCATGTGCCAGCCGACGTAGTGGCGTCCTGCCGGAGCGGGCACCGTGTCCCGCCCGCCGACCAGCTTCAACGCCTTGGCCTCGAGCATCGCGCGCGCACCGGGGCGGATGGCCTCGGCACGCGCGAAGAGCTCCCAGGCATAGTCCCCGGAAGGACCCGCCCCGGGGGTCGAGGTGCCGAGCCGGATGGCGGGGTCCAGCATGTGGCCGAGCAGGCTGTCCGACGTCGCCGCCAACCCTGGACGAACCAGGGCGCAGAGGGTGTTGCGCGCGAAGATGACAGGCGGTGCCGATCGTCCAGCCTCCGCCAGCGCCCGCACATGTTGCAAGCTGGCGGAAGCGAAGAGGTCGGCGGACTCGCCGCCCTCGATGCGCTCGCGCAGCAGCCCGGCTGGTCCGAAGGCGGCCTCGACGACGGCGCCGCCACCGGCATTGAAAGCCGCCATCAGGTCATGGGCCGCGGTGGACAGACTGCCGGCAGACAGCAACCGGATAGGAGCGACCTTCGCCACGAGCGCGCCTGCTTCTACTGCGCGCGCAGGCCAAAGCCGAAGCGGCGGTAGGTTTCCGCCGCCTCGTTGCCGGTGGCAAAAGCGAAGAACGCGCGGGCTTCCCTGTTGTCCGCCGCGCGGCGGGCCAGGGCAAAGGGATAGGTCACTGCGGGATGGCCCTCGGCCGGGAAGGTGCCGATCACCTTGACGCCACGGGACGCCGCCGCATCGGTGGCATAAACGATGCCGAGCGGCGCCTCGCCCCGCTCCACGAGCAGGAGAGCAGAGCGGACATTATCGGCCCGCGCCAGACGGGGTGAGACGCGGTCCCACTGCCCCATCCAGGTCAGCGCCGCCTGCGCGTACTTGCCGACCGGCACGTTGGACGGATCCCCGGTGGCAATACGCCTGTCGGCGCCGGCGAGAGCCAGCAAATCGGTGCCGCGTCCCAGGGTCACTGGCGGCTGACGGGAATCGGCGGGTGCGATCAGCACGAGGCTGTTGCTCAAAGGGCTGATCCGGGTGTCGTTGACGATCAGGTCGCGCTGCTCGACGTAGTCCATCCAGGGCTCGTCGGCAGAAGCGAAGATGTCGGCGGGCGCGCCCTGCTCCATCTGGCGAGCCAGGGCGGAGGACGCGGCGAAGGAGAAACGCGGCACCGGGTGGCCCTTGGCGCGCCATGCCTCGCCCAAGGCCTTCATGGCGTCAGTCAGGCTGGCGGCGGCGAAGACCACAGGCCCCTGCGCATCCTGCGCCCGGGCCGGGCCAAGAGCCGCCAGAAGGGCTGCACAAAGGGTCAGGGCGGCGAGATGGCGGCGATACATAGGACCTGCTCCGTTATATTCGCACGGATATATTGGTCTTGCGGCGGATCGACAACTCAGCGCTGAGGGGCGGACGGCGCCGCAGGCTGGGTGTGACCCAAGGCGGTGCACTGGCTGAAGGCAGGCTCTTGCCTGGAGTCCGCAACCACATCGATCCCCGGCCTGAACGGTGTTCGAGGCAAGGGATGCTCCCCCCCGATCAGGCGCGCACGGGCGATGGCCCCGACGTCTTGCGCACTCATCAGGGGTGGAACAGTCGCCGCGCCGGTCACATCCAGCTTCACGGTAACCGGTGCGTTGAATCAGCCGAGTGCTTGTTCGTCGGCTGATCTCCGGGCCTTTCCGGCTCAAATGACGCCTGCAACCCGCCAAACCGGTCAGGACGCTGTCTCGGCAAACATCGCTCATGGCCTGTCCGGCACCCGGTCAGATGCCGATGCCATCTTCGGCCTGGGTGGCTGTGTTCCGGACCAGGCGCTGATAAGCTGCCGCCGAGTAGGAGGCAGGATCGAAGGATGAAGGCGGCGTCGACCACCCCGAACCGGCCTGAGCGCGTCTCCTTCAAACGGCCACTCGGGCACCGCGGGCTCGAAACCCTGGCCGCCCATTACGTGCGCCAGACCTTCAGGCCGCATTCCCATCCGGAATACCTTGTCGGCGTGATCACCGGCGGCATGCATTCGGTCTGGTGCCGCGGCGAACAGCTGCATGTCCCGCCCGGGACCGTCATGTCGATGCGCCCTGGCGACATCCACCACGGGAATGCGGCTGTCGAGGCCGGGTGGGTCCAGCGGATGTTCTACGTCGCCGAGGACACGATGGCCGAGATCCTGGGTGATCGCCGCGACACCTCTGTCGCCCCCCTCCCCGACTTCGCTTCCTCCAGTCGGCATGACTGGAACCTTGCCCGGAGGCTGGAGCGCATTCACGACGCGGTGCATGGCTCAAAGCTGATGTTGGAGCGCGATGCGGCGCTGGTCGCCTTCGCGGATGTGGTAGCGCGCCTGGCTGGCGGAACATCCGACGACGGGCCGCGAGCGGTGACGACCGACCACCGCGCCCGCAGGCTCATCGACTACCTGCACGCCCAAGTCGCGAAGGATGTCAGCCTGGACGAGCTCTCGTCGCTGGTGGGTCTACGCCGCCGTCAGACGGTCGACCTTTTCAAGCGCGCGACGGGACTGCCGCCCCACGCCTTCCACATCAACCTGAAGGTCCGTCTGGTCCAGGATTGTCTGCTAAAGGGACAATCGCTGGCCGCTGCCGCGATCGAGGCTGGCTTCGCCGATCAGAGCCACATGACCCGCCACTTCACGGCGATCACCGGCGTGACCCCGGCCACCTATGCCAGGCCGGAGCAGGCCCGCACTTTCGTTCTATAGCGCTCGGCCCCCTCCCCATAGCAGGGAGGCCGGAAGCCTGGACCAGCACGGTCGGGCATCAGGCAGCGGCGGGAAAAAGCATGTCCGAGGTGGCTGGGGCCAGACGGTCCGGGATCCGCGTTCCGACCCCCTGGGTAGACGCGGCCGTCCTCGGTGTCGCGGTCGTCTGGGGCGCGAGCTATCCGGTCACCAAGGTCGCCCTGGCCGGCGCGCCCGTCCTCGTCCTGATCTTCTACAGGTTCTGTGCCACGGCCTGCATCATGTCGCTGCTGGCGGGGCGCGAACTCGCGGCCGCTTCGAGGGGGGACATCCTCCGGGCAACCGCGCTCGGAACGATCCTGGCCGCGATCTTCATATCGGAGATCGCAGGTCTCAGCCTGACGAGTGCGACGAACGCGGCCCTTGTCATCTCGCTCTGCACGCTCTTCACCCCGTTCCTCGATTACGGCCTGTCGCGCCGGCTGCCACCGCCGGTGGTCGTAGCTGGCGCCGCCCTCGCCTGTGCCGGGGTCGGGTTCCTGGTGGGCAGCCTGAGCGCCTGGACCCTCGGGGACACGCTGATCCTTCTGGCGGCCGTCCTCCGGGCCATCATGGTGGTGTCCACCAAACGGCTGATGTCGGGGCGCCCCATGTCGTCGGCGGCGCTGACCGCAGTGCAGTCCACCGCCGTGACCGCAGTGGCGTTCGTGGCCGTCGCGAGCCTGGACAGCGTGAGGACCTTGGCCGTGAACGCCGACGCAAGCTTCTGGGCCAGCGTCGCCTTCCTTTCGCTTTTCTGTACGGTGGTGGCCTTCTACGTGCAGAATGCCGCGGTCCGCCGCAGCGGCCCGACCCGGGTCGGCTTCCTGATGGGAACCGAGCCCCTGTTCGGCTTCGCTCTGGCCCACCTCCTCCTGTCCGAGCCTGTCACGGCTTTGATCGGCGCCGTCCTGATCGTGGCGGGGACGTTCGCGGGGCTGCTGGCCGATCAACGTGACGGCCAGTAGCTGCGGCACGGCGCTTCGCTGCTGCCCGGGGCGGCTTTCGATCAAACCATCAGTTCGCCTTGGCGCCGCACGGTCGTCAGGACATTCCAACCGCCCTTTCCAGGACCTCCTCAACGCAGCTCTGCCTGGCGCCATCGGCCCATGCAACAAACTGATCCGGTCGCACAAGAATGGAATTGGCTTCATAGGCGGCGGCCGCATCCGCGCCGATAGCGACCACTTGCAAAGGCAAGCCCCGTTGGGCAGCGGCGTCCTGGAAGGCGGTGCTGGCGGGACCGTCAGGCACCGTGGTCAGCAGTGTCAGCCCGGTGCCGAGCTCGCGGAATACGTCGCCGCCATCCGGGAGGGGCTGCGGTGCCAGGTGGTGTCCTGCACGCGCCTTGAAGCTATGGGATCCCAGGGCGCTCGGCTGCCCTGCCCCGTCCGGCACGATCGGCGAGCCTTCGTAGTTGGGCTCGAAGGAAGCGACCTCGCTCCTTGCGCCCGACTGGCGCGCTGTCCACTCTGCCTCAAAAGCCTCGCTGTCGCGGGCAGGATCGAATGCAGCCAGGAAGTCACGGTCAGCGTGGATGGATTTTTCGATGAAGTCCTGCGCGGTGGATGCGAAGACGGGGCGGCGTTCGGCGTCGTAGCTGTCCAGCAGGGCCGGGCCACCCCAGCCCTGCAGCGTCGCAGCCAGCTTCCATCCAAGGTTCGCGGCATCCTCCAGCCCGGTGTTGATGCCGTAGCCGCCATAGGGTGGGTGGCTATGCGCAGCGTCCCCGGCCACGAAGATCCGGCGCTCGCGATAACGGTCGGCGATGGCGAAGCGCAGGTCCCAGAAGCCGACATATTCGAGCGCGACATCGAATTCGGCGCCCGCGGCACGTTGCAGGTAGGCAGCAAAGTCCATGCTGTCCCGGGTGGTGCCGGGCGGCACGGGCGCGTGGAAGAAGAAGCCGCCATCAAGGTCGACACGGCCGAAGAATTGCCAATAGCCACGCAGGTCCGGATGCAGCACGTTGTAATAGGATTTGCCGGGATAGCGGCTCAGCAGTTCGTTCAGGCGCTGCGAGCGAAATACCAGCAGCACCATCAGCCGATCGTGGTCCGAACGGGTCTGGGGAATCCCCGCCGCTTCACGGACCGTGGACCGGCTCCCGTCGCAGCCCACCGCGTAGCTTCCGAAAAGCTCTCGCCGAGCACCGCCATCGCGATCGGCCATCACAAGACGGACCGCGTCGTCGTCCTGGCTCACGGCCTCGGCTGACCATCCATAGAATGTGGTGACCGAGGGCAGCTCGGCCACCCGTGCTCGCAGCACCGCCTCGGTCGCGTATTGCGGCAGGCGCTCGTTGTCGGTGAAGTAGAAAGGCCGAACCAGTTCGCGCTGCAGCCAGTCGTAATGATAGTCGCCGAGCAAGGTGCCATATGCGGTCATTCCGCCGATGCCGTATTCCTTGGGGATGGTGCGAGCGGCGCGCAGCGCCTGCTCGACACCCCAGAAGTGGAAGTGCTCCATTGTCCGCTGCGTCAGGTTCTGCCCTTTGGGGATCGGCTGCGGCTGCCTGTACCGCTCTATCAAAGCGCAGCGAATGCCGCGCTGCCCGAGGGCGATGGCCAAGCCCGTCCCGACCGGCCCGCCGCCTGCGATGATGACCTGAAAAGTGTCCGGGGTGGCGGGGGGCATCAGCGTCTCCTTTTCAGCGCTTTGGCGCCGACGATTCCATGCCAGAACTGCGGCGTCAATATCGGCAGACGTCTGCCTATTCTTACTGTGATCCATTCAGCCGGGATGGATGCAGCCGCGGTCTTGCGGCAAACATCCGCAGATCGACTCAAAAGGCCACGCCACTGACCAAAAAAGCGACCCCGCCCGCCGCGCGGATGCCCGGCGACGAGCCTGCCGGTCCTCTCGAGGTGCTCTACGCTCGTCCGGGCTTCAAGCTGCGGCGCGCCCACCAGGTGGCGATGTCCATCTTCGCTGAAGAATGCGGTGATTTCGATGTCACCACGACGCAATACGGCATCCTGGTGGCGTTGCGGGAGCAGCCGGGACTGGACCAGATTGGCGTGGCCAAGGCCGTTGGCCTGGATCGCTCCACGACCGGCATGGTGGTTGCCACCCTGCAATCGCGTGGGCTGCTGGCCCGGGAACGCCACGGGACCGACCGGCGGCGCCATGTGCTGACCCTGACCCCGGAGGGTCACGACCTGCTGCGGCGGGTTGGCCCTGCCGCAGAGCGGGCCAAGCAGCGCCTGCTGGCACCCCTGTCGGGCGCCGAGGCGGCGGCGCTGGGCGCCTTGCTGGACCGACTGTTGTCTTATCACGACACGACCATCCGGGTTCCGCTGAAGCGAAGCCCAGGCAACTAGCCGCTGCGCGCGTGCTGCCCCCCAGGGGGGAACACGGAACTTATTGACAGACGTCTGCTTATTTTGTCAGGGTCCGTGCCAAAGAAGATCACCCAGGAAACGCCCATGCGCCCCCTCACCCTGCCGCGTCGCGGCTTGGCGTCGTTTGCCCTTCTTCCCTTTCTCGGCCGCCACGCCTGGGCGCAGCAGCAGCACCCGGACGGACCAGTCACCATCGTCGTGCCCTACACCGCGGGCACCGGGCCGGACATCCTTGCCCGCCTCGCCAGCCAACACCTGCAGCCGCGGTTAGGCCAGCCGGTGGTGGTGGACAATCGGGCGGGGGCCAGCGGGCTGATTGGGACCCAGGCCGTTGCCCGCGCCGCACCGGATGGGCGGACACTGATGATGCAGCCCAACACCTTCGTCATGAACGCCAGTCTGTTCCAGCAGGTACCTTATGATCCGGTGAAGGGCTTCACGCCCATCGCCCTGCTGACACGTGGCGACCTGGTCCTCGTCGTGCATCCCGATGTCGCCGCCCGCGATGCGCGGGCCTTCGTGGAACTCGCGAAGGCCAAGCCCGGCGCGGTCGACTACGCGAGCCCCGGCAACGGCACGCCGCAGCACCTCGGCATGGCCCTGTTCGCACTGACGGCGAAGGTGGAGCTGACCCACATCCCTTATCGTGGCTCCGCCCCCGCCATCCAGGACCTCCTGGGCAAGCGGGTGGCGGCGATGTTCCTGCCGGTGCACACCGCGTTGCCGCTGGCGAAGGAAGGCCAGATCCGCATGCTGGCCGTGGGCAGCGAGCGTCGCTCTGTTTCAGCTCCCGACGTACCGACCTTGGCGGAAGCTGGCTTTCCGGGCGTGCAGGCAGACCTGTGGTATGGTCTCCTGGGTCCTGCCGGGCTTTCGGGCAGCCTGGTGCGGCGGATAAATGCCGACCTCAACGCCTGGCTGGCAGAACCCGCGACCATCGGCGCCCTGGAAGCGCAGGGCATGGTTCCGACGCCGACGACCCCTGAAGCCTTCAGGGAACTTGTCCAGCAGGACTACGGGCGCTGGGCGTCGGTGATCAAACAAGCCGGGATCACCGCAGGGTAAGGATCGGCACCGTTGCGGCGGCCAACGCACTCACTGCGTGCGCGCTGCGCGCCGTCGATCGGGTTTGTGCCGCATCTCGTCTGGGCCATGCATAGTCCGTCATCCTCGCCCTGATCGGCATGGCACCAGGACGATAGGGCTGTGCCGTGCAGCCCAGGCGGTGGGTGGTCGGGCGGTCCGTCGCTTGGTTCGACCCGCGCTGCCGCCTCGACGGCGGACCGGCAGGGTCGGACTGCCTCCCACCCCGTTCCACACCCGCGCTCAACGTGATCGCGCGTCCCGCATGGTTTGCTTCATCCGAGCTACGGTGGCTCCGAGTCCATCGAAGATGGCTTGGCCGATCAGGAAGTGTCCGATGTTGAGTTCGATGATCTCGGGAACCGCCGCCATCTCGGCCGCCGTCTCGTAGTCGAGACCGTGGCCCGCATGGCATTCCATGCCGTGCGCGGCCACCTCACGGGCAGCGGCAACAAGGCGGTTCCGTTCGGCCTCACGCGCCGGGCCAGCGAGGGCCTCGCAATAGGTGCCGGTGTGCAACTCCACTGCCCCGGCGCCGAGCTTCGCTGCCTCGGCGATCTGCGCCGGGTCGGGGTCCAGGAACAGGGACACCCTGACGCCTTCGGCTGAAAGAGCCTTGATGATCGGGAAGAGCTGCATGGACTGGCCGACGGCGTTCAGCCCGCCCTCTGTTGTCAGCTCCGCCCGCCGTTCCGGCACCAGACAGACTGCATGGGGCCGCACCGCCATGGCGATGGCCAGCATCTCCTCGGTGGCCGCCATCTCCAGGTTCATGGGCCCCGGCATCTGCTGCCGCATCGACGTCACATCGGCATCACGGATGTGACGTCGGTCCTCGCGCAGATGGATCGTGATGCTGTCCGCGCCGTGCTCCAGGGCGACCAATGCCGCCGCGAGCGGGTCGGGATGGATGCCGCCGCGGGCATTCCGGACCGTCGCGACGTGATCGACATTGATGCCGAGGCGGATGTCAGGACGTTGAATGCTGCTCAACGGATGTCTCCATCTTGTGCGGGCGTGCGGGCAGCCATGTCGGCAGCCATGCTGAGAGCGGCCAACAGACTGCCCGGATGGGCTTCACCTTTGCCCGCGATGTCGAATGCGGTGCCATGATCGGGTGACGTTCGCAGGATCGGCAGTCCGAGCGTGACATTCACGCCGCCGTCCATGTCCAGCGTCTTCAACGGGATCAGGCCCTGGTCATGATACATGCAGAGCGCCGCGTCATAGCTGTTCCGTGCGCGTGCGGTGAACATGGTGTCCGGCGGCAGTGGGCCGGTCACTGTCATTCCCTCTGCCCGCAGGATATCGACCGCGGGCTGGATGATACGGGATTCCTCGTCGCCCATCGCGCCACCCTCACCGGCATGGGGGTTCAGCCCTGCCACCGCGATGCGGGGATGGGTGACGCCGAAGTTCTGCCGGAGGGCGTGGTGGAGCACTCGCCCCTGGCGCACGATCTCCGCCGTCGTCAAGGCCGCCAGTGCCTGGAGCAGCGACACATGGATGGTCACCGGCACCACCCGCAGGCTCGGGCACGCCAGCATCATGACCGGTGGCGCCGACGTGCCCGTCAGCGCGCCGAGATATTCCGTATGCCCGGGGAAGCGGAAGCCAGCCTGGTACAGCGTGGCCTTGCTGATCGGGTTGGTCACGACGGCTCCCACCCGTCCCGCCTCAGCCAGCCGCACGGCCTGCTCGATGGATTTGAGCACTGCCGGGGCATGAGCCGGATTGGGCTGGCCGGGCTGGACCGGCTGGAGCAGGCGGACCGGCAGGACCGGCAGGGCATGGGGAAACACGACTGCTGCCTCCTCCGGGCCATCCACGACGTGGATCGGTACCGCCATGCCAAGGTGCCGGGCCAGGGACGCAAGTCGCTCCGGATCATCCAGCACCACGAAGGCAGGCCCCTGCTTGCCCCCGTGGTGTTGCCAGGCGGCAAGGCTGAGTTCTCCCCCGATGCCGGCGGGATCACCCATGGTCAGGGCAAGAGGCAGGGTATTGGCACGGGGAGTATCGATGCTCATCGCCGGTAGATAAGCGGGGCCTCGGCCGAGCGGAATGGAGGTTCGCTCACTGATGTGGATCGGCATTGACAGCTCCCCCGCATCGCCGCCAGGACCGCCCCCCCGATGATTGATAAGAATATGTTTTTGCTGAAGTGTGCTTTCGGCGGGTCAGCCCTGCATCCGGGCAGGGGCATCCGCTGCCTGAAAGACAGGGCGTGCCCCCGCCGCTGGAGCGAGATGCCGGACGCCTGGCCTCGCATTCCTGTGTTGCCCGCACTTCGCGTAGTACGAAGCGCTCCATGACTTGGCCCGCACCCACGTTCTTTCCCGGTGCCCTTCGAACGGGGCTCGTGTTGTTGTTGCTCCTGATGCCTGCCCAAGTGCGGGCGCAGCCGGTGCAGGTCATGGGCCACGGGCCCGCGGAACTCCCGGCAGACCGTTGCGGTGAACCGGCCCGCAAATCCGGCAACGGCTCGCATCAGGTGACACTTTCACTGCCCGGTCTCGCGCCCGTTGCGCAGGACATCCTGGCGCATCATGGCATCCGCGCGACGTGGAGCGGCTCAGGGCAGCAGCTTCGGCTGGAGCTCCACCTCGATGACGTGCAGAACCTGAGGCTTCCGGAAGGCAGCGCCTCGACGCTCTACCTCCCCCGCAGCAGCGGCCGCGACGTTATGAGGGACCGGAGATCCCGCCTGCCGCAGCTCTGGAGCCTGGATGACGCCACCGTGGTGGCCGCAGACATGGCCTACGATATTCGCCTGCCAGGCACCGGGGCGACAGGCGTGGCGCCAGTGCTGCAGACCGACCTCAGCCAGCTTCCCGACTACCGCCCCGTGAAGCTCTACGGCGACATGTTCAGCGGGTTCGCGGCTGTGGCCCTGGAACGCGTGCCTGGGAGCGGCAGCGCGCCCCACCGGATCTACGCCATCGCCGGAACCCACGTCTTCGAGCACCGGGATTTCCGGAGTTGGGCTTCTGGCCTGACCTTCGGCCGCGCGCAGTTCACCTCCACGGCGGCGCTGGAGATGATCCGGGATGCCGCCTCCTACGCGCGGGATATGCGGGGCGGCGGCGAGGTCGTGCTGACCGGCCAGAGCCAGGGCGGGCTGGTGGCGCAGGGCGTCGGCTACATGCTTCAGGCCTACCTGGATGCCTCGCCCGCCATGCATCACCTGGTCCAGGTCGTTTCCTGGGGAGGCACCGGAGCACAGGAGGTGATCCAGCGCATGATCGCCGAAGCGCGGAGCACGGGTGGACGCGGCATCTCGCTGGACCTGGAGCGCCATTGGGCGGCATCGGCGGCCGGGTATGGCGACGCTGCGGCGGTCTGGTCCGTCCTGCTCCGGCAATGGCGCGGCATCCGTCCTGGCGACGAAGCCGCCAGCATCCGCTCCACAGCGAGCCGAATGCGTGTGCTCGGCTACTTCTTCGAGATCGACCTGTTCGCGCGGGCCGGGACGTTCCTGGGCATGGCCATGGCGTTCCCGACCGAACTGATCTTGCCGGGCGGCTGCGACCTGACGGTGCTGGAGACGCTGATCGGGACGGATGGCGGCACCTTCGGTGTCAGATTGGAATCCCACTTCCTGAAGGGCTACCGCCGTGCTGTCTCGAGAGGGGCGACCGCCGTTGCGCGCCCGGCCATGCCGGCCAAATGGCCTTGGGTGACCGAACTCCTGCCTGCCACCGAACTGCTCGGCATGGCATGGCTCAAGACCCTGTATCTGGATGGTCCGGCAGCGACGCCGGAGAATTGGCAACGCTGCCTGGCAGCCGAACGCTGGCTGACCCGCGAGAACCGCTTCTGCGCCGAGCCGTTCTGGCCCGGCTGCATGCCTGATCCGGATGAAGCGCGATGGTGCCTGATCCGGGACAGTGCGGGTCCTCAGCGCTCGCAGGAGACCGCTGCACAAGCAGACCGTGGCGACGCAACGAGGGAGCAGAATTGAAATGTTCTGTACCGGGCCTCCCGGCTGCGCCTGCGACCCGTGCCGGCTATCGACCCACGGCAGACTCTCGGGATCCTTCCGACAGCACCCAGACGTTCCCGAAACGATGGCATTTCGGAAAACGTCGCGCGCGGCCTTCAGTTCAGTCGGTATTACCCCTCGGCGGCCAACGTCGCCAGCCGTTCACGCAGCCAGCGTTGTGCCGGATGGTTGGTGGTCCGGTCGTGCCAGACACTTGCTACGGTAACGCCAGGAATGGTGATTGGCGGTTCCAGCACTTGCAGGCGATCCGACCAGCTATCGGCAAAACGCCGAGGAACCAGCGCAATCATGTCGGACCGGGATACGACCTCCGGCACGATCAGAAAGCCCGACGTGGACAAGGCTACAGTGCGGCGGCGGCCGACGGCCTCTAGTGCCGCATCGGCAGGTCCCGAAAACCCGCCGCCCTGGAGCGACACGACGACGTGCTCCAGAGCGCAGAATATGTCCAGGTTGAGACGGCCCTGCACGGCCGGGTGTCCTTGCCGAGCGATCACCATGTAATTCTCGTAGTAGAGCTGACGCTGGCGCATGGCCGCCGGCGCATGGTCCGGCGTTGCCAGGGCCAGGTCGACCTCGCCGCGCTCCAGCTGTGTGGCGAGCGCCAGCACGTCGAGAGCACGCCAAGCGATGCGGACCATGGGTGCCTCGGTCCTGAGCGCGACCGAGAACCGGGTGAGCAGCGCATACTGCTGGTAGTCGCTTGCGGCGATCACCAGGGTGGCCTGCATGGTCGCAGGGTCGAATGGTGCTCCATCTGCCACAACCCTGCGGACACCCTCCAGCGCTTCATGCAATGGCTGCCGAAGTTCGACGGCGCGCTGGGTCAGGACCATCCCGCGCTGTGCCGGAATGAGGAGCGGATCGCCGAGGGCGTCACGAAGCCGCGCCAGCCGGGCCGACAAGGCGGGTTGGCTCATGTTCAGACGCCGTGCGGCACGCGTGACGTTCCCTTCTGCCAAAAGGGCTTCAAGCGTGACGAGCAGGCCAAGATCGAGGTTTCTGGTATCCATGCGATGGATAACATCAGGCAGAAGGTTCGATTTCAACCTTGGCGATCTACCAAGCATCATGCCGAGCGGCCGTCGGCTCTCGGATCATCTATCGACAATATGGATAGCAGATGGGTGGACGCCCTCTCCCATCGATCCGCATGCCGGCTATAGCGGAGACCATCATGATTTCACCCTTTACGATCAACATCCCAGACTGTGGATCGGCGTGGAAGATTGACCCCTCTGGCGGGGTGATCGGCGTTCAAAACTGACCCCCCAAATTTGAGATGCTGCCCCTCCTCAGAGGGGGAGCGGGGGGATGCTGACGGTGGACATGATGGCCCGGGTGCGTCGGGCGCATTTCGTGGACGGCAAGTCGATCAAGCAGATCACGCGCGAGCTGGGTCTGGCGCGCAACACGGTGCGGCGGGTGCTGCGCTCGGGCGAGACAGCCTTCACCTACGAGCGTCAGGTGCAGCCGCGGCCCAAGCTCGGAGCCTGGACGCAGTTGCTGGAACAGCGGCTCAGCGCCAATGAGCGGCTGCCCAGTCGCGAGCGGCTCGATCTGATCCGCGTGTTTGAGGACCTGCAGCAGCAGGGGTTCACCGGTGGCTACGATACCGTGCGCCGCTACGCCCGGGCGCGACAGCGGCAGCGTGGCACGGCCACCTCAGACGCCTATATCCCGCTGAGCTTTGAGCCTGGCGAGGCGTACCAGTTCGACTGGTCGCAGGAGGTCGTGGTGCTGCATGGCGCCACGGTCGCGGTGCGGGTGGCGCAGATGCGGCTGTGTCACAGCCGGATGCTGTTCGTGCGTGCCTATCCGCGCGAAAGCCAGGAGATGGTGTTCGATGCGCATGACAAGGCGTTCGCGTTTTTCCGCGGCACCTGTCAGCGCGGCATCTATGACAACATGCGTACAGCCGTCGACGTCGTCGGGGTTGGGCGCGAGCGACAGTTCAATCGCCGGTTCCTGCAGATGTGCAGCCACTACCTGGTCGAGCCAACGGCCTGCACACCGGCCTCGGGCTGGGAGAAAGGTCAGGTGGAGAACCAGGTCGGCCTGGTGCGAAACCGGTTCTTTAAACCACGCCTGAAGTTCGCCTCGCTGCATGACATGAATGGCTGGCTACTCGAGCAATGCGTGCTTTACGCCCGCAGCCACCCGCATCCCGAGCGCCGCGACTGCCCGGTGTGGGAGATGTTCGAGCAGGAGCGTCCGGCCCTGGTGCCCTATGTCGGGACGTTCGACGGGTTCAACGCCCGCACCTCAGCTGTCTCCAAAACCTGCCTCGTGGCCTATGACAAGAACCGCTACTCGGTGATGGCGCAGGCGGTCGGGCGGCCGGTCGAGGTGCATGCCTATGCCGAGCGGATCCTGATCCGCCAGGACGGACAGGTGGTCGGCGAGCATCCGCGCTGCTTTGGCCGCGAGCAGATCGTCTACGATCCCTGGCATTACGTGCCGGTGCTGGCGCGCAAGCCCGGTGCGCTGCGCAATGGTGCCCCGTTCAAGGGTTGGGTGCTGCCCGGCGCTCTGGGCCGTGTGCAGGGGCGGCTGCGTGGCAGCGCGGATGGCGACCGGCAGATGGTGGCCATCCTGCAGGCTGTATCCCTGGACGGTCTGCCCGCCGTGGAGGCCGCCTGCGCCGAGGCGCTCGCGGCAGGCCTGTGCAGCAGCGATGTGGTGTTGAACGCCCTGTCGCGCCAGCGTCCCGCAACCACCCCGCCGGACATCGCCACCCCCGACGCATTGCGGCTGCGGCATGAGCCGATCGCCGACTGCGCCCGTTACGACACCCTCAGGAGCCAAAGTCATGGAACGACATCAGGTGCTGGAGCTGATGAGCGAGCTCAAGCTGGTGGGCATGAAAGCCGCCTATGACGAGCTGCTCAGCACCGCGCTCAAGCGGCAGTATCCGGCGCAGCAGCTGGTCGGCACTCTGCTGGAAGCCGAGATTACCGAGAAGCAGGCGCGCTCGATCCGCTATCAGGTCGGCGTGGCCAAGCTGCCGCTGATCAAGGAGATCGCCGAGTTCGACTTCGCGGACACCCCGATCAACGAGGGGCTGGTGCGGGAGATGGCCACCGGTGCGTTCCTCGATGATCAGCGCAACGCGGTGCTGGTCGGCGGCACCGGCACGGGCAAGACGCATCTGGCCGTGGCCATCGCGCTGAGCTGCATCCGCCTGGGGCGGCGGGCGCGGTTCTACACCGTGATCGACCTGGTGAACCGCCTGGAAGCCGAGGCGCGCGCAGGCAAGACCGGCCGCCTGGCCGAGCAGCTGACCCGTCTCGACCTCGTGGTGCTGGACGAGCTCGGCTACCTGCCGTTCGCCCAGTCAGGCGGTCAACTGCTGTTTCATCTGATCAGCCGCCTGTACGAGCAGACCTCGATCCTGGTCACCACCAACCTGTTGTTCGCGGAATGGCCGACGGTGTTCAACGACGCCAAGATGACCACCGCGCTGCTCGACCGCCTGACGCACCACTGCGACATCATCGAGACCGGCAACGCCAGCTGGCGGTTCAGAAACCGCAACTAGCCCATCACCGCGCCCGCAACCGGGGTCATTTTTGCGCGCCGATCCAGGGTCAATTTTGCACGCCGATTGACAGGCGCGTCGAGCCGGACGAGGTTATCCCTCCCCACCAGGAGCCCGCTCTGGCCGAGCGCATTGTGCGACTGCGCGCGCATCGCCGCCCTGATGGCGTCCTTCCACTGGAGCATACCGCCCCCGGACCGTGCCGCATCGACGGTGAAGGCCGTTTCCCCGCAGCCAAGGCTGAGAGCCCGGAGCTGCGAGCGCTTGATATCGTAACAGGCGAGCGCGTCCGTGACGGCGTTCATGATCGGATTGTTGGCCCAGAGGCCGCCGTCCACCATCAGATAGCCGTTGTTCGGGAGAGCCCTCAGGTAAGTAGGGGCCGCCGAGGTGGCGAGCGCCACCTTCACCATGCGCTCAACGCGGTCCCTCCTGTAGTCCGGATGGTGAGGCGTCTTGTAGATCCAGGGTTCGCCGTGAATGCCCTCGAAGCTAGGGATGCACAGGCTGTGGATCAGCAAAGCGTTTAACCCCTATCGGCGTCCATGGCTGACCCTAGCCCAGTAAAGATTTAGCCCTCGAAAACAGAACATCGAGTGACATTAGGCGGGGTCATCTTCAGGCGCCGATAGGGGTCAAGGTTGGGAGCCGATCCACAGTCTCGGTGTTCTTCGTGCTTTCCGGCTTCGTCATGGCAGCCGCGGCTGACCGGTGTCGAGGCTCGCTACTCATGAACTCTGTGGCACGCTATCTTCGGCTCGCAGTGCCGGTGACTGCCAGTTGCCTTTTGGCCTGGGGGTGGCTGACTGCCTTCCCCGACAGTGCATCCGCCCTGAAGGCAGCGTTACCAGCACCTTCGCGGTGGCTCGACTACACCTACCAAGGAACGATCCACCCCATCTGGCACGCGGCAGCCGACGGATTGCTGGGCAACTTCCTGCGTGGTGACTCGGCATTCAACAACGTCCTGTGGACGATGCAGATCGAATTGTTCGGATCGTTGGGGATCTTCGTGCTTTATGCGCTGACGAAGGGGCCGACGCGGTTGTGGTCTTTGCTGGCGGCGGGCGTGGCCATCCTGCTCTGGCTTCCAGATACGTACATCGGGTTCGTCTTCGGCGCGGGTCTCTACGAGGCTCACCGCCGTGGTCTGCTGCGGACAAGCCGCATCCTGCTGCCGATCGCATCGTTCATCGTGGCCCTCGTGGTGGGCGGGATGGGCGATGGAGCGCACGAGCGGCTTGGGTTGCCCGGCGTACCGGAGGCATTGGAGCTGGGTGAACCACGCGGCTTCGTGAACGGTGTTGCTGCGGCGCTGCTGATCTATGCCACCCTGACTTTGCCATGGCTGGCGCGCGGTCTGTCCCGTTCAGTCCCGCTGTCCCTGGGACGGATATCTTTTGGTCTTTACCTTGTCCATGTGCCGCCCCTCTACACCATTGTCGCCTGGTCCTATCTGCAGGGCGTCCCCGAAGCGGTATTGGCGCCCCTGTATCTGGTCGGAATGCTAATACTGGCCTGGGTGTTCACCCACGCTGTGGACGAGCCATCCCTGCGATGGATCGCGGCCTTGCGGTCCCGCATTGGTCAGCCGCGAGTGCAGCTCAGAACATAGAGCACGATCGGAGCGCATGAACGCCCAGCTGGAGGCAGGCGGGTGGATGTCTGATTGGGCGTCCTCGCGCTGCAGCGTGAGGTTCGGATTGTTGTATTTGAATCTGGCTACACCGTGCCATGCCAGAAGGCGCCGCAGCCTGGGACATGGATGATCCTGAGCCGGTCTGTCTCGCCCTCGGTGTCAATTCTTCAAGGCAAGCGTGACCACGTACGCCTGACAGATTCCCTCCCTGGTTCTGTAGGAGGCCATGTCGGCAACATAATTTGCTGTCGGCTTGGTTTACAGTCCCACAATCTGGACTGCGAAACTCCTGCCAACGCACTCGTAAATCTCGATAATTTTCCTGGCATATATGTTGCTGAAACATTGCACGGGCTTAATTGTCGGGTGGGTTCACTGCTCGCTGTGCAGGAGGCGACGTGGTTATGCCAATGATCGAGATTGGACTATCGGGCGAGACCTGCGCCAGTTTGGTTACTATCAGCGTCATGGTTGCCGCGCTCATCGTGAGACAGGACGGCGGACCACTTCTGCTTCCTTCGAAGCAATCTCGACATTCGTCGCTTCGTTTTACATCTCGGCGGGAAGGCTAACCTATGTCCGTTTCCCCGAACCGCCTGACGATCGGCTCTGGCTCTGAGAGCCTGACCCTTTTGCTCAATCAGGAAGCCTACCTCGGTGACGCCCAGTACATCGTCCGGGTGGACGGGGTGCAGATCGGCGGGGTCCTCTCGGCCTCCGCGCTGCGCGCGACCGGCGAGGTGGACACGCTCACCGTGCTCGGGAACTGGGGCAGCGGCAGCCATACAGTCCAGGTGGAGTTCCTGTATGACGCCTATGGCGGCTCGGCCGACACCGATCGTAACCTCTACCTCGTTGGTGCGAGCTACGGCGGCAAGGAGATCACTGGCGCGAGTGCCGAGCTCTTTCGCCCCGGGGCAGCCAGCTTCTCGTTCTTCAACGAGACGGTCTCCCCCACTCCCGATCCGGCCAGTTCCCTGAACAATCTGACGATCGGCTCTGGCTCCGAAAGCCTGATCCTCCTGCTCAACCAGGAAGCTTACCTTGGCGATGCCCAGTACATCGTCCGGGTGGACGGGGTGCAGATTGGCGGGATCCTTTCGGCTTCCGCGTTGCGTGCGTCCGGCGAGGTGGACACGCTGACCGTGCTCGGGAACTGGGGCAGCGGGAACCATACCGTCCAGATCGAGTTCCTGTATGACGCCTACGGCGGTTCTGCCGACACCGATCGCAACCTCTACCTCGTCGGCGCCAGCTACGGCGGCAAGGAGATCACCGGCGCGAGTGCCGACCTCTTTCGCCCCGGGGCAGCCAGCTTCTCGTTTTTCAACGAGCCGATCCCCCCCGCTCCCGACCCGACCAGCCCCCCGAGCAATCTGACAATCGGGTCTGGTTCTGAGAGCGTGACCTTGCGGCTCAATCAGGAAGCCTATCTCGGCGACGCCCAGTATATCGTCCGGGTGGATAGGGTGCAGATTGGTGGCGTTCTGTCGGCGTCGGCGCTGCGTGCATCTGGCGAAGCGGACACGCTCACCGTGCTCGGGAACTGGGGAAGCGGGAGCCATACGGTCCAGGTGGAGTTCCTCTATGACGCCTACGGTGGCTCGGCCGACACCGACCGCAATCTCTACCTCCTCGGCGCGAGCTACGGTGGCAAGGAGATCACCGGCGCAAGCGCCGATCTGCTTCGTCCTGGTACAGCCAGTTTCTCCTTTACCAACGAGACGAGCCTCCCGAACAACCTGACGATTGGCTCTGGCTCTGAGAGCCTGACCCTTCTTCTCAACCAGGAAGCCTACCTCGGCGACGCACAGTACATTGTCCGGGTGGACGGGGTGCAGATTGGCGGAATTCTTTCGGCCTCCGCGCTGCGCGCATCAGGCGAGGTGGATACGCTGACCGTGCGGGGAGACTGGGGTACCGGGCTTCACAACGTCCAGATCGAATTCCTGTATGACGCCTATGGCGGCTCGGCCGACACCGATCGTAATCTCTACCTCGTCGGTGCGAGCTACGGCGGCCAGGAGATCACTGGCGCGAGTGCCGACCTCTTCCGCCCTGGGGCGGCCAGCTTCTCGTTTTACGACGAGACGGGCCCCGCAGCGCTGCGCATCCTGCCGCTGGGTGACTCCAACACGCATGGGTACGACAACAGCAAGAACGAAGCGGTGTGGGAGAGCTATCGCAAGCCGCTTTGGGACCTGGCGACCCTGAATGGTTTCTCGATCGACTTCGTCGGCTCGCGTTCCAATGGATCGGCCGCGCTGCCGGATCGTGACCACTTCGGCGTTTCTGGCATCACCGCGACCGAGGTTGCTACCTTTGCGGGGGATCTCGCGAGGGAGACACTTCCGGACGTCGTGCTTCTCATGCTCGGCACGAACGACGCGATGCGGGAAGGCGATGCGGCACAGACCGTGCCGGGCGAGCTTCTTTCGATCATGCGGGGCATTGCCTCCATCGCGCCGGACGTGGACATCTTCCTGGCATCCCTGCCGCCAATTGACGCCGCCTTGCTGCCGTTCCGCGCCGACGCCAACGAGATCCGCGACGCGATTAATGCGCAGCTCCCCGGTGTCGTGGCCGAGGCGCACTCGGAAGGCATCGACGCTACTTACGTGCCCGTGAGCTACACCACGGCAGACCTGACGGACGGCGTGCACCTGACGGAGGAGGCGCATGCGCGCACCGCACAGGCATGGTTCGATGCCGTGTTTATGAGATAGAAGAGAAAGATTGGGCTGGCCGGGAATATCGGCGAGGGTGAAGGCAGGGAGGCGCATATGGTGACCCGTGCGCGTCTCCTCCGCGGGCGGCTCGCATGAGCATTTCGCGCGAGGCATGAAGGCGTGCCGCCTAACCAGCGGAACGCCGTGATGGGGGTGCTGCGGGAGCTCGTTAGCGCCGATTGACAGCCGGGGACCTCGACGCGGTGAATGCGGTCAAGGCGCGGCTGTGGCTGGATGGCGCGCTGGCCGTCGAGGGCCGCGTGGCGGGCGAGGCCCGGCGGCTGTTCCTGGACATGCATGCCATCGCGCTCCGTTCTCCGCCCACCGGGCTGAACCGCGATGTCGCGCCTGCCTACGGCCGCCTGGGCGAGATCGCCGTGCCGACTCTGGTTCTTTGGGGAGCGCTCGACTTCCCGCACATCCAGGGCCGCTGCCGCCACATCGTGGCGACCCTGCCGAACGCCGAGGGCCATGCGCTGGCGGAGGCGTCCCATCTGCCGAGCCTGGACCTACCGGACAGGATCACGGACCTCATTTGCGGGTTCCTCGACCGGCTGGACCGAGAGCGGTGAGGTCCTCCGGCAGCGGGACTCCGACCGCCCACGGACTTTAAAGCGCAGTCGAGTACCGGACGCTCACCATCCTGGGCGGAGATCCTGGACCGCCGCATGACGCACAGCACCAGTCCATAACATTTAGACATGGAATCCATGCCTCTGGTCAGTTCCGGAGATGAGACGTTCTGCGACATGGTCTGCAGGTCGCATCCGCCTCAGGAGCCGCCCATGCTCAGGACCATGCTGTCGTGTCTCGCCGCCACATTGTTATCCGCCAGTGCCTGGGCTCAGGGGTCTGGATCGCCGACCCTGGATGCCATCCGCGCCCGAGGCTCGGTCGCTTGCGGCGTGTCCGGCACCAACCCGGGCTTCGCCTTCGCGAATAGTCGCGGCGAGATGCAGGGCAGCGAGGCGGACTTCTGCCGCGCCGTCGCCGCCGCGGCCCTGGGTGATGCCAGAAAGGTCCGGTTTGTCACCCTGACCTCCACCAACCGCTTCACCGCCCTGCAGTCCGGCGAGATCGACCTGCTGGTGCGGACGGCGACCTGGTCCCTGGGGCGCGAGACGAGCCTCGGCCTGCTTTTTGCAGGCATCACCTTCTACGACGGCACCGCCTTCATGGTGCATAGCTCGTCTGGCGTCCGCTCGGCCAAGGAACTGGACGGGGCCACCATCTGCATCATGCCTGGCACGACGACCGAGCTGGCGGTAGCCGACTACTTCCGCCGGACCGGTATGCATCTGACATCGGTGCTGATCGACAACGTCAACGAGCTGCGGGCGGCCTTCCGCAACGGGCGCTGCGACAGCTACTCGACGGACGCCTCCGCCCTGGCCTCCTTCCGCTACGGCGAGGGCGCGGCCGCCGACAAGTACACCTTGTTGCCCGAGGTGATCAGCAAGGAGCCCCTGGGTCCGCTGGTTCGCAAGGGCGACGACAAATGGTTCGACATCGTCCGCTGGACACACTTCGCCATGCTTGCGGCAGAGGAGATGGAGCTGACTTCCGCCACGGTCGAGAACGCCCTCGGCAGCACCAATCCCGACGTCCGCCGCTTGCTGGGCGTGGATGGCGACCTTGGCAAGTCCATGGGTCTCGACAACCGCTGGGCCTTCGATGTCATTCGCCAGGTCGGCAACTATGCCGAAGTCTGGGACCGCACCATCACGCCGCTGGGTGTCCCGCGCGGTGCGAACCAGCTCTGGACCCAGGGCGGGCTGCAATATGCCCCGCCCATCCGCTGACGCCCCTCCACCACCGCGCCACCCCACCGGACCGAGAGCACCCATGCACGACCTGACCCACTGCGTTCAGCACCCCGAAGTCGCCCAGGAAGGCTTTCGCAGCCTGGCAGTGCCGACCTACCGCGCGTCCACGATCACCTATCCAGATGGTGAGAGCTTTGCGGCTCGGAGCCAGCGTGGCTTCGATGGCTACACCTACGGCCTACACGGCACCCCGACCACGCGAACGCTGGAAGCGCAGCTGACGGCGCTGCACAACGGTGTCCGCACCGTGCTGGTGCCGTCCGGCCAGATGGCGGTGACGCTGGTCTTCTTGACCTTCCTGCTGCCCGGCGACCATGTGCTGGTACCCGACAGTGCTTATGGCCCGGTCCGCAACGTCTGCCGCGACTACCTGGCGCCGCGCGGCATCGACTACACGATCTACGACCCGCTGGTCGGCGCCGGGATTGCCAACCTGATCACGGATCGCACTAAGCTGATTTGGGTGGAATCCCCTGGCTCCGGCACCATGGAGGTGCAGGACATCCCGGCCATCGTGCGGGCCGCCAAGGCGAAGGACGTGCTGGTCGGCTGCGACAACACCTGGTGCACGCCGCTGCTGTTCAAGCCGCTGGACCATGGCTGCGACTTCGCGGCCGAGGCGCTGACCAAGTATGTGGGCGGCCATTCCGATCTGTTGCTGGGCTCCATCACGGTCAGGGACATCGCCCTGCGCCAGCGCATGAAGGAGGTGCTGCGCAGCCTCGGCGTCGGCGTTTCGCCGGACGAGGTCTCGCTGGCGCTGCGTGGCATCGAGACCATGGGCCTCCGCCTCGCGCATGTCGGCCGGGTCTCGGAGGGCTTCGCGCGCCGCCTGGACGGCCACCCGCTGGTGGACCGGGTGCTGCACCCCTGCCTGCCGTCCTGCCCGGGGCATGAGTTCTGGGCGCGTGATATCGGCGGCTCGGGCGGCGTCTTCAGCATCGTGCTGAAGCCGGGGGCCGAGGCGGCGCTGAACCCGGCGCTGACGGCGATGGATGTCTTCGCCATCGGCGCCTCCTGGGGCGGCACACGCAGCCTAATCGCGCCCATGTCGGTCAAGGGTGACCGTACCGCCAACCCCTGGACGCACGAGGGCGCGGTGCTGCGGATCAGCATCGGGCTGGAGCAGGAGGACGACCTCTGGGCCGATCTGGAGAAGCTGCTCCTGGCCCTACAGCATTTGGCGGCCACGGCCTGAAATACCTCACGGGGCGCCTAATGACGCGGCCTGCGCGACAGGGCCGCCTTCGGCGCTCCCCGGTCGCGTGCCGCAAGCAGGGCGGCGATGAAGTCCTTCACTAGCCTCGACTTCTGCGTATCGGGGCGGAACAGCAGGAAGGTCTTGAAGTAGACCTCCGGCTCGAACGGCCGCAGCACCAGACCACGCTCGACGAAGCCCTCAGCCGCCACGGCCTGCGACAGCCCCACACCGATCCCCTCCAGGGCCAGGGCGCAGACCGTGGCGGCGAAAGGCGTTTCCACCACCACGTTCGGACGGGCCCCCGCTGCGTCCAGCACCGCATTGAGGCGTGCCCGGGCCCGATCCTCGGCGGACAGGGCTATAAAGGCGACGCCGTCTAGGTCGGCTGGGCGGATGACGGGCTTGGCCGCAAGGGGGTGCCCGGGTGGCATCACGCAGCAGGCACGGCCGGTGGAGAAGACCCGGTGGTCCACGCCTGAGAGGTCCACCTCGTCCGCGGCGAGTCCGATGCTGAAGCCGCCGTTGACGACCAGCTCCCGCACCTGGGCCGACAGGGCGATCTGGAAGGTGATCGCGATCTCCGGATGCCGGTCGCGGAACAGTCGGATGGCGCGGGGCAGCACGGTGTTACCATAGGCGGCGAGGCTGGCGACACGCAGCGTCCCGGATCCGAAGTCGCGAATGCGGGCCGCCGAGGCGCGAAGGCGATCGAGCCCGATGAAGCTGGACCGAACATCGGAAAAAAGCAGCTGGCCCTCCGGGGTGGGGACGAGGCGGCCTCGCACGCGGTCGAACAGGGAAAATCCGATCGCCCCCTCCAGGTCTGCGATGGCACGGCTGACTGCGGGTTGGGTGACCTGAAGTAGTTCGGCAGCCCGGGAGGCCGAGCCGCTGATCATGACGGCATGGAAGATCTCAAGCTGGCGATGGTTCACGGATGTCCCTCTGCCTCAGTCGCAGAGCATACCTCATACCAGTCGAACAGTCCCGGAACGGATGGTGACCGACAACAGGGAGCTGCTGAAGCAGCTTCTGCTACACAGCTTCGGAATACCGGGCGCCGTCCTCCAGCACCGGCTTTTAAGCGGAGCCATGGCCGCGTAACCTTGATAGCGGCGTTTAATAGCCAAGGCGGGTACGAGGGGTCGCCGTGACCTGATCCGCTGACCTGCTGAACTGCGACGACTGCGGACCCACAACCATCCAGAGGAGCTGACATTGGCAAAATCCGGCAAGCCAAGGTTGGAGGTCAAGATCGTCCCGCGTGGACCCAACAAGTGGCAATGGATCATAAGTGAGAAAGGCGGTGCGTCCATCACCAGCGGCGAGGTGTCAGGAGCACGGTCTCAGGCCTTTGCCGCCGGGAACGATGCGCTGCGTAAGCAAGAAAATATTCGCGCGCAGGAGAAGTAATTCATTCGGTACAGGCCCTTCCGGCCATAGCGCAGTAGCTCGGTTGACCGGGTGCCAGAGTCGGGTCGGCTCGAGATATCGCAGCGAACACGTATCGAGCTGACTCTGACTGAACCTGGACCTGAACAACGCTATGAATCTTCTGCTCAAACTCGGCTACGCCGAGAGCAGCCTTGAGCGCCGGTGGGAACCAAAAAGTCCGCCGATCGTGACGCGTGGGCTGTCCGGGGATGGGAAAAAAATCTTTGGAACGGCATTTCCCTCAAGTTTACGGTAGACGCAGCAACCCGAATCGTACTCTTTTTGTTCTCCTGCTGCATCCCCAGTTTGGAGGCCATTCATGACCGACGTAACGACCTCTATCCTTGATCCGGTGAGCGCCCATCGGGTGCGGTCCGTCCTGGCACAGGCCCTTCGGAGCGGCTGTCTGGTTCGCGAGGCCAAAGGGGAGGCACGCGGGTACCTGAAGGCCATCAGCCCAGCCCTGCCGCATGCCACTGTTGCCGGAGTGATCGACAGCCTTTTGGCTGAACTCGATCCCCTCCTCGGTGATCTCATCCATTGCGAGATGGACGCCCACGCCGAGCCATTGGAGCAACTTCGTCTAGGGCTATGAGATAGGAGGGCGGCGGCCTGGCCTGTACAAAGTCGCCAGCAGCGCGATGAGTGGGGAAGCGAGAGCGATGGCCAGCAAACGTCCGGCGGTGACAGGCTTTTATCACCAGGATACCAGCAGCATCGCCTATGTCGTCGCGGATCCGGTGACGGGGCGGTGTGCCATCATCGATCCCGTCCTCGACTTCGACCGGGCTTACCGCAGCACCCACACGGCTTTTGCAGATCGGATGGTGACCTTCGTGCGCGAGCAGGGAATGGTCGTGGATTGGATCCTGGATACCCACCCCCACGCGGATCACTTCTCAGCTGCCGCTTATCTGAAGGACGTGTTCGGTGCTCCGACCGGTATCGGCGAGCATGTGAAACGGGTGCAGGATATCTGGAGACGCATCTATCACCTTCCCGACCTACCTGCCGACGGGTCTCAATGGGACCGACTATTCAAGGATGGTGACCGCTTCCAGATCGGTCATCTCGAGGCAGAGGTCTTCTTCTCTCCAGGGCATACCGCAGCTTCCGTCACCTATGTCGTCTGTGACGCCGCTTTCGTGCATGACACGCTCTTTATGCCCGATGGTGGCACCGCGAGGACCGACTTCCCCGGAGGCGACACTCATGCGCTTTATCACAGCATCCAACGCATCCTGACATTGCCGCCGGAGACACGGGTCTACACTGGCCACGATTACCAGCCTGGTGGTCGTGAGCCGCGCTGGGAGTCGACGGTCGCGGAGCAAGTCACCCACAACGTCCACCTCCGCGGTGGTGTGACAGAAGAAGCTTTCGTTCAGATGCGCGAAGCGCGTGACCGTACGCTAGCGTTTCCAGCTCTGCTGCTTGACGCGCTTCAGATCAACCTCAGAGGAGGGCGTATGCCTGAGCCGGAAGCGAACGGTATCTCTTATCTGAAAATCCCCCTCAATCAATTCCGTAGCACCGTCTGCGCGGCGACCCACACCGTTCAGGATAAACTGTAGGTGGCAAGCTTCATTCTGTCCGGACCGCACTGAGATCCGCGCTGAACGGCGCACGAGTGCTGTCCATTTAGCTCGGAGATAGCGGCATTGCGGAGAGCAGCGCGAACGGTGAGCAGTGCCCACTGTGATAGCGGCACTTCTTAGCACAGATGAGTTGCTGTGGATCGGCTCCGAATGTCGACTCCTATCGACGTCCTAATCCGACCCCGTTCGATATCGCTTAATGCTCTTTTTTCCTAGGTAGCTGAATTTCCCTGCGCTGGGGTCAGTCTTGGACGTCGATAGGGGGTTTAAGCGATGCGCTGATTCACAGATAGATGCCTTTTGACTGATGGATCGCCGCCCACAGCTTCTCTAAGGTCCTGGATTAGGCAGATGACCGACGGGGTGTCATGAAGGCACTCGGGAAGGACCTGGCTGATGCCGGGCATGGTTTGGAGTACAAGGTTTGCACGAACGCATCACGCCGGGCACCCGCTTTACAGCCAAGGGTGGGGCCATGCTGCTGATGCTCTCCCTCCTGAGTCTGGCGGGATGCGGCAACAAGTTGGTCGACGCGACCGACGACCAGCTCGCTGCTCTGTTCGCGGATCGGATGCAGCTCTCGAGAACCGAAACAGCGGAGCCGCGCATCACCCGCCGCACTCTGGATTGCGTGCGCCTGATCGGGGGACTGGATGACGCGATCTACAAGGACGCCCCGGCCGAACTGATGGGCGCCCTCCGCACCGACTGTCGCCGGGGGCTGCAAGATCGACTGAATGACACCGCCCGCAATCCCCTAGGTATCACCCTGGCCGATCTGGAAGCCTCCAAGGCTGGCGAGCGCATCACTGCGGTGCAGGTGAAGTTGGAACAGGCATGGCGCACAGCGGAGGATGCCCGTCAGGCGGCAGCACGCGTCGAGCAGGAGCGCAGTGTGCAAGAAGCGCGTGACAAGATGGTCCGCGACTTCGAGGAACGCAGGCGGGGCGTCGAGCAGAGCGTGGAGGAGGTCGAAACGGTGCTAGGTGACATCACTCCTGCCTGTGCCGAGAACGAGGCGGCCCGGCAGGGCGCCATCACCGCCAACAGCCGGAACCGGTACCGCTGGTCCATGCCGTACCCCTGTGGCGAGGCGAACCTTCGTGGCATCCGAGACCAGACAACCCGTGTCCGCACTGAGCTGGGCAAGCTTGCTCCGGACGCAGCGACACGTCCGGGTGGTGCCTTCGCATTACCGCAGTTCTACGGCAACAACCCCGACCAGCTTCGGGGGCGACTTGCTCAGATCAAGGCGCAAACCGCAGAAATGTGCGCTGCGGCGCAGTAGCCGCCACGGCCCAGGGCGGAGACGATCAGGGCTTGGTCTCCTTCAGAAAGCCAACGCGTTTCGGATCGGTGTGCCGGAGTGCAATGTTTTCCACGCATGATGATCCGTGCGGGCGGCTTAGCCACGGCCGGGGAGTCCTCGAACTGCGGAGCGCCAGTCCTACGGTAGCTCTCGACGGGGCTGCAGTCCGCACCAGCTGGGCGACGGCGCTCGCCGAGATCACCTAGACGATCACGGCCTAGGGCAGCAGGCTCACCGATTCCCTTCCTGCCTCGGCGTCGCCGATCCTGGTCAGGGCAGGACGAGGTGCCTCCGTGCTCCGCCGTCGTAGACGAAGCCGGTGACTGACACGGGCGGGCGATCGCGTCCCATCCCGTAGGTAGCCGGATCGTATTCCCACCGAACGTCCCCTGAGAGTTCTTGCCCCGCCACAGGGTACGGGGCCGCACGGTCGTAAGTGCTTTCCAGCGGCGAGCCGTCTTCGTGGAAGGCGATGATCCAAGGCATCCCTCCTACCACCGGAGATTTCAGAGGCTTGTCGAGCGGAGACGCGAAGTCGAACTGCAGCCACACTTGTCGCAGTTCCTGTCGTGGCTGGACACTCGTGCGCGGTGGCAGGATCCAGCCCCGCTATGTCGACGTGCCCGACAGTTCGCAGTTCCGCAGCCGCCCCGCAGCGGTCAGTTCGACCTCACCCTTCGCGCAGGTCCAATCGTCGATAGTCTGTGCATCTGCCAGACCAACGACCCACCCGCCTTCCACGACGCGCAGGAAGCCGTTCATGCAGACACCAAGGACCTCCGTGGGGGCAGGCAGGGTCGCGGCCTGGGGGCGCCGGTGGGATGCATCCTCCCATACGACTGCCGTTCCGGCGGCGAGCGGAAAGCCATTGATCACTCGCGGTCGGTCGAGGATCGTGGTGAGGCGCGCGATCTCGATACGTTGCTGCAAGCGTGAGAATGGCGTGCTTGGCTGGAAAACCTCGTACACCCATAGATACAGGATCAGCAGGAGGGTGACGGCGATGCTCGTAACTCAAAGAAGGATATGGAGTAGGGACGGCCAGTTCATACCTGAGACCTATGCCCTAGTTGAGCGGTACCGCTGGGATCCGGTGATCTCTCATGTCTTCTCGTCGATGCTGGCTACTCCACCGTTGCGCGATCAGGAAAGCCACGGCGCTTGAACATGTCCAGTCATGTCCCCGTTCGGTTTACGGCTCCGGCAGGGGTGTTGGGCTACCCGTCCAGGCATCGACCCCGGCAGTGCGGAGGCGGTTCGTGACGGCAAGAATGAGAAATGTGAAGTGCTTGCCCCCGAGTATGCCCCATCGCGCCTCGTCTTCCGAGATCGCGTCCTCCCGCCACGCGGCCTGATGCCCGCCACGGTCATAGCGCATGAAATAGGCGCCACCTCGCGCCCAGATCTGGCAGCCCCAGCCGTAGTCGACGAGTTTCACTGGTTCTCCTTCGCCCCGCGGCAGCGAGTTGTGGTCGCCCGTCCTCAGCCATAGGTCCATCGCGGCCTGATACATGCGGTGGCGCTGACGCGGGTAATCCAGCACCTCCTCCCAAGTCACGCCAGGCCGGTCCTTCGCCACGCCATCAGTGGTCAGGACGATGCTGTCGAGCGCCCAGGCGCCATCGGTCGGCGTCACGTTCCAGGCACCCGGCCCCTCGAACAGGGCTAGCACGGCGCGAGCGACGCTACCTGGCTCAGTATCTAGTCGCGTCGCCAGCCCATTCAGCACCTCGGCCCAGTGCCGCTGGTCGCTACGGGCGAAGTGGGCGGCCACTGCCATCATACGGTTCCGCAGGCGCCGTATGGATGGGGTGCGCGTCATTGATAGTCCATCCAATGCCGATATTTGACCATTGTGGTCATGTCCTTCAGGTAGGCCTCCCGGCGAGCCGTAACCACCCGTGGAAGCCCGCGGGCACCAGAATCCAACGGCCCAGCAGTGCCGCAACGACCGCGATCCGAACATGCCGGGATCCGGGGAAGGTTCGGCCATATACTGCATCGCTCGGACCGTAACAGCGCAGCGGATGGGCCGTGAAGGATCTTGATGCTGTTCGTGCTGGTGCCGGGGAAAGCATGTCCAACAGCCATAGCCCGGGGCATGGTGTCGGGGCGGCAAGGGGCGGTGCGACGTGAGGCGTGGATCGATGATGCTGGCCGTTACTGTGTTCGCGTCCATCCTGCTGGTGGGCCTGGACGGCTTCATCCTGACCGTGATGTTCCTCTACCAACCGACGTGGGCCGAGATCCTGGCCGGTGTCATGCTGGCCGGGGCACTGGCGGCCTTCCTGCTCCGGTGGCGCTGGCTGTTCCTTACCTCTCAGAACGTGGTGACCGCTGTCACGCTCCTGCGCCTGTTGCAATGGGAAGGTCCTAAGCGGGCCACGGATCTCATCGGTCCTATCCTCTTCGTGCTCCTCCTTGCGGTCGGCAATCTCCTCGCCTGGTACCTTGCCCGCGCCATCCCGCCCCGCCGCAGCGGCCCCCAGCGTACCGGGACAGGATGACGCGAACTGTCCCTCATACTGCAGCAAAAGGGGTGTGGACCGGCTCCGAATGTTGACCCCTATCGACGCTCAAATCCGACGCCGTTCAATATTGCTCAATGCTTTTTTCGGTCGCTGAATCTCCCCGCGCTGAGGTCATTCTTGGACGTTGATAGGGGGTTGAGCGATGTGCTGATTCGCACATCTGATAGGCCGCTCGCGACGATCAGATCCAGTTTTCGACCATTAGCTCACGGGTGCGCTTCAGCGTCGACAGCAAGGCAGCCTTATAGCCCTGGTCACTGTCGAACTGTGCCTGCTCGGTCCTCTCCTCGGGACCGTCCGGCTCCTTCCCGCGGAGGCCGAGGAAGCAGTAGAAGCGGAGTTGGAGCGCCCCGTCTTCATCCTCGAACAGTTCGTTGATGATGGCACCCTCGCGCGGACCGGTCGCCTGGAAGAAAGTGACCTTGCTTTCGTGCTCGAAGGCGATGATCTCGCGCAGGTTGGTGCCTCCGATCATGGCCTCGCGCACGATATGCGTCGTACTCTCCTCTACGACTTCGCAACTGGTGCAGAGACCGGGTGGCAGGAATAGGCGGGCATCACGCGCCTTGAGGACCAGTCCCTCCCAGGCCTGGGCGCGGGTCAGTGAGATTTCGCCTTCCGGATTCACCGCGACGGTGGCGGACGAATAAATCATGACAATGATCCTACTGCTGCGAGATGGGAGGCCGTCCGGTCTTCAGGCTGCGGCGGCGATACGGGCGGCGAAATCGCGGTAGGAGTGCAGCGGGCGGCCCAGCATCTCGGTCAGGCGCTCCACGTCGCCCGCCTGGGGCACCATGCCGATGGTGGCGAAGCGCTCGGCCATCAGGCGCATGTCGAAAGCCATCCAGTTCGGCATGATGCCTCGCAGGTTGGCTTCGAAACCGGCTGTATCCTCGCCGGGGTAGGCGATCGGGCAGCCGAGGACGTCCGACCAGATGGCGGCCACGTCGGCCCCTGTTAGCGTGTCCGGGCCCACCAGGTTGATGCGGTCGGGTGGCAACGGCGCGGCGGCCTGCTCGCGGCGGATCAGCTCGATCGCCGCGACCTCGCCGATGTCGCGCACGTCCACCATGGCGAGGCCCTTGGAGCCGATCGGCATGGGGTAGATGCCGTAGCTGGTGATGACGTCCTTGATCGCCGCGTCGTTGTCGATGAAGTAGGCCGGGCGGAGGATGGTGGCAGGCAGCCCCATCGCCTCAATCATACGCTCCACCGCGAACTTGCCCGCGAAGTGCGGCACGTTGACGTAGCGCTCGCCCTCGAACACCGAGAGGTAGACGATCCGCTCGATGCCTGCCTCGCGGGCGACGTTCAGGGCGATCAGCGCCTGGGTGAACTCGTCGGGCACCACGGCATTCAGCAGGAAGAGCGTCGAGACGCCGGAGAAGGCCGCGCGCAGCGGGTCCACGTCGAGCAGGTCGCCCTGGACCACGGCGACGCCTTCGGGGAAGCTGGCCTTGGAGGGATCGCGGACGAGGGCGCGCACATCAGCGCCGCGCTTCGTCAGCTGTTGGACGACCTGACGGCCGACATTGCCGGTGGCGCCGGTGACGAGAATGGTCATGGGGTTCGCTCCTTAGACGATGATGGGTGGCGTCCCGGAGATTGAGAGTTCCGGCTTCGAACCAATAGGCGGTAGATTTGGACAGTCTGTCTCTCTGGTGGAACACATGGACCTGCTCGCCTTGGCCGACTTCAATCTCGTCGCCCGTCACGAGGGGTTCGGCCGGGCAGCGCGGGCTGCCAGTCGGCCCAAGGCGACGCTGAGCCGCCGTGTCGCGGAATTGGAGGCCAGCCTCGGCCTGCGCCTGTTCGAGCGCGGCGCCCGCGTCCTCAGGCTGACTCAGGAGGGTCGGGCGCTCTACGAACGGACAGGAAGGCTGCTCGCTGAGCTCGACGAGGCGGCGGTCGCGATGGCGTCAGGGGTGGACAGGCCACGAGGCCGCCTGCGGATCAGTGCTCCCCTGCTTTTCTCCCAGACCGCCATGGGGCGGTTGGCGGCGGAGTTCGCGCTGAAGTTTCCAGAGGTCCGGCTGGACGTCACGACGGAGGACCGAGCGGTCGACATGGTGGAGGAGGGATACGATCTGGTGATCCGGGTCAATCCAGATCCGGACGAGAGCCTCGTCGGGCGGGTCTTCCTGAACGACCGGCTAGTCGTCGTAGCGCCTCCCGCCCTCGGCCGACCGTTCGACGGCTCTCCTGTACCGGCGGTCCTGCGCGGCTCGAGCGGGCCGGACGGGGCATGGGTCGTCAGGACACCGACCGGCACGTCGAGGATCGTGGTGGATCCCGTGCTTCGCCTCTCGTCACTCCTCATGGTTCGCGACGCCGTCCGGGCAGGCGTCGGCGCCGCACGCCTCCCGGTGTCGCTTGTGGGCCACGACCTGAAAGCTGGGAGGTTGGTCCTCTGGGGCGACGTTGAAGGTCCGGACATCTCCCTCTGGACGCTCTACCCCTCACGGCGGCTGCTGAGCGCGCGTGTCTCCGCCTTCCTCGACCACATGAAGGCAGCATTCCCTCAGGGGACTCCGGAGGAGCTGGGGGCCTACATCGAGGCCTGAGGACGCTTCACGCTCACTCCGACACGCACGGTCGAACCGATGACGAAGGCGGCCTGGCGGCCGACCAGCCGGGGGGGGGGGGGGGAGGCTACCCGCTAGTTCAGGGTGCCCACACTTGCCTGGCGCGCTCTGGCGTAGTGAACGGGTGGAACGCCGACGTGGCGGGAGAAGGCCACGCTGAACGTGCTCGCCGAGCTGTAGCCTACCCGCTCGGCCGTTTCCGCCACACCGGCTCCGCCCTGGCGCAATAGGTTCTTCGCGAGCGCCATGCGCCAGCCCAACAGGTATTCCATGGGCGCCACGCCCACCTCGCGTCGGAACCGTTCGAAGAAGGCCGACCGCGAAAGGGCTGCCTCTCTGGCCAACTCGGCCACCGTCCAGTTCCGCGTCGGTTGATCGTGTAGCTGCCGCAGGGCTGTGGCAAGGCGCTCGTCGGCAAGACCTCGCAGCAGGCCTGGCGGGGCGGCGGCTCCAGTGGTGGTACGCAGCGCCTCGATCAGCAGGACCTCGAGCAGCCGCGACAGGATCACATCGCGGCCCGGCCGGTTGCCACGCGTCTCGTCATCCAGCAGTTCTCCTAGCGTCGTGAGCCTCCTGTGTCCGCGGGCGTGAAGGAGCCGCGGCAGGAGCGATACCAGCAGGTGCGCGTCCTCCGAGCCGAAAGCGCAGTGACCGACAAGGGCGCGCACATCGGGCGCTTGGTCCGGGCTACCCAGGCGGAACACGCCGGGACTGACCTCGACCGGCGGCGCCTCCGTGCCAGGAAGGGGCGGTTCAAGGCTCGAGACGACGAAGTCGTGGGCCGCAGGGACGAGGACGAAGTCGCCTGTCTCGAGGATGATCGATTCCTGTCCATGAACTGCCAGGCGACAGACGCCGTCGAGCACCACAAGGTAAAACGGGTGCCCATGGATCGAGCGGTGCACGATCCACCGGCCCGTACCAGTGACGAGCTTGGAGAACGATGCAGTGGGCTTGAGCAGTTCAACGACCTGGGCGAGCGGATCGGGCATATTCTGGACTTAAGCGAATGCGATGTGGACTTCCAGATGTAGAAGGTCCAGTCGTCGGGGCCTACCCTCCCGTTGACCCGCAACAGGAGCTTGCATGAATTCCATCCTGATCACCGGCTGCTCGTCCGGCTTCGGCCTCGAGACGGCACGGCTGTTCCTTGACCGCGGCTGGACCGTCGTCGCCACGATGCGCACGCCGCGCGAGGACGTCCTGCCGCAATCTGAACGGCTGCGGATCTTGCAACTCGATGTCACGGATGCGGGCAGCATCGCACGTGCCGTGGAAGCGGCCGGGCCGATCGAGGTCCTGGTCAACAACGCCGGGGTTGGCCTGCTCAACGCGCTGGAAGGCGTGTCGATGGACAGCGTCCGGGAAGTGTTCGAGACCAATACGCTCGGCACCATCGCCATGACCCGGGCCGTGCTACCCCAATTTCGGGAAAGGCGGTCCGGGGTGGTCGTCAATGTAACGTCGAGCGTGACTCTGAAGCCACTGCACCTGCTTTCTGTCTATACCGCCAGCAAGGCCGCAGTGAACGCCTTCACTGAATCTCTTGCACTGGAACTGGAGCCATTTGGCATGCGGGCCTGCTTGGTGCTGCCAGGCCGCTCCCCTGCGACTTCGTTTGGCAGCAATGCCCGCACTCGCATGGGCATGGACATCCCTGAAAGCTATAGCGGATTGGCAAAGCAGGTCTTCGCGGGATGGCAAACATCGACCGAGGAGGTCACGCACGCACAGGACGTGGCACAGGCAGTGTGGCGTGCGGCTACAGATCCATCGTGTCCAATGCGACTTCCAGCCGGGGCTGACGCGGTCGCCTTGGCAGGGGCAGGCTGACCGCGCCGACTTCCATATCAAAGGGCGGCAATCCCCGTTCCGGCATTCGCTGGTTACCCTCTAGCGACAAATGCTTCGTCAATCGGACGCAACCGTAGGCCGCATTTAGGGGCCAGCGCGTCTTTTCGAAGCCCGCGAGGCCAGGATTTCAAGGGTGTTAATCAGCGTTTGGACTGGGCCTTCTGATGGCAGCGCAAGACAGAGTGCTAATGACCCTTGCTTCAAGCAGGTTAAGCATGGCGCGACAGCATATCTGCCGCTTCATCAGCGTGACATGGCTGATGTGGCCTTTGGTCTTCCGTTCAGCCGGGGTGAGGTGATGGCCGCCGAGAATGCGGCCATGCCACCGGCAGTGTCTCATGACCGGGAGACGATGATCAGGCTGGTCCGCGCCTGCTCAATCGGCTGCTACGAATCATCCGTAACCTCGTAACAAGTTGCGGTCCTGAACCGGCAACAGGGTCAGGAGGCATTAGACTAGCCGATAGTGCTCCACTGCACGTGAAGGTCCTGGCGAGAGCCTTGGCGGTTTGAATTTGGATCCCTCAGGTCGGCGCGTTCGAGAAATTGCAGAAGACGCCAGAACCCAGCTTGGAACTCATCTCCATTAAGTGCCTTTTGGCATTCCTGAACTAATGCCTGCAGGCCACCAACCTCTGTTGCCTCGACGAACAGCAAGGTTTCGCGCTGGGGTGGCTGGGCATCAGGGAAGGCCTCGTAGGACTGCCCGACCTGCGCTGCCTGGCCCAGCATGAAGCCCAGGATACTGCCTTCGGCCAATGCTTGAGTCAGCGGACGCCGAAGCAAGGGAAGCGCTTCTTCTTTGACCTCAGGGATGCGCAATGTTGCCACTGCGCCGCCCCGGCCGAAACGTTCTGCTGCCAAGGTTTCGCAGGGTAGGCGACGAAAGGCGGTCAGCGTCTTGCGCATTGCGGTCGACCAGGGCGTCGGGTCCCGTACGAGAGACATGTAGTCAGCGGTGTCCAGCGCCTCGAGATTATCCAACTCGTAGATGGTAAAATAGCCACCGCCATCTTCGGCGCGATATCTGCAGGCGGCACGGAAGCCCGGCGCTCCCAGCCGTTCCGGCACGTGCTCCTGACTGTGCCACGTTTCGTACTCGGCTTCGCGACCGGGCACGACGCCGTTCCAGAGTGCAAGAAATGCAGGGGGCGTCATGCGCGCAAGATCACCTTGGAGGCAGCTCGGCTTCGCAAGAGAACAAAACCTTCCTTTGCATCAGCCAGCGACAGACGATGTGTGATCATCGCCTGTATGCGGTCCTGATGCCGCTGCATGAAGGCGATCACACGGGACCAGTCGGTAACAGGCGCGCGATAGGCGCCGTAGATTGACTGTTCCATTCGCACCAGCTGCGTCAGGTCGATAGGCGCTGGGCGAGCGTGGATACCCGCGACCACCAGGGTGCCGCCCCGACGCAGCTGCCGTAAGCCACCCTCGATCGCTGCCGTGGCGCCAGCGGCCTCAATCACCGCATCGAACGGCTTGTCTTGCCCGGCTGCGGCCAAAGCATTTGGAAGGTCGGCCCCTGCTAGGTCGATCGCTGTCCCATCACAGACTGCCCTGGCGGTCGTCAGGCGCGCCTCGTCATGAACCCCGGCGAGCACGACTTCAGCGCCCGCTGCCGTCGCGAAGAGGGCGATGCCTAAACCAATGGGGCCTGGGCCCAGTACAAGCACCCTTTGGCCCGGCTTGACCGCCGCTAGGTCCACCGCGTGCATGGAGACGCTCAAGGGCTCGGTCATCGCCGCAAGTTCGGCAGCCATCCCATCCGGCACGGGCACGCAGTTCGCAGCAGGCACTCGGACCAGTGCGGCGAAGGCGCCGTCCCGTCCGATCCCGATGCCGCGCCGGTGGGTGCAGCCGTCCGGATCGCCTGCTGTGCAGGCGGCACAGTGACCGCACACGGTGGAGGGACGCACCGTCACCCGCTGTCCCACGGCGACGCCCCGGGCATCCTCCCCAAGCTCGACGATGCGACCTGCAAACTCGTGCCCGATCGTCACCGGCATGGCTGATGTCATGGAAGCATAGCCCGCCGTCCAATCCGCGATATGCACGTCGGTGCCGCAGATGCCTGCGGCTTCGACTTCCACGAGCACCTCGCCAGGTTGCGGTATGGGTTCGGGTACTTCGGCGAAGTCGAGGCCGGGCTCGGGAGAAGTCTTGCGCAGTGCCAGCATGGTCATTCCATCCGCACCTTGGCGTCTGTAATTACCTTGGCCCAAAGCTGTGCCTCGCTGTCCATGAACTGGCTTAGCGCTGCAGGGCTGCCACCCGCAGGCACGGCGCCCAAGGTGCCGAGACGGTTGATCACGGCCTGATCCTTTACCGTCGTGTTAAAAGCTCGATTCAGGGCCTCGGTCACCGGAGCGGGGGTGTCGCGGGGCACTGCCAAGGCCACCCACGCGGAAACATCATAACCGGGGAAGCCTTGCTCAGCCACGGTGGGCACATCTGGTAAGGTCGGTACGCGCTGCGCGGTGGTAACGGCAAGGGCCTTCAACGTTCCACTGGCGATCTGCCCGGCTGCTGAGGCCAGCGTGCAAAACATGACGTTGAGGCTGCCACCGATGGTGTCGGTCAGCGCCGGGGCCTCACCACGGTAGGGGATGTGCTGCGTATCGATACCAGTGCGCAAACCAAACAATTCGCCTGCCAGATGCGCGACCGTGCCGGTGCCGCCAGATCCGAAGGTCAGCGGCGTGCCGGACTTGCGGGTGGCCTCTGCCAGCTCAGCCATGGTCTGCACCGGGGAGGCCGGGCGCGTGACGACCACGAAGGGCAACCGTGCGATCAGTCCGACCGGCGCCAGCTCGGTTCTCCAGTCGTAGGGGACGTCGGAGCGGAAGGCAGGATTGATCACCGTGGTCGTCGGCACCGCCAGAATGGTGTAGCCGTCGGGTTGCGCCCGGGTAACGGCCTGCGTCGCCGGGATGGTGCTGCCGCCGCCACGGTTCTCAATCACTAGGCGCTTGCCCAGAACGTCTCCAGCCCGCTCCGCGATGGTGCGGGTGGCCACGTCTACACCGCCACCGGCGGCGAAGGGTACGATGATGGTGGGGGAGCGGGTGGGCCAGCTGGGCTGAGCAAGCGCGATACTAGGCAGCAGTGCCAAACCTCCAGCGGCGGACATCCCGCGCAGCAGGTCACGTCGGCTGACAGCATGATACATTTTGACGGCAGGGTTCACGGGCTGCTTCTTCCTCTTCTGTGGATTCTCTCGGCTACGCGTGATCCGCGGCCACGATCCATTCGGAAAGTTAGGACCCGGCCCCCCTCCTGCGGCAACAGACATTCCCGCAACGGGCTATAGCCTCAGGACATCGGTTAAGCAGGGGAAAGCGAGGCGATTCCCTGCGATATCAATGTTTCGAAAGTCTTCAAGAAGACGCCCTGCACGCGATCCACCACCCGGTGGACATAGACATCGAACACGCGATCTCCAGCGATCGGCAAAATGGCAAGCCGGTCCCGCCGTACCGACATGGCACTGAATGGGTCGATCACGGCCACCGCCAGACCGACTTCGGCTAGCGCTGCAGCGGATTCTGCGAAGCGAACGTGGTGCGCCCGTCCGGGCGTGACGTCTGCCTGCGCCAGAAAGGCGTTGAGAACCTGCCCATGGACGGACCAGTCCTCGAACACTGCCAGCGGCAGATTGCGCAAGTCCTCTGGGTGCACAATCGCCTGACTGGCGAGCGGCCAATCCCGCGGCACGAGAGCCACAGGCGCGCCGCTGCCCACGCGTGCACTGCGCAAACCTGCCCGGGCCATGGGGAACAGCGTGACAGCTACCTCACCTGGCCCTTCCGTCAGGAAGGCAGCCACCTGACTGACCGAAAGCACGTCGAGTTGTAGCGATAAATCCGGGTGACGCTTTGCTAGTGCGGCCAAAGCTCCGGGCACCAACGTGCGGCCGATACTGGGCGAGGCCCCGACATGGAAATGACGTTTGCCCAGGCGTGCGGCGTCCGCTGCGCGACCGACGGCAGCACGCAGAGCCTCGTAAGCACGATCGATCTCGCCCAGCATCCGCCGGGCCTCGGACGTAGGATGCAGCCGACCAGCAGACCGGTCAAAAAGTGGTAGCCCCATGATGTCCTCCACCCGGGCCACGATACGGGTGACGGTGGGCTGTGCAATTCCCAACTCACGCGCTGCACCAACCAATGTACCCGCACGCAGCACGGCGCGAAAAACTTCAATCTGCCGAAGAGTCAGCATGGCGATGGCTCCCCCCAGACGCCGGACACGGTCAGGCGCCGTCTACGAGCTGGATTGCGAGACTAGCTGCGGCTCGGTGGAGCGCCGCGACGATGCGCGCCTCTGTAGCAACCGAGCACCGAACACTCGGCAGTGCCACGTTGATTGCCCCAACAGCGTGCCATCGCCGCTGCGTGCCAGACGGGCGAAGCCGATGATGCCAAGGTGGCGTTCTTCCCGGCTGCGGCCAAGTCCGTCTGGCCCGATCCGCATGACCTCCGCGCGCAAGGCATCAGCGTCTGTGATGGTGTGCACTGTGAAGCGCTCGCGCGCAGCTTGTGCGAGGTAGTCCTCCAACTCGATCTTGGACATCGCAGCAAGGAGCACCTTGCCCCAAGACGTCGCGTGCAGTGGCAGGAGCTGCCCGACACGGTAGGCGTAGGTTAGCGGGTGCCGCGCCACGGCGGAGACCAGCACCCGCCCCATCGTGCCCTCCAGCGCCACGAACCCCGCGCTCTCCTCCGCCTCGTCCGAAAGGCGGCGCACCACAGGGCGGACCAAAGCAGCCGAATTCGGGCCAGGCTTTGGCGCCGCGAGCCTGGACAGGGCCGGTCCGGTGCGCCAAGCGCGTCCGTCCGCGACGAGATATCCCTCGTCGGCCAGGGTTCGCACCAGGAGGGTCAGGCTGCTCTTAGGCACCCCCATGGCCTTCGCCAGTGCCGCATGGGTCATCGGTCCCATCCTGTTCACAAGGGCGAGCAGGTCGAGCGCACGCAGTGCAGATCGAACAGGACCAGGATTTAGAGGCGCCTGAGGCATGTTTGATTTTTGTTCAATATGATGAACGGCGACAAACTTTTTTCTTCACGCCTTAGATTTTCCATTGAGCAGCATGAGGAGTCTCGCGAGGATACGATCCAGTTCACGCAGATGAACAAACATCCGCTCGCGAGTAACTCAGGAGGACATCCATGCACCGCCGAACGTTTCTAGCTGTCAATCGGCGTGCAAAATTGGGTCTGACGCAGTTTCGCTGACGGCTGTGCGCTCACGCGGCACCGATAAGCCTTGCTTCGAGCAGGTCGAGCTTGGCGCGACCATACATCCGCCGCTTAATCATCTTCAGCCGGTTGATCTGCCCCTTGGTCTGCCGATTCGACCAGGGTTCAGTAAAGGCAGCCCGGACGGCAGCCACGTCCTTGGCAATCCCTCGCGCCAGCGGGGCGATCAGGCTGTTTCTCGCCTGCTCGGTCCACTCTTCCAGGCCGTCGACGGCCTTGGTGCGGATCATGGTTCTGAACCGGTCCACAAGGCATCGGGTGTCGGCGAGGCCGGGTACACCGGCTTCGATGGCCGCCACGATCACGCTATCGGCCCGGGTCAGATGCTGGCGTGCCATCGTCATCAGCCGGGCCAGCGTACGGGCTGACAGCGCCTTCTGCAGGCCTTGCGCCTGCATCAGCTCCGCGCGCCGCCGCCGTGCCGTCCATTCGGCTACAACGCGCAAGCAGCCTTTGAAGCCCTGGTTTCTGAGCCTGCGCCAGAGCTCCGCCCCGTTGCGGCATCCCGCCTGCCATTCGGCCAGCAGGGTGGGAAGGTAGGCCTGCAGAGACGTCTGCCGCGTGCGGAATACCTCGCCCGGTACGCCCTGGATGATTTGACGCACCAGCCAACGGCTGTGACGCGTCCGGCGGACGATCTCCTTGATCGAGTGGCCCGCCCCTTTGAGGGCGAGGATCTGCCGCGCAGTATCCTCGCGCCGGAGGAAGCCTTTGTGCTGCAGTCGCTCGGCTGCGGTCAGCAGCACCGGATCGATGGTCGTGGCGCCGAGCACTCCTCGGATGGCCCGCATGGACAGGCGCACGGCATCGAGGAACGCGGCGCTGGCATTCTCCATCAGGTGCCAGCGATCGGCGACCTGGACGGCGTGAGGCAGTGCTCGCGCCGCGGCCTCACCGTAGCCACCGCCGCGATCGCGGGACACAACTTGGATGCTGGGATGTTGTCGCAACCACGCTTCGACAGTGGATGGCTCGCGGTCTGGCAGCAAGGCCACCACGCCGCGGCGTTCGAGATCGCAAACCATCGCGCCGTAGCGATGATTGCGGCGTCAGGCCCAGTCATCGATACCGATGACAGCCAATGGCTCGATGCGGGGCGAGGCTCGCCGCCGCACGACGCGGAGCAGCGTATCATTGCTGGCAGGCAGCATGAGGCGCTGGGCAAAGGCGGCGCCTGGCCTGCCACCCAGAGCCAAGCCGAGATGATGGATGATCTCATCAAGCCGCCCGGTGCGGCGCGCCCTCTCGGCCAGCACCGCTGTGCCGAACCGCTCGGCAAAGATCCTGCGTTGACACCCCTCGAGCCCGCACCGGAAGCGGCGCACCAGCAGTTGCAGGCGCACGCGGCGACCTGCACAGGGCAGGTCCGTGGGCTGTCGCAGGTAGCGGCTTTGCACGCGGCGCGAGGGCGTGCCGCACAGTGGGCAGGACGGGATGCTAGCGCTGCTTCAGGCCATCACCACCAGCACTCCGTGATGGTCGACCACCGTGTCGACCCTCAGCCCGGGCGGTACCAGGGATGCGAAGCCAAACCCCGAGGTCATGGTCGTTCCTGCGATGAACACCAGGCCACGGCACCACGCGACAGCAGCGAAATTGAGTCAGACCCAATCTTCCACGCCGATCCACAGGTTGGATCTGCCGGGCTACGGCACATCAACCGTCGCGGCCTCGCCGATGGACGGGGAGAAGGCATGATCGCGCGGCGGTTGTTGCAAGCGTTATGGCGGAAGATATTTCGTCGCGACCGGTACCGGCCTGAGCAGCGCTACATGGGCGGCAAGATGCGGGAGAACCGCATGGGCGTGAGCCAAGCAGGCTGTGTGCGGCAGACCGATCGTTCGGCCGGGTAATGCCGCTCAGGCCGTGCGGCGCAACGCTCGCCGCACGGCGCCGGTACTGGACCAGAAGCGAAGCGCCAGAATCGCCAACCGGAGCTCCTTGGCTCGGTGACGACTCCGATGAAACCTCCCTCCAGTCCTGGCATCAGGTAAGAGCGATCGGCGCCGACGAGGAGCGCGGGGCGGCCACAGCGAAGGACAGATATCGCGAGCGCCGCGAGTGGCTGGACCGGTCGGAGACGAAGGAGGCGCAGCACGAGGCCGAGGAGCTTCGCCTGGTGGCCGATGCCGTCAGGAACGGCGACCGGCAGATAACGGCGGCGGCCGCGAAGGGCGATCTCCGGCATGCACGCAAGCTCGCCATCGACCGGCTCGACGAACAGCAACGCCGCGAGCTCGAGCAGCGGATGCAAGGCTACAGCGACGCCGGTCCGCGGCCTGGCGTCGGCCGCCGCGGCGCCTGATTCTCAAGTAGTCCGACATGCGGTGCTTTCACGAAAGCCGTGTACGAGGCTTTAGCGAGCCCGATTTGTTGATAAGGACCGCCGGAAGACCTCGGCCTTTGTCTCGATCCCGCCCAGCATTTCGACCCGATGTGGCGGCCGCGTGTGTCCTTCCACCCAAGCGGCCGCCGGTTCACCGGCCACGGCCTACTGCACCGCGATCATGTCGGCTGCGCCTGCGCGACGGGGACAAAATTTTTCCAGTCCCCTCCGAGGAGCGCTTCCACGAGCTCGTCCACCTTGGAAGCTATTTTAGTTTCTAGGATATCTGCCGCTGCAAAGAGGTGCGCCCCTTCTTCGGCCATATCAGCGATCTTGTTCTCGACTTGCTTTGGCAAGCGAACGACCGGCAGAGCTGCAATGTCGGCAACCTCGATCTCTGGAATGCTTGACCCATAGGCCAGCGCCTTCACAAGAGGACGCCCTAAGGTTGGGTGAGACAAAGCTGTGTAGACGTAGCCTGCCCTGACCTTGCAGTCATCCTTGGGCGCAATCCGGATCACGTGGTCTGATATGATCTTTCCCTCATGGAACTCGTTAGCAATCGCGAGCGTGCCGTTGAGCCCATAGATCTGGCCGGATCGGGCAAGCAGAAGCCAGCCCCGCTTCACCCTGCCGCTGCTTCGGTCGCCAAAATTGCCGTCAACGATGCGTTTGGTGATGTCGGGGTTGATCTCGAATAGGTCGGAGCTTCCGACGAGCTCGATGCCTTCCTCGGCTGGCGTCCGCCTGAATCTGGTCGGCAGCCATAGGTCGAATCCAAGCTGCGCCAGCGGAGCCGATTTCAAACCTTTGAAAGCGAAATGAGTATGGAGGGCACGAACGGCGGGATTGTGAGAAAATCCCTCCAGCCTGCGCCGACCACCCATTAGCAGACTCGCATTGATCGAGTACCCGCTCTCTCCGAGATCCATTCGGTCAGGGACACCGACTTCACGCTCAAACACTGCCTCGGCCTTCAGCATTAGGTCGACGGCGCGGTTGCGGGCATCAAGAATCTCAGCGGTCTCTTTCTGGAACCTGGCTGCAACATCATCTCGCGGGTGAGGCATAGGCAGCGCGGAGAGATGACCGATTTCCAGGTGCTTGATGACGTGGCCGTACCGAGTTGAAGTCATCATGTCGCGGACCATGGTTGAACGCAGGTAGGCGTAAACCCATCCCCACATCTTTTGGTCCTTGGCGCTGACGCGTATCAGGTCGTCCGATACCAGGATGCCGTCCAGTGCCTTCGTTGACAGTGTTGCCCGCCCAACCGTGCCGGATCGTGTGACCAGGATCTGACCTTCTGGTGAGAACCGGCCATCGGCGCTGTCGGTGCGATCCAAGGAAAGGAACTTCCTTGGCACAGGGCGGAGATCGAAAACCTGCGTCGCTGCCACGAACGGGACACCGAAATCCTGGCTGACGATGATGCCCTTGAGACGCCCAGGCTGGACTATGTTCGCGACCTCGCCGAGGCGGCCATTGCCGTGGAGCACACCCTCCAGCGCTAGCCAGTGACCATATCCGCTCGACAGGTAGTTTTCAGCCTCAAGCCTCCGCTCACCAGACAGCAGGACCGATACCGGAAGGGATAGCGGCTTGATCGAGTGCCACGACCATTGCGTTTGGTCCTCGCGCGGGGGGCTCAGTCTTGCTCGGAAAGCCACTTTCTAAACCCCTGTGCGATCTGAATGGTGTTGTCGTCCACGACCTTCCGCTGAGTCTTCTGCTTCTTGTAGAGCGGACTGCCGTCTAGGTACTCCTTTACTGTCTCTTCAACCTCCTCGACTATCTCGTTGCCTTTCTTGTCCCGCACGTAAGTCCGGTTGCCGCGCTTGTCGTGGCCGATATGGCTGGCAACGGCCATGAACACGCTGTAGTCATTTTTACGTCCGGCTGCTTCTTCCAGCGCGACCTGCTCATCTGTCTTGCGTTCGAGCAACAGGACGCTCGTCTGCACGCTGACGTTCGGCTGGAAAGTGTCTGGATGCATGTCGATTGACGCAAGAATCCTGGTATGAGTCAGGATCCACTCGCGCACGTAGCCGAGCCCAGGAGAGCCAAGGATTCCATCCGGAAGCACCATCGCGACGCGTCCGGTTCCTGGCTTCAGGAACTTAACACAGCGTTCGATGAACAGAATTTCCGGCGGCTGGGATCTTTGGATCCCGCTGCCCATGGTCCACGTGTCTTCTTCTTCGTTGTAGGACCAATGTCCTAAATCAAACTTCTCCAGGATTGCCTGATCATCAATCGGAATTTTGGAGCCGAACGGGGGATTGGTGAATATGATATCCACGTTCCCTATTAGGTTTCGTTCGCGGAGTCCGATTTCCCATGTTGCCGGACTCGCGAGGGAATTGGCCTGGTACAGGCCACCAGCGCCGTCATTGTTCATGACCATATTCATTTTGGTTGCCTTAACCAGTTCGGGATTGAAATCAATTCCGACCATGAACTGGGAAGCAAACTTCTTTACCCGATCAGCGACGCGTGGCTCGGCTCGCTTCACATCACCTTTCCACCGCGCAAGTTCGGCAGTGCGAATCTTCTCGATGACGCGGTTCATTGCTGCGATGAGAAAGCCTCCGGTCCCGCATGCCGGATCCAAGATGAGTTGGTTTTCCGATGGATCTAGCATGGCGACGGCCATGTTGCAGACATTGCGAGGGGTAAAGAACTCGCCCCGGTCACCGCGCAGATTCGAGCCAACGATCTCCTCGTAGGCATGTCCCTTTACGTCAACATCACTCTCCAGGAGTGAGTACATTTGCAGTTGCGAAACGATATAGGCAAGCACTTGAGGCTTTAGGGCGACGACGTCGTTGTCGCTGAAGATCGCCGGATAATCTTTCTTGACCTGTTCGAACAGGACGTCGATGCGTTTCTTGACCTTCAACGGCCCATTGATGCCGTTGCGCTCATTGCCAGCGGCATAGAACGAGACTTCGGCGCTTTCCCGCTCGTCATGAATTTTACAGAAGATAAGCTTGAGCAGTTCCCAGAAAGCCTGTGGCTTCTGAAGACCCTGATTTCCAGCAATGTAGTTGTGGCAGCGGCGGAAGGCGAAGAGCAGTGCATCCGAAGAGGCTGGCTTTAGTTGGTCGAACAGAGGCCGTTCAGCAACGTCACCCGATTGCCCAAAGTCCGGAATGTCCGGGATTTCTTCGAAGCTTATCTTTCCCTTGTTCTCTACCTTGCGGTAGCAGAACCGCTCGATGCCGTTTGTCCACATTCCGTAGATGGCATTTGGGCAGGCCGCCATGTAGCTCTGTAGCTGTCCGACGCCATCGGTTCGGTCGTTGGCTTTGACCTTCTGTTCCTTGCACTCAACGATGATGTAGGAATTAGCTTGATGGTGGTCGTCGCCCATCGCGAACACGACGAGATCGGCTCTTGGCTTTTTGCTGCCAAGCCGAAGGGTGAACTCTACAGCGATGTCACGCTTGGGGAAGCCATACTCACGGACCAGGGATTTTGCTATTTCCTGGCGGACATACTCTTCAGGGGTTTCTTCGCGCTGGGTCTGTCCGTCGATGAAGTCCAGCACCTTCCCTTGCTGGACGATTACCGCCACAGGCCTTGTTTTAGTCGCAAGCTCTACCACTGCCACGGCCCGCATCTCCTTCCGGCTCTAGCACTCTCGGGAACGGCAGTTGCGAACCTCGTTACTTAGGTCCGGGCCCGCCTGTAACCGTAGGGCGGACATTACGAGGGGGCGGAACCGAGTGAAACCTGTGATCTATGTATTTGTCACAAAATCCGAGGTTATCCATCCGGTCGAGTACGAGGACGACGATCCTTCAGCTGCGTATGCCACCGGCTATACGCCAGAGGAGCGACGAGAGGCTGAGCGTCGTTACTGGATGCAATCCCAGCACAGCTTGGGTAACGCGTTGTCGTTGGTTAGCAGAGTATCGAGATGGCACTCCGGGGACGCATTTCTGCAGTATCCCCTTGTCTTCTAATCGTCCGAGATCCACGCGATCTGCCGAAGGGTAGCACCTAACGGGATGTCCCATTCAGTACATTCCGAAGCATAGATGCTTCGGACTTGGTGAAGGTTCACAACAGCTTCTGCGCTCCGGATAGTCGCTTGAATGCTGCCTTCGAGCAATTTTGGGAGGCCCTCCGGCGAGAACGAAACATCTTCATCCATTCCGTTCGCCCGGCGGATGCCGAACGGGAACTTCTTAGGGCCGAGCTTTTGGTAGAGCAAATTCTACTTGCTGCGCGCTGGCTCCACCCTGAGAAAAGCTGGTTCCAGCATCGAATAGACCATTCAACTGATGACGAGGAGGCGATAGGTCATCAGATTCCGGGAGACGCCACATACACCTTCATCATGCAGGACTTCGTTCGGATCATCGATGATCTGTCCCCGAAAGCTCAGCGCAACTACTTCGCACTAGATAAGAGGCGCCGACGGTATGCCTGTCTGGCATGTCTGAACAGGTGCGATACGAACTACCTTGAAGGCGACGGGTGGGAGAGCGCACTTTGCGCTCAACTGCATCCTACCACAGGGCGATCGTCCGACGCCAAGACAGTGAAGTGCGCCCTATGTGGAACCATCACCCCCGTTGTGCGACAGGCATGCAATGCTGGTGACTGCCGTGGGAATGTTCTCGCACTTCACTATGATCTTTATAGGCCGGGCCAGTTGGTTTGCCTGTCGTGCGATACTCCGCAGGATGAAAATGACTCCCGACGACCTGCTCACTGGATATCTGGTGGGCCGCATCGAGACGACCTACTTGAGCGTCCAGGCGTCGTGAGAGTTATTCCAGCGAGGCGACAGTGGGGAAGTGAGCAGAGTTGACCCGGATCTCAGTGCCATATTGTTGCATTGAGCAGTGATCTCTTGCCATCGGCTCGCGCACCCTCGTGGACATCACACCAGGAGGCCAGTCCATGTTACCGCTCGATCCCCCACTCACACCCACCGCAGCCCGCACTGAACGGCATCCCCTGCGCCAGGTATCTGAACTTGATCGGCGGGTCATCGCTGCTGCCCGCCAGAATCCCGATGCCAGGGTCAGGTTTGGAAATCAGCTTCTGACAAGCAATCCGGACTCGATCCTGGGGCGCCTGCTCGTTGCCGAAGCGGCACCCACCAATGCCGAGACGGAAGCCCTGCTCCGGGATGCGGTTCGCATCGGCATAAAGCTTTGGGACCCAGAACTGAACGGAAGGGCGTCCGTCAGCTGGTTCGACGATCCCGACACCCGTATCTTCATGGCTGCCGTATCGGCCTACGGGAGAACCCTGCACCGCCGTGGTCTGGAGCGTGAAGCCAGGGACTGTGCGGACTTTCTGCTGGGCCTGGATCCCAGCAACCGGCTGGACGTCGAGCATGAGATAATGGGCACCCCGCCGGGAGGGCCTCAGAGGCCAAGCTGGTAGGGATCTCGAGTACGGGATCCTGGGTGACCCGCCGTGGCGGAGGATCTCTAACCCCGGCCGGTAGGGGGTGCTGATTGTACGGATCAGGCGTCCAGAACCATCCTAGATCGCCGTGCCAAAGGAGTTGTCCCTGGCACCGGTGTGAGACGACTTCCTACACCGGTGTGGAAGTCGCCTCAACAAGGCAATTGGATATCGTTTGAAATCAGATGGATGCGAGGAAGAGGGCCAGTGACAAGTTGTGGCACAGGGACAACTTCACTGGCACCTCACAACCACCTCACACATCGAGGTTGGCCACCTTCAAGGCATTGCCGACGATGAACTCCCGCCGCGGCTCCACTACGTCGCCCATCAGCGTGGAGAACACCTCCTCGGCATCCGCCACGTCGTCCACCCTTACCTGCAGCAGGGTCCGCGCCGCCGGGTCCAGCGTCGTCTTCCACAGCTGGTCGGGGTTCATCTCCCCCAGGCCCTTGAAGCGCTGGATGGCCAGCCCCTTGCGCCCCTGGCCGAGGATGCGCTCATAGGCGGCCAGCGGGCCGCCCACATTGGCCTGAGCACCGTCCAGCGACAGGCTGGCGCCCTGCCCCCAGTCACGCGCCATCGCCTCATGCCGTTCGTCCAGCCAGCGGGCCTCGGGGCTGCGCAACGCGGCGGCATCCAACGTGTGCCGCTCGGCAACGCCGCGCACCGTGCGCGCCATCACCAGCGACGTGCCGGCCGACGCGATCCAGCTGCGTTCCGTCGGCAGCGCCATGCCATTCAGCCGGGCGGCCAGTGCGGCGGCGGCGGCATCCGCGCGGTCGCCGTCCAGCGTCAGCGCACCGGCTACGGCGGCCTGCTCCAGCAGCTCGGCCGGGATGGTCTTGGACAGGCGGCGGATGCGGCTGGCGGTTTGCCGCAGCCCCTCCACCAGGGTGGCCAGTTCGTCGCCCTCCACCACACGGCCATCGGTCAGGGACAGGCGCGCATTGTGCAGCGCCTTTTCCAGCAGGTAATCCTCCAGCGCCCGGTCGTCCTTCAGGTAGCGCTCCTCCTGCCCGCGCTTGGCGCGATACAGCGGTGGCTGGGCGATGTAGAGGTGGCCGCGCGCCAGCAGTTCCGGCATCTGCCGGAAGAAGAAGGTCAGCAGCAGCGTGCGGATGTGGCTGCCGTCCACGTCGGCGTCGGTCATGATGACGATGCGGTGGTAGCGCAGCTTGTCGGCGGTGAAGCCGCCGCGGTCCACCGGCCCGGTGCCGATGCCGGTGCCCAGCGCCGTGATCAGCGTGCCGATCTCGGCCGAGGACAGCATCTTGTCCAGCCGCGCCCGCTCCACGTTCAGGATCTTGCCCTTCAGCGGCAGGATCGCCTGGTTGCGGCGGTCGCGGCCCTGCTTGGCGGAGCCGCCGGCGGAATCACCCTCGACCAGGAAGATCTCGCACTGGGCCGGATCCTTCTCCTGGCAATCCGCGAGCTTGCCGGGAAGAGTGGAAATATCCAGCGCGTTCTTGCGCCCCACCTTGTCGCGCGCCAGCTGCGCCGCCTTGCGGGCGGCGGCGGCCAGGACGACCTGGTCCAGCACCAGCTTGGCTTCCTTGGGGTGCGTCTCGAACCAGTGGCTGACGGCGTCGGCCACCGCCATCTGCACCACCGGCTGCACCTCGGAGGAAACCAGCTTGTCCTTGGTCTGGCTGCTGAACTTCGGGTCCGGCACCTTGACCGAGAGCACCGCCGTCAGCCCTTCCCGCATGTCCTCGCCGGACAGCTCCACCTTCTCCTTCTTCGCCAGTTCCTCGGCGTATTTGGAGACGATGCGGGTCAACGCCTGGCGGAAGCCGGCCTGGTGGGTGCCGCCGTCGCGCTGCGGGATGTTGTTGGTGAAGCACAGCACCTGCTCGTGCGGCGTGGTGTTCCACCACATCGCCAGCTCCACCTTGATGCCCACCTGGTCGTCCTTGGCCACCAGGCTCAGCGGCGGCTTGAAGATCGGCTCCTTGGAGCGGTCCAGCCATTCCACAAAGGCGACAAGGCCGCCGTGGAACAGGAACTTCGCCTCGGTGGCCGGCGTGTCGGTGCCGACCACGCGGTCGTCGCGCAGGTTGATGGCCAGGCCGGAATTCAGGAAGGCCAGCTCGCGCAGCCGCCGCTCCAGGATGTGGAAGTCGTATTCCACCTTGGTGAAGGTGCCGCTGCTCGGCTTGAAGGTCACCAGCGTGCCGGTCGGCTCGTCGGACGGCCCGACCACCTCCAGCGGCGTCACGGTGTCGCCGTGCTCGAAGCGGATGAAGTGCTCCTGGCCGTTGCGCCAGATCCGCACGTCCATCCATTCAGACAGCGCGTTGACCACCGCGGCGCCGACGCCGTGCAGCCCGCCGGAGACCTTGTAGGAGTTCTGGTTGAACTTGCCGCCCGCGTGCAGCCGCGTCAGCACCACCTCGGCGGCCGAGACGCCTTCCTCGGCATGCATGTCGGTGGGGATGCCGCGGCCGTTGTCGCGCACCGAAACGCTGCCGTCGGCATTCAGCACCACGTCGCAGCGGTCGGCGAAGCCGGCCTGCGCCTCGTCCACCGCGTTGTCGATGATCTCGAAGGCCATGTGATGCAGGCCGGAGCCGTCGTCGGTGTCGCCGATATACATGCCCGGCCGCTTGCGCACCGCCTCCAGGCCGCGCAGCACGGTGATGGAGGCGCTGTCATAGGCCTCCGGCACGGCAGCGTTCTGAGGGGACGGCGTGCTTGCGGGCTCACTCATGCGAACGGACAACTCCTGATAGTCGGCAACGAAACCGGACTGGGGCTCCGGGTCGGCGGACATGTTCCCAGGCCGGGATGGCAGGAAAGGTCAGGGGAATGAATTCCCCCTGCAAACCCCTCCTCTTTCTGTCTGTTTTTCGGCTCCGCCCCAGTTGGCGACGCGCCGGGACCAGCAACCGGGCGCCAGCGCGTCACCCGCGTGCCCGAAAACAGCTCAGAAAAAAGATGGGGGTTCGGGAAATTCGTTTCCCCGACCTTGCTGCCACCCCACACCGGGAAACGCACCCACGTCGCACCAGATTTTCCAGCCCGCATCATAGCGGTTTTTTCCCGTCACGGCACCGGTAAATCGGCGTGCTCCAGCCCGCCGGGCCTTGCCAGAAAAGCCTCCGCGCGCCCGGCCAGCGGCGCGAAGGGCGCCAGCTCCGTGCCGGTCAGGAAACATTGCGCCGGCAGCGCCGCCAGCGCCTCGAACAATGCCTCACGCCGCGCGGGGTCGAGATGCGCCGCCACCTCGTCCAGCAGCAGCAGCGGCGCGAAGCCGCGATGCGCCGCCACCAGCGCCGCCTGTGCCAGCACCACCGCCACCAGCAGCGCCTTCTGCTCGCCGGTGGAGCACAGCGCCGCCGGAATGCCGCGCGGCAGCAGCACCATGCCAAGGTCCGTGCGGTGCGCGCCCTGCCGCGCGCCGCCCGCCGCCGCGTCCCGCGCCCGGTCGGCCGCCAGCCCCTCCCTCAGCGCATCCTCGACCGCCAGGGCCGGCTGCTCGTCCAGCGCCTCGGCGATCGGGCACAGCAGGCTGAGCCGGGCAGCGGGGAAGGCGCCGGCCACCCCGGCCTCCAGCGCGCCGTTCAGCCGGGCCGCCAGCGAACGCCGTGCCGCCACGGCCGCCACCGCGTGGCGGGCCATGGTGTCTTCCAGCGCCGCCAGCCAGCGGGCGTCCCGCCGCCCCTCGGCCAGCAGGCGGTTGCGCTGGGTCATGGCGGTGTCGTGCGCCGCCACCTCCCGCGCATGGGTCGGCTCCAGCGACCACACCAGCCGGTCCAGGAACCGCCGGCGGCCGGAGGCACCCTCCTGAAACAACCGGTCCATCTGCGGCGTCAGCCACAGCGCGCTGGCGTGGCGGGCGATCTCCGCCTGGTTGCGCACGGCGGCACCATCCAGCCGGAAGGAGCGCCGCTCCTGCCCCGCCTCGGCGCCGGTGCCGATCACCACCTCGCCTTCCATGCCGGCGAAGTGGCCGGCCACCACCCAGGACAACCCGGCCTCGCCATCCCGCCTTCCCAACTCGGCCCCCTTGGCGCCACGCAGCCCGCGCCCCGGGCCCAGCAGGCTGATGGCTTCCAGCAGGTTGGTCTTGCCCATGCCGTTGGCGCCCGCCACCACCACGATGCGCCCGGCGATCGGCTGGTCCAGCGCGGCATAGCTACGGAAGTCCTGCAGCATCAGGCGGGTGAGGCGGAGCGCGGGGGGTGTCACGCCCAGGGTCTAGCACCGACCGGCCCGGCGCGGGAGGCATCCAACCCGGCCGCTCGCGCATTGCACGACCAGGCTTTCCGGAACGGACACACCGCCATGCGCCGCGACCTGCTCTTCGCCGCACTCCTCAGCCTCGCCGCCTGTGGCGAGGAAGCCAAGCTCCCTGGCGCCGCAGGCTTCGGACCCAACCCGCAGCTGCCGCCGCCCAACGCCACGCTGATCCCCACCGTCAACATCGCCCCCGCCACCGGCTGGCCGGAGGGCACCATGCCCACCCCCGCCCCCGGCCTGCGCGTGTCCACCTTCGCCAGTGGCCTGGACCACCCCCGCTGGCTGCTGGTGCTGCCCAACGGCGACGTGCTGGTGGCCGAAAGCAACGCGCCCCCCAAGCCCGAGGACAGCAAGGGCATCCGCGGCTGGGTGATGGGGCTGGTGATGAACCGTGCCGGCGCCGGGGTGCCCAGCGCCAACCGCATCACCCTGCTGCGCGACACGGATGGCGACGGCGTGGCCGACCAGCGATCGGTGTTCCTGGAAGGGCTGAATTCGCCCTTCGGCATGGCACTGGTGGGCAACGACCTTTATGTCGCCAACACGGACGCGGTGCTGCGCTTTGCCTACCAGCCCGGCCAGACCCACATCAGCACCCCGGGCACCAAGCTGACCGACCTGCCCGCCGGCCCGATCAATCACCATTGGACCAAGAACATCATCGCGAGCCGGGACGGCACGCGGCTCTACGCCACCACCGGCTCCAACAGCAACGTCGCCGAGAATGGCCTGCCGGCTGAGGAAGGCCGCGCCGCGATCTGGGAGATCGACCGCGCCACCGGCAGCAAGCGGCTCTTCGCCACCGGCCTGCGCAATCCCAACGGCCTGGCCTGGGCCCCCGGCGGCGCGCTATGGACCGCCGTCAACGAGCGTGACGAGATCGGCAGCGATCTGGTGCCGGACTACATGACCTCCGTGCGCGACGGCGGCTTCTACGGCTGGCCGTACAGCTACTACGGCCAGACGGTCGACAGCCGCGTGTCGCCGCAGGACCCCGCCCTGGTCGCCCGTGCCATCAAGCCGGACTATGCGCTGGGGGCACATACCGCATCGCTCGGCCTCGCCTTCAGTGCCGGCCAGGGGATGCCCCCCGCCTTCGCGCAGGGCGCCTTTGTGGGCCAGCATGGCTCGTGGAACCGCCGGCCGGCGAGCGGCTACAAGGTGATTTTCGTGCCCTTCACCGGCAGCGAACCCAGCGGCCCGCCGGTGGACGTGCTGACCGGGTTTCTGGACGAAGCCGGCAACGCCCGGGGCAGGCCGGTGGGGGTGGCCATCGACGGCCGCGGCGCCCTGCTGGTGGCCGATGATGTGGGAAACCGGGTGTTTCGCGTCGCGCCCTGATAACGCAGGCTGGCCCAGGGGGCGCTGCCCCCTCGGATCGCCCGCCGGGGTGACTGAGCTACCCCGTACCCCGGCATTGGAAAGCAATTCGAAGCTTTCGGGATGAGCCAGGCGTCTGCTGAATCCTCTAAGGAATAAAGAGCATCCTGGGCCGCGCGCCCACCCCTTGAGCGTCACCAATCCTCGAAGTGAAACGCAAAACAAAGGTCGGGGTCCGGGGTGTTTCAACCACCCCGGCGGGGGTCCAGGGGGCAGAGCCCCCTGGACCGGCCCCCATCACACCGCGTGCACCGCCGCCTCGCGAGCCCAGAAGCGCAGCTTGCCGCAGGCCTTGATGAAAGCCGCCGCATCCACCGGCTTGTTCAGCGCCATGCAGCCTTCGTCCATGTCCCCCGCCAGTCCGCACTTCTCGAACAAAAGCTTCGCCGCCGGGGCGTAGGCGATGAACTTGGCATGCGCAAAGGCGTCGTTCAGGAAGTCCTTGGCCGTGGCTTCACGCGACAAGAGCTTGGCGCCCGCCTCGGAGGGGACGATCGCCACGGCGTCGTACAGCACGGAAGGACCGCCGTTCACCTTCTGCTGGGCCTCGATCACCGAGCCATCGCTGGCGGAAACGCCACCGACCACGGGGGCGATGAACTCCACCATGGCGCCCACGCCGGTCGCGGCCTCCTTCAGCGCGGCGACCATGGCGGCGTCGGCGCCCTCCGTCACCAGGATGCCGAGCTTGCGACCCTTGAAGCTCTCCGGGCCGTTCAGCGCGATGCTGAGGGCGGGCGACTGGGGCAGGTCCTGGCGCGTCGGGCGGGCGGCGGTGGCCGGCTCCGGCACGTCCTTCAGGCCAAGGCCTTTGGCCACGGTCTGCGCCAGCGTCTCGTCGATGTTGCGCAGATGCGCGACGATGCGGGCGCGGATGGCCGGCGTTTCCACCTTGCTCAGCTCGAACACCAGCGCATCGCCGATGTGGGTCTGCTCCACCGGGGTCTGGCTGACAAAGAACTGCCGCGCCTGGCTGTAATGGTCGGCGAAGCTTTCAGCGCGGATGCGCAGCTTCGGCCCGGCTTCCTCCGCGGGAAAGGAGCGGTAGCCACGTGGCGTCTGGCGAGGGCCGCCGGCGGCGCCGCCCCAGCCGTTGGGTTCGTAGTTCACGCGGCCCTTGGGGTTGTGCATGGCCATGTGGCCGTCCTGCTGGAAGTTCCGGACGGGCACCTTGGGCGCGTTGATCGGGATGTGCGTGAAGTTGGGACCGCCCAGGCGCTTCAGCTGTGTGTCGAGATAGGAGAAGTTGCGGCCCTGCAGCAGCGGGTCGTTGGTGAAGTCGATGCCGGGCACGACGTTGGAGGTGCAGAAGGCGACCTGCTCGGTTTCCGCGAAGAAGTTGTCCACCACGCGGTCCAGCACCAGGCGCCCGACCACGCGCACCGGCACCAGTTCCTCCGGGATCAGCTTGGTGGCGTCCAGCACGTCGAAGTCGAAGGATTTGGCGAACTCCTCGTCGAACACCTGCACGCCGAATTCCCATTCCGGGAAGTCGCCGGCCTGGATGCTGGCCCACAGGTCGCGGCGGTGGAAGTCGGGGTCGGCGCCGTTCAGCTTCACCGCCTCGTTCCAGGCGACGGATTGCAGACCCAGCTTGGGCTTCCAGTGGAACTTCACGAAGCTGGACTTGCCCTCGGCATTGACCAGCCGGAAGGTGTGCACGCCGAAGCCCTCGATGAAGCGCAGGCTGCGGGGAATGGTGCGGTCGGACATGATCCACATGATCATGTGCATCGACTCGGGCGTCAGGCTGATGAAGTCCCAGAAGTTGTCGTGCGCCGTCTGGGCCTGCGGAAAGCCGCGGTCGGGCTCCTGCTTGGCGGCGTGGATCAGGTCCGGGAACTTGATCGCATCCTGGATAAAGAACACCGGGATGTTGTTGCCGACGATGTCCCAGTTGCCTTCCTGGGTGTAGAGCTTCACCGCGAAGCCGCGCACGTCGCGCGCCAGGTCTGGCGAACCCTTGTTGCCGGCGACGGTGGAGAAGCGCACGAAGGCCGGCGTCTTCTCGCCCACGCGCTGAAAGACATCCGCGTGGCTGAGGTCGGCGAGCGATTCCGTCATCTCGAAATAGCCATGGGCGCCGAAGCCGCGGGCATGCACCACGCGCTCGGGAATGCGCTCGTGGTCGAAGTGGAACATCTTTTCGCGGAAGTGGAAGTCTTCCAGCAACGTCGGGCCACGGGGACCCACCTTCAGGCTGTTCTGGTCGTCCGAAACGGGAATGCCCTGCTGCGTGGTCAGCACCGGCACGTCGCCGCCGGCGGTCTGCTGCACCTCGCCGCCCTGGCCGACCGGCACGTCGAGATCGGCGATGCGCGCCTGGGCGGGCGGCGCGTTGTTGGTTTGGGACATGTGAAGGGCGCTCCGTGCGGCATGACAGCGGCGACGGCCCCCTGCGAGGGGCCGGCCTAGCCTATCAACGCCGCAAAGCGCCGATCGTCACATCGCAGCGCCGTCCGGTGCTCAACGGGCCGGGGCGGCGGGGGTCGCCGGGGCGGCGTTCGGCGTCACGACGGCATAGCCGTCGGGCACCGTGAATCGCGCGGCATCCTGCGGGCCGGTGGATACCGTCTGCGCCTCGATACGGATCTCCTCGCCGCTGTGCGTCTTGGCCACGGTGCGCAGCATCAGCCGCCCTTCCGTGACGCACAGGGTGCCGGTGCCCTCGCTGGCGCTTTCATAGTTCCACAGGGTGCAGGGCAGGCCGGCCACGGTATCGGTGCCGGCCTCGGTCAGCGTCGCGCCGGGCGGCACGCGGGGGGCGCCGCGCTGGGCGACCTCCGGCGGCATCTGCATCGCGGCACGCTGCGCGTCGACCACCATGGTGGCCTTGTTGTCGCGCGGCTGCAGCAGCAGCCAGCCGGGAAACATCATGCTCTCGACCCGCACGCGGCCGCTGTCGGCCTTCCAGGATACCGACATGACGCCACCGGGCTTGCCCACCATCTGCACGCCGTAAGTGATGGCGGCGTCCGTTGCGGGCGTCAGGCTGGACGGCGGCGTGGCGGCGAAGGCGAGCGATGGCAGCGCCGCCAGGGTCAGCGCCAGCAGGGTGGACTTGGTCATGGGGCGGTCCTCATCTCATTGCACTATGCGCAAGCTGCGGATGACACCGGGCCACGGCAAGTCCAGGCCGGAACACGTTGCTGGCAGCGGCGCGGCTCACACCCGCATGGGCATGAGCACGTAGAGGGCCTCGGGCTTGGCCGCGTCCACCACCACCGTCGGGGCCGAGCCGTCGGCGAAGCGGAACTCCACCTTGTCGTTGATCTGGTCGGTGATGTCGGACAGGTAGCGTGCCTGGAAGCCGATCTCGATGCCGCTGCCGTTATAGGAAACGGCATCGCCGTCCAGCTCTTCCTCCGCCTGTCCCTGGTCGGGGCTGCTGGCGGTCAGCGTCAGGCTATCCGCCTTGAGCGACAGCTTCACCGGCCGCGAGCGCTCGGAGGAGATGGCGGCGACGCGCGCCACGGCCTCCGCGAAGGCCTTCTTGTCCACCGTCAGGATCTTGTCGTTGCCGCGCGGGATCACGCGGTCGTATTCGGGGAAGGTGCCGTCGATCAGCTTGGAGGTCAGCTGCACCGCGCCGAAGGTGAAACGGATCTTGGTGTCGGACAGCTTGATCTCGACCGGGTCCTGGTTTTCCTCCGCCAGCTTGCGGATCTCGTTCACCGTCTTGCGCGGGATGATCACGCCCGGCATGCCCGCGGCGCCGTCCGGCAGCGGTTCCTCGACGCGTGCCAGGCGGTGGCCATCGGTCGCCACCGCGCGCAGCACCGGCTGGCCCTCGCTTTCGGTCGCGTGGATGTAGATGCCGTTCAGATAATAGCGGGTTTCCTCGGTGGAGATGGCGAACTTGGTGCGGTCCACCAGCTCGCGCAGCGTGCCGGACGGCAGCTCGAAGCCATGCGGCAGCTTGCCTTCGGTCATGGAAGGAAAGTCCTCCACCGGCAGCACCATCAGGGAGGTGGCGAAGCGCCCGGCACGCAAGGCCAGCGGCGCGTCGCCGCCCGGGTGGTCCAGCTCCACCTTGGCGCTGTCCGGCAGCTTGCGGACAATCTCGAACAAGGTGCCGGCCGGCGCCGTGGTGCGGCCCGGGCGGGTGACGGTAACGCCCGGCACCGCCTCAACGATGGCGATCTCCATGTCGGTCGCGGTCAGGGTCAGCGCGCCGTCCTGCGCGGCCAGCATGACGTTGGCCAGGATGGGAATGGTGTTGCGCCGCTCCACCACGCTTTGCACATGCGCCAGGGCCTTGAGCAGCACGGCCCGATCCACCGAGAACTTCATGGCTTGTGCAACCCCGTGGCAGCCGGGCGCGGGAAGCCGCGCCCAAGGTGAGCGAAAGAGCCGATCTCTCTACCAGCCCGCCCGCAAAGGGGAAAGGGCGGGCAGCCGCAACCACGCCAGCGCGCCCCGAGTTTTCCCGGCATGAGCGATTCGTTGTTCCCCGACCCCGCCGAAGCCCGCCCGCAGGCCGCCTGGGCCGCCGGCCACACCTTTGTTCCGGGCGAAGGGCCGCAGCTTGCCGCCCTGATGTTCGTGGGCGAGCAGCCGGGCGACGAGGAGGACCGGGCCGGCCGCCCCTTTGTCGGCCCCGCCGGCCGGCTGTTCGACCAGGCTCTGGCCGAGGCCGGCGTGCCGCGGGCGGAGGCCTATGTCACCAATGCGGTGAAGCACTTCAAGTTCACCCAGACCGGCACGCGGCGCATCCACCAGAAGCCCGACACCGCCGACATCACCCATTACCGCCCCTTTCTGCTGCAGGAGGTGAAGCAGGTGGCGCCGCGCCTGCTGGTCGCGCTGGGCGCCACGGCCGCGCAGGCTCTGCTGGGCCGCAAGGTGCCGGTCCTAAAGGCGCGCGGCGAGGTGATGCCCGGTCCCGCCGGGCGCGACGTTTTCATGACCGTCCACCCCAGCTTCCTGTTGCGCCTGCCGGACCCGGCGGCGAAGCGGGAACAATACGCGGCCTTTGTGCGGGACCTGCGGGACGCGGCGGCGCGGGTGACGGGATGACAAAACGGCCGGAGGAAGGAATTTCCCCCGGACTCGCATCTTCTTTTCGTCGGCCAGGAACGAGTGCGCCGTGACCGCGGAGCATTACGCCCGAATAGCCGCCGATGAATCAGAAAGAAGATAGGGGCCTTGGGAAATTCCGTCCCCCCGCCTTCACTGCATCCCCTGCCACAGCAGGTGCGCGCCCAATCCCAGCAGCCCCAGAAAGAAGCACCGCCGGAACACCGCTGGCGACACCTGCCCGCGCAGCCGTCCGCCCAGCCACATTCCCGCCAGCGCCGGCAACACCGCCAGCGCCGAGCCGCCCAGGGTGTCCCCGCCGAAGCCGCCGCCCCAGCTCAGTGCCACGGCCAGGGCCAGGGTGGACACGGTGAAGGACAGGCCCAGCGCCTGCACCAGCCGGTCCCGCTCCAGCCCAAGCGCCTGCAGAAAGGGCACCGCCGGAAGCACGAAGACCCCGGTCGCCGCCGTCACCACGCCGGTCAGCAGCCCGATCAGCGGACCGGCCCAGGGTTCGGCGCGCGGCGGCACCCGTGGCAGGCGCAACGGCAGCAGGCCGAAGGCCGCATAAGCCAGCAGCGCGGCGCCCAGCCCGACGGTGGCCGAGCCGCGTCCCGGCAGCAGACCGACCCCCGCACCCCCCAGCGTGCCCAGCACCACCGCGCCCAGCAGCGGCGCCAGCCGGCGCAGCAACGCCCCGAGACGCGGGCCGTCCAGCACCTGCCAGGCATTGGTCAGCAGCGACGGCAGCACCAGCAGCGCCGCGGCCTCGGCCGGCGACATCAAGGCGCCGAGCAGCCCCATGGCGACGGTCGGCAGGCCAAGGCCGATCACGCCCTTCACGAGCCCGGCGAAGAGAAAGGTGGCCGCGACGGCCAGCAGGTCCAGGGATGTCATGCGCCGCAGGCTGCGGCATCGGCGTCGGCGATGCTACGCTCCGGGCCGTAGCATCGCCGCCCGCCCGCGCGGCAGGCTGCGGCAGGAGGCACGACATGGTTTCCACCACCGGACTGGCCGCCACCGCCGCCGCCATCGGCGACCCCGCCCGCGCCGGCATGCTGGCGGCGCTGATGGACGGCCGCGCCCTGACGGCGGGCGAGCTGGCGGGGGTGGCCGGCATCGCCCCCCAGACCGCCAGCGCCCATCTGGCGCGGCTGGCCGAGGCGGGGCTGATCCAGCAGGAGAAGCAGGGCCGCCATCGCTACCACCGCCTCGCCTCGGCCGAGGTGGCGGCACTGCTGGAAGGGCTGATGGCGCTGGCCGCCCGCCCGCGCCCCGCCACCGGCCCGCGCGAGCATGGCCTGCGCACCGCCCGCACCTGCTACGACCACATGGCCGGGCGCCTGGCCGTGGCGCTGGCCGATGCCCTGGTGGCGCGGGGACACCTGCTGCTGGACACCGAGGGCGCGGCGCTGACCGAGGGCGGGCTGGCTTTCCTGAACGATCTCGGCGTGCGCTCCGCACCGTCCCGCCGCCGCTTCTGCCGCCCCTGCCTGGATTGGAGCGAGCGCCGGCTGCACCTGGGCGGTGCCGTCGGCGCTGCGCTCTGCGCCCGCTGCGTGGAATTGGGCTGGGTGCGGCCGGTCGCCGGCAGCCGGGCCCTGACCATCACGCCGGCGGGGGAGCTGGGGTTCCGCTCGGCCTTCGGGGTGGCGATGGCGTAAGAGCCGAAACCCTTGCCACGGGCGCCCCCCCGGCCTTAACCACCCCGCGCAAGCGAGACCGTCAGGAAGGAAGACCGATGAACTGGATCAGCGAGTGGGCGCTGCCGAAGATCCAGACTTGGCTCGGCCGCACCGAGGTGCCGGACAACCTGTGGCACCAATGCCCCGCCTGCAACCAGATGATCTTCCACAAGGACCTGGAGCGCAGCCTGCATGTCTGCCCGCATTGCGGCCACCACATGCGCATCAGCGCCGCCCAGCGCATCGCCTATACGCTGGACGAGGGCTTCCAGCGCATCGAGCTGCCCAAGGCGCCGACCGACCCGCTGCGCTTCCGCGACCAGCGCCGCTATGCCGACCGGCTGAAGGAAGCGCAGGCCAAGTCCGGCATGGACGACGCGGTGGTGGTCGCGCATGGCGCGATCGAGGGCCACCGCGCCGTCGCCGCCGCTTTCGAGTTCGGCTTCATGGGGGGTTCCATGGGTGCCGGCGTGGGTGAGGCGCTGGTCACGGCCGCCAAGCTCGCCGTGTTGCAGGACGCGCCGCTGGTGGTCTTCACCGCGTCCGGCGGCGCCCGCATGCAGGAAGGCGCGGTCAGCCTGATGCAGATGCCGCGCACCGTGATCGCCACCCAGATGGTCAAGGAAGCCGGCCTGCCCTTTATCGTGGTGATGGGTGACCCGACCACCGGCGGCGTCACCGCCTCCTTCGCCATGCTGGGCGATATTCACATCGCCGAGCCCAACGCCCTGATCGGCTTCGCCGGCGCCCGGGTGATCGAGCAGACGGTGCGCGAAAAGCTGCCCGAAGGGTTCCAGCGGGCTGAGTACCTCCTGGCGCACGGCATCCTGGACATGGTGACCCACCGCGGTGAGATGCGCGCCACGCTGGCCCGGCTGGTGTCCCTGCTGCGCGAGAAGCGGCCCGCCGAGGTGGCGGTTGCCGCCCCCGAAGCCCCCGCCGCCTGAACATGTCCGCCATGGGCCGTTCGGAAGCCATCATCGACCGGCTGCACAGCCTGCACCCCAAGCTGATCGACCTCAGCCTGGAGCGGCTGCAGCGCCTCTTGGCCGACCTCGGCCACCCGGAGCGGCAGCTGCCGCCGGTGGTCCATGTGGCGGGCACCAACGGCAAGGGCTCCACCTGCGCCTTTCTGCGCGCCATCGCGGAAGCCGCCGGGCAGCGCGTGCACGTCTATACCTCGCCGCACCTGGTCCGCTTCCATGAGCGCTTCCGCCTGGCCGGCACGCTGGTGACCGAGGACGCTCTGGCCGAGGCGCTGGAGGAGATCGAGCGCGTCAACGCCGGCCAGCCGATTACGGTGTTCGAGGTCACCACCGCCGTGGGCATCCTGCTGTTCAGCCGCACCCCGGCCGACCTGCTGGTGCTGGAAGTGGGCCTCGGCGGCCGCTTCGACGCCACCAACGTGGTGGACCGCCCCGCCGCCTGCGCCATCGCCAGCATCTCCATGGATCACATGGACTTCCTGGGCGACAGCCTCGCCGCCATCGCGGGCGAGAAGGCCGGCATCATCAAGCCCGGCATTCCCGTGGTCACCGGGCGGCAGGCGCCGGAAGTGCTGGCCGTGCTGCAGGCGGAGGCCGATTCGCTCGGCGCCCCCATCCTCGGCCGCGACCGCGACTGGAGCATCGAGCCTGCCGAGCCCGGCCTGCGCTACATGGATTCGCTGGGCACCCTACACCTGCCGCCGCCCGCCCTGCCCGGCCCGCACCAGGCGGACAACGCCGGCATCGCCATCGCCGCGCTGCGCGCCTGGAACCCGCATTGGCTGACCGACGCCGCCATCGCCGCCGGGCTTTCCACCGCCACCTGGCCTGCCCGCCTGCAACGCCTGCATGGCGCCCTGGCCGGACTGCTGCCGGAAGGATGGGAACTGTGGCTGGATGGCGGCCACAATGCCGGTGCCGGCCAGGCCCTGGCCGCCCAGCTGCCGCAATGGTCCGACCGGCCGCGCCACCTGGTGGTCGGCATGAAGCAGGGCAAGCAGTCGCACGAGTTCCTGCGCCCGCTGCTGCCGCTGGCGGAGTCGCTCTGGGCCGTGGCCGAGCCGGGGCAGCACCTGGCGATGCCGGTGCAGGACATCCTGGCCGCCAGCGACGGCGCCGCCATCCCCGGGCCCACGGTGGAAGCGGCCCTGCATGCCATCGCAGCACGCGGCGGCGAGCCCGGGCGGGTGCTGGTATGCGGCAGCCTGTATCTGGCCGGAGAAGTGTTGAAGGCAGACGGCACGGCCGTGGACTGAGATGTCCGGCCAGGGGGCGCTGCTTCCCGGCTCCCGGCTGATCTGGCTGCACCAACCCAGGCCCCCGCCTCAGGCAGCACGCCCGGCGAACAGGGATCTCCACAAAAAAGGCCCCGCGAACGGAGCCTTTGTTGGCCAGAGCCATGGTCCCGACGCGCAACGTGAAAAAAGACCGCGGTCCAGAGGCAGCGCCCCTGGACCGCCCCGCCGTTACTGGGCGTCCGGCGAAACGATGATGCACGCCCCGCGCGTCCGCAGCTTCTCGCAAGCCGCATTCGCGGCCTCACGCGACAAGCCGCTGACCCGCGCCCGGTACAGCGTGGCGCGACCGGAAGCCACCGGCTCCACCATCGCACGGCCGGCGCGCAGGCCAGCCTGGTCGCGTGCCTGCTCGGACGCGCCGCGCGCCAGGTTGGCGCTGGCGAAGGCGCCCACCTGCACGGCCCACTGGCCCGTGGCGGACGACATGGCAACGGGGGTGGCGATCCCGCCCCCGGTGCCGGCCTGCGGCGTCCGCAGGTTGCTCAGGGTCCCCGCCTGGGCGGAGGACACGAGGCGGAAGCCGGTTTGACGCGGCGGCGCCTCGGCCAGCACCGGCTCGCTGGTCGGACGCGGCGCCGGGCCACGCTGCGTCTCGTAGACGGGCGAGGCGTTGGCGCGCAGCGAGGCCAGCGCGGCGGCGGCGGAACCCGAGGCGCTGCCGCGCGGCGCGGCGGCCGCCAGCGAGGAACCGGCCATGCTGGGCGCGGGCGCCGCCATGGGCGGCGGCACCGGCAACGACGCCATCATCACCGGCGCGGGGGCCGGCGGCGGCGGGGCGGGCGTGTTGGCGTAGGTGGAACCATCCGGGATCGGTTCCATGCGCGACACCACGTTGGTCGGCGTGTAGGTCGAGCCATCGGGGATCGGCGCCATGCGGGCCACCACGTTGGTGGGCGCGTAGGTGGAGCCGTCCGGGATCGGCTCCATGCGCGACACGACGTTGGACAGGCTCGCCACCTGCACTGGCGCGCTGGCATAGGTGGAACCGTCCGGGATCGGCTCCATGCGGGTGATCGGGCCCGGCGGCAGGCTGGCCACGCGGATGCCGGGGTCGACCGCGTTGCGCTGCTCGCGCAGCGCCAGCATGGTCGAGGTATCACCGCGGCGCGGGCCGGCGGGGATGTTCAGCGGGATCTCGGCCGCCGCGTAGACTTCCGGCGCCGCGCGGCGGTTCGGATGCGCGTCGATGATGCGCGGGCCGATGCGGGCCACGTAGTTGCGCGTCTCGGCCGGCAGGCCCTTGGACGCCCACAGGTAGTCTTCCAGGCGGCGGGGCCCGGCGTTGTAGGCCGCCAGAAAGCCCGGGCTGCCGTAGAGCTCGTACATTTCCCGCACATAGGCGGAGCCCGCCATGATGCTGTTCCACGGGTGGTACGGGTCGTCGCCGAAGCCGTAGCGGGCGCGCAGCTCGGCGTAAGTGCCGGGCATCACCTGCATCAGGCCCATGGCGCCCACCGGGCTGCGGGCCGTGGCGCGTCCGCCGCTTTCCTGGCGCATCACCTCGCGGATCCAGCGCTCGGGCACGTCGAACCGCTTGGAGGCTTCCTTGATGTAAGGGCCCCACGGGTCGCTGGACGAGCCGGGCGGGTCGTAGCTGCTGGGCTGCGGGTGCGACGCGGCTTCCCGCGCGGCCTGGGCCGTCACGGGAAGGCTGCTCTGCTGGCTGGAGCCGCAGGCCGCGAGAAAAGTCAGAACCCCCATGGTGGCCACGGCACGGACGTGCCTGCGGCTCGGGTAGTACCGGAACGGAGTCATCCCCTGTTCTCCGTCAGAGTAACGGGCCGACGCAGCGCTGTTCCATGACCCCCGAGGGTTTCCCCCCCATTCCGGGCCAGGCGGTCGTTTCGCGCCCCCACGCGGCCCGACCGGGCGATTGCGGCGTCCCTGCCAGGATCGGCAGAACGTCAATGGCTCCTGGCCTACAGGAGGTTTCCGACGGATACAAGCCTGCAATCATGGCAGATTATGGTGGTCGCGGCCGTGGGCCCGCGGCCCGGTGGCCGGGGCCCGACCCCGGTCCTCACTCCTTCGTGACGGCCGGCATTGCTTCCCGCCCCGCCCCGGTGTTGCTGCAGGCGGGGCGCGGCCCTGGACTCGCGCCCGGCGCGTCGCCACCTGCGCCTTGTCGGACGGCCGCGCCGGGCCCTGCCTTGGCCGTGCCACCATCGCATCACACGCTGACCGGGCCGGCTATTCCGGTTCACATGGGCAGGAGCCAACACGCCATGACCTCTCGTCCCCCCGCCATCCGCGCCCGTGGCGCCCGATTCGCCGCCTGCCTGCTGTTGCTTGGCGGTTTGGCCGCCTGCGCGCCGACGCTGACCTCCACCACCTACACCACCGGCTCGATCGGCCGCGCCGCTTCCGTGTCCTATGGCACCATCGTCGGCCTGCGGCCGGTGACGCTGCAGGGGGGCAACAGCGGGCTCGGCACCGCCGCCGGCGCCGTGGCGGGCGGCGTCGCCGGCTCCTTTATCGGCGGCGACTGGCGCTCCAACCTGCTGGGCGGCCTGGGCGGCGCGGTGCTCGGCGGCGTGGTCGGCAACGCCGTGGAACGTGGCACCGGCAGCGGCCAGGGCGTCGAATTCTTTGTGCGCCAGGACGGCGGCGGCGACATCTCCGTGGTGCAAACCAACGAAGAGAACCTGCAATACAACGACCGCGTCGTGATCATCCGCGGTGACACCACCCGCATCAGCCGCGCCGGCGGCACCGCGCCGCCGCCGGGCTACGCGCCGCCCCCGGCCTATGCGCCGCCGCCGCAGCAGGGCTACGCCCCGCCCACCTACGCGCCGCCGACCTACGCCCCCGGCGCCAACGGCCCGACCTACTACGACACGCCGAGCTATCCGCCGGCGGGCGCCAGCTACCGCTGACGCCATGGGCGGCGGGGCACGGCCCCGCCGCCCGAATCCGCCATCCCGTTCCGCGCGCCGGCCCCGGCGCTGGCGAAGTCGGCAATTCACGTAGTATAGAGCCGCCGCCATGCAGACCGCAGCCCTCTCCACCTACCATACCGACGCCCGCAACCCGCAGCGCGGCGCCCGTGCGCTGGCGGACCTCGTCCGGGGCTTCTCGTCCTGGCGGCTGGCCTGGGCACTGGCGCGGCTCGACCTCCGCAACCGCTACCGCGGCTCGGTGATCGGGCCCTTCTGGGTGACGCTGTCCACCGCCGTGATGGTGGTGGGCCTCGGCCTGCTCTACTCGCAGCTGCTGAAGCAGGACATCACCACCTACCTGCCCCACCTGGCAGTCAGCCTGATCGTGTGGAACACCATCGCGGCCCTGGTGCCGGATGCCACAACCTGCCTCAGCAGCGCGGAAGGCGTGATCCGCCAGCTCCCCCTGCCGCTCACCACCCATGCGCTGCGCTGCGTGTTCCGCAACGCGGTGGCCGCCGCCCACAGCCTGCCGCTGATCGTGGTGGTGTTCCTGGCCATGGGCCACATGCCGGGGGTCGAGGCCTTTCTGGCCATCCCCGGCCTGCTGCTGCTGGCGCTGAACGCCTTTGCCGCCAGCATCTTCCTGGGCATGATCTGCGCCCGCTTCCGCGACATCGGCCAGATCGTCACCAACGTCATGCAGCTCGCCTTCTTCATGACGCCGGTCATCTGGCGCGTGGAGCTGCTGGGCGAGAACGCGTGGCGGCTGCTGCTCAACCCCTTCTACCCGATGCTGGAGGTGATCCGCGGCCCGCTGGTCGACGGCGGCGTCGGCGGCGATGTCTGGATCGCGGCGCTGGCCTATACCGCCGTCCATTGCGGCATCGCCCTCGCCTTCTTTATCCGCTTCCGCGCGCGCGTGGCATTCTGGGTCTGATCACATGGCACGCATTGTCGCCGACCGGCTGACCATCGAGTTCCCGCTTTACCACATGGGCGCGCGCAGCCTGAAAAAGCGCCTGTTGTCCAAGGCCAGCGTGCGGGTGCAGACGGACGATTCCAACCGCGTGGTGGTGGCGGCGCTGCGCGACCTCGACTTCCGCATCGAGCGGGGCGAGCGCGTGGCGCTGGTCGGCTCCAACGGCGCCGGCAAGACCACCCTGCTGCGCACCATCGCCGGCATCTACGAGCCGGTGGGCGGCGAGCTGACGGTGGAAGGCGAGATCGGCTCGCTGATCGACCCGGGCGCCGGCATGGACGGCGACAGCACGGGGCGCGAGAACATCCGCCTGCGCGGCCTGTACCGCGGCATGGACGAGGCCGCCATCGCGGCGCTGGAAACCGACGTCGCCGCGTTTTCCGACCTTGGCGAGTTCCTCGAGGTGCCGACCCGCGGCTATTCCGCCGGCATGGGCATCCGCCTGGCCTTTGCCATGGCCACCGCCATGGCACCCCAGATCCTGCTGATGGACGAGTGGTTCCTGGCCGGCGACGCCAACTTCATGCAGAAGGCCGAGGCCCGGCTGCACACCCTGGTCAACAATGCCGACATCCTGGTGATCGCCACCCACGACTTCGAGATCGCCCGGCGCTGGTGCACCCGTGCCATCCGCCTGAACGCCGGCCGCATCATCGCGGACGGTCCGGTGGACGAGGTGCTGGCGGCCATGGAAGCGTCACCGGCCGCGGTTGAGGCACCGGCGGAGTGAAGGCCAGGGGGCGGCGCCCCCCTGGCCACCTTGTCAGTCCTCGCCCGGGCGCCCGCGCAGCTTCTTGACCCCTGCCGCGTGGCGCTTTTCCTCCACCCGCTTGCGCTTCTGGTTGCGCGACACCCGCGTGGCGATGCGGGGCACGGGCGGGATGGCGGCTTCCTTGAGAAGCTCCGCCAGCCTGTCCCGCGCGTCCTGGCGGTTCTGTTCAAGCGAGCGAAAGCGCTGCGCCGCGATGACCAGCACGCCGTCATTGCCCAGCCGCCGCCCCGCCAGCCGCACCGCGCGTTCCTTCAGCGCCGTGCCGAGGCTGGGCGACCCCAGCAGGTCGAAGGACAGGCGCACGGCGGAGGACACCTTGTTGACGTTCTGCCCGCCGGGGCCGGACGCGCGCACGAAGCTCTCGTGCAGTTCCTCGTCCGGGATGGCGATGCGGGGGGTGATCTGCAGCATGGCGGCCGTTCATAGCATATCCACGCGCACCGGCGCGCGGACCGGCTGCGCCGTTGCCGCCCGGCCGGCGGGCGTGCTGCCGAAGGCCGCGCGCCATGCGGCGCCGAAGGCCGAGGCACTGGCATAGCCCACCGCCGCCGCCGCCCGCGCCGGCGTCATGCCCTGGGCCAGCAATGCCGCCGCCTCGGCCAGCCGGGTCTGCTGCCGCCACACGGCGAAGCCCAGCCCCGTTTCGGCACGGAAGCGGCGGGTCAGGGTGCGCGGGCTGGCGCCCACCTCGGGCGCCCAGTCCTCCAGGCTGCGGTGTGAGCCCAGGTCGGCGCGGAAGGCCTCGGCCAGCCGCCGCAGGCGCGGATCGCGTGGCTGCGGCACGCCCAGCGGCAGGGCGGGCGCGTGGCTGATCTCGTCCAGGATCAGCGCCGCCAGGTGGCCGCCGCGCCCGGCCAGGTCCCATTCCAGCGGGTCGTCGCAGGCGGCCAGCACCAGCTCGCGCAGCAGTGCCGAAACGGCCAGCACGGCGACACCGGCCGGAAAGGCCCCCACCGCGTCGGCCCGCAGGAACAGCGCCCGCATGGCGACGCGGCCCTGCATGGTCACCGCGTGCAGCAGGCCGGCCGGCACCCACAGCGCCCGGCCCGGCGGCACCACGTGCAGGGCGCCCGCGGCCGAGATGCGCATCACGCCGGCGGTCGCGTAAAGCAGCTGCGCCCGCAGGTGGCTGTGCTCGCCGGTGGAAAGGCCATGCGGGTAATCATGCGCGAAGGCGGCCAGCGGCCGGTCTACCCGCTCCGCCGAAACCGGCAGCGGCGGCAGGGAAGGATGACGCGGGGGAGGCTGGCCGATGATCGACATGATCTGTCCGGACGTCGCTGTTCCGCCAAGCTAGCTTCCAGGCCAAGGACACGCCAGGACCAAGAACCATGTCGCCCGCGACCCGCCAGATCGCCTTCATCAACGCCGCGCACACCGCCACGCATTACTGCCTGCTGATCCTGGCCACCGCCGTGCTCGGCATGGTGGCGCAGGACGGGGGCGCCTTCGGCCACGACTACGGGCCGGTGATGGCGCTGGGCACCGCCATGTTCGCGCTCTACGGCGTGGGTGCCCTGCCGATGGGATGGCTGGCCGCCCGCTTCGGCCGCAAGCGGATGATGGTGGCCTTTTTTCTCGGCACGGGTGCCGGCATGGCCGGGGCAGGCTTCGTGTCCTCGCCCTTCTGGCTCGCCGCCATGCTGGGGGCGATGGGTGCTTTTGCCGCCATCTACCACCCGATCGGCACCGCCATGCTGGTGGAGGCCGCGGGCGACAAGGTGGGCCGCGCGGTCGGGTTGAACGGAGTGTTCGGCAATCTCGGCGTCGCCACCGCGCCGGTCGCCACCGCCATGATCGCCCAGGCCGCCGGCTGGCGCTGGGCCTTTATCCTGCCCGGGGCGCTGTGCGTGCTGGTCGGGCTCGCCTATGCCCGGCTGCCGGAGGTCTCCACCGCGTCACATGCCGGCGCCCGCCCGTTTCCCGCCATCCCGCGCGCCGTGGTGCGCCGGGCGGTGGTGGTGCTGCTGGCCATCGCCGCCGCCTCCGGGCTGGTGTTCAACGCCTTCACCCTGCTGCTGCCCAAGCTGATGGAGGAACGCCTGGCCACCGCCCCCGGACTGCTGCCCGTGATCGGCGCCCTGGCCTTCGCCGCCACGCTGTGCGGCGGGCTGACGCAATTCACCGTGGGGCGGATGATCGACCGGCTGACCCTGCGGCGCGTGTTCCTGCCGCTGGCGGTGGCCCAGATGCCGCTGATGCTGGCGCTGTCCTTCGCGCAGGGGCCGGTCATCCTGCCGCTGGCCGCGGCGCTGGCAGCCTCGATCTTCGGGCAGGTGACGGTGAACGAGACGATGACCGCGCGCTACATCGCGCCGCCGCTGCGGGTGAAGCTGTATTCCATCCGCTTCTTCATCGGCTTCATGGGCGCCGCCGCCGCCGCCCCGCTGGTGGGGCTGCTGCACGAGGCCACCGGCGGGCTGGCGGCGACCCTGGTGGTGCTGGGGCTGGTGTCCGCCGTCACCCTGGTATGCGCGCTGTTCTTTCCGGACCGGGAAGAAGAACTGAAGCCCGAGCTCTGGAACGTCGCGCCCGCGGAATAGGAAACGGACAAGGCCGGGGGAAGGCGTTCCCCCGCCCCCCATCTTTATTTTGATCTGCTTCCGCGAGAAGGGCTGTAAGTCTGTCGCCCCGCTTCCGGCTCCGGCAACGAACCAGAAAAGATGGGATTCGGGAAAATTGCTTCCCCCGACCTTCTTTGCCGCCTTAAGCGTTCGGATCGCCCGCGTTCGGGAAAAACAGCGACTGCCCGTCGATCTGATAGGCCGCGATGGCGTCCTGCCCGGCCTTGGACACCAGCCAGTCGATAAAGGCCTGCCCATCCGCCGTCTTCACATGCGGGTGCCGGGCCGGGTTCACCAGCATCACGCCGTACTGGTTGAACAGGCGGGCATCGCCTTCGGTCAGCACCTGCAGGTCGCGGCGGTTGCGGAAGCTGAGCCAGGTGCCGCGGTCGCTGAGCAGATAGGCCTCGGCGGCGGCGGCGGTGTTCAGCGCCGGGCCCATGCCCTGGCCGATCTCGCGGTACCAGCCCTGCCCCGTGGCGGCGGGGTCGATGCCGGCCAGCTTCCACAGCCGCAGCTCCGCCGCATGGGTGCCCGAGCGGTCGCCGCGAGAGACGAACGGCGCGTGCTTGGCCGCCACCGCCTGCAGCGCGGCGGTGATGTCGCGCCCCTTCGCGCCCGCCGGGTCCGCCGCCGGGCCCACCAGCACGAAGTCGTTGTACATGACGGGATAGCGGCGGGTGGCGAAGCCCTCGGCCAGGAAGTTCATCTCCGCCGCGCGGTCGTGCACGAAGACCACGTCGGCGTCGCCGCGCCGGGCGACATCCAGCGCCTGGCCGGTGCCCAGTGCCACCACGCGCACGTTGATGCCGGTAACCTGGGTGAACAGCGGCAGGATATGGCCGAACAGGCCGGACTGCTCCGTGGAGGTGGTGGAGGCGACGGTGATGCTGCGCGGCGCCTGCGCCCGCGCGCCGGGCACGGCCCCCAGCAGCGCGAGGCTGCCGAGCGCGGCGAAAAGAAGACGGCGACCGAGGCGCATGAATAAGCTTCCCATGACTGGCGTGTTTCTTTCAACAAGCCGCAAGCCGGCCTCAAGGTCCAGGGGCGGCTTGATGTCGTTGCGCCACCATGGCCCCGGCGGCGCCAGAACGGCAGGCCGCGCCCGCAACAGCGCCAGGCAGGCCTGCCTTCCGGACTTTCTCCGAGCGAGATTGCGGATTTCGCCCCGGCCGATCCTGCTTTAAGGCCTGCGCATGCGGATTCTGGCAATGGATGGCGCCCTGGCGCGGGCTTCGGCGGCGGTATGGGCGGAAGGGCGCGTTATGGCGCAGGCCACGACCGATGGCGCGCGCGGCCAGCCCACGGCGTTGCCGCTGCTGGTGCAGCGGGTGCTGGCCGAGGCCGGGCTGGCCGCCACCGAGCTGGATGCCGTGGCGGCGGTGGTGGGCCCGGGTGGCTTCACCGGGCTGCGGGCGGCGCTGGCACTGGCGCAGGGCATCGCGCTGGCGGCAGGCCGGCCCGCGGTCGGCGTCACCACCGGGGAAGCCCTGGCGGCCGGCCTGCCGGCGGCGTGGCGCGCGGGGCGGGAAACCTGGTGCTGCATCGACACGCGGCGCGGCCGGCTGCTGCTGGAACGCTTCGCGCCCGGTTCGGCCGCGGCGCTGGGACCGCCCTTGTCGCTGGCGCCGGAGGAGTTGCCGGTTGTCGCAGCCCCGCCCCTGCTGGCGGGCGATGCCGCAGACATGGCGCTTGCGGCGCTGGCTTCGCGCGGCGTGGTGGCGGAAAACAGCGGCCATGCCTTGCCCCGGGCCGCCGATGCCGCCGCCGTGGCGGCGCTGCGGCTGGCCGGCCAGCTGCCACCACTGGCCGCGCTGCCCCTTTACGTGGAGCCGCCGGCGGTGCGCGCGCCGTGACACCGGCCTTGCTTGGCCAGGCCGACGCCGCGGCGCTGGCCGTGCTGCATGCCGGCGCCTTTCCGGCCGCCGAGGCCTGGGGGCCGGATGCCATCGCATTGATGCTGGGGCTGGACGGCGGCTTCGGGCTGGGGCTGGCCGGACAGGGCTTCGTGCTGGCGCGCGCGGTAGCCGGGGAGGCCGAGGTGCTGACCCTGGCCGTGGCACCGGCCGCGCGGCGGCGGGGCGTGGCCACGGCGCTGCTGCAGGCTGCGATGCGACAGGCAGCGGCACGGCAGGCGGAGGTGATGTTTCTGGAAGTCGCCGAAAGCAACGCCGCCGCGCAAGCGTTGTACATGGCGGCGGGCTTCGCCGAGGTCGGGCGCCGCCGCCATTACTATAGCGATGGCACCGATGCGCTGGTGCTCAGCCGTCGCCTCGGCGCAGCCTGAGGCACAGCGCGCCGTCCGGCCGCTCCCGCTGCCCCAGCACCGCATGGCCTTGTTCCACAGCGGTGCGGGGGATGTTGCGGCGCGGTTCGTCGCCTTTCAACAGCACCTCCAGCACCTGTCCGGGGGACAGCCGGTCCAGCGCCAGGCGGGTGCGCACAAAGGTCATCGGACAAGTCTCGGCGGTGATGTCGATGTAGCTGTCGGGACTGTCGTCCCACCACTGTTCTTGGTGCATTCTGTAATGAATCCGGATTTATTCGCACCGCGCCAGAAAGGCGGTTGCGGGAAATGGATCAGGAAAGATATGCTGGCCGCAGACGGGGGCCGCAAGTCGCGAGCCGTCGTCGTTTAGAGAAATCATGAAAAGGCGCCTTTATGGCCGAAGAACAGGCTGGGCAAGAACTGCTGGAGCTGACGGCGCAGATCGTCGCCGCGCATGTGTCCAACAACGCGGTGTCGCTGCCCGAGGTGCCCTCGCTGATCGAGCAGGTGCACCGCACGCTGGCCGGGCTGGGCAACGCCGCCCCTGCCCCCGCCCCGGTGGCCGAGCGCCCGCAGCCCGCCGTGCCGGTCAAGAAGTCGGTGACGGACGAGTACCTGGTCTGCCTGGAAGACGGCAAGAAGTTGAAGATGCTGAAGCGGCATCTGAAGACCGCCTACGACATGACGCCGGAACAGTATCGCGACCGCTGGGGCCTGCCGCCCGATTATCCGATGGTGGCGCCCAACTACGCCAAGCACCGTTCGTCGCTGGCCAAGAAGATCGGCCTCGGCACCAAGCCGCGCGGCGGCCGCCAGAAGCGCCCCGCGGCGGCCTGACGGCCGGGGCGCCGCATCCGGCCCGCCGGGCGCGGCGCCTGCCACCGCCGGGGCCGCCACCAGCGCCGCCGCTGGTGGCGCGCCTTGCCTTGGCCGGGTTATGATGGCAAGGGCGGGTGCGTTGAGACCCGCCCTCGCCACCTGACACCGGCCACGCGGGGCCAGAGCCGGCCCCGGCGCAGGAGCTTCCGACGACGCGCATGGACACCCGCACCGCACCTCCCCGCCCCGCCGCGCCCGGTCCCGCCGCGTCCAGCCCCGGAGCCGCGCCCGACCCGATGCGGATCGAGCGGCTTTGCATCGAGCGCGGGCTGAAGATGACCGGCCAGCGCCGCACCATCGCGCGCGTGCTGTCCGAGGCGATCGACCACCCCGACGTCGAGGAACTGTACCGCCGGGCGCTGGCGCTCGACGCCCGCGTGTCCATTGCCACCGTGTACCGCACCGTGCGGCTGCTGGAGGAAAAGGGCATCCTGGAGCGGCATGACTTCGGCGGCGGCCGCGCCCGCTACGAGGCCACCGACCACGGCCACCACTACCACCTGATCGACATCGATTCCGGCAAGGTGATCGAATTCTCCGACGAACAGCACGAGGCGCTGGCCGCCGCCATCGCGGCGCGGCTCGGCTTCGCGCTGGTGGGCCACCGGCTGGAGCTGTTTGGCCGCCGCGCCGAGGATGCCGGTGCCGGCCCGGCCCGCGGCCGCCGCCGCAGCGTCGCCAAGCCCGGCCCCGGCCGGGCCCCCGACGAGGGCGGGAACGCCGCATGATCGACCCCGAGGCCGGCTTCGGCGAGCTCCGGGCCGGCAATCTGGGGGTCCGCATCGCCATCTCGGCCGCCGAGGTCGATGCCGCCCAGGCACTGCGCTACCGCGTCTTCTACGACGAGATGGGCGCGCATCCCGATGCCGTCACCGCCGCCGCGGCACGCGACGCCGATAGCTTCGACCCCGTGGCCGACCACCTGCTGGTGCTGGACCACGACCTGGGCGAGGGTCCCGCCGCCGTGGTCGGCACCTACCGGCTGATCCGGCGCGAGGCGGCGGCGCGCGTCGGCGGCTTTTATTCCGCCAGCGAATACGACGTCAGCAAGCTCACCGGCCGCCCCGGCCCGGTGCTGGAGCTGGGCCGCTCCTGCGTGGATGCCGCGTATCGCGGGCGGCCGTCCATGCAGCTGCTGTGGGCCGGCATCGCCGCCTATATCGCCAAGCACAACATCGAGGTGATGTTCGGCTGCGCCAGCCTGCCGGGCACGGACCTGGATACGCTGGCGGTGCCGCTGACCTACCTGCACCACGCCCACCTGGCGCCGCCTGAGCTGCGCCCCGTGGCGGTGCGGGACCGCTTCGTGCGCATGGACCGGCTGGACCCGGCGCTGATCGACCACCGCGCCGCGCTGGCCGACCTGCCGCCGCTGGTGAAGGGCTATCTCCGCCTTGGTGGCTTCGTGGGTGATGGCGCGGTGATCGACCCGCAGTTCAACACCACCGACGTCTGCGTGGTGGTGATGACGGAACGGGTGACGGACAAGTACTTCCGGCATTTCGAACGGCAAAAGGCCGGCTGAGCACCCGGCGGCGCCCCGGGCGCGCGATTGCCGCGCCGGGCCGCCTCCGGTATCGCTGCCCCATGGCATCCCCTTCGGACGAGACCCGACGCCCCCTGCTGGTGGGCCCGCCCGACGATTCCCCCATCTCCGGCGGCAGCGCCCTGCGCGCCGCCGGGCGGCTGGCGCTGGTGACGCTCTGGACCCTCGGCTGCCTGCCGGTGCAGGCGGTGCTGGTGGCCTTGCCCGGGCGGGCCGACGTGCGCTTCGGCGGCCTGTACCACCGCGGCCTGTGCCGCATCCTGGGCCTGCGGCTGCGGGTGGTGGGGCAGCAGGCGGCGGGCGCCTCGGTGCTATACCTGTCCAACCACTCCTCCTGGCTCGACATCCCGGTGCTGGGCGGCACCCTGCGCGCGCCCTTCGTGTCCAAGGCCGAGGTGGGCACCTGGCCGGTCATCCGCCTGGTGGCCCGGCTGGGCCGCACCGTTTATGTGAGCCGCGCCCGCGGCCGCACCGGCGAGGAAGCCGCGGCGATGCGCGAGCGGCTGCAGGCCGGCGGCTCGCTGGTGCTGTTCCCCGAAGGCACCAGCGACGACGGCACCCGCGTGCTGCCGTTCCGCTCCTCCTTTCTGGCGGTGGCCGAGGCGGCGGCCGCCGTGCAGCCCGTCACGGTGGTGTACGACCGGCTGGGCCCGCTGCCCGCCACCCGCCGGGACCGCGCCATCTTCGCCTGGTATGGCGACATGGACATCGGCAGCCACTTCTGGCGCCTGGCCCGGCGCACCGGCGGGCAGGCCACCGTGGTGCTGCACCCGCCGCTGGACCCGCGCGCCTTTGGCCACCGCAAGCAGCTGACGGCGGCGGTGGAGAAGGTGGTGGCGGACTGCGCCGCCACGTTGCGGCAAGGCCGGGCGGCGATGCCGCTGGCCGCGCAGGCGCCGCCGCCGGCCGCCACGAAGCCGGAATAGCCGGGCGGTTCCGGCGCGCGGCGCCGGGCTGCCCTGACTTGGCGGCGCATGCCGGATTGCACGAAACGGTCACCACGCTTTGCCTTGACCCTGGCCCCCGGCATCCACAACTCTGTGGGGCATGGACCGGCTCGATTCGACCCTCATGGCTGGGCGGCGGTCTCCTGGGGCAGGCTTCGCTTGACCTTGGCCACCGTGCGCCGCACATCGCCCACCCGCCCTGCCGGGCGGGTGACCCGCTTCGCCGCGCCAGGGCTTTTCAGCACATGACCGAGACCACCCCGCAGCCCCGCAAGCGGCTGTACATCCGCACCTTCGGCTGCCAGATGAACGTCTATGACAGCGACCGCATGGCCGATGTCCTGGCGCCGCTCGGCTATGGCCCCGCGCCATCGCCGGAGGAGGCCGACATGGTCATCCTCAACACCTGCCACATCCGCGAGCGGGCTTCGGAAAAGGTGTTTTCCGACCTCGGCCGCCTGCGGGTGCTGAAGGACGCCAAGGCCGAGCGGGGCGAGCAGATGGTGCTGGCCGTGGCCGGTTGCGTGGCGCAGGCGGAAGGCAAGGAGATCGTGTCCCGCGCGCCGTGGGTGGACATCGTGCTCGGCCCGCAGACCTACCACCGCCTGCCGGAGATGGTGGCGCGCGCCGCGCGCGCCGCCGGCGCGCAGATCGACACCGACTTCCCCGTGGAACAGAAGTTCGACCTCCTGCCCGAGGTGCGGGCCAGCCAGGGGCCGATCGCCTTTCTGACCATCCAGGAAGGCTGCGACAAGTTCTGCTCCTTCTGCGTGGTGCCCTACACGCGTGGCGCCGAGTTCTCCCGCCCCGTGGCGGCCATCCTGGCCGAGGCCCGGCGGCTTGTGGCCAGCGGCGCGCGGGAGATCGCGCTGCTGGGGCAGAACGTGAATGCCTGGCACGGCGAGGCGCCGGACGGCGCCACCTGGGACCTGACCCGGCTGCTCTACGCCCTGGCGGAGATCGATGGCCTGCCGCGCATCCGCTACACCACCAGCCACCCGCGCGACATGGATGCCGGGCTGATCCGCGCCCATGGCGCCATTCCGCAGCTGATGCCGTTCCTGCACCTGCCGGTGCAAAGCGGTTCGGACCGCGTGCTGGCCGCCATGAACCGCGGCCACAAGGCCGACCTGTTCCTGCGCATCTGCGACGAGCTGCGCGCGGCGCGGCCCGACATCGCCCTGTCGTCCGACTTCATCGTCGGCCACCCCGGCGAAACGGCGGCCGACCACGCGGCCACCATGGCGCTGGTGGAACGGGTGGGCTTCGCGCTGGCGTATTCCTTCACCTATTCGCAGCGCCCGGGCACGCCCGCCGCCGGCCAGCCCCTGCAGGTGGCCCAGGCCGAGAAGGACGCCCGGCTGCAGGAATTGCAGGCCCTGCTGCGCCAGCAGCAGGATGCCTTCAACGAGGCCTGCGTCGGCCAGGACTGCGCGGTGCTGTTCACCGGGCCCGGGCGCCACCCCGGCCAGGTGATGGGCCGCACCCCGTGGCTGCAGCCGGTGCACGCGATGGGCCCGCTGTCGCTGGTCGGCCAGACCGCGCCGGTTCGCATCGCGGAGCGTTACCCCAATTCCTTGTCCGCCATCCTGCTGGACCAGAAGGAGCTTGCCTGCGCTTGACCGTACCCCGCTCCGCGCCCATCGCCCTCCGCACCCGGCCCCCGGGTCCCTCCATGGAACGTCCGCTGATGGCTGACACGGTTTCGGCCGCCCGCACCGTGACGCTGCAGTTCGACGACAACGCCCTGCTGCCGCTGCTCTACGGCGAGCACGACCGCCACCTGGCGCAGATCGAGCAGCGCATCGGCGTCCGCCTCGCCAGCCGCGGCAACCGGCTGACCATCACCGGCTCGGCCGAGGCCTCAGGCATCGCCGAGGCGGCGCTGCGCGCCTTGTGGAAACGGCTGGAACGGGGCGAGCCCACGGGCATCGCGGAGGTGGAGGCGGCGTTGCGGCTGTCGGAAAGCGCGGCCCGCGTCGCCGACGGGCCGGAGCCCCGCCTGCCCTTGTCCGACCTGCCGGCGATCCGCACCCGCAAGGGCGCCATCGCGCCGCGCAGCGCCGCGCAGACGGGCTACATGGACCTGCTGGGCAAGCATGAGATGGTCTTTGGCGTCGGCCCCGCCGGCACCGGCAAGACCTACCTCGCCGTCGCGCAGGGCGTGGCGCTGCTGATGGCCGGCCGCGTCGACCGCATCGTGCTGTCGCGCCCGGCGGTGGAAGCGGGCGAGCGGCTGGGCTTCCTGCCCGGCGACATGAAGGAGAAGGTCGATCCCTATCTCCGCCCGCTTTACGACGCGCTGCACGACATGATGCCGGCCGAGCAGGTGGCGCGCCGCATCACCTCCGGCGAGATCGAGATCGCGCCGCTGGCCTTCATGCGCGGCCGCACGCTGGCGCACTGCTTCGCCATCCTGGACGAGGCGCAGAACACCACGCCCGCCCAGATCAAGATGTTCCTGACCCGCATGGGCGAGGGCACGCGCATGGTGATCACCGGCGACCCGTCGCAGGTGGACCTGCCGCCGGGGCAGAAATCCGGGCTGGTGGAAGCGCTGTCGGTGCTGGACGGCGTGCCCGGCATCGGCGTCACCCGCTTCGCGGAACAGGACGTGGTGCGACATCCGCTGGTGGGGCGCATCGTCGCCGCGTATAACCGCGCCGACGAACAGGCGACCGCGGTCCGGCAGGACCGGGCCGCGCGCCGAGGCGGGGATCCCCTCGCCCGGCAGGAAGGGAATTGATGGAACCGGGAAGTAGACCGCCCGGCCGCACCGTCGCGGCCGGGCTTTCTGAGGACGATCTGGACCGGGACGAGCCTTCCGGACCTGAGATCGAGGTCATCGTCGCCGCCCCCGGGTGGCGCGCCGCCGTGCCGCGCGTCGAGGCCATGGCCCGCCGCGCGGCGCTGGCCGCCTGGGCCGAGGCCGGGCTGGAGGCCGAGGGCGGCTTCACCGTGCTGCTGGCGGACGACGCCAGCATCAAGCGGCTGAACACCGACCACCGCGGCAAGGTGAAGCCCACCAACGTGCTGTCCTTTCCCGGCGAGATGCCCGGGCACCTGGGCGACATCGCGCTGGCGCTCGGCGTCGTGCGGCGGGAGGCACGCGCCAACAAGCGCCGTGTCGCCGCCCATCTGGCGCATCTGGTGGCCCATGGCACGCTGCATCTGGCGGGCCATGACCACCTGCAAGCCGGCGAGGCCCGCCGGATGGAACAGGCCGAGGCGCGCATCATGCGCCGGCTGAACCTGCCCAACCCCTGGCGAGGCATGACATGAGCGGCACCGAACCCCGCGACGGGTTGATGTGGCGGCTGCAAAGCCTGCTGCGCAAGAAAAGCGCGGACAGCGTGCGCGGCCAGATGGAAGCCCTGGTCGAGGGCCGCGAATACAACGGCGAGGAGGACGGCGACAGCCGCATCCCCGAGCTGGACGCGCAGGAACGCGCGCTGCTCACCAACGTGCTGAAGCTGCGCGGCAAGACCGCCGCCGACGTCATGGTGCCCCGCGCCGACATCGTGGCCATGCCAGAGGACCTGACGCTCGAACAGGCCATCCGCCTGATCCAGCGCGAAGGCCACAGCCGCTTTCCCGTCTACCGGGAGCAGCTGGACGAGGTGGTGGGCATGGTCCACATCAAGGACGTCTTCGCCAGCGTGGGCCGCGAGGCGCCCTTCTCCATGGCCGCCGTGCTGCGCCGGCCGCTGTTCGTCGTCCCCTCCATCCCGGTGCTGGACCTGCTCCTGCAGATGCGGCAGGCCCGCATGCACCTGGCGCTGGTGGTGGACGAGTACGGCGGCATCGACGGCCTCGTCACCATCGAGGACCTGGTCGAGACCATCGTCGGCGACATCTCCGACGAGCACGACGAGGACCGCCCGGCACAGATCGTCGAGCGGCCTGACGGGTTGATCGACCTCGACGCCCGCACGCCCATCGAGCTGTTCGAGACCCGCCTCGGCACCGTGCTGACCGATGACGAGCGGGACCAGGACATCGACACCGTGGGCGGGCTGGTCTTCACCCTGGCCGGGCGCGTGCCGGCCAAGGGGGAGCTGGTGTCGCATTCCTCCGGCCTGGAATTCCGCGTGCTGGAAGCCGACCCGCGCCGCATCCGCCGGCTGCGGGTGCGGCGGCCGGGCGTGACGGCGGCCAAGGCGGCGGCGGAGTAAGCAAGGCTGGGGGAAGGAATTCCCCCAGACCCCCATCTTTTTTCTGAGTCATATGCAGTCCCGCGGGCGGCGCCGGTGCATTGCCAGCGGCAGCGTTCCACAGACGAACTCTTCCAGACGAAAACAAAAGAAGTGGGGGTCTGGGGGAGAATTCATTCTCCCCCGGTTCCACCCCCAGGCAGCACGGCACCCACCCGCCGGAACGCCGCCGCCATCGCCTCCGGCACCGCCGCCTCGGCCTCGACCGGCGGCGTCATCGGCAGTGACAGGGCGCGGGCCAGCAGATGCAGCCCGCCCGGTGCGGCGGTGCCGTAGAAGGGGTCACCCAGGATGGGAAAGCCCAGCGCCGCGCAATGCACCCGCAGCTGGTGGGTGCGGCCGGTGCGGGGGCGCAGCTCCACCCAGCACAGCCCCCCGCCCCGTCCCAGCACCCGCCATTCGGTGAGCGCCGGCTGGCCGTCCGAATGGGGTTCCATGCGCCAGCCAGCGGCGGCGGTGCTGGTCTTGCGCAGCGGCAGGTCGATGCGCCCGCGCGCTTCCGCCGGCCCCGTGCCGCGAAGCACCGCCCAGTAAGTCTTGCGGGCGCGGTGCTGCGCGAAGATCGCGCCCAGCTCGGCCAGTGCCGGCTGGGTGCGGCCGAGGGCCAGGCAACCGGCGGTGTCGGTATCCAGGCGGTGGGCGGGCTGGGGCATGCGCTTCTTGCCGAAGGCGAGCAACGGCAGCCAGTCCTCCAGGCTCGCCCCGCCGCGTGGGCCGGCATGGACGGGCAGGCCGGCAGGCTTGTCCAGCACCAGCACGGCGTCGGTCTTCAGGATGATGCGGGCGGCGATCTCGGGCGGCGGCGCGGCCGCCAGCCGGGGCGGAGCGGGGCGCCGCGCGGCGGGCTGCGCCCGGCCGCGCGGCGGGGCCCTCACGCCGCCTTCGGCAACAGGCGGGAAGTGCTTTCCGCCCAGGCGAAGTACAGGTCGCGCGCCTTGGTGCCAAGCGGGCCGATCGGCAGCGCCCGGCCCTCGAAGTTGGTGCAGAACTGCACCTTGCCGAAGTTGCCGGTCGCGAAGATCTCGTCCGCCCCGCGCAGCATCTCGGGCGTCACCTGGCATTCGCGAGCGTCGATGCCCGCCTCGCGCAGCAGGGTCAGCACGCGGGTGCGAGTGATGCCGGCGAGGAAGGTGTTGTTGGCCACCGGGGTCATCACCACCCCGTCCTTGACCATCATCAGGTTGGAGGTGGCGAATTCCGCCACGTTGCCCTCGAAGTCGCACAGCACGGCATTCTGGAAGCCCTTGTCCCGCGCGGCGCCGGCGGCGCGCGAGGAGTTGGGATACAGCGCCGAGGCCTTGGCGTTGGTCGGCGCCATGTCCGGCGCCGGTCGGCGCTGCGGCACCAGGCAGGCGGAGAAGCCCTGGCTGGCATCGGGCATCGGCGCGTCATAGATGGCGAGCACGAACTCGGTGCTGTCCGGGTCCGGGAAGGCGGCGCCGATACCACGGCGGATAAAGAACTGCGGGCGGATGTAGAGCTCGGCATCGCCCGGCATCTTGCTCACGCCCTCGCGGCACAGCGCCTCGATGGCGCGGGCGTCGATGCCCGGCTGCATCATCATGTTCTTCGCGCTCTGGATCACGCGGTCGCAATGCAGGTCCAGATCCGGCACCAAGCCGCGAATGGCACGCGCCCCGTCGAACACGATGGAGCCAAGCCAGAAGGCATGGTCCATCGGGCCCAGCAGCTTGGGCTCCTCAGTGGACCACTTGCCATCATACCAGAACACGCCGGCCATTCGCCGATCCTTCCTTGTCGTCACGGTTCACCCAGCGTGACACGGGAAGGCGTGAAAATGAAGGGCGGCGCGCGCAGTGGTGAAGGCCAGGGGCGCTGCCCCTGGACCCCGCCGGGGTGGCTGAGCCACCCCGGACCCCGGCATCTCCGGCTGTTGCGGGACCTGCGCGCCGGGGGTTTGGAAACTCCCGGCGACTGACACGCCGGTCCCTGCCGCTTTTCTATAAAAATTCCTCGCCTGCGGCCGGCACCGCTCCATGCCATGAGGGCCAAGGTCGCTTTCTGCCGGCGGGGTCTGGGGTGGCACTGCCACCCCAGCGGGGGTCCAGGGGGCAGCGCCCCCTGGCCTGTCTCCTCAGTGGGCTTCCGCCCAGTTCCCCCCGTGCCCCAGCTCCGCCCGCAGTGGCACACGCAGTTCGGCCACGCTTTCCATGACCTCCTTCACCGCCTGGGACGTGGCAGTGAGCTGCCCCTGCGGCACCTCGAACAGCAGCTCGTCATGCACCTGCAGCAGCATTTTCGCGTCCAGGCCGGCGTCGCGCAGGGCCTTGGGCATCCGCACCATGGCGCGTTTGATGATCTCGGCCGCACCCCCCTGGAAGGGGGCGTTGATCGCCGCACGCTCGGCGTTGCCGCGGCGGGACATGTCCTTGGACGCGATGCCGTCGATCCACAGCTTGCGGCCGAAGGGGGTGAGGACGAAGCCGTTGATGCGGGCTTCCTCCTTCAGCCGTTCCATCTCGGCGCGGATGCCGGGGTATTGGGCGAAGTAGGCGTCGATGATGCCCTTGGCCTCGCCGGCGCCGATGCCGAGGCGCGCGGCCAGCCCGAAGGCGGACATGCCGTAGATGATGCCGAAGTTGATGGTCTTGGCGCGGCGGCGCGCCTCGCGGTCCACCTTGCCCGGCTCGATCTTGAAGATCTCGCTGGCGGTGCGGCTGTGGATGTCCTCGTCGTTGGCGAAGGCCTCGCGCAGGCTGGGCACGTCGGCCAGGTGCGCCAGCAGCCGCAGCTCGATCTGCGAGTAGTCGGCGGCCAGCAGCACGTGGCCGGGGCTGGCCACGAAGGCGCGGCGGATGCGCACGCCTTCTTCCGAGCGGATCGGGATGTTCTGCAGGTTGGGCTCGGTGGAGGACAACCGGCCGGTGGAGGTGATGGCCATGGAGAAGTCGGTGTGCACCCGGCCGTCGCGCGGGTCGAGCTGGGCGGCCAGCCCTTCCACGTAGGTCGATTTCAGCTTGGACAGCTGGCGCCAGTGCATGACGGTCTTGGGCAACGCGTGGCCGCGGGCCGAGAGGTCCTCCAGCACGGCGGCGTCGGTGCCCCAGGCGCCGGCCTTGCCGCGCTTGCCGCCGGGCAGCTTCATCTCGTCGAACAGGATCTCGCCGAGCTGCTTGGGCGAGCCGACGTTGAAGGGCTTGCCCGCCAGCTCGTGGATCTGCTGCTCCAGCGTCGTCATGCGGCCGGAGAAGTCCTCGCCGATGCGGGCCAGCTCCACGCCGTCCACACGGATGCCGGCTTCCTCCATTTCCTTGAGCACGCCGATCATGCGGCGCTCCACCTGCTCGTAGGTGGCGAGCGCGCCGTCCGTGCGCAGGCGGGGCTTCAGGAGGCGCCACAGGCGCAGCGTGACGTCCGCGTCCTCGGCGGCATAGGCGGTGGCCTTTTCCAGCTCCACCTGCGCGAAGGGGATGCGGGCGCGGCCGGTGCCGGTCACCTGGTCATAGGTCATCGGGCTGTGGCCGAGGTGGCGGAGCGACAGCTCGTCCATGCCGTGGCCGTGCCGCCCGGCATCCATGCTGTAGGAGATCAGCATGGTGTCATCGACCGGCGACACGTCGATGCCGCTGTTGGCCCCTTCCGCCTGCGGGCGGCCCAGCACCTCCAGGTCGTATTTGGCGTTGTGCAGGATCTTCAGCGTGCCGGGGTCTTCCAGCATCGGCTGCAGGGCGGACAGCGCCTCGCGCAGCGGGATCTGCGCGGGGGCCTCGGGCGCCGCTTCCAGCATGTCGCCGGTGCCGGGCTTGGGTCCGTGGGCAAGCGGGATGTAGCAGGCGCGGCCGGGGGCGATGGCCAGCGACACGCCGACCAGCTTGGCATGCAGCGCGTCCAGGCTGTCCGTTTCGGTGTCCACGGCCACGGTGCCGGCGGCCTGCGCCTCGGCCACCCAGCGCTCCAGCGTGGCGAGGTCGGTGACCGTCTCGTAGGGGCCGAAGGGCGCGGCGTCGTCCAGCGTCGCGGCCGGCTCGGCCTTCATCAGGATGGCCGGCGGCGGGGCGAAGCGCGGGGCGCTGGTGGGGGGCGCCGTGGCGCCGTCGCCATCCAGCCCCAGCCGGTGCTGCAGGCTGCGGAACCCCTGGTCGCGCAGGAAACCGGACAGGCGGCCGGGCTCCGGCGCGCGGGCCAGCAGGCTGTCGATCGGCGCGGGCAAGGGCGCGTCGGCGTCCAGCTGCACCAGCCGGCGGCTGATGCGCGCCTGCTCGGCGAAGTTGACCAGCGACTCGCGGCGCTTGGGCTGCTTGATCTGTTCCGCCGAGGCCAGCAGCGTCTCCAGGTCACCGTATTCCTGGATCAGCTGGGCGGCGGTCTTCAGGCCGATGCCGGGCACGCCGGGCACGTTGTCCGTACTGTCGCCGGCGAGCGCCTGCACCTCCACCACCTTGTCCGGCGTCACGCCGAACTTCTCGAAGACCTCCGGCTCGCGGATCGGCTTCTGCTTGATGGGGTCCAGCAGCTGCACCAGCGGCCCGACCAGCTGCATCAGGTCTTTGTCGGAGGACACGATGGTGACCTTGCCGCCCTCGGCCGAGAAGGCCTTGGCGTAGGCGGCGATCAGGTCGTCGGCCTCGAAATTCTCCAGCTCCAGGCAGGCGACGCCGAAGGCGGCCGTCGCCTCGCGGATCAGCGCGAACTGCGGCACCAGCTCGGGCGGCGGCTCGGGGCGGTGGGCCTTGTAGTCGGCGTAGATGGTGTTGCGGAAGGTGTTGCGCGAATGGTCGAACACCACCGCGATGTGGCTGCCGGCGTGGCGGGTCAGGAAGTTGCCCAGCATGCCGGTGAAGCCGAACACGGCGTTGACCGGCACGCCGTCCGGCCGCGTCATCGGCGGCAGGGCGTGAAAGGCGCGGAAGATATAGCCCGAGCCGTCGACGAGGATCAGGTGGGGCTGGTCCGCCACCACCACTTCGGGCGGCAGGTCGGCAGGGCCCTTGGGGTCGGCCACCTCTTAGTGGTGCCCGTCGTCGCCGGCGCCCTCGGCCAGCACGTAGGTGCGCGAGCAGTAGGGGCAGGTGATCTGACGGTCCTCGATGCGCAGATAAACCAGCGGGTGGCCCAGGGCGCCGCCGCCGTTGTCGCAGCCGACCACGCGGGTGGAAACGGTGATGGTGTCGTCCGGGGTCACGCCGGGCGTGGCCTTGGGGGCATAGCCGGTCAGCTTGGCGTCGCGCATGGGGTGTTCGGTCCTGGCCTTGAAGTCAGGACCGAACATAAGGGCTGGACGGGGGCCGGCAAAGGGGAGGGCGTGGCAGATGCCACGCCCCAGCCGGGCCCCGGCCGGTTACTTGCCCTGCTCGATCACCTTCGGGTGCTCTTCCACCACCGGCTCGCCGCGGGTCTTCCACAGCGACAGGGCGATGGAGCCGGCGATGATGCCGCCCGTGACCATCAGCGCATATTCCACCGGCACCGCCTTGCCGCCGAAGTACCAGTTGGCCAGCATCTTCACACCCACGATCATCAGCACGATCGACAGGCCATGCTTCAGGTACTTGAAGCGGTGGATCACGCCGGCCAGCGCGAAATACATCGCCCGCAGGCCCAGGATGGCGAAGACGTTGGCGGTGTAGACAATGAACGGGTCGGTCGAGACGGCGAAGATGGCCGGGATGCTGTCCAGCGCGAAGAACAGGTCCGTCAGCTCGATCAGCACCAGCACCAGCAGCAGGGGCGTGACCATCAGCTTGCCCGCCTCGCGCACCGTGAAGGCATTGCCGCGGTAGCCGTCGGTCACCGGCAGGCGCTTCTTCATCCAGGCCAGGATCGGGCTTTCGCCCATGTCCTCTTCCTCGCCGGCCGAGCGCAGCATCTTGTAGCCGGACCAGATCAGGAAGGCGCCGAACAGCACCATCAGCCAGTCGAACTCGCGCATCAGCGCGGTGCCCACCAGGATCATGATGCCGCGCATCACCAGCGCGCCGATGATGCCCCAGAACAGCACCCGGTGCTGATAGGCGGCCGGCACGCCGAACTTGGCGAACAGCAGCACGAAGACGAAGATGTTGTCGACCGACAGCGACCACTCGATCACGTAGCCGGTCAGGAACTCCAGGCTGTTCTCGGCCCGCTCCTCCGGCGTCGCGCCGTAATTGAAGCGCATCCACACGAAAAACGCGCCGGCCAGCGCGATATAGGCGGCGGACTTGATCAGCGCGGTCTTGACCGGCACCTGCGCCGGCTCGCCATTCGGCAGCTTCTTGGCGAAGACGCCGAGGTCCAGCAGCAGCAGCGCCAGCACCGCCACGTTGAACACGACCCAGAAGGTCGGTGATGCCTCCATGCCGGAAGGCTCCTCTCAATCGGGGGCCCGGCCACGCGGATGCCGCGAGGGGAGGAGGCGCGCCGGGCCCAGTTGCGCGAAAGTCATCCGACATCGCGCAAGCGGGCCACGCGGGCCCGCCGGCGCCAGAGGGGCCCGGATACGCGTATAAGATGAACATTCGGCCATGTTTGGCAAGCGGCAAGGCACAGATTTTCTGCGAAGCCCGGGAGAATCCTGCCAGCCTTCCCGGCTCCGCCTTTTTCGTGGACCGCTGCGCCCCGCTGCCGCTATGCCGCCACGGCATGCCGCACCGCACCCCGTGTTCCAGGATGCTGTTGCTCGCCGGTCTGGCCCTGCTGGCGGGCTGCGCGCCGCAGGTGGTGGCAACCGGCCGCGCCGCCCTGGGCTTCGGGCTGGACCCGGCGGACGTGGCCACCCCCGTGCCCCGGGGCGACGCGCCGGACCAGGCGGCCCCCCTGGCGGAACCCTTCCGTGCGGAAGACGGTGCCCTGCTGCCGCACCGCGCCTGGCCGGCGCAGGGCGGGCCGCCGCGCGCCCTGCTGCTGGCGCTGCATGGCTTCAACGAGCATTCCGGCAACTTCCTGCTGGACAGCGTGGGGCGCTTCACTGCCGCCGGCATCGCCGTGCATGCCTATGACCAGCGCGGCTTCGGGCTGGCGCCGGCGCGGGGCTATTGGGCCGGCACCGACCGCATGGTGGCCGACGCACGCGTGGCGGTGCGGGCGCTGCGCGCCGCCCACCCGGGCGTGCCGCTGTTCCTGATGGGCGAAAGCATGGGCGCCGCGGTCGCCCTGCTGGCCGCGACAGGCCCGGACCCCGCGCCGGTGGACGGGCTGGTGCTGCTGGCGCCGGCCTTCTGGTCGCGCGCCGCCATCGGGCCGGTGGGCGTCGGGCTGTTCTGGCTGGTGGCGCATGCCGTGCCGGCGCTGGGCTTTCCGGCCAGCGCCGGCGGCATCGCCGCCAGCGACAACATCGATGCCCTGCGCCGCAACGGCCGCGATCCGCTGGTGATCAAGGCCGGGCGGGTGGATGCCGCCTGGGGCCTGCTGGACCTCATGGACCGTGCCACCGCCGCCCTGCCCGGCTGCTGCGCGGTGCCGGTGCTGATCCTGCAGGGCGCGCAGGATGGCGTGGTGCCGCCGCGCGTGACACGCGGCGCTTTGCGCGGCATGCCACCGGGGCCGCGCCTGGCGCGTTACCCCGAGGGCCAGCACCTGCTGCTCCGCGACAACGTGCGGCAACAGGTGGCCGACGACATCCTGGCGTGGCTGGACGACCCGCGCGCGGCGCTGCCTTCGGGCGCCGACGCCACCGGGGCCGTCTGGCTGGCGCAACCAGACCCGTGACGGAGGCGGCCTGCATGCTGATACCCCCCTGGACCCGGCGCGGCGCCCTGGCCAGCCTTTTGGCGGCGCCGCTGCTGGCCGCCGGCGCCGCGCGGGCCGAGCCCGCCTGGCCGCGCGCCGCCTATGCCCCGCGCAACGAGGAGGAATGGCAGGTCACGCTGCGCGACGGCCGCCGCTACCGCGTGCTGCTGTCCTGGCCGCTGGGCGAGGTGCCGGAAGAAGGCTGGCCCTCGATCTTCGCGCTGGACGGCAACGCCATGTTCCCGCTGCTGAACGGCGCCTGCCGCCTGTTGCCGGACGGGCAGCAGGGCGTGGTGGTGGCGATCGACTTTCCGCTGGACGAGGCGGTGCCGGACCGCCGCGACTATGAATACACCCTGGCCGGCGGCGAAACCGCCGCCCGCCACGGCGGTGCCGACGCCCTGCTGGACGGCATCACCGGCGAGATCCGCCCGGCGGTCGAGGCCGCGCTGCGGCTGGACCCGGGGCGGCGCGCGCTGTTCGGCCATTCCTATGGCGGGCTGTTCACGCTGCATGCCCTGTTCGCGCGCGACAGCGGCTTTTCCACCTTTCTGGCCGCCAGCCCTTCCATCTGGTGGGGCAACGGCGTGCTGCTGCGCGAGGCCGACGCCTTTGCCGCCCGCGTTCCGGCGGCGGAGGCGCCGCGGCCGCGGCTGCTGATGACCTATGGCTCGCTGGAAGGCCGCCAGCCGCGCCCGCCCGGGCCGGAGCCCGAGGCGCCGCGCCGCGTCATGGGCGACAACGTGCGGGCCATGGGCGACCGGCTGGCGGCGCTGGACAACCGCCTGGCGGCGCTGGAGGTGCAGGGCTTTCAGGGTGAGAACCACGGCAGCGTGCGCGCCGCCGCCGCCGGGCGGGCGGTGCCCTTCGCCTTCGCGCCATAGGCCGCCCCGCGGCGGGGCAGCCCTGCGCCGCAGCCGGTTGAGCGTCGGGGCCTGACGGTCTATCCCGGCGCCGAACGCGCCCTGGCCCGGAAGGTAATGCCGCCATGACCGATTCCATCAAGATCCGCCGCGCCCTGATGTCGGTGCACGACAAATCCGGGCTGGTGGACTTCGCCCGCTTTCTGGCCGGCACGGGGGCCGAGATCCTGTCCACCGGCGGCTCGGCCAAGCTGCTGCGGGACGCCGGCATCCCCGTCACCGAGGTGTCCGACCACACCGGCTTCCCCGAGATCCTGGACGGCCGGGTGAAGACCCTGGTGCCGCAGATCCACGGCGGGCTGCTCGGCCGCCGCGACGACCCGAAGCACGTAGCGCAGATGGCCGAGCACAACATCGCGCCGATCGACCTGCTGGTGTCCAACCTCTACCCCTTCGAGGCCACGGTCGCGAAGCGCGCCTCCTACGAGGACACGGTGGAGGAGATCGACATCGGTGGCCCGGCGCTCACCCGCGCCGCCGCCAAGAACCACGCCGATGTCGCGGTGGTGACCGATGCCGCGCAGCTCGCCGAATTGCGGGCCGAGATCGAGAGCACGGGGGGCACCAGCCTCGCCACCCGCAAGCGCCTGGCCGCCGCCGCCTTTGCGCGCACCGCGGCCTATGACGCCGCCATCTCCGCCTGGTTCGCGCAAAGCCTGGAGCAGGAGTTCCCGCCGCGCCTCAGCATGGCGGGCGTGCTGCGGCAAACGCTGCGCTACGGCGAGAACCCGCACCAGCGCGCCGCCTTCTACGCCGACGGCACGCACCGCCCGGGCATCGCCACCGCCACGCAGGTGCAGGGCAAGGAACTGTCCTTCAACAACCTGAACGACACGGACGCGGCCTTCGAATGCGTGGCCGAGTTCGACCAGCCCGCCATCGTCATCGTCAAGCACGCCAACCCCTGCGGCGTCGCCAGCGGCGCCAGCATGGCCGAGGCCTGGGACCTGGCGCTGCGCTGCGACCCGGTGTCCGCCTTCGGCGGCATCGTCGCCGCCAACCGCACGCTGGACGCGGCGGCGGCCGAGCGCATCTCGGCCATCTTCACCGAGGTGGTGGTGGCCCCGGATGCGGACGAGGCAGCGCGCGCCATCTTCGCCCGCAAAAAGAACCTGCGCCTGTTGCTGACCGGCGGCCTGCCCGACCCGGCCTCGCCCGGCCAGATCATCCGCAGCGTGTCCGGCGGCTTCCTGGCGCAATCGCGCGACGCCGGCCGCGTGGCCGAGGCCGACCTCAAGGTGGTCACCAAGCGCGCGCCCACGCCGCAAGAGATGGCCGACCTGCTGTTCGCCTTCCGCGTGTGCAAGCACGTCAAGTCCAACGCCATCGTCTACGTCAAGGGCGGCGCCACGGTGGGCATCGGCGCCGGGCAGATGAGCCGGGTGGACAGCGCCCGCATCGCCGCCTGGAAGTCCGCCGAGGCCGCCAAGGCCGCCGGGCTCGGCGCCCCCCTGGCGCATGGCTCAGTGGTGGCGTCCGACGCCTTCTTCCCCTTCGCGGACGGCCTGCAGGCGGCGGCGGCGGCCGGCGCCACGGCCGTCATCCAGCCCGGCGGCTCGATGCGCGACAACGAGGTGATCGCGGCGGCGGACGAGGCCGGGCTGGCGATGGTGCTGACCGGGATGCGGCATTTCCGGCACTGAACGTCAGAAAAAGGCTGGGGGAATGAATTCCCCCGGACCCCCTTCTTCTTTCTGATTCACGGGCGTTCAGCCATCCGGTCCAGGCGCGGCACTTTATGATGTGAAAGGCCGCGTGAGCTGAACCCGCAGTCGCCGGAGGTCCATGACCTCCGGCGCATCCCGTCGTGGCAAAGGCGCCACCACTCCACGGTCATTCCGGAAAACAGAACAAAAAGAAGATGGGGGTCCGGGGGAATTCTTTCCCCCGGCCTTGCTTGCCGCCATAGGTCACAAAGAGAACGAAGAGGGACCGCGATGACCACCGAATCGATGCTGCTGGCGGGTGCGGTGGTGCTGTTGCTTTTCGTGGTCGCCGTGCTCGCTTTGCGTCGCCCGTCATCCTCCGACGCCGGCGAGGCCTTTGCCCTGCTCGCTGGCAAGCTGGAATCGCTGGCTGCCACGCAGGAGCGGCTGGCGGACGGCACGCTGGACCGGCTGGAGCGGCAGGACCGTGCCCTGGCCGACCGGCTGGACCGCAGCGCCCGGCGGCTGGACGAGGCGCTGGCCGCGCAGGACCGCCGCATGGCCGCCGAACGTCTGGCCGCCGCCGAGCGGCTGGCGGCGCAGGAAAAGGCGCTGGTGGAGGCGCTGGCACGGCAGAACGAGAAGCTGTCCCGCAGCCTGGCAGAATCCTCGCAGCGGCAACAGGACACGGCGGGGCAGATCCATGAGCGGCTGGCGGTGATCGACGCCGCGCGGCAGAACATGGAGGCGCTGGGCGGGCAGGTGGGCAACCTGGCCGCCATCCTGGGCAACAAGCAGTCGCGCGGCGCCTTTGGCGAGATGCAGCTGCGGCAGTTGATCGAGGACCGGCTGCCGCCGGAGGGCTTCGCCTGGCAGCACGTGCTGTCCAACGGCACGCGCTGCGACTGCCTGATCCGCCTGCCTTATCCGCCCGGCCCGGTGGTGGTGGACAGCAAGTTCCCGCTGGAGGCGTGGCAGGGGCTGCGCGAGGCGGGGGAGGACGTGGCCGCCCGCAAGGTGGCCGCCGCGCAGTTCGGCGGTGACATGCGCAAGCACGTGGACGACATCGCGAAGAAGTATCTGATCGCCGGCGAGACGGCCGAGGCCGCGATCATGTTCGTGCCGTCCGAGGCGATCTTCGCGGAATTGCACACCGGCTTCGGGGCGGTGGTGGACGAGGCGCAGCGTCGGCGCGTCTACATCGCCTCCCCCACCACGCTTTGGGCGATGCTGTCCGCCATGCGTTCGCTGATGCAGGACGTGCGGATGCGTGCCCAGGCAGGGCGCATCCAGGAGGAGGTGGGCCGGCTGGTGGAGGACGTGACACGGCTGAACCAGCGCGTCGGCGGGCTGAAGCGGCATTTCGACCAGGCGCAGGACGACATCCGGCAGATCGACATCAGCACGGACAAGATCGTCCGCCGCGGCAGCCGGATCGAGCAGGTGGAGCTGGAGGACCAGCCGGCCCTGCCCGCCTCGTCCGCGCCGGGCCTGACGGGGTGACGAGCCGCCCGCATCCCTCGCCGCCGCGCGGCGTTGACCCGGCATCCGTCCCGCTCAGACTGCGGGACGCAAGCAGGAGAACACGCAGATGACCGTTGACGTGAAGTACACGACGACCGCGACCGCGACGGGTGGCCGCGACGGCCGCGCCACCACCAAGGACGGGGCGCTGGACGTGAAGCTGGGCGTGCCCAAGGAGATGGGCGGCAACGGCCAGGGCAACAATCCGGAGCAGCTGTTCGCGGCCGGCTACTCGGCCTGCTTTCTGGGTGCCATCAAGGCCGTGGCGGCCAGCGACAAGACCGGCCCCAAGGTGCCGCAGGACGCGACGGTGACGGCGACGGTGGGCATTGGCCCGCGCTCGGAAGGCGGCTTCGGCATCACCGCGGCGCTGGACGTGGCGCTGCCCGGGCTGGACCGCGCGCAGGCCCAGGCGCTGGTCGACAAGGCCCACCAGGTGTGCCCGTATTCCAACGCCACCCGCAACAACGTCGACGTGCAGATCACCCTCGTCTGACGCAGCGGCGCCGCTCAATCCAGCTGGATGTCGAGCGGCCCCGCCACTTTTTCCCACCGCTGCAGGTCGGCCCGCAGCATGGCCCCGAAGGCCGCGCCGTCAGCACCATTGGGCGTCACGCCCAGGGTGCCGAAGCGCGAGGTCAGCAGGTCGCTCCGCAGCGCGGCGGCGAAGGCGGCCCGCAGCCGGTCCACGACCGGCGCGGGCGTGCGCGCCGGGGCGGACAGCCCGGTCCAGATGCTGGCCTCGAAGCCCGGGACGCCGGACTCCGCCAGCGTCGGCACATCCGGCGTTGCCGGAAACCGCTGGGGCGAGGTGACGGCCAGCACCTTGAACTGCCCGCCCGAGGCCGCCAGCACCGAGGGCACGGACACCAGCATCAGCTTCACCCGCCCCGCCTGCAGGTCGTTGAAGGCCGCCGCGGCGCCACGGTAGGGCACATGCTCCAGCTTCAGCCCTTCCCGCGCCTTCAGCTCCTCCATGATCAGGTGCGTGTTGGTGCCGATGCCGGTGGAGGCATAGGGCAGCGGCGCGGGGGTGGTGCGCGCCAGCGCCAGCAGCGCCTGCGCGCTGTCCACCGCGAGGTCCGGTGCCGCCAGCAGCGCCACGGGGCTGTCGGTCAGGTAGATGACAGGCGTGAAGTCGGCGATCGGGTCGTAGCTCAGCTTGCGGCCGATCGCCTTGGCGATGGTCAGCTGCCCGGCGGTGGCCAGCAGCAGCGTGGTGCCGTCCGGTGCCGCGCGCGCCACCGTCTCGGCCCCCAGCACGCCACCGGCGCCGGCGCGGTTTTCCACCACCACCTGCTGCCCGAGCTCCGCCGCCGCGGCCTGCGCCAGCAGCCGCCCCTGCACGTCCTGCGAGCCGCCGGGCGCGAAGGGCACGATCAGCCGGAGCGGCCGGTCGGGCGACCAGCCCTGGGCCCGGGCGGACAGCGGCGCGAGGGCGGCGAGGGCGAGAAGGTGGCGGCGGTTCATGGGGCGGGCCGATCGGATGTTGCCTGCGCAGCGCATCATGGATCGGGTGGAAGAAAAAGGCCGGGGGGAAGGAAATCCCCCCGGACCCCCATCTTTTTCTGGTCTGCCCTGCGGCTGCGGCTGATGCGTCACGAGGCTTCACGTCGCAGCAGCCGCAACCGGAAAGCTGACAAAAGAAAGATGGGAGCTCGGGGGAATGCCTTCCCCCGACCTTGCTTACTCCACTTCCGCCGGCACCACCGACTTGCCCAAGGACTGCATCAGCCGGTTGGCATTGGCGAACATCGCGATGGCGTGGATCAGGTCCAGCACCTCCAGGTCCGTCAGCCCCGCGGCGCGCAGCGGCGCCAGGTCGGCGGCGGTGGCCTCGCCCGGCGCCGCGGTCATCTTGGCCGCGAAGTCGACGATGGCGCGGGGGCGCGGATCCAGCGGCGTGTCCAGGCCTTCTTCCAGCAGTCGGCGCATGGCGTCCTCCTGCTTGGTCAGCTCCACGTAGCGGCGGGCGTGCACGGAGGTGCAGTAGACGCAGCCGTTGACGATGGAGACGGCGGCGGTTGCAAGCTCCCGCTCGGCGCGCGGCAGGCCGCGCGGCGCGTACATGACGCTGGTGAACAGCGCGCCGCGCTCGCCCAGCGAGGCCGGGTCGTGCACCAGCGTGCGGAAATAGGTGCTGCGGCGCTGCGCCGGCGGGCAGGCTTCCAGCGCCGCGAGCTGCGCGGGGGTGGCGGTTTCGGCATCGACCGGCGGCAGGCGGGGTTCCCAGCCGACCTCCTGCATGGTGAAGCGGCTCACGCGGCATGCTCCTGCTGCATCAGGCGCAGGCCGGCGAGCAGCCGCGTCTGAAAGGGGACGAAGGACACCAGCTGCGTCAGCGCCACGATTTCCTGCGCGCCGAGGCCGAGCGCCGAAAGGCGGTCGATGTCGGCCTGGGTGCAGCGCTCCGGCTCGCGCGCCACCATGTCGGCGTAGCGGAACAGCACGGCGGTGCGGCCTTCGCCGGCGGGTGCGGGAAAGAGGCGGGCCTCGGCGCGCTCCGCCTCGGGCACCAGCGCCTCGAAGCGCGCGGCCAGCGCGGCATCGCCTTCGATCAGCGCGCCGCGGAGCGCCAGCGCCGCGCGCTCGGCGTGGCTCAGCGCGCCGGGCTCGGCGGGGGTGACCAGCTCGCGGAAGGCGCCTTCCGTGTGGCGCAGGATGTCGGCGCGCTGGCGGCGCAGCGCGCCCAGCCTGTCGTCGGGCGCGATGCTGAGGATGTCCTCGACGAGGTCTGCGGGCATGGGCAGCTCCTTCAAGCGGGGGAAACCATCATGGCGACGGTGCGGTCGCTCGACAGCGGCTCGACCTTGAGCGCGCGGCGCGAGGCCCAGACGTTCTGGTAGTGCAGCAGCGGGATGATGCCGACGTCGCGGGCGGCGGTGACGACCGCGCCCTTGACGATGGCCTCGCGCTTGGTGTCGTCGAATTCCTGCATCGCCGCGTCCAGCGCCGCGTCCATCTCGTCGCTCTTGTAGCGGCCCCAGTTGGACACGCCGCGCCCGAGCTTGGCGTCGAAGCTGCCCAGCACATTGGTCATGGCATAGGTGCCCTCACCGGTGCCGTTGCCCCAGGCGAGGGTGGACATGGCGTATTCGTTCTTGGTGACGGCGGCGGCGTAGACCGCCCAGGGCTGCGCCTCCACGCTGGTCCTGACGCCGATGCGGCTCCACATCTGGCCGATCGCCTGGATGGTCTGCGGGCCCAGGATGTAGCGGTCGTTGGGCACATGGACCGTGATCTGGAAGCCGTTGGGGAAGCCGGCCTCGGCCAGCAGCTTCTTCGCGCCGTCCGGATCGTAGCCGGGCACGGGAACGTCGGGGTTGTAGCCGAAGGTGCCTTCCGGCATCCATTGCCCAGTCGGGTTGGCGGTGCCCAAAAGCAGCCGCTCGCACAGCGCCTGCCGGTTGATGGCGACCGACAGCGCCTGCCGCACCCGCTGGTCCGTGAGCGGGCTTTTCTCGAAGGTCTTGCCGTCGTTGTCGGTGATGAAACGGTTCGGCCCGGGCGCGAAGCTCGGCTGCAGCAGCAGCATGCGCAGGCCGGGATAGGCGTGCACCGCCACCTCCGGCCGCGCGCGCAGCTGCGCCAGGTCGGACACCGAGACCTTGTCGATCACGTCCACGTCGCCGGCCAGCAGCGCCGCGGTACGCGACGCGGCGTTGGCCACGTAGCGGTAGTCCACCTCCGTCCAATAGGGCGCGCCGTCCCAGTAGTCGGGGTTGGCGCGCAACAGGGTGCGCTCACCCTGGGTGTAGGACACCATGCGATAGGGGCCGGTGCCGATCAGCGCCTTGCCGGTGTTGAAGTCGTTGCTGGTGGCGCCTTCCGTGCCGTGGCGGCTGACGATGTGGACCGAGGCGAGGTTCAGCGGCAGCAGCGGGTTGGGCTCGCGCGTCTTGACCCGCAGTTGCAGCGGCCCCAGCGCCTCGACGCTGGCCACCGTGCGCAGGTAGCCGCCGAAATTGGCGACGCTGCCGGGCACGCTGGGCGCGCGGGCGTAGGAGAACACGACGTCGTCCGCCGTGAAGGGGCGCCCGTCGCTCCATTTGACATCGGGGCGCAGCACGAAGTCCCAGGTGGTGGGGTCCACCAGCGTCCAGCTCAGCGCCAGCCCCGGCTGCAGCTCGTTGTACTGGTTGCGCACCAGCAGGTCGAAGAAGTGGAGATCGGAGGAACGGTCGCCCGGCAGGTTGTTGAGCTGCGGGTCCAGCGACGACACCAGGTCGCCGAAGGCGATGGTCAGCTTGCGGTTGCCCGCCGGGGCCGCCTGGCCATGGCTTGCGGCGGGCAGCAGGGCGGGCAGGCCAAGGGCCGCCGCGCCGGCGAGCAGGTCACGACGCTTCATGCAGGAACTCCGGAACAGGGGTGGTGGCGGGCCATTCGTCGCCCAGCAGCTCGGGCGTGTCGAAGGCCTTCAGGCGCTCGAAATGGGTTTCCTTGTCCGCCACGAACAGGTGGCGCGCGATGGAGCGCGTCAGGCGCTGCGCCCCGGCGCTGACGGCGGGGATGTCGCCGGTCAGCTTGCCGTGGCTGAGCGTCGAGGGATAGTTGAAGCTGTGGATGCGGGCCAGCGCCGGGCAGGCGCCGGGCACCTTCTCTTGGAAGGCGAAGTCGGGCGCGAGGTCGGGGGAGGATGCCAGTTCCTCATTGTCCTCGCCCGGCGGGGTGGGAAAGCGGTCGCGCCAGAAGCGGATGTGCTCCGCCACCAGCGCGAGTTCCGGCCGCAGCGACAGGTCCACCCGGAAGCCGGTGCCGAAGATGATGAAATCCACCTCGTAGCTGCCGTGCGGCGTTTGCACGCGCAGCGCATCCCCCACCGGCTCCAGCGCCCGGATGGGGCTGGACAGGTGCAGCCGCGCGCCGGGGTGGCGCGCCACGCGCAGCGTGCTGTCGCGCGGCGGCGGCGTCTGCACGCTCAGCGCATGATGCAGGAAGCGCCACTTCCAGGCGTCCGGCAGCGCCTGGAAGCCGTGCACCACGCCCTGGGAACCAATGCCGGTGAAGGCGTTGACGCGCGGCAGGCTGGCGCGGCGGACAAACATGTCCAGGCTGGCGGCCCCGGCTTCCAGCGCCGTGGCCGCGTTGTCCATGGCGGAAGCGCCCGCCCCCACCACCGCCACCCGCTTGCCACGCAACGCCGCGAAGTCGATGTCGTCGCGCGAATGCGCCCACAGGTGGCGGGGCAGCGCCGCCGCCATCTCCGGCGCCCAGGCGCCGCCCAGCCCGTCTCGCCCGCTGGCCAGCACCACGTGGCGGGCCAGGATCGCGCCCTCGCCGGTTTCCACCGCCAGCAGGCCGTCCCCGCGCGGGCGCAGCAGTTCCACCGCCACGCCGTTCTCCACCGGCACGGCCATGACGCGGCGAAACCAGACCAGGTATTCCATCCATTGCGCGCGCGGGATCTTGCCCAGCCGCTCCCACGCCTGCGCACCGAACTGCGCCTGGAACCAGGCGCGGAAGGTCAGCGCCGGCAGGCCCAGCGCCGGGCCGGCCAGGGTCTTGGGCGAGCGCAGGGTTTCCATGCGCGCGAAGGTGACCCACGGCCCTTCCTGCCCGGCGGGGGCGCGGTCCAGCACGCGGATGTTGCTGATGCCGTGCAGCCGCAGGCAGGCGGCGGCGGCCAGCCCGCACATGCCGGCGCCGACCACCACCACGTCTGTCACCGGCTGGCCGTCCGCCTGATGCGGCGGCACCCAGGGCTTGGCCGGCAGTTCCAGGAAGTCCAGGTCTTCTCGCAGCCGGGCTTCCAGAGCCGCGAGGCCGGGGGGATTCATGGCGTTCATGGAGGGGGCTTCCGCGCGTCGATCATGCATTCACCGCATGATGAGCCTGTTTTGTTGCGAATCAAGGAAAATCGATGTCCCCTTCCCGCGACCATGCCTTGAAACAAACGCCCAATCGCGCCCACCTGTGGGGCGCCGGCCAAGCGGAGCCGGTGCAAGGAGCGGCGGATACGGATGGCAAGGGACCCCTACGAGGCTTTGGGACTGGCGCGCGGCGCCAGCGAGGCGGAGATCCGCAGCGCCTACCGCAAGCTCGCCAAGCGCGACCACCCCGACCGCAACCCGGGTGACGCGGCGGCCGAGGAACGCTTCAAGGAAGCGTCCGCCGCCCACAGCCTCCTGTCCGACCCCGAGAAGCGCGCCCGCTTCGACCGCGGCGAGATCGATGCCGGCGGGCAAGAGCAGTCGCCCTTCGGCTTCGGCACGCGCGGCAGCGGCAGCAACGCGCGCTACAGCTACGACAGCCGCAGCGCCGGCGGCGGGGCCGAGGACTTTTCCGACATCTTCTCCGAGTTGTTCGGCCGGGCCCGTGCGGGCGGCGAGCCGCGCCGCGCGCGCGGCCAGGACCAGAACTTCCGCCTGGCGGTGGACTTCGTGGACGCCGTGCGCGGCGCCACCCAGCGCCTGACCCTGCCGGACGGCCGCAACCTGGAGGTCAAGGTGCCGCCCGGCATCGAGGATGGCCAGACCATGCGGCTGAAGGGCCAGGGCGGGGCCGGGCTGAACGGCGGCCCGGCCGGCGACGCGCTGATCGAGATCCAGGTCCGGCCCCATCCGCAGTTCCGCCGCGACGGCGACGACATCCTGGTGGAAGTGCCGGTGACGCTGGCCGAGGCGGTGCTGGGCGCCAAGATCCCCGTGCCCACCGTGACCGGCGCCGTGACCGTGACGGTACCCAAGCACGCCGACAGCGGCACCCGGCTGCGGCTGCGCGGCAAGGGCGTCGCCGCGCATGGCGGCCGGCCGGCGGGCGATGCCTATGTGACGCTGCGCCTGGTGTCCGGACCGGTGGACGCGGAGCTGGAAGCGGCGCTCACGGCATGGCGCGGCCGGCATCCGGATTTCGACCCGCGCGCCTGACGCGCGGTTCCGGCGAACGTCCTTTCGCCCCGTCCTGGCCGGGGCCGGAAGCGGGCTGGAAAAGGCAGGCCCTGCCCCTGCTCGGCGGCGGGGTTTCAAAACATCCTTTGGCATCGCGCGGGAATTCGGCGGCAACCGCGAAACGGAATGGCCCGGCCCATGTTCTCCCTGACGCTCCAGGGAAGGCCTTGATGATGGACGGACAGTTCGCGATGCCGGCGCCGCGGGTGATGCGCCGTGCCCGCATCCGGGAAGGACAGAACTTCCCCCTCGGCGCGACGTGGGACGGGACGGGCGTCAACTTCGCGCTGTTTTCCGCCAATGCCACGAAGGTGGAGCTGTGCCTGTTCGACGAAGCCGGCGAGCGGGAGCTGGAGCGGATCGAGCTTCCGGAATACTCGGACGAGGTCTGGCACGGCTACCTGCCGGACGCCGGGCCAGGCACCATCTACGGTTACCGGGTGCATGGTCCCTACGAGCCGCTGGCCGGCCACCGCTTCAATCCCAACAAGCTCCTGCTCGACCCCTATGCCCGCACGGTGGTGGGCGATCTGACCTGGGGCCCCGAGGTCTTCGGCTACAAGCTGGAAACCGGCGACGACCTGACCTTCGATACGCGCGACAGCGCGCGGTTGATGCCCAAGTGCCGGGTGATCGACCCCGCCTTTACCTGGGGCCGCGACCGACCGCCGGCCGTGCCCTGGGACCGCACCGTGATCTACGAGGCGCATGTGAAGGGCTTCACCCAGCGCCATCCCGACCTGCCGGACGCGATGCGCGGCACCTATTCCGGCATGGCCTCGCCGGAGGCGATCGCCTATCTGCGCGGCCTCGGCATCACCTCGGTCGAGCTGCTGCCGGTGCATACCTTCGTCAACGACGACTTCCTGCTGCAAAAGGGCCTGACCAACTACTGGGGGTACAACAGCATCTCCTTCTTCTCGCCCGCGCGGCGCTATGCGCGCAACCCGGGCAACGCCACGGCGGAATTCAAGGAGATGGTCGCCCGCCTGCACGAGGCCGGGCTGGAGGTGATCCTCGACGTCGTCTACAACCACACCGCCGAAGGCAACGAGCGCGGACCTACCCTGTCCTTCAAGGGCATCGACAACAGCAGCTACTACCGCCTGCTGCCGGACCAGCCGCGTTACTTCATCAACGACACCGGCACCGGCAACACGCTGAACATTTCCCACCCCCGCGTGCTGCAGATGGTCACCGACAGCCTGCGCTACTGGGCCACTGAGATGCGGGTGGACGGGTTCCGCTTCGACCTCGCCACCATTCTGGGCCGCGAGCCCTACGGCTTCGACGAAGGCGGCGGCTTTCTGGATTCCTGCCGGCAGGACCCCGTGCTGTCGCGCGCCAAGCTGCTGGCCGAACCCTGGGACTGCGGCCCCGGCGGCTATCAGGTGGGCGGCTTTCCGCCCGGCTGGGCGGAATGGAACGACCGCTTCCGCGACACGGTGCGTGCCTTCTGGCGCGGCGACGCGGGGCAGGCGGCGGAGCTCGCCACGCGGCTGACCGGCTCGGGCGACAAGTTCAACCGCCGTGGCCGCAAGCCCTGGGCCAGCGTCAACTTCGTCACCGCGCATGACGGCTTCACGCTCAACGACCTCGTATCCTACGACAACAAGCACAACGAGGCGAATGGCGAGGGCAACCGCGACGGCCATTCCCACAACCTGTCGTGGAACCACGGCGCCGAGGGTCGCACCGCCGACCCCGCCATCACCGCGCTGCGCGAGCGGCAGAAGCGCAACATGATGGCCATGCTGCTGCTGTCCCAGGGCACGCCGATGATCCTGGGCGGTGACGAGATCGGCCGCACGCAGCACGGCAACAACAACACCTATTGCCAGGACAACGAGATCAACTGGCTGGACTGGCCCGGCATCGACGAGGACGGCGAGGCGCTGGCCGCCTTCACCCGCAAGATGATCGCGCTGCGCCAGTCCTTTCCCGTCCTGCGCCGCAACCGCTTCTTCACGGGCGAATGGAACGAGGCGATCGGCGTGCGGGATGTGTCCTGGCTGACGCCGGCCGGGCAGCCGATGGAGCCGGTGCACTGGCAGGACCCGGGCACCCGCTGCTTCGGCATGCTGCTGGACGGCCGCGCGCAGACCAGTGGCATCCGCCGCCCCGCCGCCGACGCCACGCTGCTGATCGTCGCCAACGCGCATCACGACGCCGTGCCCTTCTCGCTGCCCAAGGCGACCGGCGGGCGGCACTGGCTGCTGCTGGTGGATACCAACAGGCCGGACCTGGACGAGCCGGAGAACTTCGCGCTCGGCCACGCCTATCTGGTGACCGGCCGCTCGCTCCTGTTGTTCGTGCTGGTGCCGGAGCAGGAAAGCAACGCGATCCTGGCCGCGGCCCATTCGGCGCTGCTTGCCGGCATGGAGCCGCCCCCGATGCCGGGCGACGACCTGGAGGACCATCCCCTGGTCCGGCCGGCGGCGGCGGAATGGCAGGCCGGCGACCGCGCCACGTCCTTCCAGCCGGAAGGTCCCGCCGCGATGCGCCCGCGGTCGCGCACGGCGGCATCCATCAAGCGTGCCTGGCAGCGCCTGACGCGGCGCCGCCCGCCGCAGAACTGACTGGCGCCGGCGGGCAATGGACCCGGAAGGGTCCATCGCCCGCCCGGGCATTCCCCGGCGAATGGGTTGTCGCGCGGCGGCCGGAACCGCCGCGCGGCTTCGTGTTCTGTCAGGCGGGCTTCAGTTGGGGCCGGCCAGCCGCTTGGGCGCCGCGCTCTTGTCCCGCAGCGCGTTGAGGCGGTCGCTCAGGCTCGCCTGCGCGGAGGGGCCGCCCGACACCTGCGCCATGGCGGCGGCGATGTTGGCATCATCCTGCTCCGGCTGCGTGGGCTTCAACAGCCGGGCCTTGGCGTTGGCCGCCTCGGCATGCGCCAGATCCTTGGCCGCGGCGTCCTGCATCGCCTTCAGTGCGACGCTGAGACCGCTGGTGGCGCCGGTCAGGCCGGCGGCCTGGCGCGCGGCCTCGGCGCGCTGCTCGGCCACCTGGCGCTGCTGGTCGGCGCGCGTCATGTCGCGCTGCGCGCGTTGCAGCGCCTCGCGCGCCGTGCGCAGCTTCTGCCCGGCCTGGTCGTAGGCGTCCTGCAGCATGGTCACGAAGTCCTGCGCGTCCACCGCGTCCTGCTTTTCGCGCTCCAGCTCCGGCGCCATCTGCTCCAGCATGGTCACCAGCGTGCCGAGCGAGCGCTCCAGTTCCGCCTTCCTGGCGGGGTCGGGCTGCGCATCGAGCTGTTTCTGCAGCATCTCGGCGGCGGCCATGCGCTGCATGGACAGCTTCTGGATCGCCTCGGCCTCCTGCGCTTCCTTGTTGTAGGCTTGGCGCGCCTGGGCCACCTGCATCCCGACCTTGTCGAGGTGCTGCTCCATGGTGCGCAGCTCCGCCTCGGTCGCGGATTTGGGGTCCCAGCGGACGATGGCCTCGACGGCATTGTTGACGGCTTGGTCGGCCTTCACGCCGGCGAGGTTCCTGATAAAGGCAAGCATGGTCGTTCTCCCGAATGAATCGTGGTTCAGCCGCCCATCGCGCCGGCATTCAGCATCGCGACGGCGAGCTGCGCGCCCACCAGGGCGATGGCGGCGGACAGGTTGCCGTTCTCGATCGCCTTCCGCAGGTCGCGGAACAGGGCCGAAACGGCGACAAAGCACAACAGCTGCAGCACGAGTGCCACCAGCCCCCAGACCAGGATGTCGAGCGTCACCCGGCTGGTGGCCAGCGTCGCCGCCAGCGGCATCGCCAGCGCCACCAGCGTGCCGCCCAGCACCACGCCCGCGGCGGTGTTGCCGGCGCGGATCATGGTGATCTCGCGGAACGGCGTCAGCGCCATGTAACAGGCGGCGCCGACCGCCAGCAGGATCAGCGTCAGGCCCAGCTGCACCACCAGCACGGGCAGGCCGGTGCCCAGGGTGCTCAGGATCGCGTCCATGCGCGCCCTCCTTCTCGATCAGCGTCTGTCATGGGGTTTCCTAGCCGTTCAACCCGAGCGAGGCCGGGTTCAGGTCGATGCCCGCCCAGACCTCGACCCAGGCGCGGCTGCCGTCCTCGGTGGTCTGCACCAGCACGTATTCCGTGGCCGGCGCCGGGTCGGCGGCGCCGGTCGGCGCGGCGTAGAGCATGGCCTCGTGCCGCAGTTCGCGCACGGTGCCGCCTTCGTCCAGCTGCTCCAGCATCACCCGAGGCGGGACCTTGCCGCTGCCGGGCGACCAGACGCGGGCATAGGTCTTGCCATCCCGCGTCTGGAACTCGGGCCAGCCGATCATGCCCTCGGCCGGGTGCAGCCAGGCGTCCCATTCCGCCTCGTCGGCGGGGTTGACCTCGTCCAGGCGCGAAAAGTAGCGGCATTCCGCCGGCACAGAGGAGGCACCGTCGCCTTCGCCCGCGCCGGGATGCACCTGCAGCATGGCATCGCCCGGAAGGTACAACCGCACCAGCCGCGCCGCGCTGCCGCCCGCGCCGTCCGCCACGCGTCCCAGCGCCGCAACGCTGACCCGCTCGGCACCGGCCGCCAGCGTCGCCTTGCCGGCGCCACCGAGCAGCAGAAACGGCGTGGGGTCCAGCGTCACGCTCATGCCGACGCGAAACCGCTCCGGCGCGTAGCCTTCGCCGGATGCCTTGTGGCGCAGCATCGCCCCGGCGGAGGCCAGCGTGCCGCCCGTGCCTGTGTGCATGCTTCCCGTCCTCGCCGTGTTGCGCCGCATCCGCCGCCACGCCAGCAACCCCAGCAGGCCGCCGCCGACCACCACAACGCCGCCGACCATCCCGGCCGATGCGCCGCCCGCCGCCGGCGCCTGCGAAGCCTCGGCACGGTCGGCCACAGCGATGTCGGGCGGCACGTCGGGCGGCAGGTAGTTGGGATCGCGCGGTTGGTCGGCGCGGCTGGCCAGCTCGCGGTCCAGCTGATCGAGCTGCTGCTGCACGGCCGGGTCGCTGCGCGCCGTGTCCTGCACCTGCGCGCGCCACGCGCCGAAGCCGGGGTCGTTGGCGTGGTTGTGAAAGAAGTCGCCATGGCCTGGCCGGTTCAAGGTGGACAGCATGAACCAGAGAAAGGCCGCGTCCCACACGCCGAAGCCCCGCGCGCCGTTCAGCACGGAACCCGGCGGGTTCCAGCCGCGCTGGCGGTACCAGTCCGGCCCGCCGGCGCTGCGCCCGCCGATCCGCCCGGTGTTCCAGTTGCCGCCCCAGGAACCGCCCCAGCCCCCGCCGGACTGCGCCGGCGCGCCGAAGCCGCCACCTGCGGACGGCGTTTCCGCCTGGCGGCGCAGAGCGGCATCGCGTTCCCGCACGCGCCGCAGCGCATCGCCCGAGGCTTCGCGGTTGAAGGCACGGTCGGACCCCGTGGCGACCGACGGGCTGCGGCCGTAGGTGGCGCCCGAGGACGGAAAGCCGGGCCGCGCGTAGCCGCCGCTGGACGGCGTGCGGACCGGCGGCGCGCTGGGCCGGATGGAAGGCGTGCGGGAATAGCCGCCGCTGCTTGGCCGCGAATAGCCGCCGGACGAACTGCGGGGCCGCGCCTCCGCCTCCATCGCCGGCAGGGCCGTGAACAGGGTGACGGTGACGCAGGCCAGGGCAAAGCCGACGCGACGCGTGGCCGCGTGCCATGGCGCGCGACGCTCGGGCACCACCGTCATGGCAGGCCGCATGAGCCGGCGCGGACAAGCCGGACGAAAGGTTGCAACCGCTGCTCCATCGCTCACGAAACGCCGGCCACGGTGCCTTGTGCGCCCCGTGCCGGAACGACAACTCGCCGCCCGGGGCAAAGTTACGGCAACGCCCACGGCGGGGGCCGGGGCGGAACGGCCCGCCCCGGTCGCGGTTACTTTTTGCGCGCGCGGGGGGCCGGCGCGGCGTCCGCCGCCACTGCGCCACCTCCGGCAAGCTGCGTCAGCAGCGTGTCCGTGCGCTTTTCCTCGTCCAGCGTTTGGCCGAGCAGCTCCGCCGCCTCGGTGTAGCCCAGCTTCTGCGCCCAGGACTTCAAGGTGCCGTAGCGTGCGATCTCGTAATGCTCGATCGCCTGCGCGCAGCCGATCAGCACGTCGTCGGACGCTTCCGTGCCGCCAAAGTCCTCCAGGTCCTCTTCCATCTCGCTGGTGAGGCCCTGCATGGCCTCGCAGGTCTTGCCACGCGCCGTCTTCTCGATGCTTTCGAAGACCTGCACCAGGCGCTCCACCTGGGTGGCGCTTTCCTCGGCATGGGTGGTGAAGGCCGATTTCAGCTCCGGTGCCTGGGCCGCGCGGGCGGATTTCTTGAGGGCCTGCACCGATTTCTTTTCGGCGTAGTACACGTCCTTCAAGGTCTCGTAGAACGCGTCCTTGAGCGTCTTTTCCGCCATGGCGATGTCTCCTGCCCATGCTACCTGGTGGCACGTCCACGGGGGCAACGCCCCGGCCGCAGGCTCGGTCGGTCCGGAGCGGATGAATTCTTCGCGGATGCCCCCCCCCACCCCGCCCGGACCCGGCCGGCGCTTTACCCACCCCGTCGCTTTACCCGCCCCGCCGCGGGCGGGTATGCCAGGGCGGGCACGCTTCGCCATTCCCGCACCGGAGCCCCGCAACGCTTGAGCAGCTTCCGCTTTCTCCACGCCGCCGACCTGCACCTGGACAGTCCCTTGCGCGGACTGGGCGCGGATGCGCCCGCCGCCCGCATCCGGCAGGCCACGCGCGACGCCCTGGGCAACCTGGTCGACCTCGCGATCCGTGAGCGGGTGGATTTCATGGTGGTCGCCGGCGACCTGTATGACGGCGACTGGCAGGACTTCCGCACCGGCCAGGCCCTGGTCGCGGCCTTTGCGCGGCTGACCCGCGCGGGCATCCGCGTTGTCGCCATCCGCGGCAACCACGACGCGGAAAGCGTGCTGACCCGGTCGCTGCGCCTGCCCGACGGTGCCGCGCTGCTGCGCGCCGACCGGCCGGACAGCCTGGACTGGCCCGAGCTTTCCGTCACCCTGCACGGGCAAAGCTTCGGCACGCGCGACGTGCAGCAGAACCTGGCGCAGGGCTATCCGGCGCCGCTGTCCAACCGCTTCAACATCGGCCTGCTGCACACCGCCGCCACCGGCCGCCCGGGCCATGCCGCCTATGCACCCTGCACGGTGGGGCAGCTCGCCGCACATGGCTACGACTACTGGGCGCTGGGCCACATCCATGCGCGCGAGGAACTGCTGCGAAACCCCTGGATCGTGTTTCCCGGCAACCTGCAGGGCCGCCACGTGAACGAGGCCGGGGCCAAGGGCGCCAGCCTGGTCACGGTGCAACACGGCCGGGTGGCGGCGGTGGAGCACCGGGCGGTCGATGCCGTGCGCTGGGCGCGCGCCACGGTGGACTGCGGCGGCGCGGCCGACGAGGCGGCGGTGCTGGACCGCGCCCGCCGCGCCATCGGCACGGCGGTGGACGCGGCGGAAGGCCGGCTGCTGGCATTGCGGCTGCGCCTTGAAGGCGACTGCGCCGCGCATGACGCCCTGGCGCGCGACCCCGCCGCGCTGCGCCAGAAGCTGCTGTCCGCCATGCTGGAAGTCGCGGACGCCGATGCCGTCTGGCTGGAGGACCTGCGCCTGGCCACCCGACCTGCGGGCGACGACGCCGGCCCGCTGCGCCTGCGCGACGACGCGGTGGGCCGCCTGGCGCGGGCGATCGACAGCCTGGCCGAGCAACCGGCGGCCATGCCGGCGGTGGAAAGCTATGCGGCCACCCTGCTGGACCGCGCCGGCGGGCTGCGCCAGCTGCTCGGGCCCGACCACCCCGCCGTGCGCGCCGCCGCCGGCGACCTGCCGCCCGAATTGCTGCTGCGGGCGCGCGACCTGCTGCTTGCCCGCCTGGCGCAGCGGTGACGCCATGCGGCTGACCGGCCTGACCCTGCGGCGCTACGGCCCGTTCCAGGACGCCGCCTTGCGCTTCGACCCGGCGCCGGGGCGGATCAACCTGGTGCTGGCGCCCAACGGCGCCGGCAAGTCAGTGCTGCGCCATGCCTTCAGCGAGCTGTTGTTCGGCATCGCGGGGCAAACGCCCATGGGGTTCCGCCATGGCTACAGCGGCATGCAGCTGTCCGCCACCGGGCTGGCGGCCGATGGCACCGCCTTTGCCGTCACCCGCCGCAAGGGCCTGCGCAACACCCTGACCGGCGCGGACGACGTGGCACTGGATGCCGCCTGGATGGACCGCCTGCTGGGCCGCGCCGATGCACGCCTGTTGCAGCAGCTTTTCGCGCTGGACACGGACCGGCTGCGGCAAGGCGGGCGCGACCTGCTGTCTTCCGGCGGCGCGCTGGCCGACGCGCTGTTGGCCGCGGCCGGCGGGCTGCGCGAGGCCTCGGCCCTGCGGCGGGAGCTGGAAGAGGAGCGCGACCGGCTGGCACCGCCCCGCCGCGTGGCGGCCCGGCCGTTTCACGCGGCGCTGGACCGCTGGACCGACAGCCGCCGCGCGCTGCGGCAAAGCCTGGTGCGCCCGCAGGAATGGGCGGGGCGCGAGCAGGCGCTGCGCGACGCCGCCCTGGCGCGAGACGCCAGCGGCCAGGCGGCGGCCGAGGCGGCCACGGCCCTACGCCGGCTGGAACGCATCCGCCGCACCCGCCCGCAGTTGCTGCGCCATGCCGCCGCCGCCGGCTGGCTGGCCGCGCATCCGCAGGCGCCACACCTGCCACCCGGCCTGGCCGCGCGCCTGCCCGCCGCGCGCGGCGCCGTTGCCCTGGCGGCGCATGGCGTGGGCACCCTGCAAGGCGCCCTGCACCGCCTGGACGCCGACATCGCCGCCATCAGCACGGACGACGCCCTGCTGGCCCACGCCGGCGCGATCGCCGCGCTGACCAGGGAAACCGGGCTGGTGGAACAGGCGGACGCGGCGCTGCCGGAGGTGGAGGCGGCCCTGGCGGCGGCGCAAGCCCGCGTCGCGGCCGCGCTGGCGGCGCTGGGCCAGCCGCCCGGGGCCGCCGAGCCGGATGCCCCGCTGCCTTCCGCCGCCTTGCGCGGCGAGTTGCGCCGGTTGCTGGCCGAGCACACGGCGGGGCAGGACACGCGCGCCCGCCTGCCCCGCCGCCTGGCGGAAGGCGCCGCGCGGCTGCGGCACGCCGAGGCGGCGCTGGCCGCGCTGCCGCCTTCCGCCGATGCCCCGCGGCTGGACGAGCTGCTGGCCGCCATCCGCCGGGACGGCGACCCCGCCGCCGCGCTGGCCGCCGCCCGGCGCGGCGTGGCCGAAGCGGAGGCGCGCCTGGCCAGTCTGGTGGCGACGCTGCCCGCCCCGCTGCGCGACCCCGCCGTGCTGGCGGCGCTGGACCCGCACCCGGCGCCAAACCGACTGGCCGATGCCCGCGATGCCGCCGGAGCCGCGCTGGCCCGGGCCGAGGACATGCTGGCACGCGCCGCCGAGGCGCTGCAAAGCCTGCGGCAACAACGATCGGCGCTGCTGGCCGCCGGCGTGCCACCGACGCGGGAAGCCCTGGCCGCCGCCCGCGCCCGGCGAGACAGCGGCTGGGCACTGTTGTTCCGCCGGCTGACCGGCGAGCCGGATGGCGCCGGGGAAGCCGCCCATGCCGGCGGCCAGCCGCTGCCGCTGGCTTATGCCGAGGCCGTCGCCACCGCCGACCGGCTGGCGGACGCCCGCTGGAGCGAGGCCGAGCGCGCCGCGACTGCGGAGCGGCTGGCGCGCGACCTGCCCAGCCAGGAAGCCGCCCATGCCGCCGCACTGGACGGGCACGCCGCCGCCGCCCGGGCGCTGGACGCCGCCCAGCAGCATTGGGACGCGGCGCTGCGCCCGCTCGGGCTCGCGGCCGGCAGCGGGCTGGCCGAGGCGCAGCGCGTGCTGGCCACGCGCGACGCCGCGCTGGCGGCGGCCGAGGCCCTGGCCCGGCTGCGGGCAGGGTTGGACGAACTGCAAGCACGGCAGGAGACGGCGGCGGCACGGCTGGCCCAGGCGCTGGGCGAGGCCACCGCGGCGCTGCCGCTGCTGCTGGACCGGGCAGAAGAGCGGCTGCGGGACCTGCGTTTGGCGGACAACCGGCGGCAAAGCTGCGAGGCAGCCCTTGCCGCCGCCCGCGATGCCCAGCGCGAAGCCACCGGGGAACAGGCCGAGGCAACCGACCGCCACGCCCGCTGGCAACGAGCCTGGGATGCCGCGCTGGCACGGCTGGGCCTGGCACCGGGCCTGCCGCCGGACGCGCTGGAGGAACGGCTGCGGCTGTGCGACGCCCTGGGCGACGCGCTGCGCGAGGTGGCGGCGCTGCAAAGCCAGGCGGCCGGCTGGCAGGCGGCGGTCGCGCGCTTCCGCGCCGGCTACGACGACCTTTGCCGGGCGCTGGGGCTGGCCCCGGATGCGGTGCCGCTGGCCGGGCTGCGGGCGCTGGACCGGCGCCAGCGAGGCGAGGCCGCGCTGGCCGAGCGCCGCGCCGCGTTGCGCGACGGCCGGGCGCGGGACGCCACCGCGCTGCGCGATGCCGAGACGGCGCTGGCCGGAGCCGAGGCGGCGTTGCAGACCGTGCTGGCCGAGGCCGGCGCCGACACGCCCGAGCAGGCCGAGGCGCGCATCGCCCTGGGTACCGAGCGGGCGCGGCAGGAGGCTTCCCGCGCGGTGGCCGAGGACGCGCTGCTCGCCGGCGGCGATGGCCTCGGCCTGGATGCGCTGCGCGCCGAGGCCGGGGAAGCACCGGACGACCTGGAACCGGCGCTGGCAGAGGCGGAAGCCACCCGGGCCCGACATGCCGCCGACGCCGAGCGAGGCGTCGCCCTGGTGGCGCGGCTGGAACTGGAAATGCAGCAGCTGGCCGGCGACGACGCGGCGCTGCGCGCCGCGGCCGAGGAAGCCGCCGCCGCAGGAATGCTGGGGCAGACACTCGACGACGCCCTCTTGCTGCAGGTGGCGGCCGGCCTGCTGGACGCGGCGCTGGCCACGGTGCAGGACGGCGCGGATGACCGCCTGCTGCGGCGCATCGGCGACGCCTTCGCCATGCTGACCGACGGCGGCTACACCGGAGTGTCCTCGCAGCCGGACGAACGCGGCACGGCGCGGCTGGTGCTCCGTTCACGGGCCTTTCCGGACGAGGAATGCGGCGTGGACGGGCTGTCGGAAGGCACGCGCGACGCGCTGTTCCTGGCGCTGCGGCTGGTGGCGATCGAGGACCAGGCCGCCTCTGGCACCGTGCTGCCGTTTCTTGGCGACGACATCCTGCAAAGCTTCGACGACCACCGCGCCGCCGCCGCCTTCCGGGCGCTGCTGGCGCTCAGCCAGACCGCCCAGGTGATCCTGCTGAGCCACCACGAGCACCTGCTGCCGGTGCTGCGGGCGGCGGTGCCGGACACCGCCGTGCATGTGCAGCGGCTGGACGGCTGACGCACGGCGAACCAGCGGCCGCCACGCGCGTTGAAGCATTGTCCAGCCCAGGGAGACACGCGATGGCCGACCTCAACAGCATGCCAGGCGCGGTGGCCGTGGTGACGGGCGGTGCTTCCGGCATCGGCCTGGCGGCGGCCACGCGCTTCGCCGCCATGGGCCTCAAGGTCTGCATAGCCGACTTGGCCGGGGAAGGGCTGGAACAGGCCGGGACGGCGCTGGCCGCCGTGGCGCCGGGCGGCGCCGCGGACATCCTGGCCGCCGCCGTGAACGTCAGCCGGCCGGAAGAGATGGAACGGCTGGAAGCCGCCGTCACCACGCATTTCGGCGGCACCGACATCCTGATGAACAATGCCGGCATCCAGCCCGGCAGCGCCATCTTCGGCCCGCGCGAGAACTGGGAACGGGTGATGGGCGTCAACCTGTGGGGCCCGATCAACGGCACCCGCGCCTTTGGACCCAACATGGTGGCGCGCGGCCGGCCGGGCATGATCATCAACACCGGCTCCAAGCAGGGCATCACCACGCCGCCGGGCGACCCGGCCTACAACATGTCCAAGGCGGGGCTGAAGGCCTTCACGGAAGCGCTGGCCCATGAGCTGCGCAACACGCCGGGGTGCCGCGTCACGGCGCATCTGCTGATCCCGGGCTTCGTGTTCACGCCGCTGGCCGCCGGCGGCCGCACCAGCAAGCCGGATGCTGCCTGGACGGCCGAGCAGACCGTGGACTTCATGCTGCAACGCTTGGCGGCCGGCGATTTCTATATCCTGTGCCCGGACAACGACGTTCCGCGCGCGCTGGACGAGCGGCGCATCCTGTGGGCAGCGGGCGATATCGTGGAGAACCGCCCTGCCCTGTCACGCTGGCACCCCGACCATGCCGAGGCCTTCACGGCCTTCGCGGCGCAGCCGAAGGATTAAGGCCGCCGCCGTAGCATAGGGAGACGATCCCGCCGCGCCACGTTTCACATTTCGCCAGCACGCCGCTGCCGCCCCTTGGCGAACAGCGCGGACACCCTGGCGCGGTTCAACTCGGTGAAGGCGCCCATCGGGGCGGGACGGGCCACAAGAAAGCCCTGGATCTGATCGCACCCGAGCGTTTGCAGCATATCGAGCTGCGTCTGTGTTTCGACGCCTTCCGCCGTGACGTGCAGGCCCAGGTTGTGTCCAAGATTGACGATGGCTCTGGTCAGTGTCAGCGCATCCTCGTTCTGACCCAGCTTCCTGATGAAGGATTTGTCGATCTTGATCTTGTCGAAGCGAAAAAGCTGCAGGTAGCTTAGGCTCGAGTATCCGGTCCCGAAATCATCCAGCGCGATGCGAACGCCAAGGTCACGCAGCCGGTTCAATGTCATCACCGCCTTGGCCGTGTCTTCGATCAGCACGCCCTCCGTCACCTCCACGACGATCCGTTCCGGATTGAGCGCGTTGACGCGAAGGCCGTTCGCGATGATGCCGGTGAGATCCGAGCGGCGGAACTGCGAGGGCGAAACGTTCAAGGACACCCGCCACGGCTGTTCCCAGGCAGCCGCGTCCCGGCAGGCCTGCTCGACAACCCAGCGCCCGATGCCGTCGATGAGCCCCGTCCCTTCCGCCAAGGGAATAAAGTCGGAGGGTGGGATCATGCCGCGCGAGGGATGCTGCCAGCGGATCAAGGCCTCAAAGGTCTCGACTTCGCCAGTGATGCCATTCACCAGGGGCTGATAATGCAGGATGAGCTCGCCTCGCTCGATCGCACCGGCGAGTTCCTGTTCGAGCTGGAGCCTGAGCTGCAACGAGGCGTTCATTGATGCCTCATAGAAGCGCAGCCCGCAGCGGCCCTCCTGCTTCACCCGATACATCGCCGCGTCGGCAGCGCGCAGCAGTGTATCCCGGGTGGCGCCGTCGTCAGGGTAGAAGGCGATCCCGATCGATGCGCCGATCTCGATCCGGTGCCCCTCGATCTGAAACGCGCGGCCAAGCGCCTCAACGATCCGATTGGCTACGGCTGACACCCTTTCGGGCTGCGGGTCGCCCGTCAGGATAAGGGCGAACTCATCCCCGCCGATGCGTGCGAAGGTGTCGGACGGCCCGATCTCGGCGAGCACGCGCTTGGATGCCTGTATCAGGAGGGCGTCGCCGGCGGCATGCCCATAAAGGTCGTTGACCACCTTGAACCGGTCGAGGTCGATATAGGCAATGGCGACGGACCCCCGGTGCTGCGCCGCGCTATCGAGCGCGATGTCGAGGCGTTCCAGGAGGGTGTGGCGGTTCGGCAGGTCCGTCAGCGTGTCGACACGCGCCAGGTAACGCATCCGCGCTTCGTCACGCTTGGCCTCGCTCAAATCGCGCAGGGCCACCGCGATGGCGGCACTGCCCAGATACTGAATGGGCTGGCACGACAGCTCCGCGGGGCCCTGGGTCCCGTCGACGGCCTGGAACGTCACCTCCTCGGGCTCCCGTTCCTGCAGCGGGCAGCGGCTGCGGCGGACCAGGAGTGGGGTGGTCTGCTCGGTGAAGAGGCTCAGTACGGGGCGGCCGATCAATTCGCCTGCCGAAGCCTTGAACAGGCGCTCGCCGGCACGGTTGACCTCGAGCACTATGCCATCGCGATGGATGAACAGAACCTCTTTGGCCAGGTTGCTGAGCAGGCGCATGCGATCGAGATCCTGCAGCGCCTGTTGCGTCAAGCGCCGCTCCACCATGATCGCCGCCAGGCTTGCGAGCAGGATGATGACGCTGACGCTGCCGACCGCTATCGCCAGGGTGGTTGTGCCGAGCACCGTTCCGGCACTCGCCTGCGTGTTCGCGAAGCCGGGAACCACGGTGATCGCCGTCATGCCGGTGAAATGCAGGCCGCAGATCGCCAGCGACAGCCAGCCCGCAACCTCGAGGCGGCGGGGCAGGGAGTCCAGGCGGTCGGCCCGGGCCAGGGCGAAGGTCGCGAAGACGACGCTGACAGCCACGGACGCCGCGACGTAGTTCCAGTCGAGGAGCAGAAAGCCGGCAAAGCTCATCGCTGCCACGCCGATATAGTGCATCCCCGTGATGGCGAGGCCAATCAGCAGGCCGCCCAGGGCAATGCGCTTCGGACCTGCCAGGAGGTGCCACGCCATCAGGGCGAGCATCGTGCCGCCGGCGGCGACAACGATCGATATGGACGTCAGCCCGAGATCATAAGCCATCTCCTGAGCCGGCTCGAAGGCCAGCATGGCCACGAAGTGCAACGACCAGATGCTGCAGCCGAAGATGACCGCCGCAAAAGCGATCCAGCGGCGCCGATGCGTTGTGTCGACATCCCGCACCCTTGCCAGGAGCATGGTTTTTGTCACGCACCCCAAAAGACAGATGAACGCGGAGACGGCGACCAGCCAGAGATTGTGGTCGTACGTGATACAACTCAGCACATTCATCATGGCGTCTGCCTGACCGCAAAGAGATCAATCTATCAGTCAATAAAACAGCAGAAAGTAATAATATTATATAAATATAGTTTTAGAAATTACTAAACTTGGGCAATTTAATCTATGAGCCAAGGACAGGTGTCGCTTCCACAGGCAAGCATTGGTCTGGCGATACAGATCTCAATATGGCTCCCAGGCTCCGTCGCAAGAGCACCCCCGGCGCTCCCCTGAAGTCCGACAACCCAGGCAGTCTTTGATATGCGCCAGCTTGAGTATCGCTCTTTCTGGTAGCGGCTGGCTGCACCGGCGTTCGCGAACACGCGGCCCACTGACTGAATAGGCCAAGTCCCTGAACCATGGTGGCGCTTAGCCCGGTTGTAATTGGCGGTTCCTGGCTGTGCGCCGGTCGGCTCGCTCTCAGCGCCGACCAGCTGGCTTGGCGGCGCTTGCTTCATCCCGTTTGGCGGGCCGCCTCACATGCGACCTCAAGCGCATCGCGTGGTCTGGCCACAAGCTGGGCAAGATCGCTGGCCCGCGTGCTCAGAAAGCCGGCCATGGTGGCCGAGGAGATCGACAAGAGCATGGCCGGTTGAAATGGCAGAAGAGACAGCGCGGACAGTCGCTCGCGCTCCTCGCGCAGACTGGCCGGCTCGTAGGCGACGCCCAGACGCGCCGCGAGGTCGGGGATCGAGAAGGAGCTCGTGCCCGACAGTTCGTAGACGCAGCCGCGGTGAGATGCCGGATCACCGAGGACCACCATGGCGGCATCGGCCAGGTCGGCCCGGGCCACCGCCGAAATCGGCTGGGTGCCGAATGGCGCTGTGATGCGCTTGCCACGCGGGGCGGCCAGCGCCCCAATCAGCTCGGCGTAGAGACCGTTGCGCAAGATCGTCCAGGCAAGGCCGGTGTCCCGAATGGCCCGCTCGGTCCAGCGATGGGCCAGCGCGAAGCCCAGATGATCGCTGGCTGCCAACAGGCTCGTGTAGATCACATGGGCAACCCCCTGCCGGCGGGCGGCTTCCAGCACCGCGCCATGCCGCCGTATCACGACATCGTCTTCCGCATAGCCCGCCGACAGGAGGAACAGCGTCGAGATACCGGAGAAGTTCAGCGTCTCGGGCTGGTCGAAGTCCATCGGCCGGTCCGCCGCGGCCGAGCGGCTGGCGGTCAGGAACGAGAGTCCCGCAGCGCGCGCCCTGGCAGCCACGAGCGAGGACAGGTGGCCCGAAGCACCGGTGATCAGGATCATGATACGCCCCTTTTCGTCAGGATCGCTCACGGCCTAGAAGGATCGCCGGGTCCGCGGAAGGAGGCACAACCGTGTCGGAAACGCACATCGATGTTCGCGACGCCGGGGTACTGGAGCCTTGCGGCATGCCGGATCATGAGGATTGCGGCCTGCGTCTCGCACTGGACCGGCTGGGCGAGCAGTGGACCGTCATGGCCCTCGCCGGACTTGTGCCCGGACCACGCCGCTACCGGGAACTGGAACGCTCGCTCACCGGCATCTCGCAGCGCATGATGACGCTGACGCTGCGCCGGCTGGAACGCGACGGTCACGTTCGGCGTCATGTCGAGCCGACGGTGCCGCCGAGCGTGACCTACGAACTGACCGAGCTGGGCCGCTCCTTCGCGGACCAGGTGGCGGCGCTGGTCGCCTGGACCCGCGTTCGAAAGCAAGAGATCGAAGCCTCGCAGGCGCGCTTCGACGCCGAAACGCGACGCTGACCGGCAAAGCTTCGCCGCTTATCACGATCGACCGCCGCCACCTGCCGGCTTTCCACTTGAGGCGCCCATCTTTCGACAGGCGGCGGAGCGCCTGAAGCCACCCTCCCCGGCCGCGACAAGGAAGATGTCCCCTACTGGAGCCGGCAGGCAGATGCCCCCATCTTCTCCGGACCGCCGGGATGTTCCCCGCGGGGACAGTCGCAAATCCACGAATTGCTGAAAGCAGCTTTTCCCGATGCTTCCATCAGGGCGTGGGCCGGATCGTATCGGCGAAGGTGAAGGAATCGGCGCGCGGGGTCAGCGTCAGATTGCGGCGTAGTCCCCAGATCGCCTTGGTGAAGTACACCGGGACCACGGGGGCATCCCCGATGGCCATTCGCGTCGCCTCGCGCACCAACGCGCTGCGGCGCGCGGCATCCGAATCGGTTTCCGCGGAGTCGATCAGCAGATCCAGCTTTGCATTGGAATAGCCGGTGAAGTTGTTGCCGCCGCGCCCCCGGTCCCGGTCCATGGTCTGCACCAGCGAGGACAGCGCCGAGGTCGCCAGCCCGTTGGGTGCGCCATAGCCCAGCATGAAGGCCGCCATGTCCGGCCCGCCATCAGCGCCCGCACTCCGCCGGCGGAACAGGATCGAGATCGGCACCGTATCCACCTTGGTCTGGATGCCGACCACCCCCAGCATCTGCCCCAACGCCTGGCAGACCCGCGCATCGCCCGGATAACGGTCGTTCGAGCAGGCCAGCGTCATTCCGAAGCCGCGGGGATAGCCGGCCTCCGCGAGCAGAGCGCGGGCTTTCGCGGGGTCATAGGCGAGCGGCTGCAGCGTCGCGTCGTGATTGTCGAGGCCCGGGGCCATGAACTGCCCGGCGGGCTCGGCCGCGCCTTCCATCGCACGCTCCGCGATGCCGGCCCGGTTGATGGCATGGCTCAGCGCCTGCCGCACGCGCAGGTCGCGGAACGGATTGCGCGGCAGGGGCTGCCCCTCCGGGCCGGTGACGTAGGGGGACTGCTCCCGCGCCGTATCAAGCTGCAGGTAGAGCATCATGATCGCGGTGGTCGAGAGCAGGTGGGCGTTGGGGGCGGCCTGGATGCGCTGCGTGAGCCCCGGCGGCACCGCGTCGATCACGTCGAGGTCGCCAGCCAGCAGGGATGCGACCCGGGCGCTGTCATTCGATACGAAGCGGAATTCCACGTTCTGCCAATGCGGCGCGGTGCCCCAGTAATTCGGGTTGCGCGTCAATGTCACACCTTGCCCCGGCGTCCATTGTCCCCAGCGATAGGGACCGGTGCCGATAGCCGCCCGGCCCCCACGAAACTCGTCCGGCGTCGCACCCCGGGTGGCGCGTGCCGAGACGATGCCGAAGGTGGCCAGGCTGAAGGGGAGTTGCGGCGAGGGGCCCCGCGTGCGGATGACGACGGTGCGCGACCCCTCAGCCTCGACCGACGTGACCTCGCGCAGGTCGGACTTGTAGGTCAACGGCGTTTCGGTCGCCATGTTGCGGGCAATGGTGCTGGCAATGTCCTCCGCCCCCAGGGGCGACCCGTCATGGAACGTCACCCCCTCGCGCAGGGTGAATTCCCAGGTGGTGGCATCGCGCATCCGCCAGGCCGTCGCCAGCCCCGCCACCGGCTTCAGCGCCTCATCCTGCCGCAGCAGCGGTTCGTAGATCTGCAGCGTGATGTTTCGGTTCGGAGAATAGGAGCTGGCGGGATCGGCCACGTCCAGGGCGGCGCGCACCCCGATCCGCAGGTCCTGAGCATTCGCAGGCGGCGCCGGCGCCGTGCCGGCAGCCAGAATGGCGGACAATCCGACGAGCGGGCCAAGGGTGCTGCGGTTCATGACGAACACCCAATCACGCGTCTCGCCGCTCCACAAGCCGCCGAACGAGCAATCCGGGTTCAACGCCCCAGCCATCGACGTATGGCAAGGCGAGGGGATCGTCGTAGATTTCCACGACCTTGTCGTTCCTCACTGCCTGCGAACATATTGTCTGACCAAGCCTCATGCTGATCCCGGGCTGGCGCAGCACCTGCGGTGGCACCCGTGGCCAGACAGGCGTTCCGGACGGTGCCCGCGATGCAGGTGGTATGCAGCTTGCATACGCCTTTTGTATGCATGACGCTCTCGACCTCTTGTCCAGCATGGCGGTTCCCGTGTCTTCGGGCATCGACGGGAAGATCATGGATGCCGTGCCGGCAGGGTGGCTCCGGCCGGGCGGCGGGCTTGGCAAGCATCACCCCGCGACGCTCTTTGCTGTTTCGTGCAGCTTGGTCTGGAAAGCGTCGCCGGCGGAGGCGCGCGGAAGCCCGAAGGTTCGCTGCGCGACGGAACGCGGCATGCCGGCGGGGTCCGCAGGCATGGCCGGTTTGCGTGACCACCTGCGCCATGAGCAACGTCTTCTGGACATGGCAAATGCCGCGGAGCGCGGCGTCCGGCTTGGCAATTTCCCTGGGCATCCCGCCGAGATCTTGGGCAATCCGGCCACGGCGGCAATGCTGCGCGATCCGGCCGCCCGCACCCTGCTCCATCGCAGCCCGAGGCCAGCCCCCGCGCGACGCTGCCGCTTCCGCTCAGGAACATGTACTGGTTGTCGAGGCCCTGGCCGCCGGCGAGATGCGGAAGGCGGCCGCGACCATCCGCGCCATGCCGCCGTCATGCCGCATGCTCCCGGCGCGACGGCGCCGTCGATGTCCCTCACCCCGCAGGAATAGACCGCCATGCATCGCCGCAGCCTCCTGGCCAGCGCCCTGGCCGCGCCCTTCGTGCCCAAGCCAGCCGCCGCGCAGACCGCGGCGCCGAGCCGCCGCGAGACCCTGCTGCTGGTGCAGGAATACGGCCCCAACAGCCTGGACATGCAGGGCATCGGCTCGGCGCAGCCGGTGAACGGCGTTTCGGTCAACTGCTACGACCGGCTGCTGCGCTTCAAGCCAGTGCCGCTGCCGGGCGGTGACGGCAGCACCTTCCGGATCGACCAGCTGGAGGGCGAGCTGGCGGAAAGCTGGCAGGTGGCCAGCGACGGCATGAGCGCCACCTTCCGCCTGCGGGATGCGAAGTTCCACAGCGGCCGCGCGGTGGGCGCGAAGGACGTGAAGTGGTCGCTCGACCGCGCCGTCAGCATCGGCGGCTTCGCGACAACGCAGATGGCGGCCGGATCGCTGGAAAAGGCCGAGCAGTTCGTGGTGGTGGACGACCGCACCTTCCGCATCGACTTCCTGCGGAAGGACAAGATGACGATGCCGAACCTGGCCGTCACCATCCCCTTCGTGTTCGACAGCGAGCTGGCGCAGCGCAACGGCGGCGGCGATCCCTGGGCCAAGGAATGGCTGAAGAACAATGTCGCCGGCTCCGGCGCCTTCCGCGTGGAAAGCTGGAAGCCGGGCGTCGAGACCATCTACACCCGCAACGACGACTGGACCTCCGGCCCGTTGCCGACGCTGCGCCGGGTCATCACGCGCGACATCCCCTCCCCCAGCACGCGCCGCGCATTGATCGAGCGCGGGGACGCCGACATCTCCTACGGCCTGCCGCCCAAGGACTTCAAGGACCTGGCCGAGGGCGGCAAGGTCAAGGTGGTGGGCGTGCCGGTGCCGAACGCGCTGTGGTCCGTGGCGCTGAACGCCGCGACCGGTCCCTTCACGGACGTCCGGTTGCGTCAGGCGGTGGCCTGGGCGATGCCGTACGAGAAAATCATGCAGGCCTCGCTGTTCGGCCGCGGCGTGCCGATGTGGGGCGCGACCGGGGAGGCCACCACCGCCTGGCCGCAGCCCTATCCCTATGATACCGACATCGCCCGCGCGCGCGCCCTGGTGCAGCAGGCGGCCCCGGGCGGCTTGACCACCACGCTGATTTTCGACGCCGGCGCCGCCACCATCGCGGAGCCGATGGCCGTGTTGATCAAGGAGGCGCTGGCGCCGATCGGCATCACGGTCGAGCTGCAGAAGATCCCGGGCGCCAACTTCCGCGGCGAGCTGAACAAGAAGACCGCACCCATGGCCATCAACCGCTTCGGTGGCTGGCTGGACTACCCGGACTACTACTTCTTCTGGAACTATCACGGCAACAACTCGATCTTCAACATCTCCTCCTACCAGAACCCGGAGATGGACAAGCTGATCGACGCCGCCCGCTTCACCGCCGACCCGGCGGCCTACAAGCGGGACGTGGAGGCCTTCATCGGCATGGCCATGCGCGAGGTGCCGGCCATTCCGCTGGCGCAGCCGCTGCACGACGTGGCAATGCAGAAGAACATCGGTGGCTATCAGTTCCTGCCGAGCCGCGAGCCCGACTTCCGCAGCCTGACCAAGGGCTGACGCGCCCGGCGGCGCCCGGGCCGGGCGCCGCCGTCCTGTTCCGTCCTGGGGGAGGCCACGGCCATGCGTACCGTTCTGCTGCGGCTGCTGGGTGCCCTGCCGGCGCTGGCCGGGGTGATCCTGGTCACCTTTCTGCTGACCCGCGTGCTGCCCGGGGATACCGCCAGCTACTTCGCCGGCCCCACCGCCAGCGCCGAAAGCATCGCGCAGATCCGCGCCGAGCTGGGGCTGGACCGGCCGCTGCCGGAGCAGTTCTTCCGCTACGTCACGGCGCTGGTGCAGGGCGACCTCGGCATGTCCCTGACCACCGGCCAGCCGGTGCTGCGGGACCTCGCGGCGCGGCTGCCGGCCAGCGTGGAGCTGACCCTGGCGGCGCTGCTGCTGGCCATGGGCGTCGCCATCCCGCTCGGCATCCTGGCCGCCGTGCGGCAGGGCAGTTGGGCGGACCATCTGTGCCGCATCGTGGTCACCGCCGGCGTCAGCCTGCCGGTGTTCTTCACCGGGCTGCTGCTGGTCTACGTCTTCTACTTCATCCTCGGCTGGTTCCCGGCACCGCTGGGCCGGCTGGACGCTTTTGCGAGTGCCCCGCCCACCGTGACCGGCCTCTATCTGGCCGACAGCCTGCTGGCGGGGGATATGGAAACCTTTCGCGCCTCGCTGGCGCAAATGGCGCTGCCGGTGGCCACGCTGGGACTGTTCGCCCTGGCGCCGATCGCCCGCATCAGCCGCGGCAGCATGCTGGCGGTGCTGTCGGCCGACTTCGTGCGCACGGCACGCGCCAGCGGCCTGTCGCCGCGCCGCGTCATCCTCACCTACGCCTTCCGCAACGCCATGCTGCCGGTGCTGACCACGCTTGGCATGGTGTTCTCCTTTCTGCTCGGCGCCAACGTGCTGGTGGAAAAAGTCTTCGCCTGGCCCGGCGTCGGCTCCTACGCGGTGGAGGCGCTGATCGCCTCGGACTTCGCGCCGGTGCAGGGCTTCGTGCTGACGATGGCCATCCTCTACGTGCTGCTCAACCTGATGATCGACCTGCTCTACGGCCTGATCGATCCGCGCGCGAGGATGGACGCATGAGCGCCGCCCAGGCCGCCGCCCCCCGCCCGCGAGAAGGCGCGGCGGCGTGGCGCCACGCCCGCCACGTGGTCACCGGCAACCCGGTCACGGCGCTGGCCTTCGCGCTGTTCTTTCTGCTGCTGCTTTGCGCCCTGCTGGGGCCCGCCCTGGTGCCTTACGATCCACTGGCCAGCGACACGGCCAACGCGCTGCAGGCGCCCTCCTGGGCGCATCCCTTCGGCACCGACCAGCTGGGGCGGGACATCCTGAGCCGCGTCGTCGTCGCCACGCGGCTGGACATGACGGTGGCCATCGCCTCGGTCGTGCTGGTCTTCGCGCTGGGCGGGCTGGCCGGCGTCGCCGCCGGGTATTTCGGCGGCTGGACGGACCGCGTGGTCGGCCGCATCGCCGACACCATCATGGCCTTTCCGCTGTTCGTGCTGGCCATGGGCATCGTTGCCGCGCTGGGCAACACCGTCACCAACATCGTCATCGCGACCGCCATCGTGAACTTCCCGCTCTACGCCCGGCTGGCGCGGGCGGAAGCGCGGGTGCGGCGGGACGCCGGCTTCGTGCAGGCGGCGCGGCTGACCGGCAACGGCGAGTGGCGCATCCTGCTGACGCAGATCCTGCCCAACATCCTGCCGATCATGGCGGTGCAGGTCTCGCTCACCATGGGCTACGCCATCCTCAACGCGGCGGGCCTGTCCTTTATCGGCCTCGGCGTGCGGCCACCGATGCCGGAATGGGGCATCATGGTCGCGGAGGGCGCCAGCTTCATCGTGTCCGGCGAATGGTGGGTCGCGCTGTTTCCCGGCCTCGCGCTGATGCTGGCCGTGTTCTGCTTCAACCTGCTGGGGGACGGGCTGCGCGACATCGTCGACCCGCAGCGGCGTGGCTGAAGGCCTCATGAGCATGGCCCAGGACGCTCCCCGCGTGCCCTTGCTGGACGTGCGGGACCTGACGGTGGAATTCGCGACGCGCGCCGGCCCGGTGCGGGCGGTGCGCCAGGTCTCGCTGCGCCTGATGAAGGGCGAGACGGTCGGCATCGTCGGTGAATCCGGCTCCGGCAAGTCCGTCACCTCCTATGCCGTCATGCGCATCCTCGACCGCGCGGGACGGATCGCGGAAGGCAGCATCGTCTTTTCCGGCATGCCGTTGCAGGCGGCGGCGGAAGGGGCGATGCGCGACCTGCGCGGGCGGGAGATCTCGATGATCTTCCAGAACCCCCGCGCGGCGCTGAACCCGATCCGCCCGGTGGGCCGGCAGATCGAGGACGTGATGCTGCGCCACGGCCAGGCGACGCGGCAGACCGCGCGCGGGCGGGCCATCGAGATGCTGGAGCAGGTGCGCATTTCCCGCGCCGCCGAGCGCTACCACGCCTATCCCTTCGAGCTGTCGGGCGGCATGTGCCAGCGCATCGTCATCGCGCTGGCACTCGCCTGCCGGCCGCAACTATTGATCGCCGACGAGCCGACCACCGGGCTCGACGTCACCACCCAGAAGACGGTGATGGAGCTGGTTTCCGAGCTGACGCGGGCGCGCGGCATGTCGACGCTGCTGATCACCCACGACCTCGGCCTTGCCGCCGCCTATTGCGACCGGGTGGTGGTGATGCAGCAGGGGCGCGTGGTGGAGGACGCGGCCTCCGCCAGCATCTTCCGCGCGCCCGCCCACCCCTATACCCGCCGCCTGCTGCGTGCCACGCCCCGCCCCGGCGCCGGGCTGCGCGACCTGCTGCCGGAAGGTGCCCCCGCCGGCGAGCCGGTGCGCCCGCCGCCGCCCGATGCGCCACCGCTGCTGGAAGTGACCCGGCTGGTGAAGGCCTATCCACGCCCGCTGGCGGCCGGCTGGTGGAAGCGTGGCGCGGCAGCGCCGCCGGTGCGCGCGGTGGATGGCATCTCCTTCAGCATCCGGCGCGGCGAAAGCGTCGGGCTGGTGGGGGAATCCGGCTGCGGCAAGTCCACCACCTCCACCATGCTGATGCGGCTGATCGACAGGACGGAAGGCAGCATCCGCTTCGACGGGCAGGAGATCGGCGACATTTCGCCGCGCGCCTTCACCCGCTCGCCGCTGCGTGCCCGCATCCAGATGGTGTTCCAGGACCCCACCGACAGCCTGAACCCGCGCTACACGGCCGAACGCGCCATCGCCGACCCGATCCTGCGGCTCGGCGGCCGCGCCGCGCGGGCCGGGCTGCGCGCGCGCTGCGAGGAACTGGCGGGGCTGGTCGGCCTGCCGGTGGAACTGCTCGGCCGGCTGCCGCACCAGCTGTCCGGCGGGCAGAAGGCGCGCGTCGGCATCGCCCGCGCCATCGCGCTGAACCCGGACCTGGTGGTGCTGGATGAGCCGACGGCGGCGCTGGACGTGTCCGTGCAGGCGGTGGTGCTGAACCTGTTGCAGGACCTCAAGGCCCGGCTGGGGATGAGCTATCTGTTTGTCAGCCACGACCTGCACGTGGTGCGGCTGCTGTGCGACCGCGTGATCGTCATGCGCGCCGGCCGCATCGTGGAGCAGGGGCCGACGGCCGAGGTGATGCAGCGCCCGCAACACGACTACACGCGCGAGCTGCTGGCCGCCGCGCCGGAACCGCCGTGACCACCCTGGCCGCGCTGAACGCCGCCAGCGCCGGGGGCTTCGCGTCGGCGCTGGACGGCATCTTTGAGCGCGCCCCCTGGGTGGCGGCGGACGCCGCGGCGGCGCGGCCCTTCGCGGACGCATCGGCGCTGCACACCGCGCTGATGCGGGCGCTGGAGAACGCCGGGGAGGCCGCCTTTCGCGCCTTCCTGAACGGCCACGAGCCGCTGGTGGCGGGGCCGTTGCCGGACAGCCTGACCGCGTCCTCCCGCCTGGAGCAAGGCGACCTGCCCTTGGGCGCGCTGATCGGCGCCGATGCCCTGGCCGCGCTGAACGCCGCCTACCGCCAGCGCTTCGGCTTTCCCTTCGTGGTCGCGCTGCGCCGCCGCACGGCGGCCGATGTGCTGCGGGAACTGCACCGCCGGCTGGCGGCGGAACCGGCGGCGGAATGGCCGCAGGCCCTGGCGGAAGTCGGCCACGTCACCCGCTTTCGCCTGCTGGCGCGGCTGGGGGAGCCGGTCCCCGGCGGCAGCATCAGGGTGGAGCTGGCCGGGCCGGTGCGGGCGCTGGTGCTGGAGCGGGAAGGCCAGGTGATCGCCCGGATGGCGGCGCCGGCCGGCGGCGGGGTGACGCTGTGGCGGGAAGCGCCGCTGCGGCTCGGCGCCTACCGGCTGCTGGCGGACGGCCGGCCGCACGACTTCCGACCGGAGCAGGCGGAAGGCGAGACCGTCCTGCCCCTCAGGGGTCCTGCATCAGGCTGACATGGGCGGCCACCACCTTCCAGCCGTCCGGGAAGCGCACCCAGCTCTGGCTTTGCCGCCCGCGGCGACCGCTGGCCAGCAGCACGTATTCGGTGTTCGCCACGCCGAAGTCGCGGCCAAAGGTGGTGAGCACCGTGTGCTCCAGCCGCCGCGCGCGGCTTTGGTGCTGCGTTGGCGTGCGGTTGGCGCGAAAGGCGGCGATCTCGGCATGGCCGTAAAGGTTCTCGGCCACGCCGTAGCGCAGGGTGAGGGCGTTTTCCCAGAAGCTGCCGTCCAGCACGGCCACGTTGTTCTCGTCCAGCCCACGGTCGTAGCGCTCAAAGGCGGCGCGCAGCCCGGCCAGCGCCTCGGGGTTGTCGATCTCGGTCACGTCGGTCATCGGCTTGGCTTTCCGTTCAGTGGCGGGCGCGTTCGACGGCCTCGGCGATGGCCACCAGCTTCGTATCCTGGCCGTGCCAGGCGAGGATGGACAGCCCGCAGGGCTTGCCGCCCGCGTGGCCCAGCGGCAGGCTCAGCTGCGGCAGCCCGGCGAAGCCCGCGAAGGAGGTGAGCTGGCTGATCCGCTCCGACAGCGCGTCCAGCGCCGCCAGCGGCAGGCCGAGCGGGGGTGCGGTGAAGGGCGTGGTTGGCAGGCACAGGATGGCGCCCCCTTCCAGCAGCCCGCGCGCCCGGGCCAGCACCTGCTGCCGCACGCTGGCCGCCTCCGCCGCCTGCGCGTCGGTGAAGCCGGCGGCCAGGGTCAGGTTGCGCGCCACGTTGAAGGCGAAGCGGGGGTTTGCCGCATCGATCCAGTCGCGGAAGGTGCGCCATCCCTCATGCCGCTGCAGGATGTTGCGTTGCGCGCTCCAGGCCACCAAGGCACCCGCCGGTCCCAGGTTCACGCCCTGCGGCGCATGGCCCAGCACGCGTCCCAGCAAGGCGACGGCGCCGGCCAGAGCCTCCCGCACCTCGGCATCGGCCAGCGCGAAGGCGTCCTCCGCGACCAGCAGCGGCGCCGCCATCGGGGCGGGGATCGGCTCTTGCAGCAGCACGGCGGAGGCTTTGGCGAAGGTGGCCGCATCGCGGGTGAACCAGCCGACGGTGTCGAAGCTGGGCGCCTGGGCGCAAACGCCCGCGAAGGAAATGCGCCCGTGCGTGGTGCGCAGCCCGTGCAGCCCGCACAGGCTGGCCGGCACCCGCACGGAGCCGCCCGTATCGGTGCCCAGCGCGATGTCGCATTCCCCCGCCGCGACGGCTGATGCCGAGCCGCTGGACGACCCGCCCGGCAGGCAGCCCGGCGCCGCCGGGTTGGCGGGCGTGCCGAAGAACTGGTTGAAGCCCAGAATGCCCAGCGAGATCTCGCAGGTCACGGTCTTGCCGACCAGGTCTGCCCCGGCATCGAGCAGCTTGCCAACGGCCCAGGCATGCGCCTGCGGCACGGGGTGCGTCCGCGCCCAATCCGGATTGCCGGCGCCGGTCGGCGTGCCGGCGACATCGAACAGATCCTTGGCGGCGAAGCTGAGTCCGGTCAGCGGGCCCGATGCGGCGGGTGACAGGCGATAGCGGGGGCCGGGAAGAAAAGCGTCGGTCGTGCTGTTCGTCATGCGGAAGACCTAGCAAGACCCGGGCCGGTCGCCAGCGTGGCATGGCCGGCTCCAGGTCGTGCGGGGGCCGGCTGTCCGACCCTCGCGGATGCCGGGTCCCGGCCTGCCGGATCGCGGGTCCGGGGACAGGGTCGACCGACGCTCCCGATCCAGGATGTCGCCGGCGGTGGAAAGCCAGAACCACCACACCGCGGGCGGCATGCCCGATTTGGCATGATCCTCGCTCCGATCCGGCGATAAACTCCGTATCGCGACCACGACGGTCGTTGAAACGCCTTCACGGACGGCCCGACCAGCCGCCGCACCAGCAGGATGGAACCGCGCACCATGACGCAGAAGCAGTTGAAGCTGGGCGCCTTCCTCAGCGTGCCGGGAAACCATCTCGCGGCCTGGCGGCACCCGGATGCCGTGACGGAAACGGACATGGACTTCGACTGGTACATGCGGCTGGCGCAACTGGCCGAGCGTGGCCGGTTCGACACCATCTTCTTTCAGGATACCGCGGCGGTGGGCGGCAGCGACAAGCTGGCGCGGGGCGACCTGACGCGCAGCAAGCTGTGCCGCATCGTCAAGCTGGAGCCGACCACGGCGCTGGCGGGGCTGGCTGTCGGCACCAAGCATATCGGGCTGATCGCCACGGCGACGACCACCTACAACGAGCCCTACAACATCGCCCGGCGCTTCGCGAGCATCGATCATATCAGCAAGGGCCGCGCCGGCTGGAACCTGGTGACCTCGCAGATCGAGGACGAGGCCGGCAACTTCACGGCCAACCCGCACATGGCCCATGCGCTGCGCTACGAGCGCGCCGCCGAGTTCTATGACGTCGTGGCCGGCCTTTGGGACAGTTGGGAGGACGACGCCTTCCTGCGCGACAAGGACAGCGGCCGCTACTTCGATCCCGACAAGGTGCATTTCCTGCACCACAGCGGCGAGCATTTCTCGGTGCGCGGCCCCCTCAACGTGTCACGCTCCCCGCAGGGGCGGCCGGTGGTGGCGCAGGCGGGGTCGTCGGAACCGGGGCGGGAGCTGGCGGCGCGCACGGCCGACATCGTGTTCACGGCACAAACCGAGCTGGATGACGCCCGCGCCTTCTATGCGGACGTCAAGGGCCGCATGGCGAAGTACGGCCGCCACCCGGACGAGATGAAGATCATGCCCGGCTTTTCCCCCATCATCGGCCGCACGATGGAGGAGGCGCAGGAGAAATTCCAACGCCTGCAGGACCTGCTGCCCGACGATGTCGCGCTGTCCGCGCTGGACCGCTTCACCAGGGGCATGAACATCGAGCAATACCCGCTGGACGGCCCCATGCCCGAGCTGCCGGACACCAATGCTGCCAAGGCGCAGCGCGACCTGATCATGACCATGGCGCGGCGGGACAACATGACGCTGCGGCAGGTGGCGCGCAGCGTTTCGGCCGCCCAGGGCCACCGGATGCTGGTCGGCACGCCCGCCTACATGGCGGACCAGATGCAGGAATGGCTCGAGGCGGACGCCGCCGACGGCTTCAACGTCATCTGCAACTACTACCCGGCGCCATTGGCGGAATTCGTCGATCAGGTGATTCCCGAACTGCAGCGCCGTGGATTGTTCCGCACCGAATACGAAGGCACCACGCTGCGCGAGAACCTGGGGCTGGCGCGGCCGGCCAACGCCTTTGCCCTGCGCCGCGCGGCGGAATAGCCCGCCCGCCTCCGGCGGCGGATGCCGGTCGCCTCGCATGGGGGGGTTGCCACGCGGCACCAGCGCCGGACCCCGCATCATTCCCGGATGCCCCTTTCCACCATGGCGCCTGTGGCAACCGCCTGCCTGGAGCGGACCTGGCCGCGTCAGCCAGGTTTCAGACGCTGGCTTCGCGCAGTGCCTGGGTCAGGACAATCCCGGCGAGGCGGGCCGTGTTGAGCAGCCGGTCAAGGTGCTGCCCTTCCCGGGCCTTGGCGGAAAGGCCGGCCATGGTGGTCGTCACATAGTCCGTGATCTGCGGCGCCTGTTCCGGATATTCTGCCGCAACAAAGCGCCGGATGGTTTCCTCGCCTGCGGCCACGGCGGCGGCGGCGCATTCCCGCGCGCCAGAGTCGTCGCAGCGCGTGCCTTCCAGGATCAGGCAGCCGGCCGCGGCGGGATCGGCGGCGTAGTTGCGGGCGGCGACTTCCAGCAGGGCGGCAAGGGCCTCGGCCACGGGGCGGCCGGGCCGTAGCACATCGTCCAGCATGATGGCCCCGGCGGCGTCGTAGCGGCCGACGACGCGCGCGTAGAGCCCGGCCTTGCTGCCGAAGGCCGCATAAAAGCTCGGCGGGTTGATGCCGAGGGCCGCGGTGATGTCGGCGACGCTCACCGCATCAAAGCCACGGGCGTGGAACAGGCGCTGCGCGGTCGCGACGGCCTCGTCCGGGTCGAAGCGGCGGGGGCGGCCACGCGGCCGCGCCTTATCTGTAGTCATCCCTACAATATCTCTTGACGGAGCCTTCACGCGATTTATGTAGGGAGTAATACATTTCATCGCAAGGAGGGCCGCATGGCCGGTCTCAAAGGCAAGTCCGTTCTGGTGCTCGGTGGCAGCCGGGGCATCGGGGCGGCGATCGTGCGGCGTTTCGCCGCGGACGGCGCGACAGTGGCCTTCACCTATTCCGGATCGCGCGAGGCAGCGGAGCGGCTCGCGGCCGAAACGGGCACCACGGCGGCGGCGACGGATAGCGCCGACCGGGACGCTGTGATCGCCCGGGTGCGCGACAGCGGCCCGCTGGATGTGCTGGTGGTGAATGCGGGGGTGGCCATCGTGGGCGATGCCCTGGAACTCGACGCGGACGAGGTGGACCGGATGATCCGCATCAACGTCCACGCGCCGTATCACGCGGCCGTGGAGGCGGCGCGGCAGATGCCGCAGGGCGGGCGGATCATCGTGATCGGCTCCAATGTCGGCGACCATACGGGGTTTCCGGGCATCGCGGCCTATACGCTGACCAAGGCGGCGGTGCAGGGGCTGGTGCGCGGCTTGGCGCGGGACTTCGGGCCGCGCGGGATCACGGTGAACGCCGTGCAGCCGGGGCCGGTGGATACCGACATGAACCCCGCCGACGGGCCGTTGAAGGACACGCTGCACGGGCTGATGGCGCTTCGCCGGCACGGGCGGCCGGAGGAGATCGCGGGGCTGGTGGCCTGGCTGGCAGGGCCGGAGGCGGGCTTCGCGACAGGCTCGATGCATACGATCGATGGCGGCTTCAACGCCTGACCCCAGGCGCGCCGGCACGCCGCGTTGACGGGGCGTGGGCTGAAGCGAAGAGCCTCGGCCCGCGCCAGCCATCCACGCCCCGATTCTGGCAGGCTGGGGCTGCGGCGGGCCAGCTCACAGATCCGGCCTCGGTCGGCACAGTCGCAGCCAGAGGGCTCAAAGGACACCCGCGGCATCGAACCCATCCGGCACCCGCCCGGTGGGCGTGGCCAGCGCATAGGGTCCGCGCGCCAGGAAACGGCCGGAGCCGGGCTGCGCCAGCACCTGGCCGTCGCGCACGGCGATCTCGCCACGGCGGATCGTGACCATCGGCCAGCCTTTCACGGCCAAGCCTTCCCAGGGCGTGTAGTCGATCGCGTGGTGCAGGTCGGCGTTGCGGATGGTGCGCTCGGCGTCCGGGTCCCACAGCACCAGGTCGGCGTCGGCACCGGGCATCAGGCTGCCCTTGCGACCGGCCAGGCCGAACAGCTTCGCCGCGTTGGCGGAGCTCAGGCGCACAAAGGTGGGCAGGTCGATGCGGCCCTTGGACACGCCTTCCGAGAACAGCACCGGCAAACGCGTCTCGATGCCCGGCGCACCATTGGGAATGGCGTTGAAGGCGGGCGTGCCGTCCGGCCGTGCGCTGGCGCCGCCCTGGCCGTAGCCGCCGCCCGGCGCCCGCTTGGCCGTCGCAAAGGAAAAGCCGCAATGGTCCGAGGATACCACGTCCAGCGTGCCGTCCTGGACGCGACGCCAAACCCGCTCGTTTTCCGCCTTTTCGCGCAGCGCGGGAGAGCAGACGGCCTTGGCGCCTTCGAAGCCCGGGCGGGCCAGGTCGTCATGCGACAGGGTCAGGTATTGCGGGCAGGTCTCGCCCCAGACCTTCAGCCCGCGTGCGCGGCCCCGGGCGATCTCGGCGGCGGCCTCCTCGCAGCTGACATGGAACACCTGGATCGGCTGGTCCACCAGCTCGGCCAGCGCGACGGCGCGGTGCGTCGCCTCGCGCTCCACCACCGGCGGGCGGGCCCAGGCATGGCTGATCGGGTCGGTCAGGCCGGCCTTGAGCAGCGCCGCGATGCGCCAGCCGATGGCGTCGTAGTTCTCGCAATGCACGGTGACAAAGGCGCCCAGGCGGCGCGCGGTGGCCAGCACCTCGATGAACTCGGCATCCGTCAGCCGCAGCGGGTCGTAGGTGAGAAACACCTTCAGGCTGCGGATGCCGCGGGCCACCAGCGCCGGCACTTCGCGCTGCATCACCTCGGGCGTCGGGTCCGTGATGATCTGGTGGAAGGAATAGTCGGCGCGCGACTGCGCGGCGCGCGTTTCGTAGCCCGGGGCACTGGCGGCCAGCGTGTGGCCCTTCCACTGCGGCAGAAAGCAGATGAAGGAGGTGGTGCCGCCCGCCAGCGCCGCCGCCGAGCCGCTGGAAAAGCTTTCCTCGTGCACCGAGCCGTCCTGGCCCAGCTCCTCCAGATGGCAATGCGGGTCGAGCCCGCCCGGCGTGACGATCATGCCCTTGGCGGAAACCTCCTCCGCACCGCGCGGCAGGTCGCGGCCGATGGCGGCGATGGTGCCGCCGCGGATGCCGATATCCGCCTCGAAGACCTCGGCGGCGCTGGCCAGGGTGCCACCACGCACCACCATGTCGAACTCATGCCCGCTCATCGCACGCTCCCCTTTCTGTGGTTCAGATCATGACCGCGGCCGTGCGCCGCCGCAGCAGTCGCAGGACGGAAAAGGTCGTGTAGTCCACCGGGTCGTCTTCCACCGGGTTGCCGCGTCCCTCCACCGCCAGCCGCACCGCGCCGGGGCCGGCCTGCGCCTCGACCAGGAACGCGGCCTGGGTGATGCCGGGGTCGGCGACCAGCGTGAAGCGCGTGCGGTCCAGACCCAGCCCCGCCAGCGCCACGCCGACCGAAACGTTGAGGTGGCGCGGGAACAGCGCCGCCGCCTGCCGCACCGTGCCGGAGAAGACCACGCGCGGCGCGGCGATCCCGCCCGCCTCGCCCGGCGTACCGCGCAGCCGTGCGGGCGGGTAGCGCACCGTCAGGTGGACATCGGCTAGCGCATCCTCCCGCGCCGCCGCCAGGAAGCCGAGCGAGGCCATGGCGCCGGCGGGGATCTCGATGCGGCCCGGCCCGGCCTCGGCGGCGGAAAGCAACGCGGCTTCGGTCGCCGGATCCGCGAAGGCGGCCAGCGACAGCGGGATGATGTCGATGCCGGCCGCCAGCAGGCGTGGCGCCGCCGTGGCCAGCAACCCGGCCGATGCGCATTCGGCGACGACGCCCGGGGCACGGGCAAGAAAGCCATCGAGGTCGGTGCAGACAATCCCGGCGCCAAAGCGTGCGCCCAGCGCATCCTGCTGGGCCGGGCGGCACAGCAGCGCCCCCAGCAGCGCCCCCTCCCCCAACCGTTCCGCGATGCGGCATCCGATCCGCCCGGCGCCGAGGATGCCGACGCGCAGCGGTTCAGCGCGCATCCGCCAGGTCCTGGGCCGCCAGCACGGCAGGGCGGTCGGACTTGCCGTAGTAGCGCTCGATGCGCCGCTGCACGAAGTCCCAGGCGGTGGTCATCACCAGGTAGATGATGGCGATCACCATGAAGACCTCCAGCACCTCGAAGCGCTGCTGCATCAGGATCTGGCCGCGCCGCAGCAATTCCTCGACCGAGATGACGGACACGATGGAGGTGGTCTTGAGCAGGCCGTTCACCGAATTGCCGAGCGCCGGCACGATGACGCGCAGCGCCTGCGGCGCGATGATCAGGACGAAGGTGCGGACGCGGTTGAGCCCCAGTGCATGTGCCGCATCCAGCTGCGTGCGCGGCACCGACTGGATGCCGGCGCGCAGGATCTCGGACAGGTAGGCGGCCTCGTTCAGCACCAGCCCCAGCAGCGCCGACTGCAGCACCGTGAAGCGCACCAGGCCAAGTTGCGGCAGGCCCGTGTAGATGATGATGAGCTGCACCAGCAGCGGCGTGCCGCGGAACAGCCAGACATGCGTCGCGGCGATCCAGCGCAAGACGCGGAACCTGGACGACCGCATCAGCACCAGCAGCAGGCCGAGCAGCAACCCCAGCACCAGCGTGGCGGCGGTCAGCCCCAGCGTGACCAGCGCACCGCCCAGCAGGTAGGGGTTGGCGAAGTAGCCGAAGAAACCGTCCCAGTTCCAGGCCATGCAATCCGTCTTTTCTCAGTCTGGAACAGGGCGGCCGGGGATCAGCCCGGGCCGGGGCCGCTGAGCGCGAATTGCGGCTCGGGCATCTTCAGCACGCCGTAGCGGTCGAACAACTCGTCATAGGCGCCGGCCTGCTTGATGCGGTTCATGGCACCCACCGCCTCGTTCGCCAGCACCTTGTTGGCGAAGGCGAAGGTGGCGGTCTGCGGGAACAGCCCGGCGACGGCGCGGGTGAAGTCGCCACGCCCCTGCCAGTACATGGCGGTCGCGTCGATCGAGGTCGCGGCATCGACCTGCCGCGCGCGCAGCGCCTGGAAGGCCTCGGCGAAGTTGTTGAAGGTACGGATCTCGATGCCGCGCAGGCCGGCCTTGCGCAGCATCTCGTCCACCTCGCGGGTGCGCCGCTCCTCGATGCCGCCGAGCTCGACGCCCACGGCGCGGCCCGCGAGGTCTTCCCACTTGCCGATGTTCAGCGGGTTGCCCTTGGCGGTCAGGAAGCTGATGGCCGCCTGTTCGTAAGGCAGCATGTACATCAGCTTGGCACGTTCCTCGGTGAAGAAGATGCCGGTGTTGATCATGTCCCAGCGCTTGGCGTTGAGGCCCGGCACCATGGCGGCGAACTCGATGCGCACATATTCGGGCATCAGCCCGAGTTCCTTGGCCAGCATGTTGCCGAGTTCCACGCGCATGCCTTGCAACTCGCCGCGGTCATTGACGAACTGCAGCGGCGGCAGCGTGGGGTTGATCGACATCACCAGCGTGCCCTGCTTGACGATGTTGGGTGGCGCGATCCTTGCTTGAGCCTTCGCGACCGCCGGCAGCGCCGCGGCGAGGGCTGCGGCGCCGAGCAGCACGCCGCGGCGGCGGAGGTTGGGAACCAGCGGATCAAAGGCGGTCATCGCGGCATTCCTCTCGTCGGCACCGCCCACCGGAAGGCTTGGGCTGAACGCATACACAACGTATACAAGAACCCGACGCGTCGACAAGCCGAAACATTGGCACGGCCTTGGGGGAGGATCATGATGGCGGATGGGCAGGTGACGACGGTGCTGGGCGCGGTGCCGCCCGGGGCGCTGGGCCTGGTGCTGATGCACGAGCACCTGCTGTGCGACCTTTCTCCCCCGGCCAGCCGCGCGGCACCGCCGCCCGAGGCGGAGATCACGCTGGACAACGCCTTCGACATCCACTGGCGCCCGGGCGCCTATGCCGGCAACCACCGGCTGCACGACGTGGCGCTGGCGACCCGCGAGGCCGCGCGCTTCGCCGCCGCCGGCGGCGGCACCATCGTCGAGGTCACCACCGCCGGGCTGTGCCCCGATCCCGCCGGCCTCGCTGCCATCTCCCGCGACAGCGGCGTCCATGTCGTCATGGGTGCCGGCCTCTACACCGCCGCCTACCAGGACGCCGAAGCACTGGCGCGCAGCCGTGAGGCGATGGCGCACTCCATGATCAGGCAACTGACGCAAGGCCCGATCCGCTGCGGCATCATCGGCGAGATCGGCTGTTCCTGGCCGCTGCACCCCGCCGAGCAACGCGCCCTGCAGGCCGCCGCCGACGCGCAGCGCGCCACCGGCGCCGCCATCACGGTCCATCCCGGCCGCCACCCCGCCGCCCCGCACGAGATCCTGGACATCCTGCTCGCCGCCGGGGCCGACCTGTCGCGCGTGGTGATGGGCCACATGGACCGCACCTACGACAATGAAGGGGAGGTGCTGGCCCTCGCCCATCGCGGCTGCGTGGTGGAGTTCGACTTCTTCGGCATCGAATCATCGAACTACTGGATGGGCGTGGCAGACCTGCCGACCGACTGGATGCGCCTGCGCTGCATCCGCCGCCTGTTCGACGCGGGGCTCGCCGATCGCGTCGTCGCCTCGCACGACATCTGCACCCGCTCCCGCCTGCAATCCCTCGGTGGCCACGGCTACGGCCACCTGCCGCGCAACGTGGTGCCGCTGATGCGGGACCGGGGATTTAGCGCTGGCGAGATCGAGACGCTGCTGGTGGGGACGCCGCGCCGGTTGCTGACGGTGTAAAAAGGCCGGGGGAAAGAATTTCCCCGGACCCCCATCTTCTTTTTGATTCATTGGCGCTTGGGGCGCGGCGGTGCGCCGGCGGCGCCAAGTCGTCAGAAAAAGATGAAAGATGGGGGTCCGGGGGAATTCCTTCCCCCAGCCTTTCTTCAGCTCACCACGGTCAGCGCGAAGGCATGCAGGCTCCGCAGGTGCTGCTGCGCCGCCTTGCGCGCCGCCCTGGCGTCGCCGGCCGCCAGGGCGTCGAGGATCGCGATATGCTCCAGGTTGTCCGGCTGCAGCCGGTCGCGCAGCCGGGCGATCTCGAACAGGTGGGTGGTGGCACGCAGCCCGCGGATCATCTGGGTCAGCACGGGATTGCCGCAGGCATCGATGAACAGCTCGTGCAGCCGGGCATCGACGCGCCAATGCGCCTCGCGGTCATAGGGGACGGCGGCATCGCCCAGCGCCGCGATCTCGGCGCGCACGGCGGCGATGGCGGCGGGGTCGATGCGGGGAATGGCGAGCGCCGCGGCCTCCGGCTCCAGGATCTCGCGCACCTTCAGGCTGTGCAGGTATTCGGCCAGATCGACGCCGCGCACCATGTAGGAGCGGCTGCCGTTCTTGATGACCAGCCCCTCGCCTTCCAGCCGCTGCAGCGCCTCGCGCAGCGGGGTGCGGGAGATGTTGAGCGATTCCGCCAGCCTGGCTTCCAGGATCGCCTCGCCGCCCTTCAGCTTGTGGCCCCGGATCATCAGCGACAACGCGGAATAGGCCAGGGCGGACAAGTTCTGTGGGGAGGCGGTGGTGCTCATGGCTGCCCCTTTAGGCGCGGGCGGCGCGCCGCTTCAAGCGGCGATGCCGGGCAGGTCCAGCGCCGCCACCACCCGTTGCAGTTCGGGCCGCATCGCCTCGGGCAGCGGCAGGCGGGGCGGGCGCGGCGGACCGCAGTCCAGCCCGATCATGCCGAGCGCGGCCTTGGTGCCGGCCACGTAGCGGGGGCCGCCGACCCACCACAACAGGTCCACCATGCGCTGGTGGATGGCGCGGGCCTCGGCCGGGTCGTTGCGGTCGGCGCAGGCGTTGAACAGCTCGGCCGAGATGCGCGGCGCCACGTTGGAGCAGACCGCGACCCAGCCCTGCGCGCCCAGAAAGAAGGATTCGTAGCCCAGCACGCCGGCGAAGACCGTCAGCCGGTCGCCGCACAGGCGGATGATGTCGCGCACGCGGGTGACGTCGAGCGTCGACTCCTTGATGTACTGCACCGCCTCGATCTCGGACAGGCGGGCCACCGTTTCCGGCAGCATGTCGACGTTGGCGGCGTTGGGGTTGTTGTAGATCATGATCGGGATCGCGGTGCGGTCGGCCACGGCCTTGTAGTGGACGTAGAGCTCCTCCGCGGTGGGCACCGAATAGAAGGGCGGGATGATCATCAGCCCGTCGGCGCCCATCGCCTCCGCCTCGCGCGAGTATTCCACCGCATGGGGGGTGTATTCGGCGCCGGTGCCGACCAGCACGGGCACGCGCCCGGCGGCGGTGCCCACCACCGTCTCGATCACCTGCTGCCGCTCCTCGCGCGTCAGCGACAGGAACTCGCCGGTCGAGCCGAGCGGCACCAGCCCGTGCACGCCCTCGCGGATCTGATACTCGACCAGCCGCTTCAGCGCGGCAACGTCCACCGCGCCGCCATCGGCGGTGAAGGGGGTGACCAGGACGGTGTAGGTGCCACGGAACGGATGCAAGCGCGCCTCGGAAATCATCGACGTTGAGTGCGGAGCAAGCGGCCATTGCCAAGCAGGTCCGTTTGTTTGCATACCTTATGTATATCTTCGGAAGTTGTCCATCCGCCATGCGCCTGCGCCACCCCGGCCTCGCCCCCAGCGCACCCGCCGGAAGCTTCAGCTTCGACGGCGCCGCCGTCGCGGCGCTGCCGGGCGAGACCATCGCCGCCGCGCTGGCCGCCGCCGGCACCGTGGCGCTGCGCGCGGCGCCCGACGGCACCATGCGCGGGCTGTGGTGCGGCATGGGTGCCTGCTTCGACTGCGTGGTCACGGTGGACGGCCAGGCCGGGCAGCGCGCCTGCATGGTCAAGGCCGCGCCCGGCATGGTGGTGACCAGCGCGCCCGGCGCCACTCATCCCCTGCCTGCCCTGCCGGCCGAGCCGGAAACGGTGGTGGACGTGGCGGTGATCGGCGGCGGCATCGGCGGGCTGGCGGCGGCGGCACCCCTGGCGGCGGCCGGGCTGCGGGTGGTGATGGTGGATGAGCGCGCCGAGCCGGGCGGGCAGTATCTCAAGCCCGTCGCCGCCTCCCATGCCGAAACCGGCGGGCCGATCGACCGGCAGTTCGCCGAAAGCGCCCGGCTGCGCGCCGCGGCGCGCGACGCGGGCGTCGAACTCTGGTCCGACGCCACCGCCTGGTCCGCCTTCGCGCCCGACGAGGTGGCGGTGTTCCAGGCCGGCCGCCCGCGCCTGCTGCGCCCAAGGCGCCTGCTGCTGGCCCCGGGGGCTTATGAGCGCCCGGTGCCAATCCCCGGCTGGACGCTGCCGGGCGTCATGACCACGGGCGCCGCGCAGACCCTGGCCCGCGCTTATCGCGTATTTCCCGGCCAGCGCGTGGTGATCGGCGGCAATGGCCCGCTGAACCTGCAGCTGGCGGTGGAGCTGGCGCGGGCCGGGGTGACGGTGCTGGCGGTGGTGGAGGAAGCCCCCCGCCCCGGATGGCGGGACTGGCGCGCGGCGGTTCGCGCCGCCCGCCACGCGCCGGGGCTGCTGGCGCAGGGCGCGCGCTACCTGGCCGTGCTGCGGGCGCGGGGCGTGCCGGTGCTTTGGGGCTCGCGCATTGTCGAATGCCGGGGCGGGGCGCGCGTTTCCGCCTGCCGCATCGCGACGCCGGAGGGCGAGAAGCTGGTGGAGGGGCTGGACGCCGTCACCCTCGGCCACGGCTTCATCCCTTCCACCGAGCTGGCGCGGCAACTGGGCGCGCGGCACCGCCGCGTGGACCGGCATGTCGGCTTTCTCGCCACGGACACCGCGCCGGACGGGCGCACCAGCCTGGACACCGTCTTCGCCATCGGCGATGGCGCCGGGCTGGGCGGCGCCATGGTGGCGCGGCACCGCGGCGTGCTGGCGGCCGACACCATCCTGCGAGACCTGGGGGCCGGCCCCCTGCCCGCCGCCGCCCTGGCCGCGGCCCAGAGCGGCCTCGCCCATGCGGAAGCCTTCCAGGACGCGCTGTGGCGCCTGTTCGCGCCGCCGCCCTTCGATGCCGCCACCATCGCCGACGAGACCATCGTCTGTCGCTGCGAAAGCGTCACGGCCGGCGCCATGCGCGCCGCCATCGCCACCCACGGCGCCGATGCCGGCACCGTCAAGCGGCTGACCCGCACCGGCATGGGCCGCTGCCAGGGGCGCAACTGCGCCGCCGTGCTGACCCACCTGGTCGCCGCCGCGGGCGGCGCGCGGCCGGAACCCTTCGCCTTTTTCGCCCCCCGCCCACCGGCCAAGCCGGTGCCGCTGGCCGCGCTCTCGGCCGAGCAGGCGGAATGGGCCGGCCACCGCCGTACCACGCCCCCCGCCATCGTGCCGCGTCCCACGCGCCCGCCCGCCGCCGCCCTGCCCGCCCGCACCGTGGACGTGCTGGTGGTCGGCGCCGGCATCGTCGGCGCCTGCGTGGCGCGGGAGCTGGCGCTGGCGGGGCTGGACGTGCTGGCGCTGGACCGCGACACGCCGGGGCAGCAGGCTTCCACCGCCAATGCCGGCTCGCTGCACGTGCAGCTGCTGTCCTTCGACTTCGGCGCCAAGGCCGAGGCCGGCGGTGGCCCGGCGGCGCAGACGCTGCGCCTGGGCAACCCCGCCATCGCCTTGTGGCAGGCGCTGGCGGGCGAGATCGCGCGCGCCGGCGGCACGCCCATCGACCTCGCCATCACCGGCGGGCTGATGGTGGCCGAAACGGAGCGCGACATGGCGTTCCTGCGCCAGAAGGCGGCCATCGAGGCCCGCTTCGGGGTCGAGACGCAGGTGATCGGCGGCAACGAACTGCACGCCATGGAGCCGCATCTCTCGCCCACGCTGGTCGGTGCCGCCTATTGCGCGGCCGAGGGCAAGATCAATCCGCTGACCGCCACCTTCGGCGTGCTGAACCTGGCGCGCGCCGCCGGCGCCACCGTGATCGGCGACTGCCCGGTGCTGGGGATCGAGCGGGACGCGGCGGGCTTCGCCGTTTCCACCGCCGCCGGCCCGCTGCGCGCCCGCCGCATCGTCAACTGCGCCGGGGCCTGGACGCCGCGCCTCAGCGGCATGGTCGGCCGCCCGGTGCCGGTGGCCGGCGCGCCGCTGCAGATGATGGTGACCGAGCCGGGGCCGAAGCTGGTGTCCCGGCTGATCGCCCATGCCGACCGGCACCTCAGCCTGAAGCAGGCGGCCAATGGCAGCCTGCTGATCGGCGGCGGCTGGTCCGCCGGGCTGGACGAGGCGACCGGCGCCAGCACCGCCCTGCGCTGGGCGATGCAGGGCAATGCCTGGGTGGCGCAGCGCGTGCTGCCGGCGGCGGCCCAGTTCCACCTGCTGCGCGTCTGGGCCGGCATGAACATCAACATCGACGGCGCGCCGATCCTGGGCGAGATGCCTGATGTGCCGGGGTTCTTCAACTGTGTGACGTCCAACGGCTACACGCTGGCGCCCGTGGTGGCGCGGATGACCGCGGAGGCGATGCTGCGCGGCGTGTCCGAGATCGACATGGCGCCGTTCACGCTGGATCGGTTTTGAGGCCGGAAGTCCTTCCATGCCGTCCGTCCTTCCGTGTGGCTGCGGCCATCATCGGCCAGCCCCTCAGGTCCCGGCAGCGCCTTGCGGAAACGAGATGCAGGCCCCGGGGAAGCTCCTCGGCGCAGGCGAACGGGCGCCGGGCCTGGACGTGCCACGCCTTCTGCACATGCGGCAGCGCCCGACCGCCGTTCCCATCGCCATGCCGCCATCCGCGCGACGCCGGTTGAGCACGGCTCGTTTTGCATACATCGTGTATTCCGTGATGGTGCCGGCCGGCCGGCGGGCGCCACGTCGCAGCCTGTGAGGTGTGCCATGCCAGCCGAGCCCGAACCCGGTATCAATTTCCTGCAAGCGCTGATCCGGCTGGTGCCGCGGGGCGAGGCGGCGGTGCAGGCGCATGTGGCCGGGGCCCTGCGCGCGCTGGGCTGCGAGGTGGAGGTGCTGCGCTATTCTCCAGGTGACGTCACGATGCGCGACGAATTCGCCGCCGCGCAGTCGCTGGCCGCAGAGCCGCGCGAAGCGGTGGTGGCCCGGCTGCGCGGGTCGGGCGGCGGACGCAGCGTGATGTTCTTCGCGCACCCTGACGGCGAGGCGGTGCACGGCACCGGGGGCTGGACACATCCGCCGTTCGAAGGCGTGGTTTCCAATGGCCGGCTGCACGGCTGGGGCGTGTCGGACGACCTCGCCGGCGTCGCCAACATGGTGGACTCCCTGCGGCTGGTGGTGTCGCAGGGCGGCGCGCTGCGCGGCGATGTCATCCTGGCCAGCACGCCCAGCAAGCGGCATGCGCGCGGCATGGCGGCGGTGATGCAGCATGGCTACCTGGCCGATGCCGCCGTCTACCTGCATCCCGCCGAATCCGGCGCGGGCATGCGGGAGGTGAAGACCTTTGCGGGCGGGCAGCTGTTGTTCACCATCACCATCGCCGGGCACCAGCCGCCGACCAGCGAGCCGGACCATACCGCCTTCGCGCATCTTGGGGTCAACCCGGCCGACAAGCTGGTCCTGGTGCTGCAGGCGCTGCGCGCGCTGGACGCGGCACGCGGCGCGCGGATCCGCAACCCGTCGCTGCAGGATGCGATCGGGCGTTCCACCAACCTGCTGGTCAGCGGCGTCTCGGCGCCGGGCAAGGCGGGGCGCGTGCCGCTGGAATGCGTCGTCACCTGTGCCCTGTCCTTTCCGCCCGGCGAGCCGATGGCCTCGGCGCAGGCGGAAGTGGAGGCGGCGCTGCACGAGGCGGCTGCAGGCGATGACTGGCTGCGCCGGAACCCGCCCGTGCTTGCTTGGCTGTCCGGCGTGACCGGCGCCGAGGTAGCGCCCGACCATCCGCTGTACCAGGTGGTCAGCCGCGCGGTGCAGGACGGCACCGGCGAAGCGCCGCATGTCAACGTGCTGCACACCTCCAGCGACATCCGCGTGCCGATGGTGCAGCAGGGCATCCCCTGCGTCGGCCTCGGGCCGCTGGGCGGCAACCTGACGCAGAACGGCCGGCACGACGAATGGGTGGACGTGGCCGACTACCGGCGGGGGGTCCTGGTTGTCGCTGGCATCATCAACGGTTGGTGCCGCTGAGAGTAATCTTCGGATTTCAGCGGCCGGGTCGCACAGCGATGGAACCCGCGCCGCATCGCCATGCGCTATGGCCGGGTGGTGGACGCGGTTCCGGTAAAGGCGGCAGGCGGCACCGCGGCGGCGAAGGCTTCGGCGATCTCGGCGCGGCGGGCCAGCCAGATCCGGCCACCCAGGGCAGCGAGTTGTTCCAGCACGCCCTCGAAGGCGCGGAAGCGGCCGGGGCGGCCGGCGATGCGCAGGTGGTAGCCGATGTTCAGCAGCCGCGGGCGGCCACGCTCCGCTTCCGCCAGCAGCACCGCCAGGGCGTCCGCCACGTAGTCCACCATCTCCCCGGCGCGGACGAAGCCGTTGGGGTGGAAGAACTTCATGTCGTTGGAATCCAGCGCATAGGGCACCACCAGCAGGCCAGGATGCGCCGGGTCATGATACGGCAGGTCATCGTCAAAGGCGTTGGACGTATAGCGGAAGCCCTGCTCCAGCAGCAGCCCGCGCGTCCAGGCGCTTTCCGCGCCGCGGCAGAAGAAGCCGCGCGGCCGCTGGCCGGTGGCCTGCGCGATGGCCTCGGCGCAGCGCGCCAGGTCCGCCGCCTCGGCATCGCGTGAGGCATAGTCGGCATGCGGGCGCCACAGCCAGCCATGCGCGGCTGCCTCGTGCCCCGCCGCCACGGCGGCGCGGGCCAGGGCTGGGGCGCGCTGCACGGCGCGGCCGCACATCAGAAAGGTGGCGGGCACCCTGTGCTGCTCCAGCGCCTCCAGCATCCTCCAGATGCCGGCACGGGTGCCATAAGCAAAGATCTGTTCCTGCCCCATGTCCCGCACGCCAGCAGGCACCACGCTCAGCACCTCTCCCATGCGCTCGGACTGCGGGTCACCGTCACCGACCTGCTGCTCGGCGCCCTCTTCCAGGTTCACCGCCACGGAAACCGCCAGGCGGGCCCCATTGGGCCAGCGCAGGTCCGGCCACTGGCCGCCATAGCCGATCAGGTCGCGCGCCATGCCGTTGCTCTCCTTCGCCGCGCCACATTTCCTGGCAAGGGCGGGGCCACTCGGCGCGGCGCCTGCCGCTTTCGGCCGTCTGCGCCTCGCACAAGAATGGACGCTGCCGCTGTTGCTCAAAATATGGACGAACGGCGTTCGAATGCTTGCGCCGCGATCATCTCCGATACGCCTTGCAGCAGAATGGCCGATGCCGAACGCACGGCCCGGGATGTAGCCGAGGTTCCAACGCAGCCGCCCTTCCCGGACAACGGGCCTCGGCCAGGCCGGGCAAAGCCGGCAGGCCGGAGAGTTTGCTTTCCATGGCATGCGACTTGCTCATGCAGGCCTGATGTCGGACCTCGCCGCGCGCCCCAAAGGACACCGCCTGGACATGGATGGCATCCGCGTCCGCTATGGCCAGTCCCTTGCCGTGAACGACGTGACGCTGACCGTACAGCCGGGGGAGATCCTGGCGCTGCTTGGCCCTTCCGGCTGCGGCAAGACCACGCTGCTCCGCACGGTCGCGGGCTTCATCCAGGCCGAGGCCGGGCGGGTGCTGGTGGATGGCGCGCCGGTGGACCACCTGCCGCCCGGCAAGCGCGGCGTCGGCATTGTTTTCCAGTCCTACGCACTGTTCCCGCACATGAGCGCGGCACAGAATGTCGCCTACGGGCTGGAGGCGCGCGGACAACCCAAGGCGGATATCGGGCGTCGTGTCGAGGCGGCGCTGGCGGCGGTGCGGATGGAGGGCTTCGCGGAACGCCGGCCGCGCGCGCTTTCCGGCGGGCAGCAACAGCGCGTGGCGCTGGCCCGCGCCCTGGCCATCGAACCTTCCATCCTGTTGCTGGACGAACCCTTCGCGGCGCTGGACCGCGCGCTGCGGCTGGACCTGCAGTTGGAGATCAAGCGGCTGCAACGGCGCTTCGGCGTCACCGCCGTGCTGGTCACGCACGACCAGGACGAGGCGATGAGCATGGCCGACCGCATGGCGGTGATGCGCGGCGGCCGGGTGGAACAGGTGGACGCGCCCGCCACGGTCTATGACGCGCCGGCCACCCCCTTCGTCGCCGGCTTTGTCGGGACCAGCAACCGGCTGCATGGACGTGTCGAGGCGCGGCAGGGCGCGGATTACCGCGTGCGGCTGGACGTGGGCGCCAGCGTCACGGTGGCCAGCGCGCGCGGCTTCGCGGTGGGGGAACGGGTGCTGCTCTGCGCCCGACCGGAGCACCTGACGCTGCGCGACGCCGGCACGGAGGCGCCGGACAGTTGGCCGGCGCGGCTGCGCCTGTCCCTGCCGCTCGGCCCCGCCGTTGTGCACGACGTGGAGGCCGGCTCCACCGAGCTGAAGCTGCATGCCGCGCGGCACGGCCCGCCCCCCGAGCCGGGGCCGGTGCGCATCGCGCTGCTGCCGAGTGCTTTGCCCGCCCTTTTCCCCATCGGAGACGCCGCATGACGCTTCTGACCCGCCGCACGCTGATGGGCGCCGCCCTCGGCACCTTGGGCACCGCCGGCCTGCCCTTGCGCGCGGCGAGGGCCGCCGGCAGCATGACCGCCGCCGTCTATCCCGGCGGCTGGGACGAAGGGCTGCGCGCCGTGCTGGCCCCCGCGCTGAAGCAGGCCCACGGGGTGGACGTGGCCTTCGAGCCGCTGTTCGCCGTGGACCAGATCGCCAAGGCACGCGCCGCGCGCGGCATGGCGCCATTCGACGTCTTTGTGCTGGATCCGGGCCCGCGCGTCAGCGGCATTGACCTCAACCTGTTCGAGCCGTTCGACGCCACGCGCCTGAGCAACCGCGACAAGCTGCCGGTCGGCTATGCCGATGCCTCCGGCGCCGGTGTCGCGGCGCAGGTGGTCGGCATCGCCTACAACCCCAAGAAAGTGGCCAAGCCCGCTGGCTGGCGGGACCTGTTCAAGCCGGAATTCGCCAGGCACCTGGGCCTGACCGGCTTTGGAACCACCTTCGGCACCATCTCGTTGATCGAGATGGCCAAGACCGTCGGCGGCTCGGAAACCGACGTGGAGCCGCTCTTCGCCGAGCTGCGCAAGATCCTGCCCCTGGTGCCGGCGGTGGCCCAGCCGGCGGCGATGCCCGGGCTGTTCCAGCAGGGGCAGATCGACATCATGTACACCAACACCTACACCGTGACCCTGCTGAAATCCCGTGGCGTGGACATCGAGTTCGCGGTTCCGGAAACCGGCGCCGCGGCCTTCGGCACCACCATGCACATCGCCCGCGGCAGCAAGAATATCGAGCAGTCCTACCAGTACATCGACACCATGATCAGCACGCCGGTGCAGGCGGCGCTGTCGCAGGCGCCGTATTTTTTTGTGCCGGTCAACACGGGCGTGCAGCCGGGCGCCGACGTGCCAATGCGCTCGATCGACGAGCTGAAGAATTTCGTCACGCATGACTGGAGCAAGATCAACCCGCTGCGCGCGCGCTGGATCGACCGCTTCAACCGCGAGATGGCGAAGTGAACGAGGCGGGCGCGTGGCGGCTGGCGCTGCCACTCGCCTTCGCGCAGGCGGCGTTCTTTCTGGCGCCGCTGCTGCTGCTGGCCGCCACCTCGCTGGCCACCGACGAGAACCTGGCCCGCTTCAGCGTGAGCGCCTGGACCGACGTGCTGGGGGATGGCTTCCACCTGCGCGCCATCCTCAACACGCTGCGCCTCGGCGCCTTCACGGTGCTGGCCACGCTGTTGCTGGCGGTGCCGCTGGCGCTGCTACACCTGGTGGCCGGGCCACGGCTGAAGCGCCTCATCCTGCTGGCCGCCGTGCTGCCGCTGCTGACCTCGGTGGTGGTGCGGACCTTCGCCTGGATCGTCATCCTGGGGCGGGAGGGGGTGATCAACACCGCCCTGCTGGCCACCGGTGCCGTCGCCGCGCCGGTGCCGCTGCTGCAAACCGAGCACGGGCTGGTGCTGGCGCTGACGCAGATCGAGATGCCGCTGATGCTGCTGCCGCTGATCGCCGCACTGGGGCGGATCGACCCTTCGCTGCTGGATGCCTCCTCGGCGCTCGGCGCCTCGCTGGCGCGCACGCTGCGGCGGGTGGTGCTGCCGATGGCGCTGCCCGGGCTGTTGGCGGGCTGCACCCTGGTCTTCGCCAGCGCCTGCACCGCCTTTATCTCGCAATCCGTGATCGGCGGCGGGCGGCTGGCCTACCTGCCCATGCTGGTGTGGCAGCAGGCGATGGTGGTTTTCAACTGGCCGCTGGCCGCGGCACTGGCGTTGACGCTGATGGGCTCCGTGCTCACCGTCGCCGCAGCGCTTTCCCTACTCAGCCAAAGGGCGGCGCATGCATAGGCTCGCCCCCGCCGACCGGCCGCTGGCGCTGCTGATCCTGGCGCTGGCGGCGCTCGCCCTGCTGGTGCTGGTGGGGCCGGTGCTGATCGTGCTGCTGACCTCCTTCACCACCTCGCAGGCGCTGCGCTTTCCGCCGCCGGGGCTGACGCTGCGCTGGTACGCCGCGTTGTTCGACCCCGTCCGTTCGGCGCAGATCCACCGCGCCGCCGGCAACTCCCTGCTGGTGGCCTTCTGCACGGCGGTGCTGGCGACATCGCTGGCCACCGGTGCCGCGCTGGCGCTGGCGCGCGCGCGCGGCAGCTGGGCACGGCTGGCGGAGGGCGCCTTTCTGGCGCCGCTGGTGCTGCCCGGCATCGCCTTCGGGCTGGCCTCGCTGATGTTCGTGTCCTGGCTGCGGCAGCCGCCTTCCTTCGCGCTGCTGGTAATGGGACACGCGATGATCGCGGCTCCCTTCGCGCTGCGCACCGTGGGGGCCTCGGCCGCCGGGCTCGACCCCGCGCTGCTGGAAAGCAGCGCCATCCTCGGCGCTTCGCGCTGGCGCACCTTCCGCCGCGTGGTGCTGCCGCTGATCATGCCGGGCGTGGCGGCGGGCGGCTTTCTCGCCTTCATCTCCTCGCTCGACAACGTTCCCGTCTCGCTCTTCCTTTCTTCCGCCGAGACCGACATGCTGCCGATCCGCCTGTGGGGCATGATGGAATCCTCGCTCGACGTCCGCGTCGCCGCCGCCTCGGGCGTGCTGGTCGCCGTGGCGTTCCTCTTACTCCTCGTGATGGACCGCGCCGTCGGGCTGGTCCGCAGGATGGCCGGATGACGCCCCGCCCGCTGATCCCCCAGCACCTGACCCCCGGGGCCTTTGCCCCTTATGGCGAGGTGCTGGACGTGCCCGAGCAGCCCGGGCGGCTGTATTACGAACGCACCCTGGCCAGCCACCGCGCCCACGCCTGGCCCAGCCTTTCGCTGTCCTGCAAAGACCCGCATCCTGGCGGCCCGCTGCGGGTGCGGCAGATGGAGCGGCATGCCTTTTCCTCGCAAAGCTTCGTGCCGCTCGGCCCCGTGCGCTGGCTGGTGCTGGTGGCGCCACATGCGGCCGCCGGCGGGCCGGACATGACGCGGGCGGCGGCCTTCATCGCCGCCCCCGGCCAGGGCGTGACCTATGGCGCCGATGTCTGGCACCATCCGCTGACGGTGCTGGACGCGCCAGGCCGTTTCGCCGTCATGATGTGGCGCGACGGCACCGAGGGGGACGAGGAATTCGTCGACGTCACGCCTTTTGATCTTATGTTTGACTGAAAGGTCGTGAAGCGAAGAATCTTCTTCTGAAGAAAAAGAAGCAAAAAGACTTTGCTTGCCAGGGGCGTTGCGCTGGCCGTGGTGCGCTCCCCTAACTGACAAAGTTTTTTGGTTCTTTTTTCCAAAAAAGAACGGCTTCCTCGACCTTTTCGTCGAAGCCGGCCTTGCATTCAACAGGCTCCGAGGAACCGCACCGCATGTCCTACGAGGTGAAACGCGACTTCATCGGCTACGGCGCCCATCCGCCGGACCCGCGCTGGTCGGGCGGCGCGCGGCTCGCCGTCAATTTCGTGATGAATTACGAGGAGGGTTCCGAGCCGTCCGTGCAGGATGGCGAGGGCTACACGGAATCCGGCCTGACCGAGGGGCATGCGCTCAGCCAGATGGGCACGGGGCGCGACCTGGCGGCGGAAGGGATGTTCGAATACGGCAGCCGCGTCGGCTTCTGGCGGTTGCTGCGGATGTTCCAGGAACGCGGCCTGCCGCTGACCATCTTCGGCTGCGCCCTGGCGCTGGAGCGCAATCCCGAGGCTGCCGCCGCCATCCGCGAAAGCGGCTTCGACGTGTGTTGTCACGGCTGGCGCTGGATCAAGCATTTCGAGCTGTCGGAGGCGGAGGAGCGCGAGCACATCCGCCGCGCCGTGGAATCGCTGGAGCGCACCATCGGCAGCCGTCCGCTGGGCTGGTACTGCCGCTATGGACCCAGCGTGAACACCCGCCGCCTTGTCGCCGAGGAGGGCGGCTTTCTTTACGACAGCGATTCCTACGCCGACGAGTTGCCCTGGTGGCTGACGGTGGAGGGTAAGCCGCACCTCGTTGTGCCCTATAGCCTGACCAACAACGACGGAAAGTTCGCTGGCGCTGTCGGCACGGGCGACCAGTGGTTTTCCTTTATCCGTGATGCCTTCGATACCCTTTACGCCGAAGGTGCGAAGACGCCGAAGATGATGTCCGTCGGACTGCACATGCGACTGATCGGCCACCCCGCCCGCGCCGCGGGGCTGGCGAAGCTGCTGGATCATATCCAGAAGCATGAAGGGGTATGGGTCACGCGTCGCATCGATATCGCGCGGCATTGGATGCGCGAGCATCCTTACGCTGGAAAGGGGCTCAACGAATAAGGGGAACGGCGGCGGCAGCGAGGCCGGGACAGACGCCGCTGCCCAGCAAGGCAGCAGGTTGTTCGCGTCCCGCTCCTGATATCTCAGCTTGGCGTGAATCAAGCGCAGATCGCGGGCTTCAGCGGCATGAAGCACGCTTCCGCCACGCTTCGCCGGCGACCATGCTGCCGCGATGTCGATGGTCCCTTCGGTGCGGCAAGGCGCCGCGCCAATGCCTGTCCCGATGCCTCCCCGGCGCATCCTCCTGATAGGGGGCTGTGGCTTTGTCGGGCTGAACATCGCGGAAGCGCTGCTGCGGCAAGGGCACAACGTGACCCTGCTGGACCGCCACGCCCTGCCCACCGCCGCGGCGGCCGCATTCGGTGCCCTGTCCGGACGCCTGACCACCGGCATCGTGGACGTGACGCGGCCGGACACCGTGGCTCCCTACCTGCGGGATGGCGCCGACGGCATGGTGCTCGGTGCCGCCATCACCGCCGGCCCGGCGCGCGAGGCAGCGGCACCGGAAGCCATCCTGGCCGTCAACCTGGGTGCCCTGCCCGGCTTGCTGCGCCTGGCGCGCGATGCGGCCGTGGGGCGGGTGCTGAACCTCAGCTCCGCCGCCGCCTACGGCGCTGGCCCCGGCGACACGCCCCTGGACGAGGCTGGCCCGGCCTGCCCCACGGGCCTCTACGCCATCACCAAGCTGGCCGGCGAAGGCGTCTGCGACCGCCTGGGCGCGCTGTGGGGCCTGGACGTGATCAGCCTCCGGCTCAGCGCCGTGTTCGGCCCCTGGGAACACGCGACGGGCCTGCGCGACACGCTCAGCCCGCCCTTCCAGGTGATGCGGGCGGCAGCGGCCGGCACGCCCGCGCTGCTGCCGCGCCCCGGGCTGCGGGACTGGGTCTACGCGCCGGATGTGGCGGAGGCCGTGGCGATGCTGCTGGCGGCCGAACGCCCACGGCAGCGCCTCTACAACGTCACCGGCGCCGTGCCGTGGCCGCTGCTGGGCTGGGGCCAGGCCCTGTGCCGCGTGCCGCGCCCCGGCTTCGCCTGCCGGCTGGCGGAAGGGGGCGAGGTGCCGACGATCGACCTGCACGGCACGGCGGACCGCGCGCCGCTTTCATCCTCGCGGCTGGACGGTGAATTCGGCTGGCACGCCCGCCACGGCGCGGCGGCCGCGGCGACGCATTTCGAAGCATGGTGGCTGGCGCATGGCGCGGCCCTGGAGGTGATGGCATGAGTTCGGAGGCATTGCGGCTGGAAGGCCGCGTGGCGGTGGTCACCGGCGGCGGATCGGGCATCGGCGCGGCGACGGCGCGGCTCTTCGCGCGGCACGGCGCGCGGGTCTGCATCGTGGACCGCGATGCGGAAGCGGCGGCCGCCGTCGCGGCGGAGATCGCCACGGCCGGCGGCACGGCAATGGCGCGCGTTGCCGATGTCGGTGAGCCCGGCACGGCTGACGGGGATGCTGCCGCGGTCCTGGCAGCCTGGGGGCGCATCGACGCGCTGGTCTGCGCCGCCGGCTTTTCCAGCGGCGGCACGGTGCTGAGCACGGCGCCGGAAGCCTGGGACGCGGTGATCCGCGCCAATCTTGGCGGCACCTGGCTTTGGGCGCGGGCGGTGATCCCGGCCATGCAGGCGCAGGGTGGCGGTGCCATCGTCACCCTCGCCTCGCAGCTGGCCCGGGCGGGCGGGCGCGGCAACACCGCCTATATCGCGGCCAAGGGCGCGATCCTGGCGCTGACCAGGACCATGGCGCTGGATTTCGTGGCGGACGGCATCCGCGTCAACGCCATCCTGCCCGGCGCGATCGACACGCCGCTGCTGAACCGCAGCTTCAACCGCCACCCCGACCCCGCCGTGCCGCGCGAGGCTTCCCGCATGCGCCACCCCATGCACCGCTTCGGCCGGGCGGAGGAGGTGGCGGAAGCCGCGCTCTACCTCGCCAGCGACGCCGCCAGCTTCACCACCGGCATCGAGCTGCCCGTCGATGGCGGCTGGCTCGCGGGTTGACGGCCATGGATGCCCTGCAGGCCCTGACCGGACGCGCGCGCGACGACCTCGCCCGCATTGCCCACCCTGCGCGGCCCTGGGTGCCGCCGCGCCCCGGCCCGGATGGAAACGCGGCGCTGGACGTGCTGGTGGTGGGCGCCGGGCAGTCCGGCCTGGCGACCGGCTTCGGCCTGCTGCGCGCGCAGGTGCGCAACATCCTGCTGGTGGATGGCGCGGCGCGCGGGCTGGAAGGCCCGTGGCTCACCTATGCCCGGATGCCGACGCTGCGCAGCCCGAAGGACTACACCGGCCCCGACCTCGACATCCCCAGCCTGACCTACCAGTCGTGGCACGAGGCCCGCTACGGCGCGGCGCATTGGCAGGCGCTGGACCGCATCCCGCGTGGCGACTGGGCCGCCTACCTGCTTTGGCTGCGCGACACCGTGCAGGTGCCGGTGCTGAACGAGACGGTGGTGACGGACATCGCCCCCGCCGGCGACCTGCTGGCGGTGACGCTGCGCGCAGCGGACGGCACGGAAACGCTGCGCCACGCCCGCCGCGTGGTGCTGGCCACGGGGCAGGACAGCCTGGGCCGCTGGGCGATGCCGGATTTCGTCGCCGGCCTGCCCGCCGCGCTGCGCGCCCACAGCGCGGATGCCATCAACTTCGCGCTTCTGCGCGGCAAGCGCGTGGCCGTGCTCGGCGCCGGCGCCTCGGCACTGGACAACGCGGCCAGCGCGCTGGAAGCCGGCGCGGCGGAGGTGCACCTGTTCTGCCGCCGCCCGGAGCCGCAGCTGGTGCAGCCCTACCTGTGGCTGACCTTTGCCGGCTTCCTGCGTCACCTTTCAGACCTGGACGACCGCTGGCGCTGGCGGCTGATGCGCCACATCCTGAGCTTGCGGGAAGGCTTCCCGCAGCCGACCTGGGACCGCTGCGCGCGGCATGGCCACTTCACCCTGCATGCCGGCGCCCCCTGGCGCGGCGCCCGCGCGCTGCCGGGGGGCGGCGTCGAGATCGACACGCCGCAGGGGCCGTTCCAGGCGGATTTCCTGATCTGTGGAACCGGCATCGAGATGCAGCCGGCCGCGCGGCCGGAACTCGCACGCTGCGCCGGCAACATCGCCCTCTGGGGCGACCGCTACGCCCCGCCGGAAGGCGAGCGCGACGACCGCCTGGCCCGCTTCCCATACCTCGGCGCCGACTACGCGCTGCAGGAGAAGACGGTGGGGCAGACGCCCTGGATCGCCCGGCTGCACCTGTTCTCCATCGCCTCCACCCTCAGCTTCGGTGCCTCCGGCTCCTCGATCAACGCCATGACCACGGCGGTGCCGAAGCTGGTGAACGGCCTGACCCGCGCGCTGTTCACCGAGGACGTGGAACACCACTGGGCGGAGCTGCAGGCCTGGAACACGCCCCAGTCGGTGCTGCGGCGCCCGGTGACGGCATGAGGGCACGCTTTTTGCGTATGAAGATCACGATCTCCGCGCCGCGCCCGGCCCCGGGTGCCCTTTCCGAAGGAATGCCAGCATGACCGTGACCCGACGCCAAGGCCTGATGGGCCTTGCAGCCCTCGGTGCCTCGCCGATCGCATTGAGCGCCGCGCCGGCGCTGGCCCAGGCCGCCAGCCGCGCGGAAACGCTGCGCCAGATCACCGGCGGTGCCATCAACACCCTCGACCCCACCATGCCGGGCACGACGCGCGAGTCCTTCGGGCTGAGCATGAACGTCTACGACCGGCTGGTCGCCTTCGGGCGCAAGCAGGTGAACGGCAACTGGGTGTTCGACAACACGGAGATCCGCGGCGAGCTGGCCGAGCGCTTCGAGATCAGCGCCGACGGCCTGACCATCACGCTGCACCTGCGCCCCGGCGCGCTGTGGCACGACGGCACGCCGGTGACGGCGGAGGACGTGAAGTGGTCGCTCGACCGCCACGTCAGCGCCAAGTCGCTGGCCGTGTCGCAGTTCCAGACGGGGTCGCTGACCAGCACGGAGCAGTTCCGCGTCGCCGGCCCCGGCGTGGTGGTGGTGACGCTGGACAAGCCGGACCGGCTGGCGCTGTCCAACCTCGCCGTGACCTACGCGATCATGATCAACAGTACGCTGGCGAAGAAGCACGCCACGGATGACGATCCCTGGGCGCAGAAATGGATGCAAACCAACACGGCGGCCGGCGGCGCCTACAAGGTGGAAAGCTTCCGCCCCGGCGTGCAGGCCGTGCTGACGCGCAACGAGGACTGGAAGAACGGCCCCCTGCCCTTCTTCCGCCGCGTCATCTCGCAAACCGTGCCGGAGGCGGCGACGCGCGCCAACCTGATCGAGAAGGGCGACGCCGACATCGCCATCGACCTGCAGACCAGCGACATCGCCTCGCTGGAAAGCCGTGGCCAGGTGAAGGTCGCCTCGATCCCGCAAACCAACGGCTTCACGCACATCTCGTTCAACACCCGCATGGCCCCCTTCGACAACCCGAAGGTGCGACAGGCCATCGCCGCCGCGCTGCCCTATGACGACATGTTCAAGGCCTCGTTGTTCGGGCGCGGCCGCAAGCTCTATGGCGGCGACTGGACCACGCCCCCCGGCATCGACTTCCCGCAGCCGATGCCGGTGAAGCAGGATCTCGACAAGGCCCGTGCCCTGCTGGCCGAGGCCGGCATGGCCGGCGGCTTCGCCACCACCTTTTCCTTTGGCGCCAGCACCGCAGCCACCGCCGAGCCGGTGGCCGCCCTGGTGCAGGAGGCGCTGGGGCGGATCGGCATCAAGGTGGAGATCCAGAAGCTGCCGGACGCGCAGCTCAACACGCTGCAGGCGGAAAAGAAGCTCGCCTTCTACACGGATTCCGGCACCGCCTGGCTGCCCGCCACCTACTACTTCTTCTTTCTCTACTTCACCCGCGACCAGCGCTGGAACTTCGCGAGCTGGGAGAACCCGCGCATCGCCGAGCTGGCCAACGCCGCCCGCTTCGAGCGCGACCCGGCGGCCTATGAGGCGCAGTGCCGCGAGATGATCACCATCCTGGCGGACCAGATGCCGCTACTGATGCTGTGGCAGCCCAACATGGACGCGGTGATGGGCAAGTCGATCGAGGGCTTCACCTACCAGTTCTACCGGCAGGTGGATTTCCGCGACCTGAAGCGGGCCTGAGCGAATGCGGGCGCTGGGGCGGGCCGGGCGGCACGTGGGGGGGCGGCTTCTGGCCGCCATCCCCGCGGTGCTGGGCGTGCTGGTGCTCACCTTCCTGGTGATGCGCGTGCTGCCCGGGGACCCGGCGGTGTACTTCGCCGGCGGCCCCAGCGCGGGACAGGCGGAGATTGATGCGCTGCGCGCCGAGATGGGCCTCGACAAGCCGGTGCCGGTGCAGCTGCTGTATTATTTCCGGGATATCGCGGGCGGCGACCTCGGCCGCTCGCTCACCACCGGGCAGCCGGTGCTCACTGATATCCGCCAGCGCCTGCCTGCTTCCCTGGAGCTGACCTTCAGCGCCCTGCTGATCGCGCTGCTCGCCGCCGTGCCGCTGGGCATCCTGGCGGCGCTGCGGCCGGGCTCGGCGGTCGACCACCTCGTGCGCTTTCTGTGCACCATGGGCGTCTGCATGCCGACCTTCGTCACCGGGCTGCTGCTGATCTACGTCTTCTACTACCTGCTGGGCTGGTCGCCCGACCCCACCGGGCGGCTCGACATCTTCGCCGCCACGCCGCCCGAGATCACCGGCTTCCTGCTGGTCGACTTCGCGCTCACCGGCGACGGGGAGGGCTGGCGCGCCGCCGCCACGCAGCTGCTGCTGCCCGCCGCCACCATGGCGCTGTTCGTGCTGGCGCCGCTGGCGCGGATGACGCGCGCATCGATGCTGGCGGTGCTGGGCGGCGAGTTCATCCGCACGGCACGCGCCATGGGGCTGCCGGGCTGGCGCATCATCCTGGTCTATGCGCTGCGCAACGCCATCCTGCCGGTGCTGACCATCGCCGGCATCGTCTTTTCCACGATGCTCGGCGCCAACGTGCTGGTGGAGAAGGTGTTCTCCTGGCCCGGCGTCGCCTCCTACGCGCTGGATGCGCTGCAGGCCTCGGACTACGCGCCGGTGCAGGGCTTTGTGCTGCTGATGGCCAGCATTTTCGTGGTGGTGAACCTCGTGATCGATCTGCTCTACGGCCTGGCCGACCCGCGGGCGCGCGCCGAATGAGCGCGACCACCGCACCCCCGTCCATGCTGCGCCACGCCGCCTGGGTGCTGCGCGGCAACCCGGTGACGGCGGCGGCCCTGGCGGGCACAGCGCTGCTGGTGCTGGTCGCGCTGCTGGCACCCTGGCTGGCTCCTTACGACCCCGTGGCGACAAACGTCGCCAACGCCATGCGGCCACCTTCCGCCGCCCATTGGTTCGGCACGGACCAGCTCGGGCGGGACATCCTCAGCCGGTTGATCCACGGCACGCGGCTGGACCTCGCCATCGCCGCCTCCGCCGTCGGCCTGTCCTTCGCCGTCGGCGCCGTCATCGGCGCCTTCTGCGGCTATCACGGCGGGCGGCTGGACCGCGCCGTCGGGCGCTTCGTGGACGTGCTGATGGCCTTTCCGCTGTTCGTGCTGGCGATGGCGATGGTCGCGGCCCTCGGCAACCAGGTGCAGAACATCGTCTACGCCACGGCCGTCATCAACCTGCCCTTCTACATCCGCTTCGCCCGCACCGAGGTCGCGGTGCGGCGCCAGGCAGGCTGGGTGGAGGCGGCGCGGGCCTCGGGCAACGGCGGCGGGCGCATCGTGCTCGGCTTTCTGCTGCCCAACATCCTGCCCAATGTCGCCGTGCAGATCTCGCTCAACCTGGGCTGGGCCATCCTGAATGCCGCCGGCCTGTCCTTTCTCGGCCTCGGCGTCACGGCGCCGACGCCGGAATGGGGGATCATGGTGGCGGAAGGCGCGCGCTTCATCACCGCCGGGCACTGGTGGCTGGTGGCCTTCCCCGGCCTCGCGCTGATGTTCGCCGTGCTCTGCTTCAACCTGCTGGGGGACGGGCTGCGCGACATCCTGGACCCGAGGATGCGCACGTGACGGCTCCGCTGCTGGACGTGGACAACCTGCATGTCGCCTTCGCCACGCGGCGCGGCCGGGTGGAGGCGCTGCGCGGCGTTTCCTTTGCCGTGCCGGCCGGCGGCGTGCTGGGCATCGTGGGTGAAAGCGGCTCGGGCAAGTCCGTCGCCTCGCTGGCGGTGATGGGGCTGCTGGACCGTGCGGGCGCGGTCACCGCCGGGCGCATCCGCTTTGACGGCGCCGACATCACCCGGGCCGGCGGGCACGCGCTGCGGCGGCTGCGCGGTGCCGCGCTGTCGATGATCTTCCAGAACCCGCGCGCCGCGCTGAACCCGATCCGCGCCGTCGGCGCGCAGATCGCCGACGTGCTGCGCGCCCACCGCCCGCTGTCGGCCGCCGAGGCCAAGGCGCGCGCGGTCGCGCTGCTGGAAGCCGTGCAGATCCGCGATGCCGCCCGCCGCGCCGCCGCCCTGCCGCACGAGCTTTCGGGCGGCATGTGCCAGCGCGTGATGATCGCCATGGCGATGGCCTGCGAGCCGCGCCTGATCATCGCCGACGAGCCCACCACCGGCCTCGACGTCACCACCCAGAAGGCGGTGATGGACCTGCTGTCCGGCCTGGTGCGCCAGCGCGGCATGGGATTGGTGCTGATCACCCACGACCTGGGTCTCGCTGCCCAGTACTGCGACCAAGTCACGGTGATGGAAGCCGGCCGCGTGGTGGAAAGCGCGCCCCCCGCGCGGCTGTTCGGCGCCCCGCGGGAAGCATATACGCGCCGCCTCGTCGCCGCCTGTCCCACGCCCACCTCCACCATCGCCGGCCTGACGCCCGACGCCCCGCCGCTGCCGCCGGCCGCCGCTGCCCCGCCCCGGCCGCCGGGAACACCGTTGTTGCTGGAGGTACAGAACCTCGCCAAGCGCTACCCCGACGGCACGGTGGCCGTGGACGGCGTTTCCTTCGCCATGCGCCATGGCGAGAGCCTGGGGCTGGTAGGGGAAAGCGGCTCGGGCAAGAGCACCATCTCCCGCCTGGTCACCCGGCTGGTCGATGCCACCGGCGGCGAGGTGATCTTCGAGGGCGAGTCCATCGGCGCCATCCCGGCGCGCGATTTCCACCGCGCGCCGCAACGCGGCCGCGTGCAAATCGTCTTCCAGGATGCCGGGGAAAGCCTGAACCCCCGCTTCTCGGCGTTCGACAGCATTGCCGATCCGTTGCGACGCCTGTCCCGGCTGCACGACCCCGTGTCGCTGCGCCAGGGCGTGCAGGAGGCGGCCGACGGCGTCGGCCTGCCGCGCGCCCTGCTGGACCGCTACCCGCACCAGCTGTCCGGCGGGCAGCGGGCGCGCGTCGGCATCGCCCGCGCCATTGCCGTGCAACCGCGCCTGCTGGTGCTGGACGAGCCCACCGCCGCGCTCGACGTATCCGTGCAGGCGGTGGTGCTGCAACTGCTGGAGCGGCTGCGCCGCGAAAAGGGGTTGTCCTACCTCTTCGTCAGCCACGACCTGAATGTGGTGCGGATGCTGTGCGACCGGCTGATCGTGCTGCGCCAGGGCCGCGTCGTGGAACAGGGCGAAAGCGCGCGCGTGTTCCAGGCGCCTGCCGATGCGTATACGGCGCAGCTCATCGCCGCCATCCCGCATTTCCAGCCGGAACGCGCGCTCGTTTGACGATGCTCCCTGAGCAGACAGGCATCAGGAGAAGTCGGGCTGGTGCTGCACGCTGCTGCGGAAATCCTCGATGTGGCGATTCATCGCCGCTTCCGCCGCGGTGCGGTCCCTGTGGGCCAGGGCGGCCAGGATGTCGGCATGCTGCGCGACCACGGATTGCCGTTGCGGCTGCTGCCCGGCCGCGATGAACCAGAAGCGGATGGCGCGGTCCTGCAAGTTGCGCAGGATCCCGGCCAGCACGGCATTGCCCGACATATCCGCCAGCTTCTCATGAAAGGCGCGGTCCAGCTGCATCAGCAGAGGCGTCTCGCTGACCGTCGTCACCGCGGCGCTGCGCAGGACGATATCTTCCAGCGCCACGAAGTCGGCCTGGGTGGCACGCAGGGCGGCGAGGCCCGCGGCATGCACCTCGTTGATCAGGCGGGCCTCCACGATCTCCAGCAGGTCGCGTTGTTCGAGGTCCCGGATTTCCACGCCGCGGCGTGGATGCACCAGCACCAGCCCCTCCACCCGCAGGCGGTCGAAGGCTTGCCGGACCGGGGTGCGGCCAAGCCCCAGTCTTTCCGCAACATCAGCCTCCCGCAGCCTCGCACCGGGATGGAAGCGGCAGCTGATGATCTGCGAACGGATCTCGCGATAAGCCTCCTCCTGCAGGGAAGGCGTCGGATCAGGCCTGGGGCTCACATGGCTCCCTGTGCAGCAAGACGGAAACCGCAGCATTGCGTCAGGGCCGCCCTTGTTTCAAGCCCGGGGGATGAACATCGGGGGTGAGGTTTCCGGCGCGCATGCGGGTGCCGCAGCAGGCCACCCCTTGCCGGGCGAGGCTCGAAAGCGCCGGCTGCGACGGGCGGATGGGCCAACACGGTGCCGACGGCCAGCGGAGCCTGCCCGTCGGCACCGTCAGGGGCCACTGGGGGCATAGGCCAGCGCGCTACCAAGGCACATCTTGAAGGAGAATTGCGGACGGGCCTGCAAGACCTCCGCCTTGCCGCCCAACGTCGGACGAGAACATGCCTCCGCTGCAGCGCCGCAGCCCTCGCCAAACCCGCCCCCTGTCGCACCGGCACCCCGGCCTTTTCGGTGCAACCGAAGGACAGGGGGCCGCCGCGCCCCGGTGGTGCCGGGGCTCACGGATCAAGCCTGGGCGTGACCGAAGTCCGAGGTATCGCGACCGGGGCCGATGCGCCGCCCCTGCCGCAGCGCGGCCTGGATGCGGTCGATCAGTTCGGTGCGCTTATAGGGCTTGCCCAGCACTTCCATGCTGCCGGCCTTGGGGCCATCCAACGACATCTCGTCGTTGTAGCCGGTGGTCAGCACCACCGGCGTGCCGGGCGCGCGCTCGCGCAGCTGCTCGGCCAGCACTAGCCCGTTGGCACCGCCAGGCATGATGACGTCGGAAAACACTAGGTCCACGGCATCGCCGGAAGCGGCGGCCTCGTCGAACAGCCGCAGCGCTTCTTCCGCGCTGTGCGCTTCCAGCACGCGGTAGCCGGTGTCGATCAACGCGTCGCGCGCCATCTCGGCGATCTCGCGGCTGTCATCCACCACCAGCAGCAGCGGCGCGCGCGCGGTGCCATCCACCGGGTGGGGCTGGTAGCCGATGCGCTCCCCACCATTCTCGTTCTGCTCCCCTTCCGGCACGAACTTCGGAAAGATCATGCGGATGGTGGTCCCCTGCCCGGGGATGCTGTCGATTTCCAGCCGGCCGCCCGACTGCTGCACGAAGCCATGCGTCATGGCCAGCCCGAGGCCAGTGCCGTGCTGCGGACCCTTGGTGGTGAAGAACGGCTCGATCGCCCGCGCCTGGATGTGCGGTGGCATGCCGATGCCCTCGTCGCTGACCGAAAGCATCACGTAGTCGCCGGGCTCCAGCTGGCGGGCGGCGGCATCGCCGTTCAGGTGAATGGCGCGCGTGGTGACCGTGATGGCGCCACCGTCGGGCGAGGCGTCGCGGGCGTTCACCACGATGTTGAGCAGCGCCATCTCCAGGTGCGTCGGGTCCACCCGCACCTTGGGCAGGCGCCGCTGCAGGCTGAGATGCAGGTCCGCCTTCTCGCCCACCGAGGTTTCCAGCAGCTCGGTGAAGGAATTCACCAGATGCGTCAGGTCGACGCTGCGCGGCTCCAGCCGGGTGCGGCGGGCAAAGGCCAGCAGCTGGCGCGTGAGCTTGGCGCCGCGTTCCGAGGCGGCGGCGGCGATGTCGTGGAAGCGGTCAAAGGCCTGGTCGTCGAAGCGCCGGGCCTTGAGCCGTTCCAGGCTGCCGTCGATCACGTGCAGGAGGTTGTTGAAGTCATGCGCCAGGCCGGCGGTCAGCTGGCCGATCGCCTCCATCTTCTGCGCCTGACGCAGCGACTGCTCGCTGTCGCGGCGCACGGACACGTCGAGCTGGCTGGCGAAGAAATAGATCAGCTCGCCCTGCTTGTCGAAGACCGGCCCCATGAAGATGGCGTTCCAGAACGGCGTGCCATCCCGGCGGTAATTCAGGATCTCCAGCGCCACGGCGCGCTTTTCCTGGATCGCCTCGCGCAGCTGGCGGACGGCCGTGGGGTCGGTGCCGGCGCCTTGCAGGAACCGGCAGTTGCGGCCCAGCACCTCCGCCTCCTCATAGCCCGTGAGGTCGAGAAAGGCATTGTTGGCAAAGGCGATCGGGCAGTCGTCCTGGCGCGGGTCGGCCAGGATCATCGGCATCCGGGTCATCTCGACGGCGGCGAAGAACACGCTGCCGCGGTCGTCCAGCGTGGTATCGGTGATTTCCGCCTGCCGCCAGTGGTGCATGCCCGGGCTGCCGATCGGCTCGTTGGCGCCCTGGTCCATGGCTCCCCCGGCGGGGATGCCGGTCGCCTGCGGCGATGCGGAAGGCTTGTTCTGTTCGGTCCTGTTGCTCATCGGTTTACCCTTGGTCAGGTCACCTGCCTGCCGCAGGTCGTATGGAAAGCCTTAGATAGGGGGACACCGGGTGTTGACCAGCCCGGTTCACGCTGCCGCCCCCGCCCCGGCGGGTTCAATATGCCGGGCACACGCCGCCCGGCACGGGGCCAGTATGCCACGCGGGCGTGGATGTCACGGGGGGGCCTCGTCGCTCTGCTCGTGCTCGGCCAGAACACGGCGCGCGGCATCGGCCCGGCGGTAGCGGCCCACCAGGTCGGCGAGGCCTTGCGGGCTCATGCCCCGCGGCGCACCCATGGGCACCGTGACCACCCGCCGCCGCGCATCCACCGTGACGCGGCGGCCGCCCGCCAGCCGTGCCGGAAACGGCGTCTCGGCCGAAAGCAGGAGGCGGGTTTCCACGCCGTTTCGCGTGCCCGTCATGGCGACGTCCAGCACGTGCCGCCACGCCACCGGGGCCTGCAGCCCGACCACCAGCACCTCGTCCGGCCGCAGCACCAGCACCGGCGGATTGCCCTGGCGCAGCCGGAACAGGCCGAAGGCCAGAAACAGCAGGCCGATGCCACCCGCCACCCCGCCAATGAGCCATGCCTCCCCCATGCTCAGACCGCTGAGCCCGAAGGCGGCGAGCGCCAGCCCGGCCAGCGCGAACAGCACGCCGACGCCCGTCAGCAGCAGCGCCTGCGGGCAGCGGTTCTCGGCCACCGTCACGGTTTCCGTGCCGACCTCGGTCGCCGCACTGTGCAGCGCGTCCCGCTCCTGCCGCGCGGCCTGCCGGGCGACGGCCAGGAAGTCCTCGGTCGCGGCATGGCACAGCCGGTCCGGCTCGGCGAAATAGCCGCCCAGGCGGGCCAGGGCGCCGGGCGGCGGCGGCGCCATGGCCTCGGCCAGAAGCGCGGGCCCGGGCTGCTGGCCCAGCGCCTGGATGCGCTGGCGCGTTGGCGGGTGGGTATCGGTGGGGTGCGGCTGCTCGGCTTCCAGATGCCCGGCCGGGTCGTCCAGCCCGCGCTCGGCGGCCTGTGCCAGAATGGCCGCCAGCAGGTCCGGCGGCGCGCTGCGCGGCGCCTGAAAGGCCGGGGCCAGCGTTTCGCCGATGCGCGGGTCGGCCGCCGAGGTGCGCAGCAGCGCCCGGGCGGCGGCGCCGGCCGAGGTCACCTCGGCGCCCGCCGCGTCGGCGGCGAATTCGCGCAGGCGGCTCCAATGCCGCACGGCATGGTGGAACTGGTCCATCACGAACAGCCCAAGGCGCAGCGCCGGCCGCATCAGCGGCGACACGGTGCCGTCGCCCACCCGCCCGGCTTCCACCACCGCGTCCAGCGAGCGCCCGACACCGGCATAGATCGGCAGAAAGCGCAGGCTGTATTCGGTGTCGCCGCCAGAGAAATGCGCCAGCTCATGGCCGATAATCGCCGCGACCTCGTCTTCCGGCAGCAGCGCCAGAAAGGGCAGCGGCAGGTACAGCGTGCGGCCGCCCAGCGGGGCGTCGCCCGGCTGCAGCAGCTTGGGGCCGGAACTGACAAAGAAGCCGCCGCTGAGCCCGACCACCACGTTGTCCGGCCGCAATGCGCCGAGGCGGGCCGCCAGCTTGTCCACCACACGCCACAGCCCCGGCGCCTCGGCCGGCGACACGGTGCGGCCGATGATGGCCAGCGGGTCCGGGGCAAACAGCTTTACCGTGCCGCGCAGCTGCAGCACCGCGCGCGCCGCGGTCCACAGGCTGGCACCGACGGCAATGGCCGCGATGCCCAGCAGCTTGGCGCTTTCAGTTGAGAAGCCGCCGTCCAGCACCGGGCCCGCTGCCTCAAAGATCACGGCGGCGACGAAGCCCACCGCGAGCAGCACCACCTGGGCGCCCAGCACGGGCGGCAGCAGGTGCCGCACCAGCGAAAAGCCGCGCACCAGCGCATCACGCGACCGGCGGCCGAGCCGCCCCAGGACGGCGGCCGCCAGCAACATCAGGGCCGACAGGACGCCGACCACCGCGCCGCAGCCGATCACCACCGGCGGCAGAACGCGCCTCGCCCGGGCGACGGTGACGGCGGTGTCGCGCTGGCCCAGCGCCTCGCGCGCCTTGATCAGTGCCAGCGGGCCCGCATAGTTGTGGCCGCCGTCGCGGAACACCGCGCCGCTGTCGAAGCCGCGGCTGGGCACGGGCCGGGCTTCCAGCCTGGCCACGACCTTGGCGATGCCGGCCTGGCGGGCCTCGGCTTCCTGCTGGTCGTCCAGTCCCCGTCCCTGCTGCCACAGCCCGAAGGCCAGCAATGCGAGGGGCAGCAGCACCGTGGTGGTGATCAGGCCCAGCGTCGCGCGCAGGCGGTGGGGGCGATCGGAGTTGCTCATGTCCGTCCTGTTCCTCGCAGCGGCAACGGGAGCGGAGCCGTAAAGTCGCGCGAGGCGATCATCACGTTTCAGCCAAGCCGCCCCTGGGTTGCCCCGGGCATGGCGGCCGAAACGCGACGGGCCGCGGGACATGGCCCCGCGGCCCGTTTGTCAGAAACGGCAGCCGGCGGTCAGGCCAGCTGAGGCAGGCGGTCGATCAGCTTGTCGAGCGTGATGGGATAGTCGCGCACGCGGATGCCGGTCGCGTTGTACACCGCGTTGGCGATGGCGGCGCCCACGCCGCATAGCCCCAGCTCGCCCACGCCCTTGGCCTTCATGGGCGAGGACACGGGGTCCGTCTCGTCCAGGAACACCACCTCCTGGTGGGGCACGTCGGCATGCACCGGCACCTCGTAGCCGGCGAGGTCGTGGTTGACGAAGAAGCCGTGGCGCTTGTCCACCGCCAGTTCCTCCATCAGCGCGGCGCCAAGGCCCATGGTCATGGCGCCGATCACCTGGCTGCGGGCCGACTTGGGGTTCAGGATGCGCCCTGCGGCGCAGACCGCCAGCATCCGGCGCACGCGCACCTCGCCGGTCATGCTGTGCACCGCGGCTTCCACGAAGTGCCCCGCGAAGGTGGCCTGCTGGAAGCGCTTGCCGAGGTCGCCGTATTCCATGGTGTCCTCGGCCACCAGCTCGCCCCCCGCCGCCGCGTCGCCCAGCGGCACGCTGCGGTTGCCGAGCCGCACCACGCCGTCCGCGAAGGCCGCATCGGCCGAGTTCAGGCCGACCTTCTGCGCCACCGCCTCGCGCAGCTTGACGCAGGCGGCGTAGACGCCGGCCGTGGCGCTGTTGGCACCCCACTGGCCGCCGGAGCCGGCCGACACGGGAAAGCTGGAATCGCCCAGCCGCACGACCACCTTGTCCATCCCCACGCCCATCATCTCCGCCGCCGTCTGGGCGATGATGGTGTAGGAGCCGGTGCCGATGTCGGTCATGTCCGTCTCGACGGTCACGACGCCCTGGCGGTCCAGGCGCACGCGGGCGCCCGACTTCATGACCATGTTCTTGCGGAAGCCGCTGGCCACGCCGAGCCCCACCAGCCAGTCACCTTCGCGCCGCGCGGCGGGGCGGGCGTCGCGCCGGTCCCAGCCGAAGCGCTGCGCGCCCTGGCGCAGGCATTCCACCAACTGCCGCTGGGAGAAGCGCCGGTCCGGCTGTTCCGGGTCCACCTGGGTGTCGTTGCGGATACGGAATTCCACCGGGTCCATGCCCAGCTTCTCCGCCATCTCGTCCATGGCGATTTCCAGCGCCATCAGCCCCGGCGCCTCGCCCGGCGCGCGCATGGCATTGCCTTCCGGCAGGTCCAATTCGGCGAGCCGGTTGCCGATCAGGCGGTTGGCGCCGGCATACAGCAGCTTGGTCTGGTCCACCGCGTTTTCCGGCTCGCCATCCGGCAGGTTGCCGGACCAGCCCTCATGCGCGATGGCGGTGATGCGGCCATCCTTCTCGGCGCCGATGCGGATGCGCTGGATGGTGGCGGGGCGGTGCGTGGTGTTGTTGGCCATCACCGGCCGCGTCAGCGCCACCTTGACCGGCCGGCCCGCCGCGCGGGCGCCCAGCGCGGCCAGCACCGTGTCAGCCCGCAGAAACAGCTTGCCGCCGAAGCCACCGCCGATGAAGGGCGAGATCAGCCGCACCTTCTCCTCCGGCATCTTCAGCGTCTTGGCCAGGTCTTCGGTGGTCCAGGCGATCATCTGGTTGGACGTCCAGACCACCACCTTGTCGCCATCCCAGGCGGCGATGGAAGCATGCGGCTCCATCATCGCGTGCGACTGGTCGGGCGTGGTGTAGGTGGCGTCCAGCGTCACCGGCGCGGCGGCGAAGGCGGCCGCGAAGTCGCCCACGGTGGTGTCGGGCGAAGCCTCGGACGGGCCGATCCCGGCCTGCTTGGCGGCCGACAGGTCGAAGGCCCCCTCGCCCGCCGCGTAGTCGACCTCGACCAGCTGCGCCGCGGCGCGCGCCTGCTCGAAGCTTTCCGCCACCACCAGACCGATCGCCTGGTGGTAATGGTCCACCTCCGGCCCACCCAGCAGCTTGGCGATGTTCTTGCTGCCCTTGCCGAGCGGCCCGGCATTCTCGGCCGTGACGATCGCCAGCACGCCGGGCGCGGCACGCGCGGCATCCAGCCGCATGGCCGTGATGCGGCCCTTGGCGATGCCGGCCGGGATCACGTAGCCATAGGCCTGATGCGACACCACGTCGTGCCGCTCATAGGCATAGGGCGCGCGGCCGGTGGTCTTGAGCGGACCGTCGATGCGATCGAGCGGCTGGCCGATCACCTTGAGCTGGTCGATCGGGTTGCTGCCGGCGGGTGTGTCGAACTTCATGGTCTCAGCCCCTCGCCTCGGCCAGCGCGGCGTGCAACGTGCGCTCCGCCAGCGTTACCTTGAACGCATTCTCGTGGGTGGGTTTGGCATCGGCCAGGATGGCGGCCATGGCCGGCTTGGCGCCGCGCCGCACCTCGGCTTCCGCCGCTTCCACGCGCCACGGCTTGTGCGCCACGCCGCCCAGCGCCACGCGGGCCGAGCCGTCCGGCTGCACGATGGCACCCACCGACACCAGCGCAAAGGCATAGGACGCGCGGTCACGCACCTTGCGATAGATTTGCGTGCCGCCCACCGGCTTGGGCAGGGTGACGGCGGTGATCAGCTCGCCCGTTTCCAGCGCCGTCTCGACCTGGGGCGTGTCGCCCGGCAGGCGGTGGAACTCGGCGATGGGAATGGCACGGGTGTTGCCATCGGGCTTCACCGTTTCCACCACCGCGTCCAGCACGCGCATGGCCACCGCCATGTCGGAAGGGTTGGTGGCGATGCAGTGCTCGCTTTGCCCCACCACCGCGAGTTGCTTGCTGTAGCCGCCGATGGCGGCGCAGCCCGAGCCCGGGCTGCGCTTGTTGCAGGGCTGGTTGGTGTCATAGAAATACGGGCAGCGCGTGCGCTGCAGCAGGTTGCCCGCCGTGGTGGCCTTGTTGCGCAGCTGGCCGGAAGCCCCCGCCAGCAGGGCACGGCTGAGCACGCCGTAGTCGCGCCGCACCCGGGCATCGGCCGCCAGGTCGCTGTTGCGCACCAGCGCACCGATGCGCAGCCCGCCCTCGGCGGTGGGCTCCACCTTGTCCAGCGACAGGCCATTGACGTCGATCAGATGCGCCGGGGCCTCAATCTGCAGCTTCATCAGATCCAGCAGGTTGGTGCCACCGGCGATGAACTTGGCACCGGGGCGGCGGGCGGCCGCGGCGGCGGCCTCGGCGGGTGTCGCGGCCCGCTCGTAGGTGAAGGGCTTCATGCCTGACGCTCCGCCACCTCGGTGATGGCCTCGATGATGTTGGAATAGGCACCGCAGCGGCAGATGTTGCCGCTCATCCGCTCGCGGATCTCGTCGGCCGTGACCTGCGGGGCGGCGTTGAGGTCGGCCGAGACATGGCTCGGCATACCCGCCTTGATCTCGTCCAGCACCGCGACGGAGGAGCAGATCTGCCCCGGCGTGCAATAGCCGCACTGGTAGCCGTCATGCTTCACGAAGGCGGCCTGCATGGGGTGCAGCTTGTCCGGCTGGCCCAGCCCCTCCACCGTGGTGATGCTGTCGCCCTGGTGCATCACGGCGAGCGACAGGCAGGCATTGATGCGGCGTCCACCGGCGATCACGGTGCAGGCACCGCACTGGCCGTGGTCGCAGCCCTTCTTGCTGCCCGTCAGATGCAGGTGCTCGCGCAGCGCGTCCAGCAGCGTGGTGCGGTTGTCCAGCTCCAGGGTGCGGGACTCGCCGTTGATGGTCATGGAAACACGGGTCATGGCAGTTCTTTCGGAGTCGCCGCCGGCGGGAGCAGGCTGCGCCACGGCGAAACGCGGCAACGCGCCGATGGCGGCGGCGGCTCCACCCGCCGCCATCATGCCACGACGCGAAACGTCCAGCTCATCGTGGATCTTCATGCTGCTGAGTCCTTTTTGACGAAATCCCGCTCAGGCGACGTGAAACAGGGTCGAGTGCTGAACATCTTTTTCTGGTGGTGGTTTCGTGCCAGCGGCACCCGCTTCAAGTAACAGCGGGTCCAGCTTGGCCGTTTCTTGCTGCCGTGCTCGTTGTTCGGGCAAGTGAACGACGGATTTATTGCGAATGCTTTCGCAATACCCGGCGGCTTGCGTGGCGGGCGGCAAAGGCGGAACCTCGGCCACAGATCACCGGAGAACCGCTCGCCATGCGTCTTGTGCCCGCCCACCCGCCCCGCCACCCTTCCGCCGGGGGGCACTGAGGCGATGGAACAGTCCGACATGACGGCGCGGCAGGTTTATGCCGCCCTGAAGGCCGGCCCGCAGCGCCGGCGCTTCGGCTTCGGCGACCGCGCGGCGCTGGTGAACGTGGACGTGCAATGCGCCTACACCCAGCCCGGCCAGTTCAACACGGCCTACGAAACCGACCCGCGGCAGATCGAGCACATCAACGCCATGGCGGCGCTGTGCCGCGAGGCGGGGTTTCCGGTGGTGTGGACCTATGTCGCCTACCTGGACAGCGGCGAGGATTGCGGCGTCTGGGGCACCCGGTCGGACACGCCGGATTCGCTGCAGAACATCAAGCACGGCTCGCCCCGCGCGGCGCTGGACCCGCGGTGCGAGGTGCGGCCTGCGGACGTGGTGATGCACAAGCGCATGGCCTCGGCCTTTTTTGAAACCAGCCTCGGCTCGCTGCTGACCTTCCACAAGGTGGATACGGTGATCGTCACCGGTGGCTCCACCTCCGGCTGCGTGCGCGCGACAGTGGTGGATGGCCTGTCGCGCGGCTACCGCATGATCGTGCCGGAGGAAACCACGGCGGACCTGCATGAAAGCCCGCATTTCGCGAACCTCTACGACATGGCCGTGAAATACGCCGACGTGCTGCCGGTGGCCGAGGCGCTTCAGGCCCTGCCGCGCATGGCCGGCGCCGCCCGCTGGTGACCCCGCGCCGCCCCGCGCCGGCGGGGCGGCCTCTTGCACGCCACGAAAACCCCGCCTAGCCAGGGCGCATCATGGACGCCCCCCGCCCGGTTTCCGCACCGATCATCATCTTCAGCTTCGACCGACCGCACTACCTGCGGCGCTTTTGCGAATCGCTGCGCGCGCAGCAGGGCGTGACGCTGAACGAGCGCCGCATCTACCTGGTGCAGGACGGCGCCGTTTCCCCCCGCTCCGGCGTGCGCTACGCGGAGGACGCGGTGCTGGCAGCCTCCGTCGCCGCCTTCCGGGACGTGTTCCCGCGCGGGCAGGTGGTCCCCTCGCGCGACAACCTCGGCATCGCCTTCAACATCCGCCGCGGCGAAACCCTGGCCTTCGAGGCGCTGGACGCCGGGTGGGGCTACTTCTTCGAGGACGACCTGGAGCTCGGCCCCGCCTACCTGCTGATGCTGGAACGCATCCACGACGCGGTGGCCGACCGCCCCGAGGTGTCCTACTTCGCCGCCTATGGCGAGCACCGCCGCCCCGCCGACCCGGCCGACCCGAAGTTCGTCTGGCTGGACCACCACTGGGGCTTCGCCCTGCGGCGGGAAGCCTGGGCACGCATCAGCGACTGGCTTGCCCCGTATTTCGCGATCCTGCGCCCGACGGATTACCAGCACCGCGACCACCTGGCCGTGTTCGATTTCCTGCGCCGGCAGGAGATGGCGGTGTCCACCTCCTCGCAGGACGCGCTGAAGTCGGTGGCCTCGGCCATGCTGGGGATGGTGCGGGTGATGCCCGACATCGGCTTCGCCCGCTACATCGGCGAGCGCGGCGCCTCCTTCAACCCGGAACGCTTCCGCGCACTGGGCTTCGACCGCGTGGTGCCGCTGGAGCGCACCGACATCGCCTTGCCGGCACTGGGGCGGGAGCGCGCGCAGCATTTGCTGGAGTCGCAGCAGGCCCATTACCGCCGCTTTCGCTCAGAGCAGTTCGAGCCGTTCCTAGAAAGCTATCGCCAGCGCCACTTCGCGCCCCGCCGGCTGCTGGAACGGCAGGACGTCGAGGGGTTGTACCGCCTGCTGCTGGACCGGCTGCCGGAAAGCGAGGCGGTCTTTGAGCAGAATGTCGGGCGGCGGGACCTGGCGGGGCTGCGGCGGGATATTCTGGGGAGTGCCGAGTACCGGGGGCGGAACACGGGCTGAGGGCGCGGCCAAAGGAGGCTCCGCCTCCTCTGGACTCCGCCGCCGGGGTAGCTGAGCCACCCCGGACCCCGGCATCAGAAAGCTTTCGGACCAACAGCCCGAAGGGGCGCGACAGGGCGATTTTTAAAAGGCCACCCGCGCCGTGTTCTCCAGTCCCCGAGGGTCATCGACCCTCGGGGCGCAACGCACAACAGATGTCGGGGCCTGGGGTGGTTCAACCACCCCAGCGGGGGTCCAGGGGGCCAGCGCCCCCTGGCCACGCCCGCCAGGATCAGCGCAACAGCACCGGCAGCATAGCGTCCAGCCGCAGCCGCCCTTCCCAGGTTGCCGCCAGCCGGCCGTTGGGGAGCCATTGCAGGTACTCCTCGTCCAGGCAGGCGGACAGCATGGTGGGGTTCACGGCCTCGGCCAGGGACAGGCCGGTGCGAACCCGCAGCCGGTCGGGGTCGATGCCTTCGGACAGGCGCAGCCCCATCAGCATCGCCTCGCGCGCGCGGTCGCGCGAAGACAGGGTTTCCTCGGCGGTGACGGCGTGGCCATCGGCTTCCACGCGGGCCAGCCAGGCCTCGGGGCCGCGATGGCGGCGGGCGGCGTGCAGCTCGCCGCCCAGCATCAGCCGCTGATGCGCCCCGGCGCCGATGCCGATGTAGTCGCCATACCGCCAGTAGGCGAGGTTGTGGCGGCTTTCCGCTCCCGGCTTGGCGTAGTTCGACACCTCGTAGGGGGCGAGGCCGAAGCGGGCCGCTTCCTCGCCCGTGGCGAAGTACAGCTCGGCGGCGGCATCGTCTTCCGGCAGCGCGAAGGCGCCGCGGGCATGTTCCGTGGCGAAGCGCGTGCCGGGTTCGATGGTGAGCTGGTACAGAGAAAGGTGGTCGGCGGCCAGAGCCAGGGCCTGCCGCAGCTCGGCGCGCCAGTCTTCCAGGCGCTGACCCGGGCGGGCGTAGATCAGGTCGAAGGACAGGCGGGGAAACAAACCACGCGCGGCTTCCAGCGCCGCGATGGCCTGGCCGGCATCGTGCTTGCGGCCCAGGAAGGCGAGCTGGGTGTTGTCCAGCGCCTGCACGCCGAGGCTGGCGCGGTTGACGCCGGCGGCGCGGAACTCGGCCAGCTTGGCAGCTTCCACGCTGGTGGGGTTGGCTTCCAGCGTGATCTCGATGTCGGGCGTGGGGTCGAACAGCCGGCAGGCATCGGCGATGACGTCCGCGACCACCTGGGGCGGCATCAGGCTGGGGGTGCCGCCGCCAAAGAAGATGGAAGCCAATGGGCGGCGGGCGGCGGGGTTGTCGGTCTGCAGCCGCGCGGCTTCCCGCGCCAGCTCGGCCTGCAGGGCACGGCCGAAGCGGGCAGCGTCGACGCTGTCGCGCACATGGCTGTTGAAGTCGCAATACGGGCACTTGGCGGCGCAGAAGGGCCAGTGCACGTAAAGGGCAAGCGGTTCGGTCATGATGCGCGGGGGTATGCGCCCGCACCCCCGCGGCGTCGAGTCGCGCCGCTCAGTCGGTGGGGGCGAGGCTCTTGATCAACTCGAACACGCGCTTGCGCACCGAAGGCTCGTTGATGCGGTAATAGGCCCGCACCAATTCCAGCGTTTCGCGCTTGTGCAGGGTGTCATCCTCGAACCCCTCCTGCTGCTCCGCGAAGCCGCCCATGCGGGCGCGCATCATGCTGTTGCCGCCGCCGCTGGCATTCGGCATGCCGGGCATGTCGTCGAAAAAGAAGCCGATTGGAACGTCCAGCACGCGGGACAGGTCGAACAGCCGGCTGGCGCCGATGCGGTTGACGCCACGCTCGTATTTTTGGACCTGCTGAAAGGTCAGGCCCAAGGCCTCGCCCAGCTTTTCCTGGCTGAGGCCAAGCAGCGTGCGCCGCAGCCGCACCCGGCTGCCGACATGCGTGTCGATCGGGCTGGGACGGTGCTCCTTGTCCGCCGTGGCGGCAGGCTCGGCGTTGGCCATGGAACTGAACTCCGGGGGCGAGACATCGTGGCAGGGGCGGACGCGCCCCGATCATCCCTAACAGACTATTACTATTTAGGGTTGCGCCGGCCCAGCGTCAACTCTTTCGAGAATTCCAGAAAATAATACGTTGTGTCGAACCATTTGCGCGCAACGGCATTGCGCCGGCCAGTGCGGCCGCCGCCAGAACCCCGGCGATCCAGGCGCCGAAGCGGGAATACGGAGTCGGCGGCAGCGCGCCGGGCAGCGGCGCCAACACGCTGCCGGTTTCGCCCAGCCCGATCCGCGCTGCAACCGCACCGTGTGCGTCGATCACCGCCGACACGCCGGTTTGTGCCGCCCGCGCCAGAGGCAGGCCTTCCTCCACCGCGCGCAGCCGGGCGGCAGCCAGGTGCTGAAAGGGCCCGGCCGACCAGCCGAACCAGGCATCGTTGGTGATGTTCAACAGCCAGGCCGGGCGCGATGCCGGCACCACCGCGCCGGGAAAGATCACTTCGTAGCAGATCAGCGGACTGAAGGCCGGCAGCCCGGGCACCGTCATCGCCACCGCGCCGGGCCCCGACGAGAAGTCCAGGCCACCCTGCACCACCCGGATCGGGATCAGCCCCCGCAGCGGCATGTATTCACCGAACGGCACCAGATGCGTCTTGTCGTAGAAGCCCAGCAGCGTGCCGCCGGGCCCGACGGCGGACAGGCTGTTGAACACCCGCTCCGGCCGGCCGTCCGCCCCCCAGTCCGCCCGCACGGAACCGGCCAGCAGAACGCCGCCCGGCGGCAGCGATTCGGCGGCGTAGCGGCGGGCATCGGGGTCGTTGGGCAGCAGAAAGGGGCTGGCGGTTTCCGGCCAGATCACCGCCAGCGGCACGCCGGCCGGCGCGCGCGCCACGCCATCGCGCGTCAGGTCCAGATAGCGGCGGAAGATCGGCCAGCGCTGGTCCTCACGCCACTTGGCTTCCTGCTGGATGTTGCCCTGCACCAGCAGCAGGTTGACCCCCGGCGCCGCGGGCAGCGGCTGGTTCAGCCGCCAGGCGCCCGCCCCGGCCGCCAGCAGCAGCACCCCGGCGCCGGCCGCCACCGCCCGCCGCTCCAGCGCCGGTAGCCCGGCCAGCAGCACGGTGGCCAGCGACAGTCCGAAGGTGCCGACCAGCGCCGCGCCTTGCAGGGGCAAGGGGTGAAACGCCCAGACGCTGCCCATCAGGTTCCACGAAAAACCGGTGAACAGCACGCCGCGCAGCATCTCCGCCAGGGTCCAGGCCCCGGCCAGGGCCAGCCAGCGCCGCCACCCCGGCGGCGCCCGCCAAGCGACCACCGCCACCGCCGCGACATACAGCGCCAGCGGCAGCGCCAGACCCGGCACCGCCACCGGCACCAGCCAGCCCCAGCGCCACGGGTCGGTCAGCAGCGCATGGCTGATCCAGTACAGCCCGACGATGTGGTGCCCCATGCCCCAGGCGAAGCCCAGCATCCCCGCCCGCTTCCAGCTGCCTGCCCCGTCCAGCAGCGCCAGCAGGCCGGGCACGGCCAGCAGCAGCACCGGCACCGCGTGCAGCGGCGGCAAGGCCAGCGCCGCCAGCGCGCCCAGCCCCAGGGCCGCGAGCAGCGCGCGGCGGCCGGACAGGTGGCGCAAGCCAGAAAGCAGGGCGATGGTCACGGGGCGCGGTGCTCCGGCACGGGTTGTCGGGTGCCTTAGTGAAGGCCGGGGCGCCGAGGGGCAAGGCGGGGGTTCGCACCGGTGGCACTTCAGGGGAGCGATGCCCCCTCAAACTCCCTTGCAGGAAGGTTGAAGCCCCCCGCATCCCCATGCGGCGGGGCGGTGCCTCAGGCCGGGCGGCGTGCCTTGAGCGCGGCGGCCAAAGTGCCATCGTCCATCACGTCCAGCGCACCGCCCATGGGCACGCCCTGCGCCAGACGGGTGACCGACACATTGGAACTCCGCAGCCGGTCATGCAGGTAATGCGCGGTGGTGGCGCCATCCACGGTGGCCGGCAGCGCCAGGATCACTTCATGGATCCCGCCGCCCGCCACGCGGGACAGCAGCGCATCCACCGCCAGATCCTCGGGCCCGACGCCGGACAGGGCGGACAGCACCCCGCCCAGCACATGGTACAGCCCGCGATGCACGCGGGCGCGTTCCAGCGCCCACAGGTCCGCCACGCCTTCCACCACGCACACCATTTCCTGGTCGCGGTTGGGATCGGTGCAGATGCGGCAGGGGTTGCGGGTGTCCAGATTGCCGCAAACGCGGCAGGGCGTGACGGCCTCGGCCGTGCTGCGCATGGCATCCGCCAGCGGCAGCATCAGCCCGGCCGGGTCACGCAGCAGCTTCAGCGCGGCACGGCGGGCACTGCGGCGTCCCATGCCGGGCAGCTTGGCCAGCAGCACGATCAGCCGGTCCACCTGATCGGTGGCATTGTCGCCGTGATCAGGTGGGATCACCGGCGCCTCAGAACGGCAGCTTGAAGCCGCCGGGCAGGCCGCCACCCATGCCGGGGATGTTCAGCCCGGCGGTGGCCTTCTGCATCTCCTCGGCCATCATCGCTTCCACCTTGGCGCGGGCATCGGCGTGGGCAGCCAGCACCAGATCCTCCAGCACCTCGGTTTCGGCGGGGTCGACCAGCGAGGGGTCCACCGTGAGCTTCTTCATGTCGCCCTTGCCGGTCAGCGTCACCTTCACCATGCCGCCACCGGCCGCGCCTTCCACCAGCGTGGCTTCCAGCCGGGCCTGCATCTCCTGCATCTTGGACTGCATCTGCTGGGCCTGCTTCATCATGCCGGCGAGGTTCTTCATGGCTGCTCCTGCAGAGGTCTAAAGGTCGTCGAGGTCGATGGACATGGCGTCCGGCGGGGCGAAGTCAGGACCCATATCGGCGTCCACCTCCGGAAGGTCCAGGGGGGCCAGGCCGTAATCGTCCAGGCTGTCGTCGCGCACCTCGCCCACCTGGGCGCCGGGAAAGGCCAGCAGCACGGCCTGCACCAGCGGGTGGGCGCTGGCCACCGCCAGCCGCTCGCCGGCGGCGTGGCGCCCCTGCTCGGCCAGCGTCGGCTCCCCTTCCGCGTTGGTCAGGGTGATGGTCCAGCGGCTGCCGGTCATCTCCTGCAGAAAGGCGGTGAGCTGGCCGGCGAAGTCGCGCGGCGCATGCGGGTTGGGGCGGATCTCGATGCGGCCGGGGGCGAAGGCGACCAGGTGCACGCTGTGCAGCAGGTGGGCATGCAGCATCGGCTCGACGCCCGAGGCCAGCGCCGCCACCTCGCGGAAGGCACGGGGCTGGGGGGCATAGGCGGGGGCGGGCTCGGCCAGGACGGACGCCCCGTTGGCCACGGCACGGGCGCCACCGCCGGGGTCGCCCTGGGGGGCGGCGGGCGGCAGCGACGGCAGCGGGCCGCCTTCCGTCAGCCGCTTCACCAGGTCGCCCGGGGTTGGCATGTCGGCCAGGTGGGCCAGGCGGATCAGCACCATCTCCGCCGCCGCGCGGCGGTCCGGTGCCTCGGCCACCTCCGTGATGCCCTTGAGCAGCACCTGCCACGCGCGGCCCAGCACGGGAATGGACAGGCTGGACGCCAGCGCCACGCCGCGCACCCGCTCGTTTTCCGGGATGGCAGGGTCCTGCCGCAGCGCGGGCACGGCGCGCAAGCGGGTCAGGGTATGGGTCATCTCCAGCAGGTCGGCCAGGATGACGCCGGCATCGGCGCCGCGCTCGTGCCCGTGGTCCATGGTGGCCAGCACGGCGGCGATGTCGCCCTTGAAGACGCCTTCCAGCAGGTCCAGCAGCAGGCCGCGGTCGGCCAGCCCCAGCATGTCGCGCACCATGCCGGCCTGGATGCCGCCCGAAGCCCCCGCCGCCTGGGCGATCGCCTGGTCCAGCAGCGACAGGCCGTCGCGCACCGAGCCATCGGCGGCACGGGCGATCATGGCGATGGCTTCCTCGCTGGCCGCCACGTGCTCCTCCGCCGCCAGCCGGGCGAAGTGGGCGCGCAACACGTCCTGCGGCACGCGCCTGAGGTCGAAGCGCTGGCAGCGCGACAGGATGGTGGCCGGCACCTTGCGGATTTCCGTCGTGGCGAAGATGAACTTCACCTGCGGCGGCGGCTCCTCCAGTGTCTTCAGCAACGCGTTGAAGGCCGCCGTCGACAGCATGTGTACTTCGTCGAGGATATAGACCTTGAAGCGGGCGCGGGCCGGGCGGTACCGCACGGCCTCGCGCAGTTCGCGGATGTTGTCGACCCCGTTGTTCGAGGCGGCGTCCAGCTCCAGCACGTCCGGGTGGCGGTCGGCCAGGATGGCGGTGCATTCGGCGCACACGCCGCAGGGCGTGGCGGTGGGGCCGCCCTGGCCGTCCGGCCCGATGCAGTTCAGCGCGCGGGCGATGATGCGCGCCGTGGTGGTTTTGCCCACGCCGCGCACGCCGGTGAGCATGAAGGCATGCGCCACGCGGTTCTGCGCGAAGGCATTGCGCAGGGTGCGCACCAGCGCATCCTGCCCCACCAGCTCGTCAAAGGTCTGCGGCCGGTACTTGCGGGCCAGCACGCGGTAGGGGGTGGCGTCCGGCGCGGCGGCGGGCGCGGGCGCGGCCTCGCCGAACAGGCCGGGGCCCTCCGGCGGGGGCGGCGCCTCGCCGAACAGGCCAGGGCCGTCGGGCGGCGGCAGGTCGTCTTCGGGGGACAGGTCGTCGGACATGGGGCGCGCCGGGCTCCGTCAGGGGGGCCGCGACGGGCCGGAAGAACCCGGCCGCGACCAGAAGCGCGCAAGGCCGGGTGGCGGTGGAAGGCTGATGGAACGACCCAGGCGGGAGCTCGTTACGGCTGCTTCCTTCCGGACCTGACCGGGTTGGCGAGACGCCTGTCCGCCACCAACCTTCCGCGGAGACGATACCATGGGCACCCCCCCTCCGGGCAAGGGGGCGCGCCCACTTCCCCCTCGGCATTTCCCCTGGCATTGCTCCCCTCGCCGCCGCGTGGCAGGGTCGCGCCCGCATGATGTCCGTCCCCGCCAGCCGACCCAACGTCTACACCGGCAGCCCCATCGACCGTGTGTCCGGCCAGCGGGACGACGAGGATTTCGTCGCCGCGCAGCTCGCCTCGCCCCAGGCGCTGTTCATCCCCGTGTGGCGTGGCCAAAGCCTGATGAAGGGCGTGGCCGAGGGACGGCCCGAGGCCGTGCTGTTGTCGCCCGAGGCGGCGCAGGCCGTCCGCATGGCCGAAGGCCCCTGGGCGCTGCTCGGACTGTGGGACGGCCGGCCGGTCTTCGCGGTGGATTGTTCCGCCGCCGAGGACGCCCTGCCCCTGCTGCCCGAGGGCTTCGGCGGCTTTTCCGAGATCCGCGGCGTGGCGGGCCTGCTGCCGGCGGGCGAGGCCTCCATGCTGGCGCATGCCCGCGGGCTGCTGCACTGGCGCATCCGCCACCGCTTCTGCGGCGTGTGCGGCGGCCCCTGCGCGCCCCGCAGCGCCGGCAACGCCATGGCCTGCACCCAATGCGGCACCCAGCACTTTCCGCGCACCGACCCGGCCGTGATCATGCTGGTGGTGCGCAACGGCCACGCCCTGCTGGGCCATTCCACCCGCTTTCCCAATTCCACCATGTATTCCACGCTCGCCGGCTTCGTGGAGCCGGGCGAAAGCCTGGAAGAGGCGGTGCGCCGCGAGGTGATGGAGGAAACCGGCGTGCGGGTCGGCGAGGCCCGCTACCATTCCTCGCAGCCCTGGCCCTTTCCCGCCAGCATCATGCTCGGCTTCCATGCCGAGGGGCTGTCGGACGAGATCACGGTGGACCCCACCGAACTGCGGGACGCACGCTGGTTCAGCCGGGAGGAACTGCGCGACCCCCAGGGCTTCCAGCTGCCGCGCCCGGATTCCATCGCGCGACGACTGATCGAGGACTGGCTGGAGATGGACGTTTGACGCCGAAGCTGCTGCCCCTGCTGGCCTTGCTGATGCTGCCCGCGGCCTGCGCCCAGGAGGGCCCGCCCCTGACCGAGGCGCCGCCGGAAAACCCGCTGCAGGCCACCTGCCGCGCGGAAGCCCGCCGGGACCCGGAGGTGATCAACTTCGGCCGCCAGCTGAACATGGGCAACTGGGCCAACGAGCAGCGCGTCGGCCACGACATCCGCGTGGCGGAGCTACGCGCCTTCCGCGATTGCATGCGGCGCAACGGCGCGGCCCTGCCGGGGGGCGTGGAGTCGGTTCGGCCGCCGATCTGACGCGGCAAAAATAGAAAGGCCGGGGAAGGAATTCCCCGGACCCCTTCTTTTTTCTATCTGTCAGAAAGAAGATGGGGGCCTGGGGAATTTCTTCCCCAGACTTTTTCTTATCCCATCGCCTCGGCCCGCAGCTCCACCACCGGCTTGGCGTCCGGCCGGCCCTGGGTCCAGGCCAGCCGCACCGCGGGCGCGCCGTATTCGCGTTCCAGCCGGCGCACCGTGAAATGCGCCCGGCCCAGCGCCCGGAAGTGCTCCAGAAAGGCCAGGTTCACCGTGGCCCCCGCTGCCGCGCCGAACACCGGTGCCGCCTGGGCACCCAGCTTCAGCATCAGCGGACCGGTGAAGCGCGCGGCGATGGCGCCGATGAAGCCCGGCAACAGCGCGCCGCTCATGGTCGGCAGGAACTGCGCCAGGGCCAGGCGGGTGGCGAAGTAGCTGGTTTCCGCCGCCTCGCCTTCCGCCGCCGGGCCGCCCAGGGCGAAGACCTTGAGGGCCTCGGCCCCGGTTTCCAGCGCGGCGGGGTCCTCGCCGGCGGCCTGCGCCTCGGCCAGGATCTGCCGCAGCAGCAGCGTGGTGGAGATCGGCAGCTCCACCAGCGTGCCCGGCAGGCCAAAGGCGCCGCCCACCGCGCCGCTGGTCGCCGCCATGCCCCGGTGCATCCAGGACGACGACACGCCCGGCAGCGTCCAGGCCGGCGCGCTGCGGGTCGCGGCCTTGAGCGACTGCGCCAGGGCGCGGCGCACCGTGCCGTCCAGCATGCTCTGCGCCATCTTCGGCAGCCGCTTGCGCAGCGCCTCGATGGGAGTCCCGGCCATGCCGGCGAGCTTGGAAGCCAGCGAGCTGTCTTCCAGCACCCGCCGCGCCGCGTCCAGTTCCGCCTGGGCGTGCGGGGGGATGGGCAGGGTCGCGGGCAGGTTTTCCGTCATGGCGGGGGTCTTTCCCTAGAGGATGAAGCGGCTGAGGTCGGCGTTGGCGGCCAGCGGGGCCACGCGTTCCCGCACGTAACCCGCGTCGACCGTCAGGTTTTCGCCGCGCTTGTCGCTGGCGTTGAAGGAGATCTCCTCCAGCATCTTTTCCAGCACCGTGGACAGGCGGCGGGCACCGATATTCTCCACCCGCGCATTGATGTCGGCGGCGAGGTCCGCCACCGCGTCGATCGCGTCCTCCGTCAGGTCCAGCGTCACCCCCTCGGTGCCCAGCAGCGCCACATACTGCTTGGCGAGGCTGTGCTCCGGCTCCGTCAGGATGCGGCGGAAGTCGTCGCGCGACAGCGCGGCCAGCTCCACCCGGATCGGCAGGCGCCCTTGCAGCTCCGGCAGCAGGTCGGCCGGCTTGGCGATGTGGAAGGCGCCCGAGGCGATGAACAGGATGTGGTCGGTCTTCACCGGCCCGTGCTTGGTGGTCACCGTGGTGCCCTCGATCAAGGGCAGCAGGTCGCGCTGCACGCCCTCGCGCGACACGTCGCCACCCCGGAAGCCGTTCTCCGAACGGGCGCAGACCTTGTCGATCTCGTCGATGAAGACGATGCCATGGTTCTCCGCCAGGGCCACCGCGTCGCGCGTCAGCTTTTCCTGGTCCAGCAGGCGGTCGGCCTCGTCGCGGGCCAGGGCCACGCGGGCCTCGGGCACGTGCATCTTGCGCGGCCGGGCCTGCTTGCCGAACATCTTGCCCATCATCTCCTGGATGTTCTGCATCTGCCCGGGCTGCATCCCCGGCATGTCCATGGCGCCGATGGCGGTGGGCCCGGCCTCGGCGACCTGCACCTCGACCTCCTTGTCCTCCAGCTGGCCGTCGCGCAGCATGCGGCGGAACTTCATGCGGGTTTCGCCCGAAGCCCCCTCGCCCACCAGCGCGGTCACCAGCCGCTCCTCGGCCGCCAGCTCGGCCTTGGCCTGGACCTCCTTGCGGGCGCTTTCGCGCACCCGGGTGATGGAAACCTCCACCAGGTCGCGGATGATGCTTTCCACGTCGCGGCCGACATAGCCGACCTCGGTGAACTTGGTGGCCTCCACCTTCATGAAGGGGGCGTCGGCCAGCTTGGCCAGGCGGCGGGCGATCTCGGTCTTGCCGCAGCCGGTGGGCCCGATCATCAGGATGTTCTTGGGCACCACCTCGTCGCGGATGCCCTCGGGCAGCTGCTGGCGCCGCCAGCGATTGCGCAGCGCGATGGCCACGGCCCGCTTGGCGTCATGCTGGCCGACAATGAAGCGGTCCAGCTCGGACACGATCTCGCGGGGGGACAGGTTCACGGTCTCGTCCATGGTCAAAGCGTCTCCAGCACCATGCGGCCATTCGTGTAGACGCAGATCTCCGCCGCGATCTTCATGGACTTGCGCGCCACGTCCTCCGCCGACATCCCTTCCACGTCGATCAGCGCACGGGCCGCCGCCAGCGCATAATTGCCGCCCGAGCCGATGCCGATGATGGAATCCTCGGGCTCCAGCACGTCGCCATTGCCGGTGATCAAAAGCGAGCGGTCCTTGTCCGCCACCGCCAGCAGCGCCTCCAGCCGGCGCAGATAGCGGTCGGTGCGCCAGTCCTTGGCCAGCTCCACCGCCGCGCGCTCCAACTGGTCGGGGAAGCGCTCCAGCTTCGCTTCCAGCCGCTCCAGCAGCGTGAAGGCGTCCGCCGTGGCGCCGGCGAAGCCGGTCACCACCTTGCCATTGGCGATGCGCCGTACCTTGCGCGCATTGCCCTTCACCACGGTCTGCCCAAGGCTGACCTGGCCATCGCCGGCCATGGCCACCTGGCCATTCTTGCGGACGCAGAGAATGGTGGTGCCGTGCCAGCCGATCGGATCATGGGGTGTCGTCGTATTCATGTGCGCCGAGATGGCGTTGCGGTGCACCCGGAACAAGGACGTGCGTCACGCGGGGCTGAAACGCCGGCCAAGGGGGCGCCACCCCCTTTGGAACCCCCGCCGGGGGGGACAGTGTCCCCGCAGACCCCGCCGCCAGGAAGCATCAAGACTTTCAGGACGCGGCGGGCACTCGGATTTTTTATGGAAGGCCGCCTGCGCGGCACGTCAGTCGCCGGGGGTCATCGACCCCCGGCGCACCAAACGGATGGCGGGGTCCGGGGTGGCACTGCCACCCCGGCGGGGGGTCCAGGGGGCAGCGCCCCCTGGCCTGCCCCTTCAGTTCCGCACCACCCGCCCATCCGTCGCCCAGGACCCGCGCGGGTTGCGCTCCATGTACGCCACCAGGATATCCTCCAGTGCCGGCCCGGCGTCGTAGGCTTCCAGCGCGTCCTGCTGGAATGACACGTAGCCGTCGCCGCCGCGGCGCATGAAGTTGTTGGTGACCACGCGGTAGGCGCGGTCGTTGTCGAGCGGCATGAAGCCGTTGCCGTCCCGCACCTCCACGTCCCGGATGCGCTGTCCCTTGGGGGCTGCGGCGGCGAAGGTGAAGCGCAGCCCGGCCACCTGCGGAAAGCGGCCGGCGTTCTCGCCGACCAGGGAGACGCCGTTTTCCAGCGCCTGGCGGATGGCGCCGCCGCGCAGCGTGACGTTGGCCAGGGTGTTGGAGAAGGGCAGCACGGTCAGCACGTCGCCCCAGGTGACGGTGCCGGCGGGCAGGCCGGCGCGCAGGCCGCCGCCGTTGGTGATGGCGATGTTGGCGGTGGGGTCGGCGGCCAGCATGGCTTCCGCCATCAGGCTGCCGATGGCGCATTCGCCTTCGCGGCAGCCCTGCAGGCTCAGCGCCTCGGACAGGGTGGCGACGGGGCGGCGGCGCCAGCTTTCCAGCGGTGCCGCGTATTCGGCGACAATGGCGGCGACCTTCTCGTCGGCCGGGATGTCGGGGGTGATCTCGCGCACCTGCCCGCCATGGGCGGCCACGCGGCCATCCGCCTCCAGGTCCAGGTCCAGGCGGCCGAGGTAGCGGCCGTAGCAGGCGGCCTGGACGATGCGCACGGGGCGGTCCGGGCTGTCCACCAGGGTCGGGTGCGGGCTTTCGGCGCCGGCCAGGCCGTTGGCCAGCAGGGTGTGGCTGTGCGCGCCGGCGATCACGTCGATGCCGCGCACGGCGGCGGCCAGCCGCTGGTCCTCGGCGAAGCCCAGGTGGGACAGCACCAGGATGGTGGTCGGCCCCTCGGCACGCAGCGCCGCGATGTGTCGCTCCACCGCCTCGGCCGCGTTGGTGAAGGCGACGGTGGGGCCGGGAGAGGAAAGCTGCGGCGTGGTTTCCGTGGTGACGCCGATGATGCCGATGCGGGCGCCGCCCCGCTGGATCACCGTGAAGGGCTTCACCAGACCGGCCAGCAGCGGCTCGCGCGCCGTATCCAGGTTGGCCGACAGCAGCGGGAAGGGCAGCGAGCGGGCGTAGTCGGCCAGCACGGCGGGGCCGTTGTCGAACTCGTGGTTGCCCAGCGTCATGACCTCGGTGCCGACGGCGCGCTGCACGGCCGACTCGGCGCGGCCCTTGTGGGCGGTGTAGAACAGGCTGCCCATGAACTGGTCGCCGCCGTCGATCTGCAGCACCGCGCGGCCTTCGGCTTCAGCTTCCCGCCGGCCCATGGACAAGGCGCCGGCCAGGCGCGCGCTGCCGCCCAGGCAGGGCTTGTCCATGCGGCAGGAGGCGCTGCCCGAATCGGTGCCCTCATGCTTGGAATGGAAGTCGTTCATGTGCAGCAGCGACAAGCGCGCCGCCGGGTCGGCGGCGGCGCGGCGCAAGGCCGGCAGGGCGAGCGGCAGGGCCAGGCTGGCGGACAGCAAGGCGCGGCGGGACAGGGTCATGGTGACATTTCCATAACGGTGCGGCGAAAAGCGTCCGAAAGGCACCGGCACCCCCTGCTTTAGCCCAGGACTTGCCGTAATTCGATCATCGCGTGCCGGCATCTTGCCTGAGCATCCGGGCGGGTCCCAGCCCCGTATCCATCAGAACCGAACTGCGACTGGAAACTGCGATGCAGGTCTACCTGCCGATCGCCGAGATGTCGGCCGATGCCCTGCTGCTGCTGGGCATCGGCTTCGGCGTGGGCTGGCTGTCCGGCATGTTCGGCGTTGGCGGCGGCTTTCTGCTGACCCCGATCCTGATCCTGATCGGCATCCCGGCCCCCGTGGCCGTGGCCTCGGGCGCCAACCAGACGCTGGGTGCCTCGGTGTCGGGGCTGATGGCGCAGTGGCGGCGCGGCAATGTCGACTTCAAGATGGGCGGCGTGCTGCTGGTGGGCGGCGTGCTCGGCAGCTTTCTGGGCGTGCAGCTCTTCGCCTGGTTGCGGCGGCAGGGGCAGGTCGATCTGGCCGTGGCGGTGTTCTACGTGGTGGTGCTGGGCAGCGTGGGCGGGCTGATGGTGCGCGAAAGCGTGCGCGCCATCCTGCGACGGCGGCGCAAGACCGGCCACCGCCAGCGGCTGCACGCGCATTTCTGGATGCACGGGCTGCCCTTCAAGCAACGCTTCCGCAAGTCGCGCCTCTACATCTCCGTGGTGCCGCCCGCCGCCGTCGGCTTCGGCATCGGCGTGCTGTCGGCGGTGATGGGCGTGGGCGGCGGCTTCATGCTGGTGCCGGCGATGATCTACCTGCTCGGCATGCCGACCTCGGTGGTGATCGGCACCTCGCTGTTCCAGGTGGTGTTCGTGGCCGCCAACGTCACGCTGCTGCAGGCCATCACCACGGGCAGCGTGGACATCGTGCTGACCCTGCTGCTGCTGATCGGCGGCGTGGCCGGCGCGCAGTTCGGCGCCGCCATGGGCACCCGGCTGCGGGGCGAGGAAACCCGCTTCCTGCTGGGCATGATGGTGCTGGCGGTCGCGGCCAGCCTGCTGTGGGGGCTGGTGCGCACGCCGGACAGTCCCTTCGCCATCGGGCCCATTCCGTGACGGCGGCGGCGGGCCGGCTTCGCGCGGTCCTGCTGCTGGCCGGCCTGCTGCTGGCGCCGCTGTGCGCGGCGGCGCAGGGCGTTCCGGCCAGCCCGGATGCGGGCCTGCCGGTGCTGCCGCCCCCCGCCCTGCCGCTGCCGCCCCTGACGCCGCTGCCGCCGCCCCCGGCCCCCGGCGGGGCCGATGCGCCCCCCGCGCCGCGCCCGCTGCCCACATCGCCCGAGGCCGCCGGCATCATCCGCCCCGCGCTGGTGGCCGAGCTGTCGCAATCGACTGTCGAGATCACCACCGGCTTCACCGGCACGGAGCTGCTGGTGTTCGGCGCCACCGACCGGCTGCTGGGCCCGCAGCCCGGCGGCGCGCCGCAGGACGACGTGGTGGTGATCGCCCGCAACGCCGCCGAGCCGATGATCGTGCGCCGCAAGGTCAACGTGCTGGGCTTCTGGATCAACGGCCCCTCGGCCCGCTTTCGCAGCGTGCCGGGCTACTACGCCGTCACCGCCACCCGCCCGCTGCGCGACCTGCTGCCGGCGGACGAGCTGGAAACCAAGCATATCGGCCTGTCCCACCTGCCGCTGGAAGCCACCGGCGTGCAGGACCCCGCCTACCGCCAGGCGCTGGAGCAGCTGAAGCGCGACGCGCAGTTGTGGCAGGAGCCGGAAACGCCGCTGCACATCGCCGGCTCCCGCCTGTTCCGCGCCCGCCTGCACCTGCCCGCCACGGTGCAGACCGGCGACTACGTGGTGGAGGTGCTGCTGGTGCGCGACGGCCGGGTGCGCGCCCGCCAGGCGCTGGACTTCAAGGTGGACCGCGTGGGCATGGCCGCGCGCATCGCCGATGTCGCGGCGGAGGCGCCGCTGGTGTATGGCGTGCTGTGCGTGCTGCTCGCCGCCTTTGCCGGCTGGCTGGGCAGCGTCCTGTTCCGGAGGAGTTGATGTCCGAGTCCGCGCGGCGCGACCGTGTCTTCCTGGTGGTGGTGGACGACAGCCCCGAGCGGCATGTCGCTCTGCGCTATGCCTGCCTGCGCGTGCGCGCCAGCGGCGGCCGCGTGGCGCTGCTGCGGGTGGTGGAGCCGGCCGAGATGACCGAATGGGCCGGCGTCGGCGCCCTGCTGGAGGAGGAGCGGCGCGAGGACGCGGAGAAGCTGCTGTCGGGCCTTGCCGCCGAGGTGCAGGAGATCACCGGCGGCCTGCCCATCCTGCTGATCCGCGAGGGCGACCCGCGCGACGCGCTGCTGGACCTGCTGGAAGAGGACCCGCGCATCTCCATCCTGGTGCTGGCCGCCGCCGCCGCCGGCAGCGGGCCGGGGCCGCTGATCGCGGCGCTGACCGGGCGCCACGGCCAGCGCCTGCGGGTGCCGATGACCATTGTGCCGGCCGGGCTGGACGAGGGCGACCTGCAGCGGGTGACGCTGTAGCGCCCGCCGCCCATGGCGCGCGGTGACGACAGGGTGAAGGCTCCCCGTCTTTCTCTGGCCCGGGCAGGGCGTCTATGAGGGGCCTGACACTGTTCGACACATGACGGGCCCCGGTGGCCGAGGACCTTTCCGCATGATCCTTTGTGTGATGCGCATCCCGCCGGATCAGAACGGGCATGGCGGCTCCCAGCGGGCGTGGTTCCTGCTGAACGCGCTGTGCCAGCTCGGGCCAGTGCATTTCGTGCTGATCAGCCGCAAGAACGACTGGGACGTGTCCACGACCTCCCTGAAGTCGATCGAGGGGCTGGTCGAGTCCGTCACCAAGATCGACATCCCGGAATGGGAGCCGACCAGCCGCCGGCAGATCGGCCCGCTGGAAGGCGGTTGGATCGACGTGGCCAAGATGCGTTCCCAGGATGCGCCCAAGATCTCCGCCGGCGGGTTGCAGCGCATCGCCGGGCAGCTGCCCATCCGCGCCGCGGACCTCGTCTTCGCCGGGCGGCTGCCCAGCGCGATCATCGTGCAGGCCCTGATCGACAAGGGCCTGCTGTCCGTGAAGCACCGCTTCGTCGATTTCGACGACCTGATGTCGAAGTTCAAGGTCCGACAGCTGCAGACCGAAAGCCGCAACCTGGCGCGCCAGGGACGGATGCTGTTGCAGTTTGACGCCGCCTATCTGCGGGCGGCCGAGAAGCGCATCGCCCGCGGCTGGGACGGCGCCAGCGTGTGCACGGACGAGGATGTGGACGCCCTGCGCACCGCCCACCCGGCGGCGCATATCGTCAAGATTCCCAACGTCATCGATCGCGAGCAGCTGCCCGCCCCCGCCCCGGCCGCCACCGGCAAGGTGCGGCTCCTGTTCGTCGGCAACCTGGCCTTTCTGCCCAACGTGCAGGGCTTCCAGCTGTTTCTGGAACAGGCCTGGCCGGCCATCCGCGCCGCCTTGCCGGAAGCCGAGCTCACGGTGGTCGGCCTGAACCCCTCGCCGCAGATGCTGCGGCTGGTGGCGGAGCACGACCTGCCGCTGCACCCCAACGTGCCGAGCATGGTGCCGTATTACGCGGCGGCGGACATGGTGATCGTGCCGATCCTGGTCGGCAGCGGCACCCGCATCAAGATCCTGGAAGCGATGGCCTATGGCCGCGCCATCGTGTCCACCGCCATGGGCGCCGAGGGCCTGGGGCTGGAGGACGGCCGCCACGCGCGCATCGTGGGCGGCATGGAAGACTTCGCCACGGCCGTGATCGAGCTTGCCAACGACGTGCCCGCCCGCCAGCGGATGGTGGAGGCGGCGCGCGCCTTCCAGCAGGAGAACTACGGCCCGGCCGCCATGACCAGGGCCATCGGTTCGGCCCTGGCGGACATGACCGCGGCGCCCGCCCCGCGCAGCGCGGGCGCCCAGGGCGACTGAAGCCGCCGCACAGGCCGGCATCGCGCGTGCGACCCTGCCGCCCCATGCCCGCATGGCCTTTGCGGTTGCACCGCGCGCCTGCTTCCCCCACATCCGGCACAGACGCCTGGCCACCCGACGCCCCCGCACGGAATTGGAAGCGATGTTCATCGAAACCGAAGCCACCCCCAACCCCGCCACCCTGAAGTTTCTGCCCGGCCAGGACGTGATGGGCACCCGCGGCACCGCTGACTTCGCCAATGCCGAATCGGCCGCCCGCAGCCCGCTGGCCGAGGCGCTGTTCGGCCTGGACGGCGTGGCCCGGGTGTTCCTGGGCAGCGACTTCGTCACCGTCACCAAGACCGACGCCGCCGACTGGCAGGCGCTGCGCCCGGTGGTGCTGGGCACCATCATGGAGCACAGCATGGCCGGCCGCCCCGTGCTGCTGGGCGAGGATGGCGAGGCCGACGACGTGGAGGACACCGACCCGGCGGATGCCGAGGTGGTGGCCCAGATCAAGGAGCTGCTGGACACCCGGGTGCGCCCGGCGGTGGCCGGCGATGGCGGCGACATCGTGTTCCGCGGCTTCCGCGACGGCATCGTCAAGCTGCGCATGCAGGGCGCCTGCTCGGGCTGCCCGTCGTCCCGCGCCACGCTGAAGCACGGCGTGGAGAACATGCTGCGCCACTACGTGCCGGAAGTGACGGCGGTGGAGCAGGTCGAGGCCTGACCCGTTATCACGGGCGCCCATGATGCCCATCGGCCCCGGGCCGATTGGCAGCCTGGGCGTTCCGCCCTATCCCTTCCGCGACACACAACATCGGAAGGGCCCGCGCATGGCCGATACGATCGATTCCACCGCCCTGGACCAGCTGTTCCTGGGGGCGCGCACCGCCAACAAGTGGCAGGAGCGCGATGTCCCCGAAGCCAAGCTGACCGAGCTCTACGACCTGCTGAAGATGGGCCCCACCAGCGCCAACGCGAGCCCGGCCCGCTTTGTCTTCATCCGCTCGGCCGAGGGCAAGGAGAAGCTGCGCCCCGCCCTGTCCGCCGGCAACCTCGAGAAGACCATGACGGCGCCGGTGGTGGCGATCGTCGCCTATGACCTGGCCTTCTACGACCGCCTGCCCTTTCTGTTCCCGCACGCGGATGCCAAGAGCTGGTTCACCGGCAGCCCGGCCTTTGCCGAACAGACCGCGTTCCGCAACAGCTCCCTGCAGGGCGCCTACCTGATCATGGCGGCGCGCGCGATCGGGCTGGACACCGGGGCGATGAGCGGCTTCGACAACGCCAAGGTGGATGCCGCTTTCTTCGAGGGCACGAGCTGGAAGTCCAACTTCCTGGTCAACCTCGGCTACGGCGACTTCTCCAAGGCCTTCGACCGCCTGCCGCGCCTGCCCTTCGAGGAAGCCGTCAAGGTCGTCTGACCCCGCGCCTCGCCCCCCATGGCCGAAACGGCCGGGCGGGGATAGCGTGGCGGACCATGAAGAACCGGCTCCTGTCCGCCCTGGCCGTGGCGGCGCTCGTCGCCACGGCCCCGACCGCGCGGGCGCAGACCCTGCGCATCGCCCTGTCCGCCGAAACCACGGCGGCCGACCCCCACCATTACGCGCTGGCCCCCAACGCGACGCTGCGCAACCACGTCTACGACGCGCTGACGGACGTGGACGCCAAGCTGGCCGTGCAGCCCGCCCTCGCCCAATCCTGGGAACGGCGGGACGACCGGACCTGGGTGTTCCACCTGCGGCGCGGCGTCACCTTTTCCGACGGCGCCGCCTTTGGGGCGCGGGACGTGGTCTTCACCTACTGCCGTGTGCTGAACAACAAGTCGGAGCTGGTGTCTTCCTTTTCCTCCAACATCCGCCGGCTGGCGGCGGTGGAGGCGGTGGACGACAGCACCCTGCTGATCCGCACGACGGCGCCGGAGCCGCTGCTGCTGTCCGACCTCGGCACCATCTCCATCCTGCCGCGCTCGCTGGGCCGGGCGGAAGGCGCGCGGTTCAGCGTGGCCGACAGTTGCGGCGGCGATGCCGCCGGCCCCTGGCCGCAGCAGGAGGACTTCAACAACGGCACCGCCGCCATTGGCACCGGCCCCTACCGGCAGGTGTCCTGGGCCCGCAACGCCACCACCGTGCTGAGGCGCAACGACCACTACTGGGGCCGGAAACCCCATTGGGCGGAAGTGCGGCTGACGCCCGTCACCCAGGCCGGGCCGCGCATGGCCACGCTGCTGGCCGGCGACCAGGACGTGATCGAGGCCCCCGCCACCGCCGACCTGCCGCGGCTGCGCAGCAACGGCCAGTTCAGCCTGGTCACCTCGCCCACCACCCGGCTGGTGTTCCTGCAGCTGGACACGGCGCGCGACCCTTCCCCCTTCGTGCAGGGCCCCAACGCCCTGCGGGACCCCCGGGTCCGGCAGGCGCTGTCCCTGGCGCTGGACCGCAAGGCACTGCTGGAGCGGGTGATGGACGGCGTGGCGACGCCGGCCGCGCAGTTCCTGCCGGATGCGATGTTCGGCACCATCCCCGGCCTGCCAGTGCTGCCCTACGACCCGGCCCGCGCCCGCGCGCTGCTGGCCGAGGCCGGCTACCCCAACGGCTTCAGCATGACCTTTCACGCCACCAACAACCGCTACATCAACGATTCGCGCCTGGCGCAGGCGATGGTGCAGATGTGGCAGCGCGTGGGCGTGAAGGTGGAACTGGACGCCATGCCCTCCGCCGCGTTCTTCGGCCGGCGCGGCAAGCGCGAGTTCTCCATGGCCATGGGCGGCTGGGGCACCGAGGCGGGCGAGACGCTGAACTTCTTTCGCACCTGGCTGGGCACCACGGATCCGTCGCGCGGCGTGGGCGGCAGCAACTACGGCGGCTGGTCGGACGCGGCCTTCGACCGCGACCTGAACGCGGCGCTGGTGCAGATGGACCCGCCCGCCCGCAGCACGCTGCTGCAGGCCGCCGGCCGCCGCGCGCTGGAGCAGATGCCGGTGATCCCGGTGCATTTCGAAAGCGCGACCTGGGGGCTGCGGGCCGGCCTCAGCTATCCCGGCCGCGTCAACCAGACCACCCTGGCCACCGAGATCAGCCCGAAATGACCCTGCCCGCCTCCCAAACCCCCGATGTCTTGACGCCCGGCATCCTGGCCACGGCGCTGGCCGCCCCCGGCCGCGCTTCCATCCCGTTCCTGGACCCGCACAGCCCGGACCGGCCGCTGGTGCTGGAATGCTACCGTGCCCCCGGCCACCGGCCGGAAAACCCGGTGGTGATGGTGCAGCACGGCATGCTGCGCAACGGCGACGAGTATTGCGAGGCCTGGATCCCCACGGCTGACCGGCACGGGCTGCTGATCGTCGCCCCCACCTTTCCCGCCGACACCTGGCCCGGGGCCGGCCCCTACAACGACGGCAACGTCCTGGGCGGGGACGGCGATCTGCGCCCGCGCGAAAGCTGGTCACAGGCCATTCCCGGCCGGGTCTTCGGCCTGCTGCGGCAGGCGGGGCTGGTCGCGCGAAACAAGGCTTACCTGTGGGGCCATTCCGCCGGTGGCCAATTCGTCCACCGCCTGATGGCGACGCAGGACCACGCCGCCTTCGAGGCCGTGGCCCCCGCCAATGCCGGCTGGTACACCCTGCCCACCCTGGATGCCCCCTACCCCAAGGGCCTGGGCGGCATCGGCCTGACGCGAGACGACGTGGCCAGGTTGCTGGCCTACCCCATGGTGATCTTCGCCGGCGACCAGGACACCGAAACCGAAGGCCCCAGCCTGCCCAGCCATGCCGCCGCCAGGGCGCAGGGTCCGCACCGCTTCGCCCGGGCCCATGCCTATCTGGAGCGCGGCCGGGCGGAAGCCGCGCGGCTCGGCGTGGCGTGCAACTGGCGGCTGGTGGTGGTGCCGGGCATCGGCCACGAGGGCATGCGGATGTCGGGCATCGCGGGCGACTACTGGTTCGACGGCAAGATGCCGGAGGCCCCCACGGCGCCGCGCGAGATCCGCAAGGAGCTGTGAGGCGGAACGGAAAAAGGGCCGGCGCTTCCGCCGGCCCTTTCGAACCTGTTCAGGCCGCCGCGCGTCCCGCCTGCGGGTCCAGGCGGTAGCCGCCGCCCTCGGTCAGCAGCAGCGAGGCATTGGCCGGGTCCGGCTCGATCTTCTGCCGCAGCCGGTAGATGTGCGTTTCCAGCGTGTGCGTGGTCACGGCGGCGTTGTAGCCCCAGACCTCGTTCAGCAGGATCTGCCGGGCCACCGCCCGGCCACCGGCGCGGTACAGGAACTTCAGGATCGCGGCTTCCTTCTCGGTCAGCCGGATCTTGCGGTTCTTGGCGGTTTCCAGCAGCAGCTTGGCCGAGGGGCGGAAGGTGTAGGGCCCGATCACGAAGACAGCGTCCTCGGAATTGTCGAACACGCGCAGCTGGGCCCGCAGCCGCGCCAGCAGCTCGGCCACCCGGAAGGGCTTGGCGATGTAGTCGTTGGCGCCGGCATCGAGCCCGCGCACCACGTCCTGCTCGCCATCCGCGCCGGTCAGCATGATGATCGGGATCTTGACCCCTTCGCGCCGCAGGCGTGCGCAAAGCTCGCGCCCGTCACCGTCCGGCAGCCCGATATCCAGCAGCACGGCGTCGCAACGCGACCCCGGGCCGAGGAGTTGTTCGGCGGCCTCGGCGGAGGTTTCGGCCTCGATGGGCGCGAACTCTCCGTCCAGTGCCAGCTGCTCGGACAAAGTGGCGCGCAAAGCCGCGTCATCGTCCACGATCAGGATCGGCCGCGGGCCGGTCATGAAATCTCCCGACAAAGCCAGAGCTTCAACATTTCCTCCCAACGCACCGGCAGACCAAGCGTTGCCGATGCCGTATCGGGCTGCGGCATGGTGGCGCGCGGCGCGGCCATGGGCAACCCCTTGCACCGTCCGGGTCTATCGTGAAACACCGTTTTCGCGTATCCGTCGCAGGATGGCAATCGCCCACGCGAAGCCTTATTTCTGCCCAGCCACCACGACAGGCTGGGTGATGCGGGTTTCGCCCGCCTTCAGCTCCGCGAACAGCCTGCCAGATCAAACGGAACCGATCCGATGAGCAGTCAAGGCCCGGCGGCGGCCGCCTTTCCCACGGCCGGCACCGCCATGCCTCAGTCCACCGCCACCACCGAACCCGCCATCGCCCTGGTGGCGGACCCTTTGAGCCTGGCGCTGCGTCAGGTCCACCGTGCTGCCAGCGACCTGCGGCGCGGCACGCCGGTGCTGCTGCAGCCCGCGCCCGGCAGCGGCGCGGCGGGGCTGCTGGTGGCGGCGGCGGAAACCGTGGGCGCCCGCGGCCTGGCCGAGATGGCGTCCCTGGCAACCTTGCCGGCCACGCTGCTGCTGGCGCCGAGCCGCGCCGCCGCCGTGCTGCACCGCCCGATCCCCAGCGTCGTCGGGGAAAGCCGCAACGGCCAGGAAGCGCCGGTGGCCCTGGCGCTGCCGGCCGCGCTGCTGCAGCCCGAGCAATTGCGCGGGCTGGCCGACCCGGTGGCCGAGCAGCTGATGCCGGCGCTGGCCGAGCTGGTTCCGGCGCCGCCCTTGTCCTTTGCGGCCCTGGTGCTGGCCAAGCTGGGCCGCCTGTTGCCGGCGCTGGTGGCCGTGCAGGTGCCAGATGCCGGGCTGCCGCGCGCCGCGTCGCTCGGCATCATGGCCCTGGCGGCCGAGGACGTGCTGGCCTACCCCGCCACCGCCGCCACCAGCCTGACCCGCGTGGCCGAGGCCCGCGTGCCGCTGCAGGACGCCACGGACAGCCGCATCATCGCGTTTCGGGCCGCCGACGGCGGGATCGAGCACCTGGCCATCCTGGTGGGCGACCCGGAAGGGCTGGCCGCCGCCGGCGGCGCGCCGCTGGCGCGGGTGCATTCCGAATGCTTCACCGGCGACCTGCTGGGCAGCCTGCGCTGCGACTGCGGGCCGCAGCTGCGCGGTGCCATTGCCCGCATGGCGGCGGACGGCGCCGGGGTGCTGCTGTACCTGGCGCAGGAAGGCCGCGGCATCGGCCTGGTCAACAAGCTGCGGGCCTATACCCTGCAGGACCAGGGGCTGGACACGCTGGATGCCAACCGCGCGCTGGGCTACGGCGCCGATGAGCGCGGCTTTCTGGTTGCCGCCACCATGCTGCGCGCGCTGGGCATGACCCGCGTGCGGCTGCTGACCAACAATCCGGACAAGCTGGCCGGCCTGGCCGCCTGCGGTATCGACGTCGCGGGGCGGGAGCCGCACCAGATCGCCGCCAACGGCGTCAACGATGCCTATCTGGACACCAAGGCGACCCGCTTCGGTCACCTGCTGCGGTGAGCGCCGCCCCCACTGTCGCGGCCATCACCGCCACTGGCCACAGCGAAGGCGTGCTGCGCCTGCGCGACCGGGCGTTCCGTTGCGCGCTGGGCCGCGGCGGCATCGCCGCGCACAAGATGGAAGGCGACGGCGCCACCCCCGCCGGCCTGCTGCCGCTGCGCCGCGTGCTGTACCGCGCCGACCGCCTGCCCGCCCCCGCCTGCGCCGTGCCGGTGGAGCCGATCGGCCTGCGGGACGGCTGGTGCGACGACCCGCGTGACCCTGCCTACAACCGCCCCGTGCGGCTGCCCCACGACGGCCGCCACGAGGAGCTGTGGCGCAGCGACGCGGTCTACGACATCGTCGCCGTGCTCGGCTGGAACGATGCCCCGGTGGTCCGCGACCGGGGCAGCGCGATCTTTCTGCACCTCGCCCGCCCGGGCTATCCGCCGACGGAAGGCTGCGTGGCGCTGGCGCTGGAGGATCTGCGCGCGGTGCTGGGCATGAGGCTGAGCGCGATCACCGTTCCCGGATAACCGGAGGGAGCGGGGGGGGGTGGCAGCACCCGGCGGGGGAACGCCGGGTGCTGCCGGGGAGCCTCCCGGGGGAGGAGGCCAAGCCTTGCCGATCGAGGGCGATCGTTGGCTGAGCCTTATTGTAAGGGCGTGCTCACGATCGCCCAGAGCTATTCGTCGATTCGCGCTGTCTCAATGCCACAGCGTTGCAACCAAGCCACAGTTCCGGCGTTCAGTTTTGTTCGAGCGCGCGCAGCAGGCTGCCGGCGGTATCGGTCCAGGGCGTGGGGCGGAAGTCGCGCCGCAGCCGCGCTTCCATCCCCGCCACCTCCTCCGGATGCGCGATCAGGCGCCGCAGGATCGCCACCGCTTCCGGCACGCTTTCCGGGTCGTGGTACAGGCAGAAGGCGCCGCCCGCCTCGGGCACCGAGGTGGTCGAGGACGCCACGCAGACCTTGCCGAAGCCCAGGCTTTCCGTGACCGGCAAGCCCCAGCCCTCGTAGTGGGACGGAAACAGCGTGAAGCGGCAGGCGCCGTAGAGCGCGGTCAACTCGGCATCCGTAGGGTGGTCCAGCAACACCACCTTGCCGCCCAGCCAGCCGCAGTTTTCCAGCTGCTGCATCAGGTCTTCCACCATCCAGCCGACGCGGCCGGCCAGCACCAGGGTGGGCAGTTGCTCGGGAGGCAACTGGTCCAGCAGCCGCCGCCAGGCGCGAAACGCCAGCAGGTGGTTCTTGCGGGCTTCAATGGTGGACACCAGCAGCACGAAGCCGGTGCCGAGCGCCGCCACGCGTGGCGTCACCGCCGCCGCAACCGGCGGGCCGCTATAGCCGGTGCCGACCGGCAGCACCGCCACCGGGTGCGTCAGCGGCAGCCCGGCCACGGCGGCGTAGCGTTCCAGGTCGCGGGCCGTGGCGCGGGAAATGGCGAAAAACCGGTCCACCAGCGGCATGGTGCCGGCGAACCAGGCGCGAAAGGTGCGCACCAGCCCGGGGTCGCAGAATTCCGGCCGTGTCAGCGGGATCAGATCGTAGACCAGCATGGCGACGCCGAGGCCGCAGCGTGCCCGGAGATGCTGCAGCAGCTCGGCATAGTCGGTGCGAAACCAGGGGGAGCCCAGGACCAGCAGCATGTCGCCGGGCTTGGCGACGGCCGCCACGTCCTGCCCGGGGGCGGCATGGGGCAGCGCGGCGCCGGCGGGGCGGCCCCGGTCGCGCAGCAGCCGCAGCCCGGCCTGCATCGCGCCCCGCCCAGCCCGCAGGCCGGCCCGCAGCGCGGAACCCTGGGCGCGCACCGCCTCGCCCAGCGGCAGCCGGATGTCGGCCGGCAGGCGGGACGCCAGCCGCCGCACCTGCCCCGCCTGACCAACCGGCCGCGCCACCGGTGCCGAGGCTCCGCGCGGCTCTGGCACCACCAGCGACTGGAACAACGCCGCCACTTCCGCCCATTCCACCGTGCGCATGGTGCCGCGCAGCCGGTCGTGCCGGCAAAAGCCGATCCCGTCCGGCCGGGCCGCGACCAGCGCCGTGTAAAGCTCGAAGGACAGCCGCTGGATGCCGCTCGGCCGGTTGTGCACCAGCGCGTATTCGTACAGGTCCTCGACGTCGATCCAGTAGGTCATGCGCGGCAGGCGCGCCGGAGCGCCCCGGCGGGGGCCTGAACTGGCGCCGGCAGGTCAGCGCGGCATATTGGCCCGGCGGGGGCAGCACAGCAGGCCAGGAGATAGTCGATCATGCGAAGCGCGATACGCGATGCGGGCGTTCAAGCCAAGCGAAAGCGCCGCGCGTGACGGTGCCGCGCCAGGACGGGCGGCTGTTGCTGCTGGGCGCGGGCGGCCATGGGCGCGCCGTGCTGGAGTTGATGCGCCACGCGGGCCTGCCCGACCCCGCGGGCGTGCTGGACGACGACCCCGCCTCGCCCGGCCTGCCCGGGGTCCCGCTGCTGGGCCCGCTGTCGGCGGCGGCCGGATTGCGGCAACAGGGGCTTCTGGCTGCGCATGTCGCCCTCGGCCACAACGCGCGCCGCGCGGAGCTGGGCGGCTGGCTGCGGCGGCTGGGCTTCGCGCTGCCGGTTCTGCGGCATCCTTCCGCCGTGGTGGCGGGCACCGCGCGCATCGGCGACGGCAGCGTGCTGCTGCCGCGCGTGGTGGTCGGCGCGGCGGCGACGGTGGGGGTGTCGGTCATCCTGAACACCGGCTGCATCGTGGAGCATGACGCCACCATCGGCGATGCCGCGCATGTGGCGCCCGGCGCGGTGCTGGGCGGCGGCGTGCGGGTCGGCGCGCGGGCGCTGGTCGGGCTCGGCGCCAGCCTGCGCCCCGGGGTGTGCATCGGCGCGGACGCGGTGGTGGGCGTGGGCGCCGCGGTGGTGGCGGACGTGGCACCGCAGGCACGGGTGGGCGGCGTGCCGGCGGTGCCGCTGCGCTGACCGTGTTCCGCTGCGTGGGATTCGTGCGCGGCGCCACTGCACGCTGTGAATCTGGCCCGGCTTGTGCATAGGTTTGCACACCCGAGTCAGGAATCCATCGCCATGCCTTCCGACAATTCTCGTGTCCCAGGCTTCCGAGTTTCCCGCCGCAGCCTGCTGGCTGCCACCGCCGTCGGCGCTTTGCCCATCCGCGCGGCACGCGCGCAGGACAACTGGCCGTCCCGCACCATCCGCTTCGTCAATCCCGGCCCCGCCGGCGGCGCGGGCGACGTGCTGGCGCGGTTGCTGGGGGACCGGCTGGGCGTGCGCCTCGGCCAAACCGTCGTGATCGAGGACCGGCCCGGCGCGGGCACCAACATCGGCATGACCAACGTCGCCCGCTCGGCGCCCGACGGCTACACGGTGGGCCTCGGCAACATCGCCTCCAACGCGGTCAACAAGTGGCTGTACAAGAGCCTGCCCTTCGACCCGGACAAGGATTTCGCGCCCGTGTCGCTGATGGCGCTGGTGCCCAACCTGATGGTCGTCTCACCCACCCTGCCGGCCACCACGGTCGCCGAGTTCATCGCATACGCCAAGAAGAACCCGGGCCGGATCAACTACGGCTCGGTTGGCGCAGGCTCCTCGCAGCACCTGGCGGGCGCGCAGTTCGGGCTGACCACCGGCATCGAGATGCAGCACATCCCCTATACATCCTCCGGCCAGCTCAACACCGACATGCTGGAAGGCCGCGTGCAGGTGTTGTTCCAGTCGGTATCGGCGGTGAGCGAGATGGCCAAGTCCGGCCGCATGCGCCCGCTGGCCATCACCGGCACGGAGCGCTCGCCCTCCTTTCCCGAAGTGCCGACGCTGCAGCAGGCGGGCGTCGACATCACCTCCACCGGCTGGTTCGGCATGGTAACGCCGGCGGGCGTGCCGGAGCCGATCCTGGCGCGGCTCAACAAGGAAGTGGTGGCCTGCCTGGAGGAGCCGACGCTGCGCGCCCGCTACATCGAGCTGGGCGCCATCCCCAGGCCTTCCACGCGCGAGGCCTTCGCGGCGCACATGGCCAGCGAGACGGCACGCTGGCGGGACGTGGTGCGGGCCACCGGGGCCTCGGTCGACTGACGCCGCGGGCAGGGGGCGGCGCCCCCTGCCCCTTCCGCCGGGACCGCTACGCCACCGCGTCCAGCGCCCGCAGCGACGCGATCATCGAGGTCCGCATCAGGTATTCCTTGTGCTTCGCCGGATCCTCCGCCGTCGCGCGCAGGTCCTCCAGCGAGGCGCGGCGCACCTCCGGGTCGCGCTGGTTCAGCGTCGCGCGGTTGCGCAGCGCCTGCTGCTGCACCACGTCGCGCGCCACCTTCTGCCGCTGCCGCTCGTAGCGGCCAAGCAGCGCGGGGTCGGCGCCCTGCCACACGGCGGTCAGCTTCTCGGCCAGGTTGAAGGCATCGTGGATGCCGCCGTTCATGCCCATGCCGCCAAGCGGGTTGTTGACATGCGCGGCATCGCCCGCGAGCAGCAGGCGGCCGTTGGTGTAGCGCTCGGCCACCCGCTCATGCACGCGGTAGGCGGTGCGGTGCCGGATCTCGTAGTCGCCCGCCTTGGGCAGCACCTGCTGCATGCGCTCCTGGATGCGGGCGTCGGACAGCATGACCTCTTCCGGCTCGTTCGGGTCGGTCGGCAGCAGCAGGCGCCACAGGCTGACCGTGCGCAGCAGCACGAACCATTCGTCCGGATCCGAGATATAGGCGATGTTGGTGAGGTCCGGCATCGCCTCCTGGTACTGGAAGGTGGTGGAGCAGGTCAGGTACAGCTCCGGGATCGTCTGTCCCTCGAAGCCGATGCCGGCGGCCTTGCGCACCGCGCTGCGCGCGCCGTCCGCACCGATCAGCCAGGAGCCGGACAGTTGCTCCCGCGTGCCGCCGGCGCGCTCGATGGTCAGCGTCACGCCGTCCGCCGTCTGCGTCGCGTCCACCGCGCGGGCGTCGTAGATGAAGCGCACGTCGGGGTTGTTGGCCAGCCGGTCGCGCAGCAGGCGCGTCAGGCGCCATTGCTCGCATTGCAGGCGGTAGGGATGGTTGGTTTCCCCCGACAACCGCCCGAGGTCGAAGGTGGCGACGGGGCCGAGCTTGCGGTCGCGGAACTGCCATTGCGGGCAGATCAGCCCCTGGTCCACCAGGATGGAGGACAGGCCGAAGCGGTCCAGCATGTCCAGCGTCGGCGGATGGAAGGTGGAGGCGCGCAGCCCGTCCGGCAGGTCACGTTCCGCTTCCACGATCGTGACGGGAATGCCGGCATCGGCCAGCGCGGCGGCGGCGACCAGCCCGACCGGGCCGGCGCCCGCCACCAGCACGGGTGCGCGCGGCGCGGCGGATTGCGACAGGGCGGGGGAAGCCAGATCATGCGACACGGGATTCAACCTTTTTCATTCGTTGTTCGGCGGCGCCTCAGCCGGTGAAGGCCTCGCCGCCGGAAGGGCTGAGCAGCTGCCCCGTCAGCGCGGCGGCGGCGGGCGAGGCGAGATAGGCGATGCTGCAGGCGACGTCCTCGGCCGTCGCCAGCCGGCGCAGCGGGATGACGGCTTCCCGCTGCGTGAAGAAGCTGTCGTTTCCGCCGGCGCTGTGCGCCGTCATCGGCGTGCGGACCAGGCCGGGGGCGACGGAATTGACGCGGATGCCCTGCGGGCCGAGCTCCACCGCCAGGGCCCGCGCCATGCCGACCAGCGCGCCCTTGGCCGCCGTGTAGTGCGGCATGTTGGGCGAGCCGCGCAACGCGAAGAGCGAGGACACGATGACCACCGCGGCGCCGCCCGCCATGGCCGGCAGCAGCGCCTGGATCAGAAAGAAATGCCCCTTGGCATGCACGCCGAGCATGGCGTCCCACGCCGCCTCATCCACCGCCGCGAAAGGCAGGCCATGGCCGGAGATGCCGGCGCAACAGACCAGGACGTCGAGCCTGGAAACCCCCGCCGCCAGGGCGCGGATGGCCGCCAGGTCCAGAAGGTCCAGCGGCAGGGCTTCCGCTTGCAACTCCCTGGCCACTTCGGCCAGGGCGCCCGCGTCACGGTCGCACAGCAGCAGAGCGTGGCCGGACGCGGCCAGCGCCCGCGCCGTGGCGCGGCCGATGCCGGAGGCGGCGCCGGTGACAAGTGCGACGGGCCTTGTCACGGTGCGAAGCGGCCACCGTTGACGTAGATCACTTGCCCGGTGAGGTATTGCGATGCGGGCCCGCTGAGAAACAGCATCGGCCCCGCCACGTCCTCCGGCTGCGCGATGCGGCGCAGCGGGATGGAGGACAGCACCCGCTCGGCATGCGCGTCGCCGAACTGGCGCATAAACGCACCGGGCTCGCCTTCCGTGCCGCCATGGCCGAGGCCACCGGACAGAAAGGCGGTTTCCACCGCGCCGGGCGCCACGGCATTGGCGCGCAGCGAGGGCGCGCCTTCCTTGGCCACCACCTTCATCAGCGACACCAGCCCGCCCTTGGAGGCGCTGTAGGCGGAGAAGCCCGGTTCCACGAAGGCATGCAGCCCGGACGCGACGTAAACCGCGGATGCGGCAGGCGAGCGCTTCAGATGCGGCATGGCCGCCCGGGTGGCGGTGAAGGCGGAGATCAGGTTGATCTCGATCACCCGCCGGATGTCCTCCATGGTCATCTCGGCCAGCGGGCGGATGGCCACGTTCATGCCGGTGAGAAAGGCCAGCACGTCGATGCCGCCCCAGGCTTCCGCCACGCCGTCGATCGCGCGCGTCAGCGCCCGGTCGTCCGTCGCGTCCACGGGCACGGCCTCGATGCCCGCTTCCGGCGGCCGCTCGGCCATGGAAGCCGGCAGGTCCAGCACGGCGACGCGCGCATCGGCCGCCAGCAGGCCGCTCACATAGCTCCGCCCGATGCCACCGCAGCCGCCCAGCACCAGGCAGCGCGCGCCGGGCAGCGGGCCGAGGCGGGTGAGGTCCATGCCGCTCATCCCTCGTACAGCGATTCGACCAGGGCGAGCTTGCCGCCGCGCACTTCGATCACATGCGCCGGCAGACGCGCGGCGCCGTCCGGGAAGAACCAGGTGCGGCCGAGCACGCCCTCGAAGTTCCACGATTCCATACTGAGCATCTGGTCACGGATGGCGATGCGTTCCGCGGCACGCTTGCCGGGCTCGCCCGTCACCTTGGCGCGGCGCATCGCCTCGGCGTAGATGTGCACGATGTCGAAGGCGGCGGCATCGGTGTGGTGCGGGCTGTTGCGGGTCATGCCGGCCGCCTTGGTGCCCTCCGCGAAGCGGGCGGTGAAGCGGCGGGTAAGGTCGTTCAGGTCGCTGTAGAAGAAGCTCGGGTAGAGCGTGCCCTCGCCATCCGCGCCGACCTTTTCCGGCAGCGTCGGGTCGGACATCACGCCGCTGCCGATCATGCGGCCCTTGTGGCCCTGGCGGCGCATTTCCTTGAGCACCTTGACCGCCGGCTCGATGGTGCCGCCCAGCGCCACCACGTCGGTCGGGTTGCGCACCAGCTCGGCGATCTGGGAGGAGATGTCGAAGGCCTGGATCGGGTAGCCGACGGTCTTGACCAGCGGCACGCCGGCCTCGCGCAGCGCCGCGGGAATGACGTTCTCGCCCAGGGTCTTGGAGATGAACTCGTCCGTCGCATAGGCGATGGCGGCATTGGAGACGGGCATCCCCTTGTTCTTCATCACCTTCAGCAGCCGGCGGAACTGCGTCATCTCGTCCGACGTGTTGCGGAAGGCGAACTTCATGTTGTCCGTGATGCCCGGCGCGGTGGCCGAGTTGGAGCACTGCACGATGCCCAGCCGCTCGCCCGCCGGAAACGCCACGCGGCATTCGCCGGAGGATGCGGGGCCGAGGATGCAGAGAGCCCCCTCGTCTTCCGCGAAGCGCCGCGCCGCCACCTGCGCCTGGCGCGGGTCGCCCGCCGTGTCGAAGCTCGCGATGCGCAGCTTCTTGCCGTTGACGCCACCGGCCCCGTTGATGTCCGCCAGTGCCATCTCGACGGGAATGCGGTTGGTCACCAGCAGGGATTGCAGCGGGCCGGTGGTGACGGCGGAATGGCCGATCACCAGCTCGTTGGCCTGCGCCGCCGCCGGGGTGCCCAGCGCCGGCATGGCCAGCGCGGCGGCGGTGGCCGCCATCAGATCGCGTCGCTTGATCGCCATGACCCTGATCCTTGCCTGAATGTGTCAGCCGGCGCCGAGATAGGCGCGTTGCAGCCCTTGATCGGCCAGCAGCGACGCCGCGCTGCCGGCCATCACCATGCGCCCGAGTTCCAGAACATATCCACGCGCCGCGATGGCCAGCGTCTTGCGGGTGTTCTGCTCGACCAGCAGCACGCCCATGCCGCCCGCGTTCAGCTCGCTGAGAAGAGCAAAGACGCGGTCGACCAACAGCGGGCTGAGGCCGAGCGAGGGCTCGTCCAGCATCATCAGCCGGGGCTTGGCCAGCATGGCGCGGCCGATCGCCAGCATCTGCTGCTCGCCGCCCGACAGCACCGCCGCCGGCATGTCGCGCCGCGCGGCGAGGTTGGAAAAGCGGTCGTAGATGCCGTCGATCTCGCGCGGCAGCGTCGCGCGGTCGGCGCGCAGCCCGGCCCCCAGCAGCAGGTTCTCGTGGATGGTCATGCCGACCAGGATGCGCCGCCCTTCCGGCACCAGCACCAGCCCGTCGCGGATGCGCGCGGGCACGCCCGCGCCGGTGATCTCGGCACCCTGAAAGCGGATGCTGCCGGCGGCAGGCCGGACGGTGCCGAGGATGGCCTTGAGCAACGACGACTTGCCCGCCCCGTTGGCGCCGAGTACGGCGACGATCTCGCCCTCCGCCACATTCAGCGTGGCGCCGGCCACCGCGTGGGTGCGACCGTAGCGGACGTCCAGGCCTTCCACCTCAAGCAGCATCGGCGGCGGCCCCCGTGCCCAGATAGGCTTCCAGCACCTGCGGGTCGCGCTGCACCTCCTCGGGCCGCCCCTCGGCGATCTTCTGGCCGAAGTTGAGGACGACAACGCGTTCGCAAAGGCGGCGAACGAACCCCATGTCGTGCTCCACCACCAGCAGGGCGGTGCCGTTCGCGGTCATCTTCTCGATATGCGCCACCAGCTCCTCCCGCTCGGTCGGGTTCAGGCCGGCGGCGGGCTCGTCCAGCATCAGCAGCCGGGCGCCGGCGACGGCGGCGCGCACCAGCTCCAGCCGCTTCTGCACGCCATAGGGCAGGTTGTAGACCAGGGCGGCGGCGTAGCGCGCGAGGCCCGCGGCCTCCAGCGCCGCCAGCGCGTCCGCCCGCCAGCGGTTGCGCGGCATCAGGCCCAGTGGCGCGATCTGGTCGTACCAGCGGCGGGCACGCAGGTGCTGGCCGAGCATGATGTTCTCGACCGCCGAAAGGTGGGGCATCAGGCGGATGTTCTGGAAGGAGCGCGCCATCCCGTGCCGCGCGCGCTGCCAGTCCGGCAGGCGGGTGATGTCCGCGCCGTCCATGACGATGCGGCCCGAGGTGACGGGATAAACGCCAGTGATCAGGTTGAAGATCGTGGTCTTGCCCGCGCCGTTGGGGCCGATCAACCCGATGCGCGCCCCGGGGGCCACGGACAGGGAGAAGTCCTGGATCACCTTGAGGCCGCCGAAGGCCTTGTGGACGCCATCCATGCTGAGCAGGTCGGCCATCACGAGGCTGCCTTGCGGCCGAACAGCCGCGCCAAGCCATGCCGCGTCACCACGCCTTCCGGCCGCAGCGCCATGACGGCGATGATCAGCACCGCGAAGATGACGAAGCGCCACTGCTCGCTGCCGCGCAGCGCCTCCGGCAGGATGGAGAAGATGGCGGCGCCGACCAACGGCCCGAAGGCGGTCTGCGTGCCGCCGATCAGCACATACAGCAGCGTGTAGGTGCTGAGCATCAGGTTGAAGTTGGCGACCTCGATGTAGTTGTAGTGGTGGCCGTAGAGCGCGCCCGCCAGCCCGGCGAAGCCGGCGCCGATGGTGAAGGCCATGACCTTTACCCGGCGCACGTTGATGCCGAACAGCGCCGTCGCCTGCTCGTCGTCGTGGATGGAGCGCATCGCCAGCCCGAAGCGGGTGGACAGGATGTAGACCACCAGCAGCACGCCGAGCGCCGCGAGGGCAGCGATCACCGGCATGTCGATAAAGGACGTGACCGGGAAGCCGGCGGCGCCGCCCACGGCTTCCATGTTGATCAGCGCGCCGGCGACGATCTCGCCGAAGGCCAGTGTCGCCAGCACCATGTAGACGCCCTTGGTGCGCAGGATCGGGAAGGCCACCAGGCAACCCATGACGGTGCTGGCCAGCGTGCCCGCCAGCAGGCAGACCGGCAGCGGCAGCGCGTACTGCACGTCCAGATAGGCGGAAACATAGGCGCCGATCGCCATGAAGCCGGCGGCGCCGAGGTTCAGCATGCCGGCGGCGGCCGGCAGGAACACCGCATAGGCCAGCAGGAGGTTGATGGAAAAGACGGCGAGGATACCGGCGACGTAGCCGCTCATGGCTCAGAACTTCCCCTTGCCGACGGAGGGGCGGCCGAACAGCCCCTGCGGGCGGATCAGGATCAAGAGGAACAGCGCGCCCCAGACCGCCAGCTTGATGACCTTGGCGCCGAAGAAGAAGATGGTCAGCACCTCCAGCAGTCCCAGCAAGAGCCCGCCGGCGATGGCGCCCCAAACGTTGCCGAGCCCGCCGACGACCATCGCCGCCATGGCGAAGGAAGAGATCTCGTCGCCCATGATGGGCGAGACCTGCTGGTAGTTCAGCGCGAACAGCACGCCGGCCAGCGCCGACAGCAGCCCCGCCACCACGAAGACCGCCGGGATCAGCTTGGGCAGGTCGATGCCCAGCAGCTGCGCCGTGTCCGGGCTTTCCGCCACGGCGCGCAGCTGGCGACCGAGCGCGCTGGAGCGCAGCAGCACCGTCAGCCCGAACACCAGGGCGAGGGCCAGCGCCAGGGATACGACCTGCGGGATGCTGATCAGCAATCCGCCCAGCCGCATGCTGGTGTCCTGCCAGGGCGAGGGGAAGCTGTGCAGCTCCGCCCCCCACTGGATCTGCACCAGCCCCTGGAACAGGATCAGGAAGCCGATGGAGCTGACAAGAGGAATCGCATGCTCGGTGGCATCGCCGAAGCGGGTGCGCATGTAGCGGTAGGTGAAGCGCTCCACCAGCAGCGAGGCGGCGATGCCGGCCACCAACGCGATCGGCACCGCCGCCCACCAGGGCAGGCCATAGGGGACCATCAGCGCCCAGCTCAGCATGCCGCCCAGCATGAAGAGGCCGGGGATGGAGAAGTTCAGGAAGTTCAGCATGCCGATGACGAAGGTGAAGCTGACCGCGACCAGCGCGTAGAGCCCGCCCAGCATCAGCCCGTTGATGACCTGCTGCAGCAGAATCATGCGATGTGGTCCTGGTGGTTGGCCAGGTACCAGTCCGCGATCTCCTCGCGCGTCGCCCACCAGACGCCCTCGAAGCCCTTGGCATAGTCGATGAAGTCGCGCAGCGCGCGAATACGGAAGGGCTGGCCGATGACATGCGGGTGCAGGCCGATGTTCATCAGCCGGCCGCTGGACTCGCCCTCGCGGTACAGCTCGTCGAACTGTTCACGGAACACCCGGAAGGCGCCGTCGGCATCCTTGCCCTGGCGCAGGAAGACCGTGAAGTCGTTGACCTCAGAAGTATAGGGGATCGAAACCAGCGGCCAGCCGCATTCGGTGCGGATCAGGTAGGGCTGGTCGTCGTTCAGCAGGTCGGTTAGGAAGGACAGCCCCTCCTCCGCCAGGATGTCGGCGGTGTTGGGCGTGCTGCGCAGCGAGGAGGAGAGCCAGCCGCGCGCCTTGCGGCCCACCACCTCCTCGTACACGCGCAGCGTGTCGCGGATCACCTGCCGCTCGGCCGCGATGTCGAACTGGTAGTTGGACAGCAGGTCGGTCTGCACATAGTTGTGCGCCACAAGCTCCCAGCCGCGGTCCACCGCGTGCCGCACCACCTCGCGCCGCTCCAGGCCCATCTTGGCGTTCATGGTGCAGGAGGTCGGCACGCCCGCGCGCTCGAAGGCCTCGAACATCCGCCACACGCCGACGCGGTGGCCGTATTCCCGCCACGTCCAGTTCGGGTTGTCGTAGACGTTGCCGGGCAGCGTGTCGGTGATGATGGAGGGGCCGCCCGGGTAGAAGGGCTTCTCCGTGTCCTTGGTGGGGTCCCAGTATTCCAGGTTGGTGGTCAGCATCAGCGCGATGCGTGCCCCACCCGGCCAGCGGAGCGGCTTGCGGCTCGGCATCGGCACGAAATCGTACTGCACCCGGATCACCTCCTGCGCCCTGCGATCCCTCCATTGTGTACAGTTCGTGACGCGGGGCCAGCCAAAAATCCGCAGTTCCGCGTTTTTTACAGTTACAGCACTGGGTATTGCCGGCTTAATAGGCGGCGGATGCTCCTGTTGTGTACAATCTAACCCTCCTGCTCCGCCGCCTCCGCCATCAGCGCGGTCGGGCGCGTGGCATTGAGATGCGCGCTGACGGCATAGCCGGCCCATTCGGCGTTGCCGGTGGCCAGGGCCTCGATAATGTCGCGGTGCTGGCCGTTGGAGCGCGACAGGTTGATCCATTCCTGCATGCGGTACTGCTTCAGGAGCACCAGCGGCACCTGAAAGGCCCAGCCCAGCATGCCTTCCAGCCGGCGCGACCGCGCGGCACGCACCATGGTGACGTGGAACTCCGCGTTCAGCGCATGGAAGCGCGCCACCACCTGCTCCGGCGTGCCCTGGATCGCCTCCATCCGGTCCGCGAGGCCGCGCAGCGCGTCGAGTTCACCCTGCGTGATGCGGGTGGCCGCGCGTCGTGCCGCGAAGCCCTCCAGCGCCGCGCGCAGCTGGTACACCTCCAGCAGATCGTCCGTGGTGATCTCGGCCACGAAGGTGCCGCGGTTGCGCTCGCTTTCCACCAGCCCGTCCGCCAGCAGGCGGCGCAAGGCGTCGCGCACCGGCGTGCGGCTGACGCCGATCTCGGCCGCCAGCGCTTCTTCCCGCAGCGCGGCGCCGGGCGGCACGCTGCCGTCCATGATGCGCGCGCGGATGGTCTGGTAGGCGCGCTCGGCCGCGTTGGACGACATTCTCTTTCCGCCTCGATCAACCCAGGAGGGCTTTAGCATGATGCAGGACCGTGTCGTCATCGTCACCGGCGGCGGCCGTGGCCTCGGCCTCGCGATGGCGGAGGCGCTGCTGGCTGCCGGCGCGCGCGTCACCATCACCGGCGCCCGCGCGGCCGGGGAGCTGCAGGCCGCCGCCGCCCGCTTTCCTGACGACCGGCTGCTGGCGCTGACCGCCGACGTCACCCGCCCGGAAGACTGCGCCCGCACCGCGGCCGCAACGCTGCAGCACTTCGGCGCGCTGCACGCCGTGGTCAACAACGCCGGGCGCGGCATGCGCCTGGTCAGCGAGCGCTTCACCACCGACCCGGTGCCCTTCTGGACCGTGCCGCCGGACATCTGGGCCAGCATCATCGACATCAATCTCAACGGCGCCTTCAACATGGCCGCCGCCGCCATGCCCCACCTGCTGGCGCAGCGGGACGGGCGCATCGTCAACGTGTCCACCAGCGACCAGACCATGGTGCGCCGCGGCTACGCCCCCTACGGCCCCAGCAAGGCGGGGCTGGAAGCCGCCTCCCGCTGCTGGGCGCAGGACGTGGAAGGCACGGGCGTGACGGTGAACGTGCTGCTGCCGGGCGGCGCGGCGAATACCGAGCTGTTGCCCGGCGGCGCCGACCGGCGCGGCGCCGATGGCAACCTGCTGGACCCGGCGCTGATGGGCCCGCCCGCCGTGTGGCTCTGTTCGGCGGCCTCGGCGGCGGTGAATGGCGGGCGCTTCATCGCGCGGCTGTGGGACGCGGCGGCACCGGAGGCGGCGCGCAGCCCCGGCGTGGCGAAGCCGGCGATCATGTGAAAGGCCGGGGGAAGGAATTCCCCCGAACCCCCATCGTCTTTCTGCCTGCTGGCGCCGCCGGCCGGCAGGCACGACCCCGAACGGGCAAAAAGAAGATGGGGGCCTGGGGAAATTCCTTTCCCCAGCCTACCCTCCCCGCCAACAACCGTCCGGGAGCCCTCCATCCATGAATGCCATCACCGCCGCCCGTTCCTTTCTGTTTGTCCCTGGCGACCGGCCGGAACGCTTCGGCAAGGCGCTGGCCGCCGGCGCAGACCAGGTGATCCTGGACCTGGAGGACGCCGTCGCCCTGGCGCGCAAGGACGCGGCGCGGGACGCCATCGCCGCCTGGTTGCCCCAGGCCGAACGGCCCGTGCTGCTGCGGGTGAACGCCGCCGACAGCCCGCATTTCATGGCCGACCTGGCGCTCTGCGCGCAGGCCAATGTCTGCGGCATCGTGCTGCCCAAGGCCGAGGCGCCGGAAGCCCTGGCGGAAGCGCGCCGCGCGGCGCCGCATGCCGCGCTGCTGCCGCTGATCGAGAGCGCGCGCGGCCTGCGGGCGGCCGAGGCGCTGGCCGCGGCGCCGGGCGTGGCGCGGCTGGTGTTCGGCTCGGTGGACTTCCAGCTCGACCTCGGCATCCCGGAGGAAGGCGCGCCGCTGGCGATGTTCCGCTCCGCGCTGGTGTATGCCTCGCGGCTCGGCGGCGCCGCGGCACCGGTGGATGGCGTGACCGTGGCGCTGGACGACGCGGCGCAGCTGGAGGCGGACACGGCGCGGGCGCGGGCCTTCGGCTTCGGGGCAAAGCTGTGCATCCATCCGCGCCAGGTGGCCGCCGTCAACGCCGGCTTCGCGCCCGGCGAGCGGGAGATCGCCTGGGCGCGGCGCATCATGGCGGCGGTGGAAGCCGGCGCCGACAGCGCCGCGCTCGCGGTAGATGGCGAGCTGGTGGACCGCCCGGTGATCCTGAAGGCGCAGGCGATCCTGGAGCGCGCGGCCTAGCCGGGGCCGAACAGCGGGCGGAAGTCCTCGCCCTCGCGGCGGATGCGGGTGCAGCCGCAGCGGCGGAAATGCGCGGGCACCAGCACCGTGCCGTCCTCCGCCGCGCAGTGCAGCAGGGTCCGGCGGGTTTCCGCCGCTTCCTCCGGGTCGGTGCAGAAGGCGCTGGACCAGTCGGGGCGCAGGATCTGCACCGGCGAATGGATGGCGTCGCCGCAGAAGATGGCGCGCGCGCCCGCGCGTTCCAGCCACAGCCCCATCTGCCCCACCGTGTGGCCGGGCAGCGGCTTCAGCGTCAGGCCGGGCGCCAGCTCGTATCCATCCGCCACCGCGTCCACCACGCCGGCGTCCAGCAGCGGCTGCACGCTGTCGGCGAAGGCACCGTGGCTGACGCCGGGCTCGGCGGCGGCGCGCGCCTGCCAGTATTGCAGCTCCCGCCGCCCCACCAGGTAGCGGGCGCGGGGAAAGGTCGGCACCCAGCGGCCGTCCCGCAGGCGGGTGTTCCAGCCCACGTGGTCGGCGTGCAGGTGGGTGCACAGCACCACGTCCACCGCTTCCGGCGGCACGCCCAGCGCGTCCAGAAAGCCACTGGCCGCGCGGCGGTGCCAGTGCGGGTGGGCCGGGCGCTCCTTGTGCTCGCCCACGCAGGTGTCCACCAGCACGGTCAGCCCCGGCAGCCGCAGCAGCAGCGCCTGCATGCCCAGCAGCAGGTCGCCACGCGCGAAGTCCATGTGGTCGGGCTCCAGCAGCGCCCGGTGGGGCAGCAGCTCGCCGAGGTCGCGCCCCGGCATGATGCGCGCGGCCGGCAGGGGAAAGACATCCATGTCGAGCACGAGGTCGACGCGGACGTCGCCAAGGGTGAAGTGCATGTGGCCGTCTCCTTGCCCGGAGGAGTGAAGCATGGAAGCGGGTGGGAAAGAATCCCCCCGCTATTCGGCGCGGATGCCGTTGGCCCGGATCACCTCGCCCCAGCGCTGCGTTTCCGAGCGCACCTGCTCCGCCATGCGGGCGGTGCCGCCGCCCAGCGGCACCACGCCGGCGCCCTGCATCCGCTCCCGCACCTCGGGCCGCCGCAGGGCCTCGTCGAAGGCGGCGTTCAGCGCCTCGGCCACCGCCGGCGGCGTGCGCGGCGGCGCCAGAAAGCCGAACCAGCTGTCGATCACCACGCCGGGCGCGCCGGCCTCGGCGAAGGTCGGCAGGTCGGGCAGCTCCGGCAGGCGCCCGGCCGCCAGGGTGGCGACCGGCTGCACCGCGCCCGCGCGGATCTGCGGCAGGATGGACGGCAGGTTGTCGAAGAACACGTCCACCGTGCCGGCGACGAGGTCCGTGATGGCGGGGCCGCTGCCGCGATACGGCACATGCACCCAGTCCAGCCCGAAGCGCGTGCGCAGCAGCTCCGGCCCCAGGTGGTTGGAGGCGCCGACGCCGGACGAGGCGAAGGTGACGGTACCAGGCTTGGCGCGCACCAGCGCGATCACCTCCGGCAGGGTGCGGGCGGGAAAGCCGCGGCGCGTGACCATGACGTTGCGCACCGCGCCGGTCAGGATCACGGGCACGAAGCCGTCCAGCTCGTAGCCCGGCTGCGCGTAGAGCGAGGGGTTGGCGCCGCAGGGGCCAAAGGCGCATTGCACCAGCACGGAGCCGTCCGCAGCGCCGCGCTGCGCCTCGCCCATGCCGATGTTGCCGTTGGCGCCGGCGCGGTTGTCCACCACGGCGCCGCGCGGCAGCCGGGTCGAGACGGCCTCCGCCAGCAGGCGCGCCACGATGTCGCCGGTGCCGCCCGGGGGCGAGGGGACGATGATGCGCAGCGGCCGGTCCGGCAGCTGCGCCCGGGCGGGCGGCGGGAAGGCGAGCAGGCAAAGGCCGAGCATGGCCAGGATGTGTCGCATGGAACGCGGCTTTCCTGTAATTTCCCGGGGCCGGCGGTCCGCTTGGCGCGGCTTCCGCCAGGCCCCGTCGGCAGCCTAAAGCCATGCCGCGCCGGGCGACAGCGGCGGCGGCCGGACGCGGATTCCCGTTGACGCCCGGCAGGGGAAAGGTGGATGCTTCTCCTTGTCCATGCACGGCATGCGGGAGAGCGCGGTTCCGGCCGCCGCCGACGGAGCAACCCCCCGGGAAACTCTCAGGCACCAGGGACCGCATGCCGGGGACGATCTGGAGAGAGGCGCCTCGCGCGCCCACCGAAGGGGATGCCGGCGGCAGCGCCGGTCACGCTCTCAGGTAACAGGACAGATGGGGGCGGAACGGCACGGGCCGTGCCGCAAACCCTTGCCTGGAGCCCGTCATGAGCACGGTCGCCATCATCGGAGCCGGCATCACCGGCGTCACCACCGCCTATGCGCTGCTGGAGCGCGGGCATTCCGTCATCGTGCTGGACCGCCACCGCTACGCCGCGATGGAAACCTCCTTCGCCAACGGCGGCCAGCTTTCGGCCAGCAACGCCGAGGTGTGGAACAGCGTGTCCACCATCGCCAAGGGCATGAAGTGGATGCTGCGGCGGGACGCGCCGCTGCTGCTGAACCCGCGCCCCGGGCTGCACAAATACGGCTGGCTGGGCGAGTTCGTCGGCCGCATCCCGCAGTACCGCGACAACACCATCGCCACCACGCGGCTGGCCATCGCGGCGCGGGCGCAGCTGTTCGGCATCGCCGAGCGCGAGAACATCGACTTCGACCTGCGCCGGCGCGGCATTCTGCACGTCTACCGCGACAAGGCGGGCTTCGATGCCGCCGCCCGCGTCAACGGCCTGCTGCGCGAAGGCGGCCTCGACCGCGCGGCCGTGACGCCGGAGGAGATGCGCGGGATCGAGCCGGCGCTGGGCGGGCAGTGGCACGGCGGCTTCTTCACGCCGTCCGACTCCACGGGCGACATCCACAAGTTCACCCGCGGGCTGGCCGAGGCCTGCCAGCGCCGCGGCGCGCGCTTTCTGCTGGACGCCGAGGTGACGGGCATCGCCCACCAGCAGGGCGGGCTCCGCATCGACTGGCGCCCCGCCGGCGGCCCGCAGGGCGCGGGCGAGGTGCTGGCGGTGGACCAGGTGGTGATCTGCGCCGGCGTGGCCAGCCGCCGCTTCGCCGCCATGCTGGGGGACCGGGTCAACGTCTACCCGGTGAAGGGCTATTCCATCACGGTGCAGCTGGACGATGCTGGAAGCCGGCAGGCGGCGCCACAGGTCAGCCTGCTGGACGATGCCACCAAGATCGTCACCAGCCGCCTGGGCGAGGACCGCTTCCGCGTCGCCGGCACCGCCGAGTTCAACGGCGAAAACCGCGACATCCGCGCCGACCGGGTGAAGCCGCTGGTGGACTGGGTGCAGCAGTTGTTCCCCGGCGTGTCCACCGCGCGCGTGGTGCCCTGGGCCGGACTGCGCCCGATGACGCCCAACCTGATGCCGCGCGTCGGCGCCGGCAGCCGCCCGGGCGTGTTCTACAACACCGGGCACGGCCACCTGGGCTGGACGCTGTCGGCCGCCACCGCGCAGATGGCGGCGGATGCGGTGGATGCGGCGGCCGGCACCGGCCTGCGGGCCGCCGCCTAGCGGCCCCTGGGGGCCCCTGGGGGCCGCGCTGCCGCCTCAGTGCAGCGGCGCGGCCTTCAGGAAGCTTTGCCGGTCGCCGGACGTGACGCTGACCTCGAAGCGGTCGTCCTCGCGCTCCAGCGTCAGGGGAATGCTGGCGCCGGCATCGCCCACCGCCCAAAGGGCACGGAAAAAGGCGGCGATGTCGCTCACCGGCGTTTCGTCCACCGCCAGCACCACGTCGCCCTTGCGCAACCCGGCCCGCGCCGCCGGACCGCGCGGCGTGACGCCCACCAGCACCACCTGCCCTTCGTCCGAGCTGGCGGACACGCCCAGCCACGGGCGCGGCGGGCGGGCCGGGCGGCCCAGCGTCAGCATCTCGTCCAGGATGGGCGCCAGCAGGTCCACCGGCACGCTCATGTTCAGCACCCGCACGCGGCCATCGCCGGGGTCGTGACCCAGCTGGATGGAACCGATGCCCACCACCTCGCCCGCCGGGTTGAGCAGCGCGGCGCCACCCCACAGCGGGTGCGCCGGGGCGGTGTAGAGCGCCTCGTCCAGCACGTATTCCCAGTAGCCGGTGAATTCCTGGCGCGACACCACCCGCGCCGCCAGCGCCCCGGCGCGGCCGCCGGCGCCGGCGAACACCACCTGGGCGCCCACCGGCACCTCGGAGGAGCGGCCGAGCGGCAGCGCCGGGACGCCCAGCGAGCCCAGCGCCTGCACCAGCCCGAAGCCGGTCACCTGGTCGTAGCCCAGCACATGGCCGGCCACCACGCGGCCCGTGGCGGTGGTCAGCCAGATCTCCTGCGCCTCGGTCACCAGGTAGCCGATGGTCAGCAGCAGGCCGCTGTCACGGATCAGCACGGCATTGCCCAGCCGCTCCGTGCCCAGGGTGCCGGCGGTGAAGGCGTCCTCCGGCACCCTGGCATGCAGGGTCACGACGGCAGAGAGCGCCTGGTCCAGGTCGTAGGCATAGTCCTCGGGCCGCGGGCGCAGGGGCTCCGGAACCCGGTCCTCGTCGTCTGCTGCTGCCATGGCCTTGCCTCCTGTCCTGCCTGTCGTCGCGGTCGCAGCCGGGGTAACGCCCGGCGGCGGCCTCCGGTGGCACGCCGGCCGCTATCGGGCTTCCGGGACGGCCAGCGCCTCCGGCCGCGCCGGGCGGTCGCGCCGCGCCATGGCGCGGGCGACCACGTAGAAGACCGGCGTGAAGACCAGCCCGAAGCCGGTCACGCCCAGCATGCCGGCGAACACCGCGGTGCCGAGGCTTTGCCGCATCTCCGCCCCCGCGCCCGTCGCGATGGCCAGCGGCAGCACGCCCAGGATAAAGGCCAGCGAGGTCATCAGAATCGGCCGCAGCCGGGTGCGCGCCGCCGCTTCCGCCGCCTGCCAGCGGGTCATGCCCTCGCTTTCCGCGTGGCGGGCGAACTCGACGATCAGGATGGCGTTCTTGGCCGCCAGCCCGATCAGCACCACCAGACCCACCTGCACCAGCACGTTGTTGTCGAGGCCCCGCCACACCACGCCGGCCAGCGCCGCCAGCACGGACATCGGCGCGATCAGCACCACCGCCAGCGGCAAGAGCCAGCTTTCGTACAGCGCCGCCAGCAGCAGGATAACAAAGATGACCGCCAGCCCGAAGGCGATCGGCGCCGTGTTGCCCTGGCTGGTTTCCTGCAACGCGATCTCGGTCCACTCAAAGCCGTAGCCGGGCGGCAGCTTGTCGCGCAGCAGGCGCTCCATGGCCGCGATCGCCTGGCCGGTGGACACGCCGGGGGCGGCGGCGCCCTGTACCTCGGCGGCGGGGTAGAGGTTGTAGCGCGGCACGCGGTAGGCGGCGGTATCGGCTTCCAGCGTCGCCAGCGCGCCGATCGGCACCATGTCGCCCGCCATGTTGCGGGTCCGCAGCAGCTCGACATCGCGCGGCGTCAGGCGCGCGGTTTCCTCCGCCTGCGCCGTGACGCGGAAGGTGCGGCCGAGGATGTTGAAGTCGTTGACAAAGGCCGAGCCCAGGTAGGTGGACAGCGTTTCCGACACGCGCGACAGCGGCACGCCCAGCATCTCCGCCTTGGTGCGGTCCACCTCGGCCCGCAGCGTCGGCGTGCGGGTGTTGAACAGCGTGAAGGCCATGGCGATCTCGGTCTGCCCGTTGGCGGCGGCGACGATGGAGTTCGTCACCTCCTCCAGCGCGCGGGCGCCGCGGTCACTGCGGTCCTGCACGAACAGCTTGAAGCCGCCGCCGGTGCCGATGCCCGAAACCGAGGGCGGCGGGATGACCAGCGCCAGCGCCTCGCGCTGCTGCATCAGCTTGGCCTGCACGGCCTGGGTGATGCCCCCGAAGCTCAGCCCCGCCGCCGCCCGCGCCTCGAAGGAGGCGAGGTTGACGAAGATCACGCCGGAATTGGGCGCGTTGGTGAAGGTGGCGCCGTCGAAGCCGGTGAAGGCGATGGAATTGGCGACGCCGGGGACGGATAGCACGTCCTTGGTCGCCTGCTGGATCACCGCGTCGGTGCGCGCGAAGGAGGCGCCGGGCGGCAGCTGGAAGGCGGCGATCAGGTAGCCGCGGTCCAGCGGCGGGATCAGCCCGGTGGGCGTGGTCATGACGTTGCGCCCGGTCAGCGCCAGCAGCCCGCCGAACAGCAGCAGCAGGATCACCGGCAGCCGCACCAGCCGCCGCGTCATGCTGCCGTAGCCCGACGACATGCGGTCGAACAGCCGGTTGAAGCCGCCGAAGAAGGCGCGGAACGGTGCGCCGGCCCAGCGGCGCCAGCCGGTGGGCGCCGCATGCGCGTGCGGCCGCAGCAGCAGGGCGGCGAGCGCGGGCGACAGCGTCAGCGACACCAGCGCCGACAGCAGGGTCGCCACCGCGATGGTGACGGCGAACTGGCGGTAGAAGGCGCCGGACAGCCCCTCGATAAAGGCAGTGGGCACGAACACGGCGCAGAGCACCAGCGCGATGGCCAAGAGCGCGAAACCCACCTCGTCCATGGTGCGCCGCGTGGCGGCCACGGGGTCCATGCCGGCGGCCATGTGGCGCTCGACGTTCTCCACCACCACGATGGCGTCGTCGACGACGATGCCGATGGCCAGGATCAGGCCGAACATCGACAGGCTGTTCAGCGAGATGCCGAGCGCCGCCATGAAGGCCAGCGTGCCGATGATGGACACCGGGATGGCCGCCAGCGGGATGATGGAAGCGCGCCAGGACTGCAGAAACAGGATCACCACCAGCACGACGAGCACGATGGCCTCGACGAAGGTGTGCACCACCGCCTCCATCGACTGCTCGATGAACAGGGTGGTGTCGTAGACGGCGTGGTACTCGATGCCGGGCGGGAAGTCCTGCTTGAGCTGTTCCAGCGTGGCGCGCAGCGCCTGGGCGGTGGCCAGGGCGTTGGAGCCGGGCTGCTGGAACACCGGCATGGCCACCGCGCGATCGGCGTCCAGATATGCACTGAGCGAATAGTCCTGCGCGCCCAGCTCCACCCGCGCCACGTCGCGCAGCCGCAGCGCCGCGCCGTCCGCGTTGGTGGACACCACGATGTCGGCGAATTCGTCCACGCTGCGCAGCCGGCCCAGCGCCTGGATGTTGAGCTGGAAGGCACCGTTGGAGGCGCCGGTCGGCGGGTGGTTCAGCCCGCCGGCGGCCACCTGCACGTTGGCGCGGCGGAGCGCGTCCACCACCTCGCCCGGCGTCAGCCCGCGCTCGGCCACCTTGGCGGGGTCGAGCCAGACGCGCATGGCGTAGTCGCGCGCGCCGAAGACCTGCACGTCGCCGATGCCATCGAGGCGCGCGATGCGATCCTTGACGTTCAGCATCACGTAGTTGGACAGGTACTGCTCGTCCCGGGAGCCGTCCGGCGAAGTGAAGTGCACCACCATCATGATGTCGGGCGAGGCCTTGCGGACGGTGATGCCGAGCCGGCGCACCTCCTCCGGCAGCCGCGCCTCGGCCACCGCCATGCGGTTCTGCACCAGCACCTGGGCCTGATCCACGTCCACGCCCTGGCGGAACACGACGTTGACGGACAGCCGCCCGTCGCCGGTGGCCTGCGAGGTCACGTAGAGCATGCCCTCGACGCCGTTGATCTCCTGCTCGATGGGGGCGGCCACCGTTTCGGCGATCACGGCGGCGGACGCGCCGGGATAGGTGGCGGCGATGGTCACGGTCGGCGGCGCGATCTCGGGGTATTCGCTGATCGGCAGGCGCAGGCCGGCGATGATGCCGACCAGCACGATGGCGATGGAGATGACCGAGGCGAAGACCGGCCGCGAGATGAAGAACTGGGCGAAGCGCATGGCCCTGCCCTCACTGCGCGGCGGCGAGGCGGGGGGCGGCGATCGGCCGCACCTCCGCCGTCACGCGCGCGCCGGGCCGGGCGAGGTGCAGCCCGGCGGTGATCACCTGGTCGTTCGGCAGCAGCCCGCCGCGCACCACGCGCAAGCCATCCACCACGGGGCCGAGGGTGACGGGCTTGGCCCGCACGGTGCCGTCGGCCGCCACCGTCATCACCACCCGCGCAGCCTGGTCGGCGGCGATGGCGGCATCCGGCACCAGGAGCACGTCGCCCTCCCCGGCGCGGAGCTGCAGCCGGGCGAAGCTGCCAGGGACCAGCAGCAGGTCGGGGTTGCTGACCGTGGCCCGCGCCCGGACCGTGCCGGAGCGGCGGTCGAGCGCCGTGTCCAGGAAGTCCAGCCTGCCTTCGCGGTCCCAGCCGGCCTCGTCGGCCAGGCGCAGCCGCACCGGCTCGCCGGCGGCATCCGTGCCGGGGCGGGCGCCGCCGCGGCGCTGGAAGCGCAAAAGGTCGGCCTCGCTGAGGTCGAAGCCCGCATAGATCGGGTCCAGCGCCAGGATGGTGGTCAGCAGGGTTTCGCCCGCCTGCACCAGGTTGCCGGCATCCACCCGGCGGTCGGACACGCGGCCGGGATGCGGCGCGCGCACCTCGGTCCAGCTGCGCTCCAGCTCGGCCTGCCGCAGCCGGGCGCGCGCCTCGGCAATGCCGGCCTCGGCGTCGCGCTGCGCGGCGCGGCGCGTGTCGAGCTGCGACTGCGGGGCGTAGCGGTCGCGCACCAGCGAGTTGGTGCGCTCGATCTCGCTGCGCGCCAGCTCCTGCTTGGCTTCGGCGCGCGCCACGTCGGCCCGCGCGGTTTCCACCGCGATGTCAAAGGGCCGGCGGTCGATGGTGAACAGCAGGTCGCCGGCCTGGACCAGCTGGCCGTCGCGGAAATGCACGCGCTCCACCTGGCCCGAGATGCGGGGGCGCAGCGCCACCCGGGCGGAGGGCTCGAGCCGTGCCACATGCTCCTCCCATTCCGTCACGTGCCGCTGCACCGGCTCGGACACGGTGACGGTGGGCGGCGCGGGCTGGGCGGCAAGCGGCAGCGCGGGAAGCATGGCAGCAAAGGCGAGAAGGATCTTGCGGGAAGCGGTTGGCATGGCCAATCTCCGGGGTGGCCGGATGGTACCGACCGGTTCGTACCATTGATACGAACCGGTCGGTCACATTGCAACCATCCATGGAGCGATGCTCTACGTTCCGTGATCAAGGAGACACAGCGTGAAGGATGCCCCCACCGGCACCGGACCCCGCCTCACCGCCGCGCAGCGACTGCGCGAAGTGGCGCGCGACCTGTTCTACAAGCAGGGCATCCGCGCCACGGGGGTGGAGGAGCTGTGCCGCGTGGCCGGCACCACCAAGATCAGCCTGTACCGGGCTTTTCCGTCCAAGGACGAGCTGGTGGCCGCCATCCTGCGTGACGACTGCGTCCAGGAAGCAGGCTGGTACGAGCAGGCGATGGGCAACGGCCTGCCGCCGCGCGAACGCCCCGCCGCCTTTCTGGCCGCGGCGGTCCTGGAGCTGCGCACACCGGGCTTTCGCGGCTGTTCCCTCGGCCTCGCCATCGCCGAGCTGCCCGACCCCGAGCACCCGGCCCGCCAGGTGGCGGACGCCTACAAGCGCAAGATGCGCGATGACCTGCGGCGGATTTGCGCGGAAGCCGGCGTGGCGAACCCGGACACGCTGGGAGATGCCCTGATGATGCTGACCGAGGGCGCCTTTTCCTCGGCCGCCTATCTTGGAGCCGAGCAGGCGGCCGCGTCGCTGGAGCGGGCCGGCGGCGCCTTGCTGGCGCAAGCCGACATCGAAGTGCCTCCGAAACCCTGAGCTTCGTGCACTGGCCGGCGCCCGTGGCGCCGCCGGATACCGCCCCGGCCTGCACCACAGCGGCGCTGCAGCGCGATCCTATGACTCAGGGGCCCGGCAGCCTGGACCCGCATGGTCCCGCCAACCGGCCGCCGCCGCCCCTTCAGGCGGCCAATGCCACGAACACGTCGCGCGGGTCGCGCGTGCCGTTGGCGGACACCTGCGCCGCCGGCTGCTGACCGGAAGATGACGACATCATCCGGGCCACCGCCATCAGCGCATCCCGGTGGCTCGGGTCCTTGATGGTCATGAACATTTCCAGGAACGCCGCGAAGTCCTGCGTCGCGATGCTGGCCGGGTTCACCGCCACGGGCGGCTGCTCGGATGCCGTGGCCGCGTTCAGCAGCACATCGGGGCGGATGCCCAGCGCGTTTGCGATGGCCACCAGGCGGCCGGTCGTCACGCCGGTGGTGCCCACCTCGTAGCGATGCAGCTGCACGCCCGTCACGCCGATGCGTGCCGCGACCTGCTTGAGCGTCAGCCCCGAAAGACGGCGCTGGTAGCGGATTTCCTTGCCAAGGGCGGCAGATGTGTGGTTCATCGCAACGAGCCTTCCAATTTTTGAGATGTTTTAACGTTCTCTGTCAGCTTTAACGATCGCTTTCTTGTTGGTCCTCTAAAGCCTTAATTCCTGCAAACCTATTAACTTAAACGTGATTCAAGGCCTTTCTGACAGAAACGTTTAGCTTCCCGCGTAATTGCTGCGCTGCCGTTTGAAGGCTGATCACACGCATAGGTTGTATCTCCGTTTAAAGGCTGGCCGGGGGTTAGCTGCCGACCGGCAGCAGCGACGTTCGGCGTGCCACGTGCCGCCGATTCTGCCTGCGCCCTCATGCAAAGCCGGTGGATCTCGTCCGCCCATGTCCACGGGGGCCAGAAGCAGGTTCCTCGCGGCCTCGCGAGGCGGGGCCAAGCTGAGGATGCCAGCCGCGCTTGGCGGCACAGCCCATCACGGGCGCACCGCCGCGCCGGACGCCGATGCAGCAGCCAGCCACAGCATGGCACCCTGGAACGGTTGCCGCGCCACCCGCCACGCGGGCGGGCGGCGCCTGCCCCTAGGCATCCGGCGCCAGGGCCTGCACAGTGTCGGTGAGCATCCGGAGCCGCCCGATGAACGAACCGCACGTGCATCTGTTCTACGACGATGGGCACGGCTGCCTGCGCCGCTTCGGCACCGCGCCCTTGTCATCATACGGGGGCACGGTGCCGGCTGTCGGGGATCTGATCGTCGAGCCGGGCGTTGCCAGGGGCCTGGACCGTCACGACGCCGCCAACCGCATCGTGCACACGGTCGTCGCCCGCTACTTCATTTCCGGCGAAGCGGCCCACGTTCACCTGGTGATCGAGGACCGGCCCGGCACGCGGCTGGAACGCGAAATCCTGGGCGATTGAACGCTCCCGGGCGGGCGCCGGTCCCGGAACCAGCCTCAAACCATCCGGCAGACAGAGGGACGGGCACCGTGGCCCTGCCGCGCCGCAGGCGGCGGCGACGGCCGGCCAGCGGAGCCCGGCATGGCGCCGCCGCGGTGTCCGCCGGCGGCGGGTGACGCCGCGTGCCGGTTTGGGCAGACTGCCGTTTTGACCGGTTCGCAAAGAAGCCGGCGAGGAGATCTGTCCATGCTGACCCGACGCCACCTCGGCCGCCGCACCGGCACGCTCGCCCTCGCGGCCGCCGGCCTTTCCCTTTCGCGCCCGGCCCTGGCCGCCTTTCCCGACCGGCCGATCACAGTCATCGTGCCCTTCGCCCCCGGCGGTGCCAACGACCTCGCAGGCCGCCTGCTGGCGGACCGCATGCGGCCGCTGCTGACCGCCGAGGGCCGCGCCCTGGTGGAGAACCGCCCAGGCGGCGGCAGCGCCATCGGCGCGGATTACGTGCGCCGCGCGCGGCCGGACGGCTACACGCTGCTGGTGGGCTCCGCCTCCACCCTGGCGGTGGCACCCGCCTCCGGCGCCAGCGCCGCGCGCTACCACCCGACGGAGGACTTCACGCCCATCACCCTGGTCGGCACCAGCCCGCTGGGCGTGGTGGTGCCGGCGCAATCCGGCGTCACCACCCTGCAGCAACTGGTGGACCGGCTGCGGGCCGAGCCGGGGCGGATCGCCTATGCCAGCTCCGGCGTCGGCGGGGTGGCGCATCTGGGCGCGGACTACTTGGCGAACTTGGCCGGCACCAGCGCGCAGCACATCCCCTATCGCGGCGGCTCTCAAACCGCCGAGTCGCTGATCAAGGGCGAAACGCTCTACGCCGTGGACCAGCTTGGTTCCGTGGTCGGCCAGGTGCGCGACGGCACGTTGCGGCTGCTGGCCGTCACCACCCGCCGGCGCGACCCCAACTTCCCTGACGTGCCGACGGTGGCCGAGGCCGTGCTGCCCGACTACGAGCTGACCACCTGGACGGTGATGGCCGGCCCCCGGGACATGCCAGGCGATGTCACGGACGCGCTCAGCCGGGCCGCCAACGCGGCGCTGGCCGAGCCGCGCGTGCGCGAGCGGCTGGAAAGCACCGGCACCACCCCCGTCGCGGACAGCACCCCCGCCTCCACCCGCGCCTTTCTGGACCGCGAGTTCGCGCTGTACCGCAACATCGTCCAGCGCATCGGCCTGAAGCTGGACTGATCCGCCCTTCCGTCACCAACCGCCAGGGAAACCATGCATGCCCGTGACCATGATCCGCGCGTCTCACGTGATCGCCTTTCAGGATGGCGGCCACCGCCACCTGCGCGATGGCGTGGTGGTGTATGACGGCGACACCATCCGCCATGTCGGCCACAGCTACGACGGGCCGGTGGACGAGGTGATCGAGGCGCCGGACCGCGTGGTCACGCCGGGCTTCATCAACACCCATGCGCATCTCTCGGAATCGCCGCTGGACAAGAGCTTCGTGGAGGACCGCGGCCCGCGGCAGTTCTACCTGTCCGGCCTGTTCGAGTTCCTGTCCGCGCGCGACGGCGCCATCACGGAAGCGGCGCGGCGCGCCTCCATCGCCTATTCCATGCCGGAGCTGCTGCGCACCGGCACCACCACCATCATGGAGATCGGCGGCCATGGCGACGTGGTGGCCGAGCATGCCGCGCGCTGCGGCATCCGCGCCTATATCGGCCAGGGCTACCGCTCCGGCCGCTGGTTCACGCCGGACGGCCGCGTGGTGAACTACGAATGGGCGGAGGACGACGGCGCCGCCGCCTTTGACGCCGCGGTGCGCTTCATCGAGCGCGTGGACGGGCGGGAAAACGGCCGCATCAAGGGCTTTCTCACGCCCATGCAGGTGGACACCTGTTCCGAGGCCCTGTTGCGCCGCTCGGCCGACGCGGCGCGCGACATGCGGGTGCCGCTGGCGCTGCATGTCTCGCAATCGGTGCCCGAGTTCATCGAGATGACGCACCGCAACGGCTGCACGCCGATCGAGTGGCTGCAATCCATCGGCTTTCTGTCGGAGCGCTGCATCCTCGGCCATTGCATCATTCCCGGCGAAAGCAGCTGGGCCAACTACCATGCCGACGACATCGGCATTCTAGCCGACACGGGCGCCAACGTGGCGCATGCGGTGTGGGTGTTCGCGCGGCGCGGCATCGCCATGGAAAGCTTCGCGCGCTACCAGCGGCGCGGCGTCAACATGACCATCGCCACGGACACCTGCCCGCAGAGCATGATCGAGGCCATGCGCTGGACCTCCGTGGTGTCCAAGATCGCCGACCGGCGCACGCAGGTCGCCACGGCGGCGGACGTGTTCAACGCCGCCACGCTGAACGGCGCCAAGGCGCTGGGGCGGGACGACCTCGGCCGCATCGCGCCCGGCGCCAAGGCGGACCTGCTGATCTGGCGGGGCGACAGCCTGTTCATGACGCCGCTGCGCGACCCGGTCCGCAACCTGGTGTTTTCCGCCACCGCCGAGGACCTGCAGTGCTCCATCATCGACGGCCGCGTGGTGATGCGGGACGGCGTGGTGCCGGGCTACGACCTGGTGGAGCTCGGCCGCGCCGTGCAACAGGGCGCGGAAGCGATGTGGGCCGGCATGCAAAGCCGCGACTGGGCGGGGCGCGACATCGAGCAGCTGTCCCCGTCCAGCTTTCCCGCCTTCACGGGCTGAGATACGCCGACCGGGGTTCATGGCAGGATGGCGGCGAATCGATCGGGGGTTTGCCGCATGCCTGTTCCTCAACCCGCCCGGCGCGCGGTGGCGCGCCTGCTGCTCGCCGCCGCCCTCGGCGCCGGCCTGTCTGCGGCGCCCGCCGCCGCGCAGGCGCCGGCGCAGACCCTGCGGGTGGTGCTGATCAACGACCTGACGGCCATCGACCCGGTGCTGTCCCAGGCCGCCTTCGCGCGCAACCACGGCTTCTTTGTCTACGACCAGCTCTTCGCCTTCGACAGCGCGGGCCAGGCGCGGCCGCAGATGGTGGACAGTCACACCGTATCGGCCGACGGCATGCGCCACAGCTTCACGCTGCGCGATGGATTGGCGTTCCATGACGGCCAGCCGGTGCGCGCAGCGGATGCGGTGGCCTCCATCCGGCGCTGGGGGCAACGCGACATCGTCGGCCGCGCCCTCGCCGCCGCGACGGCATCCCTGGAGGTGGTGGACGACAGGACCTTCACCCTGGTGCTGTCGCGCCCCTTTGCACTGGTGGCGGAAGCCCTGGCGCGCCCCACCGGCAGCGCGCTGTTCGTGATGCCCGAGCGCATCGCGGCCACGCCCGCCAATGTCGCGATCACCGACCCCACCGGCTCCGGCCCCTTCACCTTCGACACCCGCGAATGGCGCGCGGGGGACCGCGCCGTGTACCGCCGCAACCCCGCCTACCGCCCGCGCGCCGAGGCCGCCGACGGGCTGGCCGGCGGCAAGGTGGTGAAGGTGGACACCGTGGAATGGCTGGCGATGCCGGACCCGGCCACCGCCGCCGCGGCGCTGCAGAACGGCGAGATCGACTTCATCGAGCAGCCGGCGCCCGACGTGGTGCCGACGCTGGAGCGCAACCGCCAGGTGCGGACCATGGCCTACAACCCCGTGGGCTTCCAGGTGTGGCTGCGGCTGAATCACACCCAGCCGCCCTTCAACGACCCCCGCGCGCGCCAGGCCCTGCTGCACGTCATCAACCAGCAGGACGTGCTGGACGCCATGGGCGTGCGGCCGTCCGAGCAGGTGGCCAACTGCCCGGCCTTTTTCTTCTGCGGCACGCCGCTGGAAAGCCGTGCCGGCGCCACCGGCCTGGGCCAGCCGGATCTGGCACGGGCGCGCAGCCTGCTGCGCGAAGCCGGCTACAACGGCGGCAAGGTGGTGTTCCTGAACGCCACGGACAGCCCCTTGAACAACGCCTCCACCCTGGTGATCGCCGATGCCATGCAGCGCGCCGGGCTGAACATGGACGTGCCCGCCATGGACTGGGGCACGCTGACGCAGCGCCGCAACCGGCGCGAGGCACCGGATGCCGGCGGCTGGAACCTGTTTGTCACGGTGGCCAACGTGCTGGACGGGCAGAATCCGCTGACCAACCAGTACCTCGCAAGCCCCGGTGACACCGCGCCGGCCGGCTGGCCGCGGGACGAGCAGCTGGAAGCCCTGCGCCGCGCCTGGTGGGAGGAAGGCGACGCGGACAAGCGGCAGGCCTTGCTGGACCGCGTGCAGGCCCGCGCCTTCGAGGTGCTGCCCTATATCCCCGCCGCGCAGTTCCGCACGCTGTCCGCCTATCGCGCCAATGTGGAAGGGCTGCGCCCCACCACCGTGCCGGTGTTCTGGGGCGTATCCAAGCGATAGCGCGCGCCGGCCCGGGCGGCGCGCCATAGGCACGCGCTGTGGCTCCATAAGATTTGCGAAATGGACGCCCCCGGCGTCCGCCCGGCAACCTGGAGGTCCAAGAAAGAACAAGGCGGCCGGCTTCCGCCCCGGCCGCGAGGACCGCCAAAGGAGCCGACATGCCAGCCACGCGGCGCACCCTGATGGCCAGCGCCATCGCCCTGGCCACGCCCCGCCTCGCCCTCGCCCAGGCCGAGGACTGGCCCCGCCGCCCCATCCGCATGATCGTGCCCTATGCCCCCGGCGGCGGCGCCGACCTCACCACCCGCATCCTGTGCGAGGCGATCCGGCCCATGCTGGGCCAACCAATCATCGTGGAGAACCGGGCCGGCGCCAACGGCGTGGTCGGGTCCGAAGCCGTCGCCCGCTCGGCGCCGGACGGCTACACGCTGGTCACGGTGACCAACGGGCACCTGGCCAACCGCTACGTGATGCAAAGCCTGCCCTTTGATCCGCTGCGCGACTTCACGCCCATCGCCATGATCTCCAACTACCCGATGATGCTGGCGGCCGGCGCCGCCGCCCCGTTCGGCGACCTGAAAGGCCTGCTGGATTACGCGCGCGCCCACCCGCGGGACGTCAGCTACGGCACCTCCACCGCCGTCAGCAGCTTTGTGGGCCAGTCCTTCGCCCGGCTGTCCGGCGTCGAGATGACGGAGATCCCCTATCGCGGCGGCGGGCCGATGATGACGGACCTGATCGCGGGCGTGCTGCAGGTCGGCTGGGGCAGCCCGGAAACCGTGCTGGCGCAGATGTCGAGCGGCAGGCTGCGCATCCTAGGCATCTCCAGCACCACGCGGATGCAGGCGGCGCCCGAGGTGCCGACCATCCAGGAGGTGGGGCCCAAGGGCTTCGACCACACGGCCTGGATCGGCTTCTTTGGCCCGGCCAAGCTGCCGCCGGAGATCCCGGCCCGCATCGCGGCGGCCCTGCAGCAGGCGGTGCAGAACCCCGCCACCCGCCAACGGCTGCAGGAGATGGGCAACCTCGGCATCATCGAGGGGCCGGACGCCTTCCGGGAACGCAACATCCGGGAAGACCAGGCGTGGGACAAGGCCGCGCGCGAGGGCCTGCTGACCCGCATCACCGGCTGATCAGGCCGACAGGCGCCGCCATTCCTGCTGCAACAGCCCCGTGAAGGCCCGCGCGATGGGCGACAGCGGATGGTTGCGCAGCCGCACCGTGCTGAACTGTCGCAGCACGGGCCGCCCCTCGATCGGGACGGTGCTGAGCTCGGGCAGCCCCGCCGCGCGCACCACCGCGCTGGGCGCGATGGTGACGCCCATGCCGGCGCCCACCATGCCGAGCGCCGTGCGCACCGTGCTGGCGAACAGGGAAGGCCGGAACTCCAGCCCGCGCCGTGCCGATTCCTCGGTCACCAGCCGGGTCAGCCGCACCTGGCTGGAGGACAGCAGCACGGGAAAGCGCAGGATCTGGTCGAAGCCCACCGCCGGCGCGGCCAGCAGCGGGTGCCCGGTGCGCGCCACCACCACGCATTCGTCGCCCGGCAGGGGCTCGGCCGCGAAGCGCGGGTCGCTGCTGTCCATCACCATCACCGCGAGGTCGGCATCGCCCACGGCCAGATCCTGCAACGCCGCGCCGGCATCCTTGTCATGGATATGCACCACGGCGCCGGGCGTCTGCTCCGTCACGCGCCGCACCACCGCCGGCAGCACCACGGCGGCCAGCATGGGCGATGCGGCGACGACCAGCTCCCGCCGCCGCGCCTGCTGCTCGTCGCGGAACTCGGCCAGCATGGCATGCATCTCGGTGACGATGGGCTCGGCCCGGTCGCGCAGCCGCAGCCCGGCATGGGTCAGCTCCACCTTGCGGCCGCTGCGGTCGAACAGCCGCACGCCTAGCTCGCCTTCCAGCCGTTGCACCCGCTGGCTGACGGAAGGCTGCGACAGGCACAGCGCCCGCGCGGCCTGGGTGAAGCTGCCCGTCCGCGCGATGGTCAGAAAGGTTTCCAGCTCCGCCGGATCGAGCGAGATGCGCGCCATGCCGTTGCCCCCAACGCGGAACTGCGTCCGCTGTGGGCAACATGCTAGATCGGAAGCGGCCAGGCTGGAAGGCGCCGGAGGTCAGATCGGAATCTCGACATCCAGCAGCGGCGCGTGCTGCTGCGCGCCGTAGACATCCGTGTCGCCGATCTCGCCGGCGGGCAGCAGCCGGGGCAGCGTGGCCTTGAAGGCCCGGCCCGGCTCGTAGACGGTGAGCAGCACCTCTTCCGGCCGCACGCCGTAGAGCGTGGCGAACAGCTCGGGCCGCAGCACGCCGCTGCCTTGCACCTTCCGGAAGACCTCCTCCTCGGCGAACATCACGTCGATGGTCACGTCGAAGGGACCGGCGTTCTTGCTTTTGCAGACCTGGGCGATATCCCGGATGCGCGGCATCACACGGCCTCATGCTCGATGGGAAACAGCTCGCAGGGGTCTTCCGGCAGCACCACGTGGTTCATGCTGAAGCGGAACACCTCGCCGGCGGCCAGGTCGGACGGCGAGAAGGGGATCGCCATGTTGCCTTCCTTGCAGAGGCGGCCGGGAAAGTCGCTGTGCAGCATGCTGGTGCGCGACAGCGCGATCACCGCCTGGGCGATGTCCGGCTCCTTCGCCACCACGTCGATCAGAAAGCCCAGCTCGTGCGGCCGCGCGTTTCGCACCGGCTCCCGCGCGCCCATCACGCCGTCGCGGCCATAGGTGTGGATGGTCAGGCGGTAGTCCTCCGGCGCGATGTCGAGGTCGTCCGCCTTGCCGCGCACCAGCTCCCGCACCAGCCCGAAGAAGTGGTCCACCTGCGGGATCAGGATGGGGTCGCGCGTGCCGGCGAAGCTCACGGCGCGGTGGCCGACGAACTCGGCCGCTTCCAGCTTCACCGTGTAGTCGTCGGCCGGGGTCCAGCGCATGCCGGACACCCGCGTCGCCTTGTGGGACACCTGCTCGAACACGCAGTCGCTGGTGTCCAGCACGCCGCCCGGCTCCACATGGCGGACCGGGCTGGAATTCTCATGCAGCGAATGGTTGGCGACGGAGATGGGCGTGCAGCGCTTGTCGCCCATCGGCTCGCAGGTCACGCCGTCCTCGCGCACCGTGACATGCAGGCAGTCCGGACCCTTGGGCCAGGCGGGCAGCGCGCCGCATTCCAGCATCTTGCCGGCGTACCATGACGGCGCGGGCGGCAGTTGCGCGCTCATGGCGCAGGCGGCGAAGGGCGCGGGGTCGCTGCTGCGGCCGCCCAGGATCACCTGCGCCCCCTCCCCCAGCGCCCGCATGTAGGGTTCCGGCCCACACAACCCGACGATGCGCGTGGCGCGTCGCACCGTCTCCTCCTCCAGCGGCGCCATGCGGCCGAGCGGGCGGCTGCGGCCTTCCCGCACGAAGCGCAGCACGCGGTCCTGGCTTTGCTCCGCATGGATCAGGGCCATCTTGAAATGCAGCCCTTCGTCCCGCGCGATGTCGCGCACCATCTGCGCCACCAGCTGCAGGTGCGGCTCGCCCCCCGCGCCGCCGGCGGTGCCGATCACCAGGGGCACCTTGTGCCGGATGGCGGCGATCAGCATCAGCCGCAGGTCGCGCCGCATGGCGCGCAGCGACACAAAAGGCTTGCCGCTGCCCAGGTAATACGGCCCCGGGTCGCTGCTGCCGCCGTCGCAGCCGATCATGTCCACGCCACGCTCCATGGCGGCGTTCAGGCAGGCCTCGGGGTAGCCGTATCCGAGGATGCCGCTGGTGGAAACCAGCCGGTACTCGCGCATCTCCCCTCTCCTCACAGGCTGCGCCGCGGGGCACCCTTGGCGACCGCCTTGGGCAGGCCGAGGTTTTCGCGCAGCGTGGTGCCGGCGTATTCCTTGTGGAACACGCCGCGCCGCTGCAGCTCCGGCACCACGTAGCGGGTGAAGTCCTCGTAGGCGCCGGGGCGGTGGGTGGCCGCCACCACGAAGCCGTCGCAGGCCTCAGCCTGGTACCAGGCCTCCATCTCGTCGGCCACGTCGGCGGCCGTGCCGCAGAACACCGGCATCTCGTGGATGGTGCCGCGCTTGGAATGGGTCACGAAGTCCTGCGGCGTCGGGTTGGCCTTGCCGCTGGCCTGCACCACGCGGTCGCGCAGCGCCTGCTGGCCCGAGATGCCGGCCAGCTCGGCATCGCCGATCGGCTCGTCCATGGCGTGCTTGGAGAAGTCGAAGTTCAGGATCTCGCCCAGCAGCGACAGCGAATCCTCCGGCTGCGCCAGGGTGCGGAGAAAGGCCTCCTTTTCCCGGGCGATCTCGCGCGTCTCGCCCACCACGGCGTAGACGGGCGGCGCGATGCGCACGTGGTCCGGGTTGCGCCCCGCCGCCGCGATGGCGGCCTTGAGGTCCTTGTACTGTGCCTGGCCGGACGCCATGGACTTGTAGGCGGCGAAGACCAGCTCGCCCCACCGCGCCGCGAACTGCTTGCCGCGCCCGCTTTGCCCCGCCTGGATCACCACCGGCTGCCCTTGCGGCGAGCGCGGCACGGTGAAAGGCCCGCGCGAGCGGAAGAAGCGCCCCTGGTGGTCCAGCCGGTGCACCTTGTCCGGGTCGGCGAAGATGCCGCCGTTGCGGCGGTCCACCACCAGCGCGTCGTCTTCCCAGGAGTTCCAGTGCCCGAGCACGCATTCGATGAACTCGTCCGCGCGGTCGTAGCGCAGGTCGTGCGGCGGGTGCTGCGTCTGGCCCATGTTCAGGGCCTCGGAATCGTTGAGCGAGGTGACCACGTTCCAGGCCGCGCGGCCGCCCACCATCAGGTCCAGCGTGGCAAAGGTGCGGGCCACGTGGAAGGGCTCGTAATAGGTGGTG